>NZ_CP069396.1:2423571-3036428 GCF_016887565.1 Archangium violaceum
ACGTGAACAGCGCGGGAGTCTTCGAGGAGACGGTGGTGGCCTATGGGCGGATGTGGAAGTTCAATCTCGCCGGGCAGCGGATCGGCAGCCCGGTCGATCTGCGAAGCATCCCCCGGTACGCCAACGGGCCCTGCGCCTGGGCTCCCGCGGGTCAGCCCTGCCGGTTCGAGACATCGACCACGCTCGATTACCCGGGGATTGGCTACGTCGAGTCGGTGGGCGCCTACGGCCGTTACTGGAACTTCGACGCCTGGGGCAATGTGTGGGCGGGCTCCGGGAGCGATCTGCGGAGCGTGTCCCGGTACGCCCAGGGGCCCTGCCGGCTCACTGCCGGAACGAGCTGCAGGATGGACACCCGGAACCTGGTCGATTACCCGGGTTGGGGGCTGATCGAGTCGATCAACGGCTATGGCCGCTACTGGATCTTCAATGCGGCCGGGACTCAACTCGAGGAGGGAGATCTGCGAGCGGTCCCGCGTTATGCGAACGGGCCCTGTGCCTGGGCTCCCGCGGGACAGGCGTGCGTCTTCGACACGCGCGAGCTGGCGGTCGTGCCCGGGCAGGGGCTCGTCGAGACCATCACCGCCTATGGCCGCTACTGGGAGTTCGACGCGGCCAACAATCCACGCCCGGGCTCGGGTGCCCTGCTGAGCAGCATACCGCGCTTCCGGTGAGCACCAGGTGCCGGGGCCGCAATGCACCGTGGCCCCGGCGCCGCAGCTCGTCCTCGAACTCCTTGTAGATGTTGCGGCCGGGCTGCTGCTCGAGCCCGTAGACCGCGAGGTCGAGGAACAGCGGGTCCTTCACGCCGGCCCACCAGCGGGGCAGTGCATTTCGCGGTGGTAAGACTGTTCTCTCCGGCCATCCTCCCAGGCGACAATGGCGTCATGCGTGCATTCCCCAGGTCGTCCTTCGTGTGCCAGGTACTCGGGCTCGTGCTGCTGGGCTTGGGAGGGCTGGCGCACGCACAGCTTCCTGGCGATTCAATTGGAATACTGCTGGCGCCTCGCTTGGACGAGGATGCGCGGCACTCGTATGCCGTGCACTGCGACCCGCATGGCTTCCTGCACATCCTCAGGAAAGAGGCCTTCCCAGCGGTGGACGAATGCGAGCTGGTGGTGGCAAGGGTCGTGGCGGTGCATGACGAGGGAGCGACGCACGCCGAGCCCTCCACGGTGCTTCTCCAGGTGGAGGAGGTGCTCACGGGGGACATCACCCCCGGCGTCGTCCAGGCTGTATGGAGCGAACACCTGCACCTGATGTGCGAGGTGGGGGAAGAGGAAGGAATCAGGCGCTGGAAGGCCACGAGCCAGCGGGGACCCGAGGTGGGAGCGCGCTTCCTCTTGGCTGGCGGCTTCAATCGCAGCCGGCGCTGGTTCATGACCGTGCCCGAGCTGCGCCTGCCCTTTACCCCCGAGCGTCATCGGGCACTGCTCGCCCAGGTGAAGCAGGAACAACGGGAGTGGACACGTCAATACAAGGAAGCGGTCGCCTCCCGCCGGGCCGAAGCGCGGGCCGCCGTGCGCGATGACGAGCTGTTGGCGGCGGTGGCGGAGAAGGATGTCGTCCGTGTGCGCTCGCTGCTGCGAGAGGGGGTACGGCCCGTGGCTCACACCGGGTCGGGAACTCCCGCGCTGCATGTGGCGGCGAGCCTGGGCACGGTGGAAGTGATTCGGGCCCTGTTGGAAGCGGGTGCCCTGGTGGAGACGAAGGAGCCCGAAGTGTTGTTGCGGACGGCGCTGGGTCTGGCCGCCGATGAGGGGAAGGTCGAGGCCGTCGAATTGCTGCTCGCCCACGGCGCCAATCCCAGTCTCCTCTCCTGGCCTCATACTCCCGTGCTGCTACGTCCCGCGATGAGCGGGCACTGCGCCGTGGTGAAGGCGCTCCTGGCTCGCGGCGCCCAGGCACGCCAGTCGGACCAGCATGGCAGCACTCCTCTGGAGGTGGCGGCGCGTAGCGGGCACCTCGCCTGTGTCATCGCGCTGCTCGAGGCTGGCGCCGAGCCCAACCAGGCCAATAACTTCGGATGGCGGCCGGTGGATTACGCCATCGAGCACCCGGCGGTGCTCGAACAGTTGCTCCGGGCGGGCGCCAATCCCCATGCACACGACCCGGAAGGTGGCACGCCGCTGAAGAGGGCGAGGGACAGGCGCCTCACCGACAGCGTGCGGCTGCTCGAGGAGGCAGGGGCTACTCAATAGGCAGGCCCTGCGCCTCGCCATGGCCAGCGCCGGGCGGGGGCGCTTACTGGAAGGCCGCGCTGCTCACGACGACGCGCGGGGACTCCCTTCGGAGGTGAGCGGAAGCTCCAGCGTGGCCACGGCGCCCTGGCCGAGGCCCTCGCTCTCCAGGGTGAGGCGACCCTTGAGCATCTGCGCCACCAGTGCGCTCGAGTGCAGCCCGAAGCCGTGGCCGTCCTTGCGCGTGGTGAAGCCGTGGACGAACAGGCTGTCCATCAGCTCCGGCGCGATGCCTACCCCATCATCCGCCACCTGGATGCGCGCCACGTTCCCCACCGCCGTCAGCCTCACCCAGAGGTTGCGCCGGCCCTCGGGCACTTCGTCCAGCGCGTGTTTGGCGTTGCTCAGCAGGTTGATGAGGATTTGCAGCACCTTGTGCTTGTCCACCTTCACCGGGGGCACCTCCGACAGCTCCCGGTGGACGGTGACGCCGTGACGTCGCAGCGACTCCATCTGGATGCGCAGCGCGTCGTCGACGAGCTGGGACAGCTCGCACTCCTCCGTCATCAGCACGTTGCGCGCATACGTCTGCTGCACCTGGACGATGGCGCGGATGTGCTCGATGTGCCGGTTCATCACCGCCATGTCCTCCTGCAGGCGTGTCTGCTCGCGCATCAGCTCGTCGCCGAGCGCCACCAGGTATTCTGGCAGCTGGCTGCCCCGCGGATCCTCCGTCAGGAAGTCCGCCAACGCCCCCCGATGCTCCAGCAGCAGGGCTCCGGTCTGCCCCACCCGGCCCACTCGCAGGGCGCCCACGGCCTTGCTCATCATCTCCATGTTGACGACGGCGCTGGTGAGCACATTGCCCACGTTGTGCAGCACGTTGGAGGCCACCTCCGCCATGCCCACCTCGCGCGCGGTGTCCACCAGGCGCGCCTGGGCCTGTTTGAGCTCGCGCGTGCGCTCCTCCACCCGCCGCTCCAGCTCGTCGTTGGCCCGGTGCAGCTCCGTCCGGGCGCGCTGCACGTCCGCGTACAGCCGCGCGTTCTCGATGGAGATGGCCGCCTGGGAGGCGAGGTGTCCCAGCAGCGCCAGGCGCGCCGGACTGAAGGCGTTGGTGGCCAGGTCGTTCTCCAGGTACAGGGCCCCGGAGAATTGCTCCTGCCTCATCAGGGGCAGGCACAACACCGAGCGGGCTCCGCCGCGCGCCAGCCAGGCATCGGCGGAGAACGCATGGGGCTGGGAGGCATCGCCGATGAGCACGTGTTCCCGCGTGCGCCGGACATAGGCGAGGAGTGTCCACGGCAGCTCGTGGTGGCCTGCCTCGTCCGAGGCCACCAGGGCGCCCTCCGGCGAGAGCTGGAAGAGGGCCGCCACCGAGAGCGCGTCCCCGTCGGGCAGCAGCAGGGCGCCTCGCTGCGCGCCCGCGTTCTCCATCGCCGCCCGCATCAGTGCCGTCACCAGGCGCTCCAGCTCGATCTCACCCGAGACGGCCTGCTGCGCCTTGACCACCGTGAGCGCGTCGATGTGGGTGGAGTCCGTGCTGCTGGTGGTCAGCGTGTCCTGGGGAGACTGGGTGGACGTGAGCTCTGGCCACTGGGACTCCAGGTGCTGGACCTTGGCCCGCGCTCCCCACCGCTGGTATGCCGCCCGGGCTTCGCGCGCGAAGGCATGAGCGACGATGGGCGCCTCGCGCGTGCGCCAGAACTTCGCCGCGAGCTCACTGGCCAGTCCCAGGTACTGGGTGGCTCCGTTCTCCCGGGCCGAGCGGATGGCCTGCTCGTAGGCCCGTGTCGCGTCCTCCGAGCGCCCCAGGAGCCGGGCCCGCTCCGCGAAGACGAGCCGCTCGAGCGCGCGGAAGTTCTCGGGGCACAGCTCCGCCCATTCGGCGAGCTGTTGGTGGTGATGCTCGATGGCCACGAGCCACTCCCGCTGCTGCTCGGGCGTGGCCCCCTCGAAGCACGCGGCCAGGGTCAGGGCGCGGTAGAAGTGGCCTTCGCGGGCATTGAGGGTGCCGAAGCAGGACCACAACAACCCGGCCGTCTTGTCCGCCGCTTCTCGGGCTTCCGCATAGTCGCCGCACATGAAGCGCGACTGCATCTTGTGGATCCAGTAATGGCAGCGCGTGCCGCCGAGCCGCTCGGGCGTCATCCGCGCCTCGCAGGCCCGTTCGTCGAAGCCCTCCCCGCTCAGGGTGGAGAACGACAGGGAGTGGCCACGCAGCTGTTGCACGTAGCGCTGACTCACGAGGAGCGCCTCCTGGGGATCCACGAAGCCCGTCTTGCGCAGGAACTCGTCGCGCACGAGCGACTCCTGGTGGACCTCGTCCAGGGCGTGCCCCATGGCCAGGCGGTTGGTGACGAGATAGACGCTGCAATAGGTAGCGGGTGCGATGTCGCCCACTTGAAGCGCATACCGCAGGCCGTCGAGGAGCATCTCCTGCGCGCGGGGGAGGGGCTGGACCCAGTAGCTGCTGAACTGCATGCCGAGCAGCACATCCCCTCGGTAGGCGGACAGATGGTAGCGCTCGACGAATGCGAGGGCGAGCCGTGCGAAGGCAAAGCCTTCCCGGTAGCGCTTGAAGAACGAGCCGGTGATGACGCCGAACCAGGTGTACCCGGGCACGGCGGCGTCCACGATGCCGTGGCGCAGGGTGAGGGAGACAATCCGGCTCAGGATGATGATGAGCAGGTTCGGGTCGGAGGAGTAGGCGCCGGGGAAGAGCTTGAAGAGGGCGACGACGGCCATCTTCATGTCCGGGTCGGTCATGAGGGGCAACTCGAGGAGGCTCTCGATGGGACGCTGCCCCAACAGGGCCCAGGCCTCCTCATGGGCGGCCACGGCCTCCTCCCAGGTGGGTTGCCGCGGGACGGGCATGCCCAGCAGCTCCAGGCACTCCCGGAGGCAGCTCATGCCCTCCAGGAACGCACCCGTGGCGAAGTGGATGTCCTGGGTCAGCAGGTAGAGGGCCACGGTGTCCGCGCGGGTGCGTGTCCGGGGGCGCAGCTCCTCGAGTTGGCGCTGGGCCTCGGAGGGCGAGCCGCTCATGAGCTCCGTGCGCGCCTGGGCCAGCCGCACCTGGAAGGCCAGGGCGGGGTCCGTCTCCCAGGGGTCCGCGGGAATGAGCGCGAAGGCCGTCGCGAAGTAGGTGAGGGCGGGGCGCAGCGCGAGCGCGGCCTGGGCCTTCTTCCCCACCTCGGCGTTGAGCCGCGCGAGGTGGTGGCGCTCGGTGGGATCTTCCATGAGCGCCACCCCGGCGTTGAGCTGGCCCACCACCTCGAAGAGTGACTCGCGCGCCTGTTCCGGGGACAGGCTTTGGAGCAGCAGGCGGCCGATGCGCAGGTGCACCTCCTGGCGCTGCGCCTCGGAGCTGAGCGAATGGGCCGCCTGCTGGATGCGGTCATGCAGGAAGCGGTACGTCTCCGCTCCGGCGCGCCCCAGCAGGCCTTCACGCAGCGCGGGCTCGAGGCCCTGCTCCACCTTCTCCACCTCGGAGAGTCCCGAGAGGGTGCCCAACATCTGGAGCGAGAAGACGGCGCCCGCGCACGCCGCCAGCCGCAGCAGGTGCTGGGTGTCCGGGGGCAGCTGGCGCAGCTTGCCCACCATGAAGTCGATGATGTTCTCCGAGTAGTCCCGGGCGCGCACCCCTTCGGCATCCCACCGCCAGCCTCCTTCGGGCAGGCGCACGAGCAGACCCTCCTGATGGAGCGTCACCAGCAGTTGCAGCAGGAAGAAGGGGTTGCCTCCCGTCTTCTCGTGCACCAGCTCCGCCAGGGGGGCGACCTCCTCCCGGCCCGCTCCTGGGAGCGTCTCGCCCACCAACTGCTCCACGTGCTCCACGCGCAGCGGCTCCAGCCGGATGTCCGTGAGGCGCGTTCCCGCCTCGCTCGCCTTCTCCAATACCGCCATCAGTGGGTGCGTGGGGCCCACCTCGTTGTCCCGGTAGGCGCCGAGCCACAACACCGGGGGACTCTCCGGATGGGACACCATCTGCTCGAGCAGCCGCAGACTGGAGGGGTCCGCCCACTGCAAGTCATCCAGGAACGCCACCGCCGGCTGCTCCTTCGTGGAGAACACCGACACGAACTGGCGCACCACCCGGAAGAAGCGCAGCTGCCCCTCGCTGGCGGGCAGCGCCTGGGGCATGGGTTGCCGGCCCACGAGTACTTCCAGTTGGGGCACCAGGTCCACGAGCACCTGGCCCTGGCCGTCCCAAGCTCGATTCACCTGCTCACGCCACCGGGCGAGTTCCTCCTCGCTCCCGGCGAGCAGTTGCTGCACCAGCCCGCGCAGGAGCTGGGCCAGGGTGGCGTAGGGGATGTCCCGCTGGAACTGGTCGAACTTGCCGCTCAGGAAGAACCCGCGCTGGCGCACCACCGGCTTGTACAACTCGTGCACCACCGCGGATTTGCCGATGCCCGAGTAGCCGCTGAGCAGCAGCAGCTCCGGCCGGCCCGTGCGCGTCACGCGCTCGAAGCCCTCGAGCAGGGAGGCCACCTGCGCCTCACGCCCATAGAGCCGTTGCGGCAGTTGGAAGCGCTGGGGCGTGTCCTGGGTCCCCAGGGGGAATACCTCCCGCACGCCCTGGCCGAGCGCCTCCCGGCAGCGCTCCAGGTCGGCCTTCAAACCCTCGGCGCTCTGGTAGCGCTCCTCGGCCACCTTGGCCAGCAGCTTCATCACGAGCGCGGACAAGGCCGACGGCACCTGGGGATTCAGCTCGTGGGGCGGCTTCGGGCGCTGCGCCAGGTGGGCGTGGAACCACTCGAGCGCGTCCTTGGCTTGAAAGGGCCTGCGCCCCGTGAGCAGCTCGTAGAAGGTGACGCCCAGCGAGTAGAAGTCCGTGCGGTAGTCCACCACGCGGTTCATCCGCCCGGTCTGCTCGGGCGACATGTACGCCAGCGTGCCCTCGATGAGATGCGCGGGCGCCGCCTCCAGGTGCTCCACCCGCTGGAGCGTGGCCACGCCGAAGTCGATGAGCCGCGCCTCGCCGGACGGCTCCAGGAGGATGTTGGAGGGCTTGATGTCCTTGTGGATGATGTCGCGGCAGTGGACCTCGGCCAGGGTGGACACCAGCGAGAGGGCCAGGCGCAAGAACCGGGAGACCTCCATCGGCTGGCCCGCGGTCTCGGACAGGGGCTCGCCCTGCACCCGCTCCAGCAGAAGCACGGGCCGCTCGTGAACGCGCTCATGGGCGTAGGGCCTGGCCACCCCACGCACGTCCCGCAGCCGCTGCAGGATGGCGAACTCCCGCCGGTAGCGCTCGTGCTCGCTGGCGCCGGGGGCGGGGGCCATCGGCGTCTTGAGGATGACGGGGACACCATCGGCCTCGCGCACCGCGTGGAACAGCACGTTCGAGCCCGTGGCCCGGAGGGTGCCTAGGACTCTGTAACCTGGGATGTCCAACATGAAGAAGAGCCCTCGTGGGCGAGTTTCGCTTCTCGGCGAAGCAGGGCGCGATACTCCCGAGCGTATGCCGTTCTCGGAGGGGCCCGGCGAGTGGAAGTGCTTCCACTCGTGGGTGCTTCTCGGGCGCATGCTCGTCGTGGTACCGGGCACGGCGCCTCCGGGAAGAGACGGGACGCCTGGACATGGCGCCGAGTGACTTCACTCCCGTGGGAACGGCTCCGGCGCTCCAGTCGAAGACCTCGGGGCGCCGGAGTTGAATCATACACGGTAGCTTATCGATGACGGGCCTGCTTGTTTCAGGCGGTTTTCGATGGGGACGATAGGGTGTCGTCGTTCATCCGGCGCGCCACACGGGCGTCCCCGAGCGAACGGAGATGCGTTTGGAATCGAGAACAGGAGTGACCGCCCAGGAGTCCTGGTGGCGGCGCGTGGCCGTCGCCGGAGCATTCGGGGTACCCATGTTGTTGCTGGTGGAGATGGTCCTCAGAACCGGCGATGCCAGCCCGGGGTTTGTCGTGCCCAATGTGCTGTATTGGGTCGCCCCTCATGGAGTCGTCTTCCTGGCCCACAAGTTCGGGCCCTTCGTGCGAGGCACCTTCCTGACTCCTGCCCTGCTGGCGGTATCGGCGGTGCTGGTGGGCTTCTGGTGCTGGACCAGGTGGAGCGTACCGCCGCGAGAGGCCCCCATTGCCTGGTTGCTGTATCCGCTGGTCTGCGTGGCGGTGCTGTTCCTGGTGTGGATGGCCACGCTCATCCACGCGCATCATCGGAAGCTGTCTTCGTGAGCGCCGGGAAGGGTGTCAGACGATTTGGAGGAGAGGCGGCGGCGCGGTGGGGGCGGGGGGACTTCTCAGCACCCTTTCCGCCCTTCTCCTTCCCTCCACGTGTCGTTCCGGGTTGTGTCGCTCCAATTCTTTGACACCCTCTCGGGGCTTGGGGGAGCGCGCGCAGGGCACGGCGGCAGGGCGTGCGCGGTGGACAGACCGGGGCCGTCTCCCTAGTCAGCCGCAGCTGGTGCTTTGGTTCTGGATGCCAACAGCTCGCTCGCCGCACACGTCGGCAATGCATCGGGTTCGACACCATGACTGCGCAGGTAGGTCATGCCCCATTCGCGCAGCGTGAGCAGTACCGGCGCCAATGAGCGACCGAACGGCGTGAGTTCGTACTCGACCTTCGGCGGTACCTGCGGATAGACGCGGCGCACGATGACGCCGTCGTCCTCCAGCTCGCGCAGCTGCAGCGTGAGCATGCGTTGTGTGGCCTTGGGGATGCGCCGCGTGATTTCCATGAAGCGCAGCGTGCCACCCATCAGGTGGAACAGGATCAGGGGCTTCCACAGCCCGCCGATCACCGAGACCGTGGCTTCCACAGGACAACCGCTCTTGGGGTCATGGCGCTTGGTCCGCATACGTACACCCTTGATAGTAACCATCATTATTGTACCTTCTTGTGGTTTTGTCAGTATTCGCCAGATTGTGGGCATCCATGGGAGGCCCCATTCGCGCACTGCTGACAGAGAAGACTGAGGCCGGGCTGTCGACGACCCTCACCGACCTCGATCCCGCCGAGCTCGGCGAAGGCGACGTCACCGTCCGGGTCGAATGGTCGACGGTGAACTACAAGGACGCGCTCGCGCTTTCAGGGCGCGGCGAGATCATCAAGACGCTGCCGCTGGTAGGCGGTATCGACCTCGCGGGCACCGTCGAGTCGTCGGATGACGCCCGGTTCGCGCCGGGCGACCGCGTGCTCGTCAACGGCTGGGACCTGAGCCAGACGCACCACGGCGGCTACGCCGAGAAGGCGCGCGTGCCGGCCAACTGGCTCGTACCCGTGCCCGACGCCTTCAGCACGCGCGATGCCATGGCGATCGGGACGGCCGGCTACAGCGCAATGCTGTGCGTACTCGCGCTCGAGCATTCCGGCCTGACACCCGATGACGGCGATGTCCTCGTCACCGGTGCGAACGGCGGCGTCGGCTCCATCGCGATCGCACTGCTGTCGAAGCTCGGCTACCGGGTCGTCGCCTCCACCGGCCGCGTGTCGGAGGCGAAGCACCTTCGCGCGCTGGGCGCGGCGGACGTTATCGACCGCAATGACCTTGCGCGGCCCGGCCCGCCTCTGGGTCCGGAGCGCTGGGCCGGCGCGGTGGACGCCGTCGGCAGCCACACGCTCGCCAACGTTCTGGCGCAGACGCGCTATCGCGGCGTCGTGGCCGCCTGCGGACTCGCGCAGGGCCTGGACCTGCCGACGTCGATGGCGCCCTTCATCCTCCGCGGCATCACCCTGGCCGGTATCGATTCCGTGAGAGCGCCCCGCGATCTGCGGCTGGCGGCATGGGCACGCCTTGCGACGGATCTCGAGCTGCCCAAGCTGGCCGCCGCCACGCGGGAAATCGAACTCGCCGACGTCCCCGGCACCGTCGCGCACCTGCTGCGCGGTGAGGTCAGGGGGCGCCTGGTGGTGCGGATTCCCTGAACGGTCGAGTGGAACGCCGTCGGCGCAGGCCATCCCTCGATGCGCCGGCGATCGAACCGAATCGAGGGACGCGTCACATCCGAAACACCAAAGCACTAGAGACAGCACATGACACAACTACAAGCAACGTCCTCTCTCTTCGATATCCAAGCGCATGGCCCCACGCTGGTGGTGCGCATCGACGGCGGTCCGCTGCAGCTCTTCAGCGCCGACGTGGCGCTGCAGCTCGAAGCGCTCGTGGATCGCGTGGACAAGGATCCCGATGTGCGTGCGGTGGTCTTCGCCAGCAAGCATCCGCAGCGGTTCATGAGCCATGCGGACGTGAAATGGCTGCAGCAAGGCGGCGCCGACTACGTCGCGCGCCAGCAGACGGGGGCGCCGCCGCCGGCACCTTCGGAGGGCTACGTTGGGCTCGACCGCCTGCACGCGATCTTCCTTCGCATGAACAGCATCGGCGTGGTGTTCGTCGCCGCACTCGAGGGCCAGGCGCTGGGGCTCGGCGCGGAGTTCGCATGGGCCTGCGACCTGCGGGTGATGGCCGACACGGACGCCTTCATCGGTCAGCCGGAAGTGCTGCTGGGAATCATGCCGGGCGGCGGCGGCAGCCAGCGCCTGACCCGGCTGGTCGGGTCACATCGCTCGCTCGTCGCGATCCTCGAAGGCAAGCCATTCACGCCCGCGCAGGCACTGGAGTTCGGTGCGGTGGATGCGGTGGTGCCGAAGGCCGACGTCGTAGCGAGGGCCATCGAGCTCGCCCATCATCTGGGCAAGCGCGACAAGGCGGCCGTAGGCGCCATCAAGCGTGCGGTCTACTTCGGTGGCTCGCTACCGCTGCCAGACGGCATCAAGCTCGAAGCCAAGGAGTTCCTGACGCTCAACGTCTCCGCGAATGGTCAGAAGTTGATGCTCGCCTACCAGGGGAAGACAGCCGAGCTTGGGGAGCTTCCGCTCTACGCTCCTGGTGGCTATGACGCCGCGCTACGGGCAGGGCAGGTCGTCTAAGCCCCCGGACATAGATGTTGTACACCTCCGGCATGGAGCCGCTGGAGGTAGATGAGGAGGGGCGTGCGCGACTGAGGGAACTGGGCTGGGAAGGGTGTCTGGGAAGGGTGTCAGACGATTTGTAGGAGACGAGGTGGCGGAACGAGTCCTTTGACACCTTCCCCGCCTACAGAGCCCTCCTTTGCTCCCCTGCTTAAATGAGGGGATGGCTCAGAATCTACTCAGGATTCACACAACCTGAGGGAGAGTCACGCAATCGGGGCATGCTCATAGCTTGGATGTGTCTCTAGAGTTTATTGGCGTCAAGGAATCCGAGCGTGGGCAATGTCGATCCTCGGTTGTCGAAAGCAAGGGATGCCTTCAACTCTCGACGAAGTGCTGCTCGCGACGCTGAGTCTGGTCGAAGAATGGCCACCAACTCTCCAACGAGTTCCAGGCCTGGGATGAGTGGATCCTTCGAGATTTCATCCACCGACGCAGTCACCGACACATGCACACGATCTTCGGCGCTAGGGTGCTGAGGCTCATCGACAAGCTCAAACGTCATCATCGGATGATGCATTACCAGTCCGCGCCCCATCATGTCAGCGAGATCGAGTCCGATTGTGTATTTGAGCGAGCCGTCTAGCGAGAAATACGAAGCCAATCTCTGCAAGAAAAATGTCATGCAGAGGGATAGAGTAAGCACGCTGCGTACGTGGATGTGCCCCTTGGTGATTGAGCGTGGGTCGCGCTCCCAGTGTGGCTCTCGATAGAGAAACCCGCCGTCCCTTTTGAAGGTCCAAAGATAATGTGGTTGCTCCTCCCTGTTAGTGGGGATTACGCCTGCCCACCCCGACGAGCCGAATCCATAAACAGGACCACCGTGCACGTCTACAAAAGGGAACCCGTGGTAATGTTCAGTGGGAGGGATCGCCAAGGATGGAAACGCCGCCGAGAATTTGGAACGGTCCAGTTGCAATGGCGTGTTGGGCACGGCCGAGATTTGACGCCAGGACTTGATAGGCTGCCCCGTTCGACCCCAGACTTGTGCAACATCATCCGTTAGCAGGCTCAAGTCCATCTTGGCTGAGTCACCTCCGAGCAGGCGAAGGATCAACTCTGCAGCGGGTCCTTCACATACAGATGCTCCTGTTTCCCAAGCGGAAATTACCGATTTGCCTCCACGAACCCCAAGGCGATGAGCCAGTTGTTCTTGGGTGAGGCGGTGTTGTTGACGTAGGTCGCGGATCAGCGACCCGGGAAGCGCGTCACCAGGCTGGCGTTGTTTCGTCATCCAAGAATCCCCGATTTGTTCATCAGGACGAACTCGAGGTTGGTTTAACATGACTGAACGGGGGCGGCAAGAGGGTGTGGCCCCTGGCAGACCGTCTATGACCGCTTCGTACACTAAAGCCAGGACGGCACTTGGCCGTCCGGAGAAGCCGCCGGTGCCGTCTCCGGAGCGTTCGAAGCGCCAGGTGTGGAGCGCATCATGGGTGTCCATGGAATCGACTAGGTGCCAGGGCAACCAGGTGGTGGTCTGGGCTGAGGCACGGGCGGGGATGACGAGCCCGAGAGGGTGTCAAAGAATTCGAGCGACGCGACCCGGCACGACACGCGGTGGGAAGGAGAAGGGTGGGAACGGGGGCTGAGAAGTCCCCCCACATCCATCGAGCCTCCGCCTCTCGGAACGCCACGACGAAGGTCAGGGTTCGGGCGCCGGAGTGGGCCTGGGCGCCCACAGCCCCCCCAGCTCGAGCGGCTCGGCATCGAAGGGCTCGGCGCGGATCACCTCCTCTCCTCCGTGTCGGGCCACGAGTTGCCATCCCCCCACCCCTCGCCGGTAGACCTCCAGCGTGTGCGCTCTCGGGTCCAGCAACCACGCGTGGCTCACCCCTTCTTGGTGGTAGAGGGAGAGCTTGCGCCCCCGGTCCAATGTGGCCGTGGAGGGCGACAGCACCTCGCAGACCCAGTCGGGCGCCAGGTCGAAGAACGGCTCATCTCGCTCGAACAACCCGGGCGCCCGCTCGTAGCGCCAGCCCGCCAGGTCCGGCACCAGCACCTGCCGGCCGAAGTGCAGCTCTGGCTCGTCCACGAGCCACCACCCTCCCGGCCCTCCCCGCCCGACACCGAAGCGGCTTCCGAGATCCACCCCGAGCACCGACGCCACCCACGTGTGCCATCTCGCCGGCCGGGGCAAGGCCCACAGCTCATCGTCGATGATTTCCCCCACCCACCCCGGCGGTAGCGCCTCGATGTCCTCATACGTGGCTGGACGCTTTCCCCTGCCCATCTCCGCGCCTCCCGCTGGCCTTCATGCCAGACCTCCGCCATCATACAGAAGGGTCTGACATCAGAGGTAGGGTCACTCCCCGACCGATTGGGGCGTCGGCGGGGTCTGCATGGACGTCGTGTAGCACTCCCCTTTGTACTCGTAGAGTTCCTCCGGGCACGGGGCCTTGAGCTTGTGGGGTATCCAGCAGGCGCCCATGATCTCCACCTCGACCCGGGGTTTGCAGGGTGGGCGCCGCTGCCCTTTGTAGGGCTTGCGCGGAAAGGGGTGGGCGACGGCAGGCACTCCTCCATCCGCGGCCTCCGGGAGCCAACCATTGCCCGTGGGGGGCACCTCGATATCCACCGTCACCTCATGGCGCATGGGCGCTGGCGCGACGCTCCCCGTGGACTCCGGAGCGCTCGGTGTCTGGGGCTCTGGGACCGAGCGCACCAGGGCAAAGAGCAGGGCACCCACCACGGCGGCACCCAGCAGTCCCCCTCCCAGGTGCCACCGGCGGCTGGGCTCGGGGGAGCCGGAGAGGGCGTCCACCATGCGCCCCACTGCCTCGTGCACCTCCTCCAGGGTGGACACCAGCGACTCCACCGATTGCCTCTCGGGGGCCACGGACCACGGGGTCTGCTCAACCTCCATGGCGTCGTAGCCCTGCGAGGCCGAGGAGATGAGGCGCACCCGCACATCGGGCCGCGGCTCCACCCTTTTCTCGTCCTCGATGGACTCACGCACCAGGGCCGGCGCCCCGCTCGTCTCGTGTGTGGCCCGGTAGAGCCCTCCCTGGCTGTCGTCGTCCTGCGGCGCCTGCTCCTCGAGTCGGTACGGCCCCACCCGCGCCGCATCCTCACCGCTCGATCCGGACTTCTCCCGCTCGTCCATGCGTGCTCCTTCCTCGCCGGCCTCCCCGCGCGCCCGAGGCCTCACGCGCCTATGTGCACCCAGCCCGGCTCCCGCTCCAGGAGTTACCCGGTGCGTCGAGGTTGGCCTACTCCCCAGGTGACACGCACGACTGTTGCCGCTACGACCCCGGCATCTCGTACGGCATGCTCCCCCCGAGAGGGTGTCGAGAAGGTGTCAAAGAACTCGAGCGACGCGAGCCGGGACAACACTCGGTGGGAAGGAGAAGGGCGGAAAGGGTGCTGAGAAGTCTCCTCGCTTCCACCGAGCCGCCGCCCCTCGGAACACCGCGACGAAGGCCCGGTACTGCTCGCGCAACTGCTTCAGCGACTGAGGCGTGGAGGCATGCCCCAACGGCCTCGGGCTGCGCTCGAGATGCTCTGGCCGGGCCTCCGAATTCGCACGCGGCGCCCGGCGCCTCGGCGACGACGCAGGGGGAGGGCCGGGGCGCGGTGCGCACCTTCCCGCGACGAAGGAGGGTGCCAGCCACGTCCTCCAGGTGCACCGCATGCGTGTCGCCTCTCCTGTCCGGCCGGAACGCCGCGACGATACCGGGACTGCTCCTCTTCATACGAGGGGAGGGGCCCGGTCGGGTCGCTGGCCCCGGGTGCTCAGGAGGCCAGGGCTTCCGGAGGCGAGGCGCGGGCGTCCTCCTGCGGCACGTGGGCCTCCGCGTCCTTCGCCTTGGCGATGCGCTCGTCCAGTTCCGCGGTGAGGTGCTCGAAGACCTCCTTGTTGAGCGTGCCCTGCTGGTAGGCGTTGAGCAGGGCGTCCTTCTCCACGATGAGGACGCGGCGGATGGCCTCCTGCTGCTCTTCCTCGTGGAAGCGGGTGGACTGCTGCTTGAGCGTGGTGAGCTCCTGCTCCACCTCCTGCGCCTTCTGCTGGTAGTCGCGCTCCAGGGGCTCCAGCACGTCCACCGGAATCTCCCGCGCGCGGCGCATGGCCTCCAGCGCCCCGAGCGCCGCGTGGATGGCGCCCAGCCGGCCGCGGGCCAGCTCGTATTTCTCCTGGTAGACGTCCTTGAGGCCGGTGATGCCCAGCGCCTTGAGCACCGGCGCCATGGTGAGGCCCTGGAAGATCATGGACAGCACCACCACGCCGAACGTCATGTTCACCAGCAGCTCGCGGTGGGCGAAGTCGTCCGGAAGGCCCAGCACCAGCACCATGGACACCGCGCCGCGCAGGCCGCTCCAGGTGAGCACCGCGCTCCACTTCCACGGCAGCTTCTCCGACGTGAAACGCAACAGGCCGGACATGCCGTAGACGACCAGCGCGCGGCCCAGCACCACCGCCCCGTACGCCAGCAGGATGGGCAGCCACGACTGGAGCAGCGACGTCAGCTGCACCTCCAGGCCGATGAGCAGGAACACCACCGAGTTGAGCGCGAACGCCAGGTACTCCCAGAAGCTCTCCACCGCGATGCGCGTGGTGGGGCCCATGCCCAGGCGCGCCGCCCAGTTGCCGCACAGGAGGCCCGCCACCACCACCGCGATGACGCCCGAATAGTGGAAGTGCTCCGCCACCACGAAGGACCCGTACGCGGCGATGACCGTGAGGGTGATCTCCACCATGGCGTCCTCCACGCGGAGGATGACCTTGGACACCGCCTAGCCCACCGCCGCGCCGATGAGGGCGCCCATGCCCGCCACCTTGATGAAGTCCATTACCGCGCCGCCCACGGTGAAGGTCTGGCCTCCGGCCACGCCCACCACCAGCGTGAAGAGCACCACGGAGGTGCCGTCATTGAGCAGGCTTTCGCCCTCCACCAGGATGGCCAGCCGCTTGGGCGCGCCCAGCGCCTTGAACAGGCCCACCACCGCGATGGGGTCCGTGGACACGATGAGTGGGCTTGCCCCGGTTACGTGGACAGTAGGGTTATGCTGCCAACTTTTGCGGTAAGGCCGCAAGCTCAAAATCCACAGGGCTGACGTAGCCCAGCGACGAGTGCCGTCTTTGGCGGTTGTAGAAGACCTCGATGTACTCGAAGAGCGCCGTGCGAGCCTGCTCGTGCGTGGCGAAGTCGGCCTCGTGGACGAGCTCCATCTTCAAGCTGCTGAAGAAGCTCTCGGCCACGGCGTTGTCCCAGCAGTTGCCCTTGCGCGACATGCTGCAGCGGATGGCATTGTGCCGTCGGCACGCCCAGCGCCTTCACGCCGCGTAGCACGGAGGCCACGAAGGGCTTGGGTTCCATGAAACGATGGGCGTGGGACTGGTTGATAGCTGCCGTGGCTCTGTGCCTGCATCCCCGCGTGGGGGCGGAGCGGGTGCAGTAGCGCAGCCGTCAAGGTCGCGCGGCCACTCCTCGAAGACATGGTCGACGTGGCCGTGGAGTGACAGGGTGGGCGCGCTGCGCCCCTACCCCTCCCTTAGGACTATTCCTTGTCGGGTACTCGCTCGATGTAGAACGCCATCGGCACCATCGGCAGATGATGCTCCGAACTCGACATCAGCAGCAGCCGGTTGATTGTATTGTCCTGGATCCCCGTCGGCGCGAACACGCAGGAGAGACGTCCGGCATTCGCGCCGTATCCGGTCTTGCGGAGCGCCGATTGCGCGGACTCATGCTCCTTCGCGAAGCGGGACGCGAGGTGCTCCTCCCAATTTGGCTTCGAACCGCGTTCGGCCACGTCTCCGAGGTAGCGGAGCATGTCCTTGATCAGGCCAGGATAGACGTCGAGCGACTTGCGGTGCGCGAGCTTAATGATCTCCATCGGATCGTCGGGAAACAAGAAGGTCGCGTTCGCGATGTTCGTCGCCAACGCCCGCAACGGTGCGGGAGGCGCACCAATCCTTGGCTGCGCCGCCCGGAGTATTTCCCGCCACCTGACAACGCTGTCTGTGACGATCGTCGCACCGGTCGCCTGCGCGAGATACATCGCGATCTCGAAGTTGGGGCAGGCCTGCATAAACCGCATTTGGCCACCTTCCCCATCGAAAATTCCATCTTGCAGCGCGGTGAGCGGATCCTCCTCCTTCAGCCGCTCGATCTCCCGCATCGTATCCTCGATACGCTGGGCATCGATGTCCGGATACAATTCCCGAAGACGCTCGATCTGCGCGTCCCTAGGCCACATGAGGAAATCGCGCTTGAAGTTGAGTTCGACAAACTCCTTCACTCGAGGCTCGCTGTCGATATTGATCCTCATCCCGATCGATCGCTCGTCCGCCATGTGCATCACCTGCCTTCGCAGATGGAAGTCGAAGTTGCAGGGGTTGGGTATCAGGTTGATCAGGCCCGCATCGACGAGCGGCATGAAGTTCAGGATGAACGCGACCGACTTCAAGAACTCGAGGTGGAAGCTCTTGGGATGCTCGATAGGGCTGTAGTTCTTGGCGACCGTACCGGGGTGCGTGAGCGGATTCTCGACGATGAGTTCGCCGAAATACAGCGAGGCGCCGATCGCGAATCCGACGATCCATTGTGGGTGGAGCGTGCCCGTGTAGACCGCCCGGGGGCGACCGTCTGGCTTGGGAAGGAGACGGAGCAGATCGGTCTCAAGAGGCCAGAGCGCCTCATACAGGAAATAGACCTCCTTGATCTGCTCATCGGTCAGCTCCCGCCGAACTGCGACCCAGTCCTTGCCTCGATCAAGGCCAACGATGCTCCGGATACCTCGATGCAGCACGATGTTGCGCTCGCGGATGCTCAGGTCGGTCCAGCTGGGTCTGCGCGAGATGTGCCGCGGTTTGCAACATGCCCGATACGGATGGCCGGATCCGCAACCGCACGGCGCCGAAGGGCGAAGCTCGCCCTTCGGCGGGATCTTCTTAAGCGCATCGCGCTCCTTCTCGGTCCTGCCGAACGCATCCTGATAATGAACGCGACCGTCCTCAAACCGAACGAAGGTCTCGCCGCTGTAATTCCAGAGTTCGTCTTTTGGCGGTAGCAGGGTCTCGCAAATCCGGTCCCAGGCGATGTTGATCGTCCGCTCCGGATGCAGCCATTCCTGCCGACCGGCGGCGACGTATCGCCGTGCGCGCGCCTTAATAACGTGATTGATCCGGGCGACCTCCATGCCATTCAGCCGTCTCGTGCGAATGAACTTGTCGGTGCGCACCATTGACTGGCGGAAGTTGCGTGCGAATGTCCGCTTCTCGAGCGGTGGCGACGACGGATTCTTGGCATACTCGAGGTTGGTGAGGATGAGGCAATAATCGCGGTTCAGGGGGAAGATCGTCTGCGACGCCTTCAGCGCGATTCCGGGATCGTGTGGATAGCGGCACAATGCCGCTTCGGGCGGCACTGCGTGGTTGTAGATCGTGACCGGATGGTCGCTGACGATGAACTTTACGTCGGCATCCTCGGCCGACACGATCTCGCGGACGCCTTCGGTCCAGATCGTGAAGTGAAGCATCCGGATCCGCTGCATCTCCATCATTAGCTCGTTCTGGTCGAGCGACGGATACTGGGCCTTGAGCCAGTCCAGCCCCTTCGGCGTCCGAATCTTCTGGATATCGATGTATTCGAAGAACGTCTGGAAGTGCTCGTGCCACTGGGCGACGTCGTCACCCAGAAACGCGCGGACTGCGTCCGCTCCCGTGGTATCAATCGCGCCGAACAGACGGCGCTCGATCTCGTCGTTCACGGACGTTCCGAAGAAGGTCGAATATAGATCGGCCTGGAAGAAGCAGCGCTTGGTCGGTGCGTCGAATAGCCGCCGCTCCGTGATCACGCGGCCGTCATCCAGCGTCCTGCTTGGCGGTTTCAAGTCCAGATACGCAAAGGTCGAACGACCAGGCTCGAGGAAGCCCTTCTGATACCAGCGCGGTACGTAGTGGTTGTCTCTTGTCAGTGGCATCTAGGCGCGTCAGCGTAGCTACGCAACTAGCCGACCACAACTTCCGCGAACCCATCTGCCTCGTTATGCCGATCTTCTCGCGACGCCGGATCCAGCAGATGCTCGACGACCTGTCGGGCACTGCCAGTCCGTCCCACTTCATTGGCCGGCTCAACGACAAGCGGTTCGAGAACGCGCTGTCGGCGGAGGCCGAACTTACGCTCGTGTGGGCTGCCAACCGGCTCGGCGGGTTCGAATCCGAGCCCAACTGATTCTCACCCGAGGGACGGAAGCCCGAAGGGGTCTCCACGACCCTGTTTCCACCGAGGCGACCGCCACGGACGCGCCCCTGACGCAGCCGAGGCTGGAGTAGGCCGGCTTGCAGCGGCGCATCTTCGGCGAAGACTTGTGAGCCTGCCCCAGTTTTGTGGGCCCGCCCCGGCGTCATGCCGCGACGGACGTCCTCTCGGGAGGTAGGAGGCGATGCGCGCCAGCCAGGTCAGGGAGCGACGACCTCATGGAACAGCAGCTCGCGCTCCACCTTGAACGACACCGGCTTCTCGTCGAGCAGCGTGCCCTGGGGCGAGTCTCCCAGCTTCAACCGGGCGCCCCGGACGTTGGGCATGTCATTCACGTCCACGAGGGGGCCGAGCGCGAGCTGCTCCGCGGTGAAGCTCCGGTCCTTGAACTTCACCTTGAGGACGTGGTGGAAGTCCGGGCTGCCGGACAGCTCGTGCACGAGGAAGGTGTTTCCGGGCGAGCCGAAGACCCGGTACAGCAACCGCGGGACCGAGGCGCTGCGGGGGTGGAGCTGGCTGTGCCAGGGAATGGCCTTCACCTGGACTTCCACGCCCTTCCACTCCGGGCTGGCGGCGCCGGCCTTGGAGATGGACACCTTCAGGCTCTTGAGCTTCCCGTCGCGCACGGCGGCCAGGTCGAACGGCGCGTCCGCCTGGAGGGTGTAGCTCCCCGAGGAGAAGTCGGGCTTGCGTGTCTTCCAGGCGGGATGGACCAGCTTCGCCGAGATGAACAGTTGCAGGTTGTCGGGCGGGGTGAACGTGGCGAGCGGCCACAGGAAGGCGGCCTCGGGCGTCCCCATCACCAGCATGGGATGGGTCCCCACCATGGACTCGGAGCGCACCTCGGTGGCCGGCTGGGGGGGAACCTCGAGGCGCGAGGACACAGGCGGCGTGGGTGCCTGCGCCAACACGAAATGAAAGGCGGGAGGAACGTCGGCGTGCATGGATGGCTCCATCACGGCGGGAAGGGACCGGGGCTGGCGCGGACTCCAGCCCCGGTCAACCCCACCGCGTGACTAGAGGACCTTCTTGCGGACCGGCCAGTAGGTGCGGCCGTCGGCGGTCCACTTCAGCGAGCCATCCGAGTTCTTCACGAACGGGATGTTGACGTCCTGGGCGACCGTCCCGCACTGCAGCTCCTGGAAGATGCGCGCCGAGCCATCCGTGTTCCAGCCGTGGAAGATCATCGTGTGGCCTTTGTTGGTGCTGGCGTTGTGGGTGGTGATGGCATCACCCATCTGCATGTCCCAGTAGCCCACGCGCTGGGTCACGTTGGTGTCGCCGTAGATGGTGCCCGTCGTCCAGCCCGGACCGGGAACGCCCCACGCCCAGGACACCAGGCCCGAGCAGTCGGAGCGGTACCCGTTCCACTCCGCGGTGTTCGCGTCGCCGTTGCGCACACAGGTGCCACCGCAGATGGCGTCCGGGCCGCCGTTCACGCCACCGCAGTACGGCATGCGCACGTCGACCCACCGCCAGGCCCGGTAGTCCACGTCACCACGGGTCAGCCCCTGCATCACCGTGGCCGTGGGCTCTGTCACCACCCCGCTCTCCGCGGCGTCGCCATCGGGCAGACCCATCTCCGACCCACCGCAGCCAAACAGAGACACCGACACGAGCGCCATCACGGTCGCCCGACCGAAATACTTCACGAACATGGACTTCCCCTCTTTGTTTTGCTCATCAGTCGTTGATGAGTGAATGCAAGCTATATAGAGAAAACTCAGTCGTCAATGATTCTGATTTGTTCTTGGATTGCGATGCTCTCGAGTGCGTCTGCCATTGATGGAGCAACGTCTCGTTGCTGGAAGGGAATGGCACTCGAGTCCCGCTCGCGCGCGCAACCGCGCGTCAACGGGAAGGAAGAGGGGCGGCGACTACCACCCGGTCGGCGGCACCGGAGCGCAGGTGTAGCCCGCCGGGCAGCTTCCGTTGCCGTCGCGCACCAGCTCGGTGCCTCCGAGCCGGGTCGTGCCCGACTCCAGGTAGAGCGACTGCACGATGCTGGTGTCCGTGTTCCAGGGGGTGATGGTGATCGTGTTGAAGTCCTGACCCGCGGAGGCCATGTAGTTCCACACGCTGTGGTTCTGATCGACGCCCGGGGTGATGACGTTGAACGTCGCGCCGTAGTTGTAGAACTCGCCGTTGGTGTAGAAGCGAGCCTGATAGGTGGTCGGGAACACGGACACCCGGTACTCCGTCCGCCAGACCGCCTTCACCGCGAAGCGCCGCTGCCCCGAGGTCGGAGACGAGCCATACCACCACCCCTCGAACAGGCGGATGGAGAATTGATCCGCCGACGGCGGGGTGGGAGGCACCGGCGTGGCGAACTCGTTCCACACGAAGATCATGCTCTTGCAGCCCGTGGAGGGCTTGTTGTTGGAGTCGTACGCGTCATTGTAGAAGGAGACGTCGTAGACGTTGGCCAGGGAGGTCGGCTTCGCCGCCACCACGTAACGGCCCGCGGGCAGATTGCACTGCTGCGAATCCTGCAGCGGCGGGTTCAGCATCTGCTCGCTCTGTCCGAGCGCCTGGCTCTCGACCTCCTGAGGCTGGGCGGACTCGGGGCCGCACGCGGCGGTGCCAGCCGTGCAAAGGAGGAGGAGCAGGTTCTTGGAAATGGAGTTCATCGAGCTGTCGTCCTTGAGTGCTCTCGTTCGTCATGAACGATTGCCCTTCAAGACACAGGCAGGATTTTGGATGTCACATTCTCCACGAATCGTCGTTGCAGGTTCGGTCTTCTCGATCGTTTCTACCCCAACTACGCGGGTTGCTTCGTTCCACGCCGCGTCCCCCAGGCGGGAGGCTCACACCGAGAGGTCGTCCAACACGTCGGAGAGGGTGGTGGCATTCAGGGACCGGTCGAACCAGCGATCCAGGGTGGCCACATCCGTGTAGGTGAGAATGCGCCCGAGAGGGCGAGAGGGTGTCAAAGGATTCGAAACGAGGGACCTGCGCGAGAGCGAGACGTGGCGTGGACGGGTGAAGCTGCCGGCCTCCATGTCTTTCCGAGGAGTTGCAGCTGGCCCGAGGGATGCAATGACCTCGCGGACGGTACGCAGGGGGAGGGGATGGGCTGGCCGCTGAGAATGTTCCAGGAGGAGAGCTACTACTTCGTTACGTCCAGGTGCTTCCAGGGGAGGCTGTTGCTGCGTCCCAGCCAGGAGGTGAACGAGGTGGTAGGAGGCGTGCTGGCGCGAGCTGCCCAGCAGCGTGCTGGCAGCGTACGGCTGCACGCCTTCATCTTCGCGTCCAATCACTTCCACCTGCTGGTGTGGACGCGGGGAGCGGCACTCGCCTCCTTCATGCAATACCTGCGCGCCAACCTGTCCAAAAAGGTGGGGAGGTTGGTGGACTGGAGTGGAGGCTTCTGGGAGACATGCTGCAAGCAGTCTGGCGACTCACCGTGGGACTCAGCTCGCCTCTGATGAGGACTTCTGGATGCCGCGGGTCACAGACATGTAACGAATGACTGCGTTGCAGAACCTTGACATACACGCGGCAACAGCCACTCCCTACCTTGAGCGCTTCATCCAAAACGGAGCGCTCATGCACCTCACGCGCGCGGTCTCGGCAGTGGCCCTGGTCTCGATGTTCGGCATCGGTTGTGGCGAGTCTCTTCCAGGGGCTGAGGGCAAGGTGGCACCGCAGGTGGCTCCGGCACTGCTGTCCCGGTCGAGCGCGCTCAGCACGGAAATCTACAATGGCTATGCGGTGACGGTATCGGGCGGGCTGGGCTCGGTGCAGAGCTTCCGCATGGTGAATCCGGCGCCCGCGGCGAAGCTGAGCTTCACGCTCCGCGGTGGCAGCGGAGACGCGGACCTCTACGTGAAGCGGTTCGCCGAGCCCACGTTCACCGACTACGACTGCTCGAGCGATGCGGTGGGGACCACGGAGAACTGCGTGTACACCACCGACGTTGAGTCCGATCAGCCCTACTACGTCCTTGTCTACGGCTACGAGCCGTTTTCCAACGTCACGCTGCACGCCTACTACAGCAACCCGCTGGCGCTTGCGACGCAGGTGCCCGTCCAGGGCAACCAGCTGTCGCGGACGGTGTACGAGGTGGACGTTCCAGCCGGCTATGGCCGGCTGCAGGTGACGGCCACCCAGCCGTTCGGACCGACAGGCCAGTTCAAGCTCTACGTGCGCCAGGGTGACGCGCCCGCGGTGCCGAGCGCGGTGGACTGCACACGGGACAGTTCCACGCTGCCGGCGGTCTGCACCATCATCAACCCCGTGGCGGGCAAGACCTACGTCATGGTCGAAGGCATGAGCAACTCCTACGCCTGCACTCTTCGCGTGGATGTGCTCAAGAAGTAGACGCCATGCGGTAGTAGGGGACTGTACCGTGGGTCTGCGAGGGGGTTGCACTGCGCGACGTGCTCCTCGCCAAGGCCTCGATGTGTGTGCCAGACCGATCGGTGCATCAAGGGAGGTGGCGCAGGCGCGTGAGGTGCACCAGCGGCGCGCGGCCCTCCTCGAAGCGCGGTTGCTGGAGCGGCTGGACTCGGAGTCCTGACTCACAGGCCATCTCCACCTCCCGGGGCCTCAAGCCTCACGGCCAGCGCCAGACGGGGCTCACCGGCAGCTCGCGCGCCAGCACGGCGGCGCCGGGCTTGGAGCCCTCCGACTTGGGCACTCGCCCGTCCGTGTCCCCCAGCACGATGCACACGGGGTACTTCCGCCCATCGGGCAGCACGGCCTGCGTGTAGCGGCCCAGGACAGCCGGGCGCTCCACATCCCCGGCGATGTCATAGATGCCATTCCCCGTCCAGAGGCGTCCGTGGAGCAGCGTCCCCTCGGGCAGGTTGCCGTCTCCCTCCACGAGACGCCCGATGACGGCTCCGTCCTGGTAGACGCCCAGGTCGCCGAAATCGCCGGGCTGGTTGATGTCCACGACGGCCCGAAGAGGGCTGCTCGTCCGAAGCTTCAGCTCCGCCATGGCCTCGGCCGCCTCCTTGGGGCAGTCCTCGGGCTCCGGGGGCCTCATCTGGACGGCAGGGCAGCCGAGGCCGGCGACAGCGCACAGCCAGGCGGCGAGGACGCTCGAGGAGGTGGAGGGGGAAGTGGTGGACACGGGCGGGCTTCCTTTCTCGGCATGGCCAGACCCAGGCGGCAGCGCCTGCGGTGAGGGCACGAGTGTGGAGTGCGCCAGCCACAAGGCAAGGCCGACTACGGTCAGGCCCGCGAACAGCACCCGGGGCCACCTTGCACGCCGGGGACGGCCAGTAGCCGCCTCGGAAGCCGGCGGAGACTCTTCCGGGGCCGCGCGCGCCGTTTCGGGCGGCTGCGCCGCCAGAGCCACCTGCTCCTGGGGTGCTGGCTCCACCGGGCGCGGCTCGGCCTCGAAGAGCGGCACCTTCCAGGCGGGGGACGCCTTCTCCTGCTCTGCTGCCTGCTCCAACGCCCGCAGCAGCGCCCCAGTGCTGGGATAGCGGTCCTCGGGCTTCTTCTCCAGCAGCCGCATGGCGACGTCGCTGAGCGAGCGCGGCGCCAGGGGGTTGAGCAGGTGGGGGGGAGTTGGGGAGACGGTGGCGATGGCGGCCACCAGCTGCTCGTCCGGTAGCTCGGGGCTGAAGGGGTGCAGGTCCGTGAGGGCCTGGAAGAGCAGCACCCCCAGGGCGTACAGGTCCGCGGGTGCGCCCCCGTGAAAGGGTACCCCCTTCTTCCACGCCGCGGAGCGGGTGTAGGCCAGGAGCTCGGGCGGCAACAGGTGCATGACGCCCTCGGGCAAGCCCAGGGTTTTGGTGAGGGCTCCCGGCAGGCGCACCGTGCCGAAGTCGATGAGGAAGGGGCGGCCGTCCTCGCGGCGGATGAGGAGGTTCTCCGCCTTCAAGTCCCGGTGGTACACGCCGCGCTGGTGCAGCACGCCCACGGTGCGTACCACGTCGGAGAAGGTGTCCACGAGCCTGGCGGCATGAGGGGCCGTCCGCCAGCGCCACTGGTGCCAGTTGTCCCCGTCCACGTAGTCGGTGACGAGGAAGGGGTAGCCGTTGCTGGGGTTGGGCCAGCAGTCCACCGCGTACAGGCGCAGCAGGTTGGGGTGAGAGGCGTAGGCGAAGAGGGCCGCCGCCTCGCGCGCCAGCCGCCGGTAGGCGCTCTTCTCCTCCACGTACTCCTCTTCCGAGAGTTCCTCCTGGGCCTCGGAGAGGGGGAGGAGCCCCATCTTCAGGGAGTAGGGTTTGTTGTCGCGCTCCACCATGAAGACGCGGGAGGAGCCGCCCCGGCCCAGCACCTGGACGATGCGCCAGGGTCCCACCATGTGGCCGGGCTGGAGGTGGTCGGGGTGAAGGGCTTCCGCCGTCATGGGCTGGCACTCCTACAGCTTCACTTCGGGGATGGAGAGACGCCGACTGCCACTCTTGTCCTGCAACTCCAGGCGGAGGGCTTCGCTTGCCTTCCAGAAGGGGGCCTCCGTCTCCACCGCTACGAGGCCCTCCTCCCCAGGCGCGAGCTGCGCCTTGCTCATCTCCACGGAGCGCACCTTTACGGGCGTGCCGTCTGGCCGGGCGAGTCGCGCCTCCCCCGGCGCCCAGGGCTTCTGCCCCGGGAGGTTACGCACGCGGACGACGGCGAGCGCCCAGGTGCCGGCGCGGTACGCCTCCCCCTTCACCACCTTCAGTCCCTCCTGTGCTCCTGAGGGAACTTCCATGCGCCGGGCCTGCACGCCTCCGAGGTCGAGCCGCCCGGAGAAGACGAGTCCGGCAGGCCCACTCTCGGCCTGCAATGCGGCGAGTGTCGCCTCCTTCTCCGCCAGCGCTGCCTCCAGCGCCTCCACCGTGCGCGGACGGCGCACCACCTCTACCTCCTTGTCCACCAGCGTGGGGTGGGTGACGAGCACGAGCGTGGCCACCGCGGGGGAGGCGCCGTCCTTGTAGCGCACCCGCACCACCAGCTTCTCCTCGGCGCCCAGATCGACGGAGGGCTCCACGGCGATGAGGCGCTCGCCCACATCCACCCAACGGAAACGCGCCGGCCGGCCCTCTACCTCCACCGAGGCCTTCTCGATGGGGGCGTCGAAGCGCAGGTAGGTGGCGACGTTGGCCGCCACCCGCGCCTCTGGCACCGACTCGTTGGGGTTGCTGGGGAGGAGGACCTGGCGCTCCTGGCGTTCGCGGACGGGGGGCTGGGTCTGCGCTGCCGCCGGCGTCGCCAGGGAGAGGGTGAGGAGGGCCAGGGAGAGAAGGGGCGATGGTAGTGTCAGTGGGGGTGACCTCGCCGGTTCACCCTAGCAGATGCTCCGCACGTGCGCTCACCGTCCCGCGGTGAAGACTGCGCCTGCCCCGGTTTTATGGGAGCCCTCACGTGCAAGCTGGGTTGCTCAACTTCCAGCGCCTGGAAGACGGGGCGGTACGACCCGCTCGAGCAGCTTCCAGGCCTGCTCCCAACCCGGTGCCCTGTTCGCAACCTGTGTATGAAGCCATCGGCTGACGTGCACCGGCGGCGGGGTGTCACTCTGCTCGAGTCCCGCTTCCGCACTGGCCAGCAGGCGCGGGACATAGTGAAGGGGCGCAGCCCAGGCCTGACGCAACACCGTGTCCCACTGCCCCTGACGGAAGAGGAGCTCTATCTCTTCGCAGAGCACCTCGGGCATGCGCTGCCAGAGCAGTTTCCGGGTCGAGTGGTCGTAGCCGTCGGGAAACCCGGCGCGGAGGGCCTTTCGTACATGCTCGGCGGGAATCCGCTGGATGGCGGCCAGCGGAGCTTCGCCCCACCAGGACTCCTTCAGAGAAACCCAGGCCTGAAGGAATGCGTCCCAGTGCTCCTCCTTGAAGAACGAATAGATGGCCTCCCTATTCTTGAGCAACCAGCGCAGTGGCCTGTCAACGAAACGGACAACGGCCTCCGGCGGCAGCGCTTGCCAGAACACTGGCGCATAGGCCTCGTCTGGCATCAAGAATCGAGGAAGCTCCTGTCTCCCCTCATCGAGCCAGAGCCTCCAGACCTTCCGAGCGAGTGGGAGCCACTCCACACCACGCGCCCGCGCATACTCAGGGAGCAAGACAATGGTCCGGTCCCAGGAGATGTCCTCGGCGAGGCTCTGCAAGGTGGTGTCCTCCCGCTGGAGCCTGCGCAGTAACTGCTCGGGTTGGACCAACGCCTCGAACAACATGCCGGGCTGCGTGGGAAAAGGCAGCCTGTCCATCAGGCGTCCTCCGAGAAGGAAGAGTGGCACCCACCACCTCTCCGGAAGATGCTCTCCCTCATCGAGCATGAAGGTCGCCCTCTGCACCACCCACCTCATGGTTTGAGCTGGCATACCCTTGCACCAGGACTCGATCGAGAGATCGCTGCCGACAGGCGATCTCTCGGCCAGGAGCAAGAGGGCAGCGTACCAGATGCCGGTCTCCAGCAAGGGATGCTCATTCCCATACTCATGGGCGTAGTCGATGCGCGGCTGAGGGGCGCCATCGAAGAGCGGCACGTTCAGCGCCCACTGGAACCGGAGGACACCCAGGCGCAACTCCTCGGGAACCTGCACACCTTCCAGCATCGCGACTCCGAGCACGCGGAAGGATCCTTCGAGTGCCGCCACCCAGGCAGGGGAACTCAGCTCAGGCTTCGCCAGGACCTTGTGGATGGGCGTGAAATCGTTGTGTTTGCAGCGCTCGATCAGATTCTCGAGCACGGCTTGCGCGTAGTCCGGCCGCAGCAGGACTCCGCCCCAGACGCTGGGGGCCTGTTCGAGTGTCTCGCGGATGGTCTGCTCCACCAGGACGGACAACACCCAACGAGGCTGGAAGACATACTGTCGTGGCTGGCGCTCGCGAAGCAGGCCCAGTGTTTGTAGGGCTCGCACGGTCCGGAAGGCATCGGGTGGGAGGCGGCCACGCGCCTTGTCCAAGGCAGCACGGTCCACTTTCACCCCATGGGGCTCGAGCTCCTTCAGCCAGTCGAGATCCGCATCATCCGGCCGGTTGCGTACGAGCGCGTGCCATGCATCGAGGGGCCTCGCTTCAAACCAAGATGGAGTGTTCTCTGTCACCAGGTGCCTGCTCATATGGAGCAGCCGCTCCCAGAGAGCCTCTGGCGTGAGTTCGTTGGTCTCGGCCTGTTGGACCCGCATCCGAAGGAAGAGCCGCGCCATGCCGGGCAGTCCCCGGGCCCTCACGAGTGGCCCCGCAGTTCCTCCTTTCTGCGCATAGGTCACGAAGAGACCGATGAGGCCCAGGGCTGTCCCCAGGGTGTCGATCATCGAGAGGATTTCTGGCCTCTCCAGCCAACGCCAGCACGCCTTCGCATCGAAGCCGGACACCTGGACCCGCGTCTCCAACCAACCCACGAGCGCTTGGAGCCAGGAGCCCACTTCCGGGCTCTCCACTTCGGGCCATTCCGGCTGGGTCTGCCGTGCGCTCATCCACCCTCGCGGATCATCCTCCTCGAATGTCCTTCGCGGGCGAGGCGAATAGGCCTCGGTGGCCACGCAGACCTTGCGATGGGGCACCCACTCATCCCAGAGGGGGACTCCCTCGCTGGAGCCGAGCTCGACGAAAGCAGGGCGATCCTCCGGAAGCTGGCTCTCGGCCTCGACCCAGGTCTGGGCCTGGATGAACACCGCCAGTCCGCGAGCCTCGAGCCACTCGCCTACCAGTGTCCGGCCCGCTCCACCCGGCGCATACCACCACATGGGCCAGCTGGCGGGCTCCAGCACTTGCGGCGGCAGCCCCGGGGGGAGCGGCTCGTGCCGCAGGTCGATCGGACGCGTTGGCACGTCCCGCAGCTTGAGACGAAGGGTTCTTGTCTCACTGCGGGAGCGGAGCTGAGCGAGGTGCTCGCCCAGGTCCTCCCGATTCATCTCCAGGACATCCGCGAGCGCCTGAAGGACTCCCGGCCGCTCCTCGAGCCACTCCAGCGCCTCGCCCTCATCGAACTTCCCGAGGTACGTCGCCAGGGAACTCGCCTTGAGCTTCTCGGCCTTGGGCCATGAACTGGCCTTGCGCACCCGCTGCGCCAGCTCGCTGATGCTGTGAACCGGCGGCTCCAGCTCCTCCATGCGCTCGCGGATCCACCCCATGTGACGCACCTCCTGCCCTCAATGTCCTCCAATCCACCCTCAAATTGAAGCCAAATTGAGTCCCGTTGGAAGTTCTCGGCCCGCCTGGGTACTCTTCCTGTGATGAAGACAGGAGGAGCAGGCATGACGACCCCCAACAGTCTCCCCTCTCCGGTTGAGAGCAGCACTCCAGCGTGGCACGCCCAGCTCCCGCCCCCCGTGCGCACGATGTGGGAGGAAGTGTGTAGAGCCCTGGAGTCCCACAGCTTCACGCTGGTGGCCCAAGGCGCGCGCACGCTCATCGAGAGGGTGTCGACGGACCGTACGGGCAGTGCGGACGGCACCTTCGCCGCCAGCCTGAAAGCGCTCGAAAATGAGGGCTACATCGGCCGCCGCCAGAAGCATCAACTCCAACTCGTGGTGGAGGCGGGGAACGCGGCAGCACACCGGAGCTTCGACTTGAATCAGAAGGAAGCCAGGTTGGTGCACCACCTTACGGAGAACCTCCTGCGGAGCGCGTACATGCCGGAAGAGCAGGTGGATGCACTGCGAACGCAGATACCGCCCAGACGTCCAGGCGGCAGACGCTGAGCCGCGCGGACGGCGAGAGCAGAAAGACAGAAGGAAAGAGGGGGACGGGGCACACCATCGTCACGGTGCTGTGCGACTCCGGCGACCGCTACGCGAGCAACCTCTTCAACGCGAAGCCCCGTCGGCAAGCCGAGTAGCATGGACTACTGGAAGGTCCAGGCGCGCTTCGGGCACATGAAGGATTCGGGGCCCTGATGCGCCCGCCGTCTCTCGAATCCGGTCAGTTGGTCCGGCGGACCCACCCGCGTGCATACGCGGCGAACGCGAGGAGCAGCAGCGTGGAGACCCCTCCGGCCGTGCGGACTCCATCCGCTGGCTTTGAGTAGGATCCCGGCCATGTGGACCCTGGTGATGGCCGTGGGGTTGTCGGCGTGCCTCGCATCGTCCGAGGTGGAGCTGGAGGCCCTCCGCGAGCGGCTCGTGAGCACGGTCGAGGCCGGCGACGTGGTGGCGCTGAAGGATCTCCTCGCGCCTCAAGCTCGCTATGTGGAGGCCGTGTCCGCGGGCAGGACCCTGCTTCACCTCGCCGCCGGGCAGGAGAACCCAGAGCTCACACGGCTGCTGCTCCAGCACGGGGCCAACGTCCACGTCTCGGGCCCTTTCGGCGAGCGGCCCCTCCACCTCGCCAGGAATCGTCGGATCGCCGCGCTCCTGCTGGAGGCGGGGGCGGAGCTCGATGCCGTCAGTGGGGATGGTTCGACCCCGCTGGACTCGGCCCTCCAGCGCGGGGACGCGGCGCTCGCGGAGTTCCTCCTGGACAAGGGCGCGAATCCCAAGGCGGGCCGGTTCCGGACTCCCACCCTCGTCTTCGCCATCTGGAGCGCCCCCCAGCTGGCGACCCGCATCATCGAGCTCGGTGTCGACGTCCAGTCCCGCGGCTACGACGGCCAGATTCCGATCCTCCACATCGCCATCCAGGCGATGCACGTCGAGGCGGTCCACGCCATGCTTCGTCGTGGCGCCGGCATCCGCTCCCGGGCGAATGACGGCTCGTCGGTCATGCATCCGCTCGCCCAGGCATGGTCCGAGACCCGGGAGAAGCCCGGGTTCCAGGAGGCTCGCATGCGCATGGCCCGGCTCCTCCTGGAGCAGGGCGCGGACGTCAACGTCCAGGACAAGCAGGGAGCGACCGTGCTCCACCTGCTGGCGGCGGACCCGGACGCGGGCCCGCTCGTGCGGTTCCTCATCCGGAACAAGGCGGACTTCCGCGCGAGGGACCACAAGGGACAGGCCCCGCTCCATCGCGCTGTCACGGCGGGGAACCTTCCCCTCGTCTCGGTGTTGCTCGAGGCGGGCACCCGGGCGGATGCCCTCGATGGGGAGGGGCGCTCCTCCCTGCACCTCGCCATCGAGGCGATGACGGGGTTGCACAACACCGGTCCCCCCGGGATGAACAGCGTGGGCGAGCTCGTCCGGGTGGCGCGGCCCTCTCCCGTGCACGAGAAGATCGCCTCCCTGCTGCTCCGTGCCGGTGCCGACATCCATCGCGGGGACAAGCGCGGACGAACACCGCTCGGAATGGCGCGCGAGCTCGGCCTGCACGGCGTCGTGGAGCTGCTCACCACCAGCCTTCCGGAGCGCCGGCCCTAGTCACGCGCGGGTGAGACCCAGACCGCCGGGGTAGGCTCCGGGGCCCGGTGCATCGGTGAGGGATTGCGCGGTAACCCGAAAGGAATTCCAAGGAGGAAGTCTCCTTCCTGCCTGGCCGGAGGGTGGATGCACTCAGCGCGGCGGTCACCCTCGATGCCGACGTCACCACCCTGGCCTGTCGCTCGGGCGCCATCGCGACCTGCATGCTGTGGGGGTACAAGCCGTGGGACTCGCCTTCCGAGCAGCCGGGGCGCGTACGCGAGGACCTCTTCGCTTCCTGCCTGCACGCCAAGCGCGCCGCGTACTTCGTCGGCCAGGGTGACTTCGCCAGCTACACCCGCAACGGCACGAGGATCCTCGTCCGGGATGCGTATGGAATCCAGGGCAAGGGCGCCCGCCTGGAGCAGCTGGAGGCCGTCTGGGGACCCCAGGGCGCGGTGTGCCTCAATCCGGAGAACCGGCGTCGCCCGGAGGTGGACCTCCCCACCTACCCGGGAGTGAGGCCCTGCACTGCCGCCGGGTTGCGTGAGGGCGTGCTCGCCACCGGGCGCCTCCCGATACACGCGGCCTCTCGCTGAGGGCGGAGCGGGCGGCCCTGCTGGAGGTTGGCCCTCAATGCGTCGGTTGACCGATGGTGCCCGGGTTCGATGGGAGCGAGAGTCAGCGCCGGAAGGGAGGACGTATGACGACTGGCCGCATCAAGGTCCGGGTGGCATCGCCCTGTTCTGAGAGCTGGGAGAAGATGGAGGGCGACGAGAGCCGGCGCTTCTGCGCGCGCTGCCAGCTCAACGTCTACAACCTGTCCACGCTCACCATCGGGGAGTTGGAGGCCCTGGTGCAGCGCACGGAAGGCCGGTTCTGCGGGCGCGTCTACCAGCGCCGGGATGGGACGGCGCTCACGCGGGACTGCCCGGTGGGACTGCGCTGGGCGCGCCTGAAGCTGGCGGCGGGCCTGTCCACCGCCGCGGCGCTCCTGTGCTCGGTCTTCCTCATGGTGCCCCGGAGCTCCTCGGCCCAGCCGGTCAGCTTCGCGAGGAGCATGAGCTACTGGAAGGCCCAGGCGCGCTCCCTTCCCTTCATTGGCAACCTCATCCGGCTCATGGAGCCGGAGCCTGCTCTGGGGGGGCTCGTGGACGTGGAGGTCGCGACCCCCCGTCCCCGGCTCACCGGCAAGCCGATGAAGCACTTCGGGCACATGAAGGACTCGGAGCCCTAGTTGAGGCTCCGCGAAGCCGGTGCCGGATGCTCCGCGAACCAATCCAGCGCGCGATCCCACAGCGGACGCGCATTCCGCCGGAAACAGCCCACGTGCCCGAGAGGACCGAACTCGCATGGATCCAGGTCGAGCCGCTCGACATGGGCGTTCGTGTACGCGTTCGAGATGAACGCATCACGTGAGCGCGGCGGGGCCCATGCGTCGTCAACGCGCGTACTGCGCCCGCAGCTCCGACGCCGTCGGATCGTCGAGGAGATAGTTCGGGTACTGGCACCAATGCTTCCACTGCCGAAACACTCCGAGCGGTAGATCCTCGCCCATGCCGAGCAGACTCCAAGGCAAATACCCTTTCCACCTTACGAGCTGCGGCAACACCACCTGCCAGAGGAGTTGCACACGAATTCGCTCCAGCGGCTTCATCCAGCCGTGCCAGCCGGCCCCCGCGGCAAACACATAGAAGCGAGCCACTCGCTCGGGATTCGGAAGCAGCCCGAACGAGTGACCGCCGAACGAGTGGCCCACCAGGAAGAGCGGTGTGGCGTCATCGCGCATCGCATCGACGGCGACGGCGAGGTCCAGCCGCGCCCAATCCAGGAACGACGCTTCGAAGCCAGCAAGAGACCCATGCCTGGATTGGCCGATGCCGCGATAGTCCGCTGCGACGCGGGTGGCGAGAGCTGTACGGACCTCGAGGGCGCTACCGGAACGCGCTACGTCCTGGCGGAAGCGGACGTCGGCCACCGTGTGCGCCTGCGCGTCCAGGCCTCGAATCCGGCCGGAACTGCGAACGCCGATTCCGTGCCGACGGACGTCGTGGGCCCGGTGCTGGCTCCTACCTCTGTGACCCTGCCCACCGTGGACGGAAGCGCGACCTTGTCGTCGGTCCTCACCGCTCGGCCCGGGACCTGGAACCCCACGCCCAGGTCCTATGCGTACCAGTGGTTTCGCTGTGACGCGTCTGGCTCCGCGTGCGTCCCGCTGGGAATGTTCTGAAGCCTCGGGGCTGATGCCTGGTGCGGACGCTGCGCGGGAACGCGCACGACGCAAACCTGGACTTCGGGTTCACCGGCTCGAATGGCCCGCGTTCCATGCTTCCGTTTCAGGGGGGAGGGAGAACCACGACGATGACACCCGCGACCCGCACCAGCTTGATGGGAGAGCTGCGGCGGCTGGGTTTGAGTGCGGGGAAGGTGTCAAAGGACTCGATCCGACACCTCGTCTCCTACGAATCGTCTGACACCCTTCCTCGCCCTTCCTCGGGAGAGCCACCGGCACCTGCTCACACTGAAGCAACATGCGGCCCGTCTCCCAGGCGTAACCACGGAGTGGTCCTGTTCTGGGAGCAGGGATATCCCTCAGAAGGAGCGCACGCCCAGCTGGCCCGTTTCACCCGGAGCACTTCCATGTCAATCTCCCGCACTGTGAGGCCATGCCCTTGAGTCTTCGACGTCGCCGTCTCGTGGCGCTGGGCCTGCTGAGTGCGGGTGCGCTCGTCACGCTCGGAGCCGTCCTGCTCCCTTACCGTCCCGTTATCGTGAGTGGGGCCCAGCCGCCTCCCGGTCCCTATCCGATGCCCGCGGCGGTGGCCGGTCTTCGGCTCCACGTCTTCAACACGGGAATGAACCGCATGTCGGCGCTCCTGGTCGGTGAGCACCGCCCATGGCGGCCGGCTCCTGCCTTCGTGATCGAACATCCGCGAGAAGGGCTCATTGTGTTCGACTGCGGGCTCTCCACGTCCGTCGCCCGAGAGGGCGAGTCCGCTCTGCCTGTGCCGATGCGCTGGCTCTTCGAGAGCCGCGGACGCGAGGGAAGGACGCTCGACGCACAGATGCGAGAGGCCGGACTGGAGCCAGCCCGCGCCCGATGGGTCATCATCTCGCACCTGCACGACGATCACATTGGCGCCGCCGCGTCCTTCGAGGGCGCGACCTTCATCGGTGGGCTGGGAACGGCCGGCAAGGTGCTGGGCCTGTCGGCGCCTCGTTGGCGCGAAGTGGACTTCCACGACACGCGCGCCCTCCCGCCTTTCGATGCCTCGCTCGACTTGTTCGGAGATGGCAGCGTCGTGCTGCTGCGTGGCGGTGGCCATGCGCGGGAGGACGTCATGGCTCTCCTCGCCCTACCGGGGGGGCCGGTGCTCCTCACCGGCGATGCCGTTGTTCACCGAGAATGGCTGCATTCTGACAACGTGGAGCGTGTCGCGGTGGACTCCCAGCGCGCGGCTGACGTGCGCAATCAAGTTCGTGCACTGCTGGTGGCTCGGCCTGACGTCACCCTGCTCCCTGGGCACGAGCTCCAAGGCGCGCCTGGCTCCCGCGGGGATGTCACCCTTCATCATCCCGAGTGGTTCAAAGCGGAGGCTTGGCCGCTCTCCCGTTGAGGCGAACATGGTCCTCATCCACCTCGACCGAAGGCCTGACTCGCCGCTGGCAGGTATGCCAGGCCACGAGAGGTGTGCTTTCATGGCTCGCTCATCCCCGGCGCGAGGGCCACCCCAGGGCGCATGGTGTTGAGGCTTACGCCGCCACAGCCAGCCAAGAGACCTGATGCCCCTGCCGCGCCCCTCATGGGAAGGCGGCCTGGGCAGGCATGCCCAAGGAGGCTGCGTGGCCTCTCCACCGGCCCGGCTCACAGCTCGGTCGGCACCCGTCAGCGGCCCTCTGCGGCCCCTCTGCACCAGCCCTCCCCCTCCACACGGCCTCTCTCCTGCCTATACGCATACGGATTTGATCCAAATTTGGTCCGACAAGAACCGATTTGGTCCCCCAAGATGCTCCACGCCTCCTCATTAGGAGTGGGTTCGACTCAAGGCGGCGGGCAACCTCTATTGGAAGCGGCGGGAATCGAACCCGCCGCTCCTCCTTGACCGGTTTGATGCTGGGTTACAGCTCTTCCAAGGAGTTCGTTGTTTCTTGTCGGTGATCCGGCTGCCGACTACCATCCCGACAGGAGTCGAGTCTTGGGAGGCGTCATGGGCAGAGATCCTGAGCGGCTGAGCCGCCGACGCGTCATCGCCCTGGGGGGTGGGGCCGCCGTCAGCGCCGTCGCCTGTACGGCGGCCGGCGGTCCGGCCAGCCCCGAGCCGTCCAAACCCGGCCTGCGACCCCGGTTTCCGGTGCGCACCGGCCTGGACCACCTGGTCGAGGGCGGTTTCGAGGCGCTCGCCGGTGAGCGGGTTGGCGTCATCTCCAACCCGACCGGCGTGGACGGCAGGTACAGCCACCTGGTCGACCTGATGCACGCGCACGCCCGGGACACCGGGGGGCTGACCATCGGCGGCGTCTTCGGCCCCGAGCACGGTTTCCGTGGCTCCGCGCAGGCCGGCGGCAGCGAGGGCACCGGGAGCGACGCGCGCACCGGGCTGACCGTCTACGATGCGTACAACGCCAGCCAGGCTACCTGGGAGACCCTCTACGAGCGGGCCAGCGTGCAGACCGTCGTCTTTGACATCCAGGACGTCGGCAGCCGGTTCTACACCTACATCTGGGCGCTCTACGACTCGATGGTCGCCGCCGCCCGGCGTGGGCTGCGCTACGTCGTGCTCGACCGGCCCAACCCGGCGGGCGGCAAGGCGTACGGGCCGATGATGACCACCCGCTTCACCACCGCCGTCGGCAAGAAGGAGATCGTCCAGCAGCACGGGATGACCGTCGGCGAGCTGGCCCGCTTCTACAACGGCGAGTTCCTGCCGGCCGACGCCGGGCGCCAGGTCGAGTTGGAGGTCATCGACTGCAGCGGGTGGGGACCGGACATGATGGGCGGCGACACCGACGTTCCGTGGGTCATGCCGAGCCCCAACATGCCGACCCCGGACACCGCGCTGGTGTACCCCGGTACCGGCATGTTCGAGGGCGTGGCGAGCCTGTCCGAGGGGCGCGGCACCACGCGCCCGTTCGAGCTCATCGGCGGGCCCGAGTTCGACTATCACTGGAGCGACCGGCTCAACGCCGCGAACCTGCCCGGGGTGAGCTTCCGGGAGGCCTACTTCACGCCGACCTTCAACAAGTTCGCCAACACGGTATGCGCCGGCGTCGAGGTGAAGGTGACCGACCCGCAGGCCTTCGACCCGATCCGGACGGCCGTCGCGATGCTGGTGGAGGCGCGCGAGTTCCCCGCCTTCCTCTGGCGGACCGACTCCTGGGACGCCGCGCGACCGTACTGGATCGACAAGCTGAGCGGGTCCGAGCGGCTGCGCACGATGATCGACGCCGGGGCGTCCACGGACGAGATCGTCGGCGCGTGGAGCGGCGAGCTGGCGGAGTTCGACGCCCGGCGCCGCCCGTACCTGCTCTACCGCCGCGGGTGAGTCAGCCGCCGGTGGACGACCTTGCATCGAGCACAACCACGTCACGGCGCTCCAGAAGCTCCAGGAGAAGGTCGCGGTGCACAAAACGGCAAGCACCGTGCCCACGCCGGCCACCGAGGGCGTGGGCGGGCCGGGGCGCTCAGGCCCGCTGGTAGCGCAGGTACACCGTACCGGAACCAAAGCAAGGGCGCTCGCCTCGAGCACCTGGAGGCCGTCTGGGGACCCCAGGGCGCGGTATGCCTCAATCCGGAGAACCGGCGTCGCCCGGAGGTGGACCTCCCCACGCACCCGAGAGTGAAGCCCTGCACTCCCGCTGGGTTGCGTGAGGGCGTGCTCGCCACCGGGCGCCTCCCGATGCACGCGGCCTCCCGCTGAGTGAGCTGGGCAAAGTGGTAGCCTGGGGTACGACGAAGACGTCCGGCTCGTGGTGGGGGGACGGTCCACGGTGTGCTGGTGGGAGCGGCCATTCCCGTTCGTGTGGAGTGCTAGGTTGGTCCCCAGTCGCAGGCTCCCCCTTTTCCGCGAGTGCCCAGCATGAGCATCCACAATATCCCGCCTCGCCCTCCGGGCATGCCCGAGTCCAAGCCGGAGCCGGAGCCCAAGCCCGTGGGCTCGGCCTACCGGCGGCCCGATGGCACGCTGGAACTGCGGATGCACGCCGAGGCTCGGGGCGGGGTAGTGGGCTCGGCGCTGTTCATCCTCAAGCCCGACGATCCCCGCTATGCCTCGGTGCTCGAGCACCTGGGCCATCCCCCGTCAGGGGGTTACGCTCCCGTGAAGCCCTTTCCCTGGGGAATGTTCTGAACTTCCGTTTCAGGAGGGAGGGAGAACCACGACGATGACACCCGCGACCCGCACCAGCTTGATGGGAGATCTGCGGCGGCTGGGTTTGAGGGCTGGCGATCTCGTGATGGTGCATGCCGGCATCCGGAGCCTGGGCCCCGTGCTCGGTGGCGTGAACACCGTGGTTCAGGCGCTGCTCGATGCGGTTGGCGACAGTGGCACCCTCATGGCGTACATGGATTGGGAGATCGGGGCGGAGCCGGAAGACTTCGAGAATGAGAGCCTTCGCGAGGAGATCCCCACGTTCGACAAGCGCATCGCGCGTGCGAGCCGCGACCACGGGATTCTCGCGGAGACGATTCGTACCTGGCCCGGTGCGGTTCGGAGCGATCACCCGGATGCCGGCATGGCCGCGATCGGTGCGCGTGCGGAGTGGATCTGCGCGGACCACCCACTGCAATACGGGTATGGCCCGGGCTCTCCGCTGCACAAGCTGGTGGAGAGTGGCGGCAAGGTGTTGATGCTCGGTGCGCCGCTCGAGAAGATCACGTTGTTGCATCACGTGGAGCACATGGCGAACATCCCCGGCAAGCGAATCACTCGGTACCAGCGGCCCCTCCTGATCGAGGGCGAGCGGCGCTGGGTCACCTTCGAGGAATTCGATACGAGCGAGCCGGTGACTGACGAGTTGCTCGCGTCCGGCGGAGATTACTTCACGGTCATCGCGGAGCACTGTCTCGCGGAGGGCGGCGGCTGCGCGGGAAGGGTCGCGCGAGCTTCGTCCCATCTGTTCGATGCGCGTCGACTGGTGAAGTGCGGCGTGGCCTGGCTGGAGGAGCACCACGGGGCGCGGTAGGCGTTCGCCATCCCGCGCCCCGGCCGACTTCAGTGCAGCGCGCCGTCGATGGCGCGGAGCAGGGACTGATCGCTCGAAGTGCTCACGTCTCCGGCCAGCTCCCAGATCATGATCCCACCGTACTGCTTCGCCAGGGCCGTCTTCGAGCGCAGCGTCGCGAGCCCGTTATACGAATACTGGGCTCCGTCGGCGTTGATCCAATCCGAGTTCCAGGCGTTCGGGTAGCGCGCCAGGATGTCTTTGTAGAGCACGTACGAGCTGCTCTGTCCGTTCCCACAATTGCCCCAGCAATACCCGTAGAAGGGCACCCCGAGCACGATCTTGTTCCGCGGAACGCCCTTGTTCTCGTAGTAGGAAAGCGCGGTCACCGCCTGCGAGTAACTCGAGTGCTCACCGGGGCCCGTCCAGGTGCCCGCGTTGTCGTAGGACATGATGGTGATGAAATCGAATGAACGCAGCGTCGTGTCCGACATGCCATACTGCATCCACTGCGAGACGGCGGCCGTCACGGGAAGACCGCGCGGGCGAGCCTTCGCGATCAGCTTCGCGATGAACGTGTCGTACGCCGCGCCCATGCGATCCGGCGCCTCCACGTCCACGTCGATTCCGTCCATGTTGTTCGAGACCACGAAGTTGATGATCTCATCCACGAAGGCATCGACCTTGTCGGGCTGGTAGAAGGGCGTGATTCGACTGTCTCCTCCGCCACCACAGAGCGAGGGGAACACCTTCACGCCCCGGGCATGCGCGGCGTTCACGAACGTCGCGAGGTCGCTGGCCGGTGCCAGCTGGAGGCGCCCGTTCGCGTCGCCCAGGGCGAACGCGAGGTTCACATGCGTGAGCTTGGCGAAGTCCACCTTGCTGACCCAGCTGGCGTAGGAGCCGTACCAGTTCGGCAGGTAACCCACGACGCGCGTCCCCGAGGGCGGCGGGGGCTGGCTCGAGGGCAGGCCGGAGATCGTCAACTGCTCCCACGGGCCGAGCGCGGCGCCATACGCGAACACCGTGCCGCCGCCGCCGTTCTCCGCGGACACCCAGTGGCCCGTCGTCACCGTCTGCAGGCCGACGATGTCGCCGTTGGCGATCGCGCCGCTCCCGCTCTGCTTGACGATGCGGAACGTCTCCCAGCCGAGCCGATTCGAGCTGGCGGCGTTCAGCGTGGAGCCGCCCCCGTTCGCGGCCTGGAAATACTGGCCGGTGCCCGCGGAGATGAAGATCGTGTCCCCACTCTCGAGGGCCCCGCCGTTGATGTCGTCGACCGAGAACTTCTCCCACGCTTGCGCGGTCGTCGCCGTCGCGATGACAGCGCCGCCCCCGTTGTTTTGAGCGCCCACGTATCGGTTGCCGAGCACCGTCTTGAAGCTCACGCCGGAGGTGACCAACGCACCCGAGGAGGTCTCGGTTGCATCGTCCTGCCCGTCAGGTGAGCTGCTCGCCGGGGTGCACGCGCTCGTGAGGAACAGAACCGAGCACGCGGTGCGAAGGAACATCCTTGAACGTTCGAAGTGGAGCATGACGCCTGCCTTGATCGGGCGGAAGGTTGAAGCTTGCCCTCACGTCATGGAGGGGCTCGTGGCTCGATTCGGGTCATCGGAATCGAGCCACCTGTCGTTGAGATGGATTAGGGCGTTCAGAAGACCTGGACTTCGGCCAGGCTGAGCGGATCGGGTCCAGCGAGCTGGATCTTCACGTGCCGGCCGTAGCGGTTCACCGCCAGGGTCGTCACCGGGCCCGCCGCGCCCGCGTGGTAGTACTCCTGCCAGGTCACTCCATCGCTCGAGACCAGCAGCTTGAAGTTCGACAGCCGCGTCGAGCAGCAATCGGTGCGGTTGTAGAGGACCACGGAGCCGATCCACCGGTCGGCCTGGAGGTCGACCCTCCACCACGGCTGGGGGTCGGTGGGCGCTCCGAGCGTGTGGGTGACCGACAGATTGGGGAAGACTCCGTCGGTATTTCCATCCACCGCCTTCCAGGCCTCCGCGCTGTTGAGCAGCGACGACTGCGAGGCGGGCCTGCCCAGCGCCAGGTTCTCCCGCTGGAAGACCTGGACCTCGGCGAGGCTGAGGATGCCGGTTCCGTTGAGCTGGACCCGCACGTACCTGGCGGAGCGGTTCACCGCGAAGCCCGTCACCCGGCTCGCCTGGCCGGGATGCTGGAACTCCTGCCAGGATACCTTGTCGTTGGACACCATCAGCTTGAAGTTCGACAGCCGCGCCGAGCAGCAATCCGTGCGGTTGTGGAGGAGCACGGTCCCGAGCTGTTGCACGCTCAGCAGGTCCACTTCCCACCACGGCTGAGAGTCCATGGGGGACTCGCGGGTGTGGGTGGTCGAATTCTGGCTGTAATTGCCGCTGAGGCTGCCATCCACTGCCCGGGAGGAGATGCCGTTGTAGTCGGTGGAGGACTGCGTCGTGGGCTTGCCGAGCGCCAGGTTGACCGGGAATTGAACCTGAGCGTACAGACCCGAGGGGTTGCCGTACTGGTTCTTCCGGGTGATGTGCATCTTGTTGGCGTCCATCTGCACGTCCAGGAACGCTCCAGACGTGGCCGCGCCAGACACGAAGGTCGGGATGCTCGGAGGACCGGAGGTCCGGCTCGCGGGCCGGACGAAGGGGAGCTGGAAACCCTGGTCGGCGACCCTGTGATCATGGCCGGAGAAGATCGCGACGACATTGTAGTTCGCGATGACATCCCAGTAGGCGATGCGTTCCGCTTCTGTCCACCACACCTCTTCGGGCTTTTCCACGCCAATGGAGAAGTCATCGAACCCGTAGTGGTGGATGAGCACCACGGGCCGGCCCGAGGTGCCGACGGAGGTGGCGAGATCCAGCAGGAGGAAGGAGAGGCTGCCCTTGGGCGAGTATTTGGAGAATCCGGGAGACGCCTCGTTGCCGGGGAAGAGGTTGAGCTGGACGAAGTGGACGTCGTGCCAGTCCCAGGAGTAGTGGGGGTTGCCCTGGAGCGTCAGGGACGTGGCCCGCTTGCGGTCATGGATGTCTGCCTGGATGGCACCGGGATCGACACAGTGCTGGCCCGCGGGGCCCGCGATGTCGCACGCGGTCTCCTGCGTGGTGTTCGGCGGCTCCATGTCGTGGTTGCCCAGGCCATCGAAGACGAACCGGGAGTAGCCCGATATGGCTTTCTTGTACCAGGAGAACTCATCCCGGGTCCGCGAGTTCTGGGTCAGGTCTCCCGCGACCACCACACCCCGCACCTGCCAGTTGCCGCTGAGGGTGTTGATCATCGACGCCAACGTCTGGTCGGCGCGCGTGTTGTCCCCGCTGTTCTGGTACTGAGGATCACCCGTGATCAGGAACCGGACATCCCGTGTCTGGGCGCCAATGCCGTAGTTCGACTGACTCACGAGCTGATGGTTGTAGTTGTAGGAAACGCAGTAGTAGTTCGGCGGAAGGCCCAGGTGGGAGCGGTCCTCCTGCTGGATGAGCGCATACCCTCCCGCCTGCATCGCGACCACGCAGTTGAAGGAGCCCGCCTCGATCTGCGCGCGAAGCATGGCTTCGCGTGAGCCCGAGGGGTTGCAGGACTTCTCGCCCCAATTGCAGCACCCATTCGTCCCAGGAGAGAGATTGGTGCTGAAATCCCCTTCGGGCACCTTCACGTTGGCGTTGGTGCCGACCTCGTTGTAGACGCAGAACGCCGAGGCGAGCCCTGGCGCGAACAAGCACAGTCCCGCGGCGATGAGGCCCAGGGGTTGCTTCAAGGCAAGGGTCGACCAGCGCGTGTCGGGCATGCGCATCTCCGCTCCTCTCATGAGTGGTGAACGGTGCCCGTCCGTTTCCGGGCCTGGACTTTACGTACAGCAAACTAATTGGTTCTGTCCAGAAATTCCGGATTCCCGGTTTTATGAGGCAGGACAATCCCAGACATCCAGGTGGTGGAGCAGGACTGTCCGCCGGTGCGGTGAATCGGTCCGCCGCGTCCGTGAACCGCCAGTCCCCGCCTCGCGGGCGGGGACCGGGGCCCTCACGGGGGGCGATTGCTCAGGCCCCTTCGAAGTGGACCTTGGCCTTGTTCATCACGTGTTCCACGGCCATCAGGTGCCAGGCCACGTTCTGGAGCTGGCTCGCCGCCTTCGGGTCCACCAGGGCCTCGCGCAGCTGCGCGGACGTCAGGCCAAAGGCAACCGCCGAGTCCTCGAGCACCTCGAAGGCCTTCTCGGGCCTCAGCTCCAGCTTGTCCTTCGCGGCCACGGCCTTCAGCGCCAGGGAGATGCGCAGGCGCCGCTCCACGTCCGCCCGCGTGGCTGGATCCTTCATCCACAGGTCCAGCGCTTCCTGCTTCTCCTCGGGCGAGAACTCCTTCTCCTCCAGCGCCTCTCCCTCGGCCGCCATCCAGCGGCGGCGGATCTCCTCATCGACGAGGGTAGGGGGGATCTCCACCTGGGTGCGGGAGGCCAGCTCGTCCAGCACCATGTTCTGCGCATCCAGCCACAGCACGTCGGCCTGCTCGTCGAGCAGCTCGTTGGCGATGGACTCCATCACCTCCTCGTGCGTGTCCCCGCGGCCCAGCTTGCGCAGGAACTCGTCCGAGTCGGTGTCGGGCATCTTCACTTCACGGGCTCCCACCAGGTCCACCAGGAAGCTCGCCGGCGTTCCGCGCAGCGACTCCACCGGGTAGTTGGCGGGCAGCACCAGATCGATCTTCAGGCTGTCGCCCACGGCCGAGCCCGCGATGGCGTCGGCGAAGCCGGGGAGCATCTCCTGGGGCGCCAGCTCCATCCAATAGTCGATGCGGATGCTGAAGGGGATGAGCTGGCCATTGGCGTAGCCGAGGACGTCGAGCTGCACGTCATCGCCCAGCACCACCTCCTCGCCCTCCTTGCGCTCCCGGACCTCCGCGAGGGCGCGGGCCAGCTCATGGAAGCGGCGGATGAGCGCATCCTCGCCGAGCGGCGGAGGTGCGGGCACCGTGACCTCGATGCCCTCCGTCGAAGGAGCCTTCACCTCGGGCAGCGGCACGGGGCCGCTGCTCACGGAGGAAACGACGGGAACCTGCTCCGCCATCAAGACGACCTTGGCGGGACCCGCGGACTTGCCACTGCTGGGGGGCTTCGAGCCAGCGGCCTTCTCGCCGCCGGCGTTCGTGCTTCCACCCTTCTTGCTCTGTGCCACCGGAAATCCTCCTGGCAGGTAGGCGCCGCGACCGTAGTCCCAGAAAGGATTGAACCGCGAGCGTTTCACTGTCCCTACCAGAAAAAAAGGAGCCCGGTGGCGGCGCGCATGAAGGGGGGATGACTACCCGAAGAGGCCGCCGACGAAGCTGGAGACCGTGGACACGGCGGCGCCCACCTGGCTGACCACCGGGATGTTGGTGGCGGCGGCCACCGAGCCCACCGCGGTGATGACGCTGGTCACCTTCTTGGTGGTGCTGGCGTTGGGGTCGCGCACGGTGGAGTAGGCGCTCGCCACGTCCAGGGCGGCGATGGCGATGTTGGCGCCCGGGGCGAAACGGCCGGCGGCCTTGGCCAGCGGACCCGCGGCGGCCTTGGCACCCGCCCGGATGGCGGCCTTGCCAGCGGCCTCGCTGCCCTCGCGCACCGCGGTGCGGGCGGCGGCGCGGGTGGCGGAGCCGACCGTCTGGGCGATGGAACTGCCCTTCGCGGCGCCCTTCACGGCGGTGCTGACGGCCCGGCGCACGTCGCCCACGCTGGTGGCACCCTCGAAGGCGTGCTTGGCCGCGGTGGTGGCCGCCGCGCGGACGGCCTTGCCCGTCGCGTTGGGGGCCACGGTGCGGAAGGCGTCCGAGGCCGCGCGGTAGGCGCCGCCGAACTTCTGCACGTCGCGGGCGATCTCCAGGCCGCCCTTGACGGTCTGGATGGCCGTCTTGCCGGCCGTGGCCACCGAGCCGATCGCCTTGTCGCGCGCCTGGGCGGAGCCGGAGCGGATGGCGTCACGCACGTCCTTGAACGCGGTGGCGACCTGGCCGGGCAGCTTGACGGCGTTGGTCACCGTGCCGAACGCGCCGCCCACCTTCTTGGCGATGCCGCCCTTGGTGAGCTTGTCCTTGGGATCGGTCGCCTTGGCGACGGCATTCTTCCAGTTGTTCTTCCAGGTCGTCTTGAAGCCGTCCGACTTCACGGAGCGGGCGTTCTCGAAGGCGTCCTTGATGCTCGACTTGGTCTTGGTGACCGTGTCGTACGCCTTCTTCGCCGTCTGACCGGCCTTGACCGGATCCTTCGCCAGCTGCACGACCTTCTTCTTGATTCCGCCGATGAAGCTCATGGAAGAACTCCTGCTCCGAAATTTTTAATTGGGGACCGCAGATACCGGGATTATCGGCCCCGCCCCCCCGAGGTTTCCTGGATCATGCCGATTTTTTCTTTCCTACACGAGCCCACATCCGCGGACAGCCGGGGCGAAGAAACGCGATAGTCCAGGAAACTTCCCGGCGGGTTCCTGGACAACCTCCGGGCTGTCCCTACCCCAGCTCCGGAGAAAGTCTTGTCGTCCAAGCTCTGCGCGTTCGTTCTTCCCCTGCTGATCGCCACCTCGGCCGTGGCGGAGACCCCGGTCATCTCCTTCCCGGTGAGTGGCTCCTATACGGTGACGGGTACCCTGCGTGCCGGTCAGCCGCTCACCATCCACTACGCGCTCGACCGGCTGAAGAAGTGCCGCGCGACGTACAGCGGCATGGACACCTGGCTCATCGCCGTCGAGTACCGCTTCGATTACGGCACCTTCCAGGAGGCCTACGTGACCAACACGAGCGGGTACAGGCGCGAGCCGGTTCCGGCCACGATCACCGCGCCGGCCGGTGCACGCACCCTGGAGCTGCGGTTCAGGAACTGGGACCGTGGGGGCTGCGTCGCCTATGACCCGAGCTCCTGGCCCATCTACACGTTCACGCTCCAGCAGTAACCGAGAGTCGGGACGCGGGCCCCGGGGTGCATCCCCGGGGCCCTGTCTTCTTCTACTGATGCGCCGCCGCCAGGAGCGAGTCCCGCAGTGCATCGGGGACCGGCTCGTAGGAGGCCAGGCGCAGGGTGGCCGTGGCGCGTCCCTGTGTCCGGCCACGCAGGCTCGTCACGTAGCCGAAGAGGTGCGCCATGGGCACCAGCGCGGAGACGCGCCGCACCGTGCCCGTGCCCTCCATCCCTCGCACCCGCCCGCGCCTCGCCGACAGGTCCCCGAGCACCTCGCCCAGGAACTCCTCCGGCGTGGTGACCTCCACGTCCATCACGGGCTCCAGCAACTGCACGCCCGCGCGGCGAGCCGCCTCCTGGAAGGCCAGTGAGCCGGCCATCGTGAACGCCTGGGGCGTGGAGTCACGCACGTGCGTGCTTCCGTCCACCAGGTGCACCTCCACGTCCACCATCGGGTAGCCCGCGAGCACTCCCCGCTGCATGGCGCCGGCCACGCCCTTCTCGATGGCCGGGACGAGCTCCTTGGGGATGACGCCGCCGTGCGTGTCATCCACGAAGACGAGCCCCGAGCCGCGCGGCGCCGGAGCCACCTCCAGCACCACATGGGCGTACTGTCCCGGCCCGCCGGTCTGCCGGACGTGGCGGTACTCCTGGCGCACCTTCTGGAGCAGCGTCTCGCGCCAGGCCACCTTGGGCTGGCCCACGCGCGCCTCCACGCCGTACTCGGTCCTCAGTCGGTCCACGATGATCTCCAGATGCAGCTCTCCCATGCCGGACAGCAACCGCTGTCCGGTCTCCGGGTCCACCTCCACGTGCAGGGACGGATCCTCCGAGGCGAGCCTCGCCAGTCCGTCCTCCATCTTCTGCTGGTCCGCCCGAGAGCGCGCCTCGATGGCGAGCTGGATGACGGGCTCGGGGCAGTGGAGCGACTCCAACACCACGGGAGCCTCCGGCGCGCACAGCGTGTCGCCGGTGCGCACCCCCTTGAGGTTGAGCGCCGCGCAGATGTCGCCGGCATGCACCTCGTCCACCTCCTCGCGCTTGTTGGCATGCATGAACATGAGCCGTCCCACGCGCTCGCGGCGCTGCTGGCGGGTGTTGAGCACGGCCATGCCCGTGCGCAGGGTGCCCGAGTAGACGCGCAGGAACACGATGCTCCCCACGGCCTTGTCGTGCATGAGCTTGAAGACGATCGCGCACAGCGGCTCCTCCGCGTTGGCCGGACGGGTGACGCGCACCCGGGTGTCCGGAGTCTCGCCCTCCACCGCCGGCAGGTCCGACGGAGCGGGCAGGTAGTTGACGATTCCATCCAACAGCATCTGCACACCCTTGTTCTTGAAAGCCGCCCCGCACAGCACAGGCACCAGCCGCCGCTGGAGGGTGCCCATGCGCAGCGCGCGCTCCAGCTCCTCTTCGGTGAGGTCCGCCAGGCGTCCCTCCACGTACTTCCGCATCACCGTGCCATCCACCTCCGCGCAGGCCTCGATGAGGCGCAGGCGCAGGGCCTCCGCCTCCGCGAGCAGCTCCGCGGGTATCTCTCCCTCGGTGGGCACCCCCGTCTCCTCGTCGAAGAAGAGGGCCCGCATGCGCGGCAGGTCCACGAGTCCTCGAAACTCCGGGCCGGCCCCGATGGGCAGCTGCACCGGCACGGGGTTGGCGTCCAGCCGCTGCTGGATGGACCGCACGCACATGGCGAAGTCCGCGCCCACCTTGTCCATCTTGTTGAGGAAGGCGATGCGCGGCACGCCATGCCGGTCGGCCTGGTGCCACACCGTCTCGGACTGGGGCTCCACGCCCTGGCTGGCGTCGAACACCGCCACCGCTCCATCCAGGACGCGCAGGGAGCGCTCCACCTCGATGGTGAAGTCCACGTGTCCCGGCGTGTCCAGGATGTTGATGCGGTGCGCGGTGCCCGCGAAGGGCCCCCGCATCGGCTTCCAGGAGGCGGTGGTGGCCGCCGAGGTGATGGTGATGCCGCGCTGCTTCTCCTGCGGCATCCAGTCCATCTCCGTCGCGCCGTCGTGCACCTCGCCCATGGCGTGGATGCGGCCGGTGAAGAAGAGGATGCGCTCGGTCAGCGTGGTCTTGCCCGCGTCGATGTGGGCCATGATGCCGATGTTGCGGTAGCGCTCGATTCGAGTGGTGCGAGACATAAAGGTTTCCCGTTCCCGCCGGGTGGAGGCACCCGCGGGTCGAAAGACAGACACTGGTTGAGAGGGGAGGGGGGCTCAGGGTCCGCGAGCGCGCACACGCATGCCCGGAAGGGGCCACTCAGGCCCGTTCAGGACGGCGCGAGGACACACGAAGGCCCGGAGACCGAGCGGAGGCGGAACCGAGCCCACACGTCACACGGGAACCAGCCAACCCGCGTACTGGGGACATCGGTCCGCCTGCTCAAATGTCGAGCAGGACCTTGTTTCGGGAGCCGAGACGCACGTCCGCCATCGGCGCGAGCACGCGCACGGACGGCACACCCTGGATGGTGGAGACGGGCCTCATGACGGGAGCATATTTAATTATGGAAACCCGTTTGTCAATCTTGAGCAGGCATTGACGCGAGCCGGAAACGGCTCTCCTTGCCCGGATTTTCGAGCCACGGGTCCAAGTTCGCGTGCTCCCTCCCGCCGCGCTCCTGATCGCGGGTGGCGGGCATGGTCGCTCCGGCACGTCCTGGCCGGGGCGATCCCACCCGCACCAAGGAGAAGTCTTCGATGCGCCAAATCAGAACGTCAGGCTCCGTGCCACGCCATCTCCTGCTGGGGCTGGCGGCGCTCATCTGGAGCGGTTGCGGCGAGCTTCCGGACGCGGCGGAGGGACTCGACGCCGTGTCTCCGCTCCCGGAGCAGCGCGCGGCCCTCAGCTCCACCGACCGTTGCGCACCGACCCCCGCGGCCCAGTCCTCCAGTGGCGACACGGTGCACTACCGCTACTCCTCCGCCAGGAGCTGGGATGCCGCCAAGGCGGACTGCGCGGCCATGGGCGGCCGGCTCGCCGTGCCGATGAGCTCGAGCGACAACGAGTCCATCCGTTCCATCAACGGTGGCGAGCTCGTGCACATCGGTTTCCGTCAGAGCAGCGGCCAGTCCAGTCCGGGCTCCGGCTGGCTCACCGTGGAGGGCGATACCCCCACCTACGTCAACTGGAACACGGGCGAGCCCAATGACGGAGACCGTTACGAGAACGGCAACCAGAACTGCGGCCGGATGTGGGCCGATGGCACCTGGGACGACATCTCCTGCTCCTCGTCCTCGAGCCACTACGTGTGCGAGTTCGGCGCGCAGCCCGTCACGTGTGGCGGCGGCGCCACCTGCTCCATGGCCACTGACTCCACCTACCGCTGCCAGTGCCCCGCGGGCCAGCGCTACGACGTGGAGAACAATGCCTGCTTCGGTGGCCCGATCTCCATCGAGGTCAACAGCCTGAACGTGGACCAGGCCGCCAGCGGCAATGTCTTCGTCAACTTCCCGCTCAAGGCCCGGGTGGGTCTCAAGGGCACCGGCAACACCAACAGCCTGGTGGTCTCGCTCGGCCTCATGCAGAAGCCCAGTGGCCCCAACCCCACGCAGGCGGAGCTGGAGAGCCTGCAGAGCTGTCTGGTGGCGGGCACCCGCATCACCCTCCCGGGTGACGGCAGCCAGCAGTTCGTCGACCTCGAGGGCATCGTCCCGCCCGAGTGTCTGGCGGGCGCGCCGCAGCGTGCCGCCAACTTCTTCGTCCTGCTCGACGGCGCCGACGAGAACACCACCGAGGAGGACAAGTGGCTCGTCTTCAACGAGAAGGAGGCCCAGACGCCCATCGGTCAGGCCTGCAAGACGCGGGAGCCCGCGACGGGCGTGGAGCGGACGGGCTGCGTCATCAACGTGACCGTCCGGCCTCCGCCGGGCACCGACATCGCCCTGCTCGAGGCCTCCCCGGACTCGTCGGTGATCGTGCTCGATCCGCCGGGCCAGCCCTCGGACGTGTCCTCGGGTGGCTCCGAGGCTCCTCGGCCCCTGTTCATCGCCGGCATCGGCGTCGCCGCCTTCGGCCGTGACTTCGACGAGGCCAACTCCTCCTCCCTGCCCGGCGCGGTGGACTTCGCCTACGACATCATCGCCTCGCCGGATGTCGGCAACGTCGGATGGAAGCGGCTCGAGGCCAACCCCGAGGCCCTCCATGCGCCCATTGGCAACCTGAAGCCGGGTGAGGCGCTTCAGCTCGACGCGCGGCTGCACCCCACCCCGGAGTTCCGCACGCTCACCAGCCCCGGTGGCCCCTGGGCGGCCTCCATCGACTACCAGGTGCGTGCCTGCGCCATGGTGCCCTTCCCGGAGTTCGGCGATCCCCTGATCGCGGGTCCGGACGGCCACGCCAACAACTGCAAGGTGTTCTCCGTCCGCCTGGTGCGTGGCAACTACTCGTCGAGCTCGGCCTCGTCGTATGACGTGTCCAAGACCTACAGCAACTCCTGGGGCTCCTCGAGCACCATCCAGCTCTCCCTCTCGGGCGGCTCGACGAACACCTTCAATCTCACCGGTGCCTCTACGGACAACGAGGCCAAGGCCTCCATCAAGGGCTTCTTCGGCAGCTTCGACATGGCCCAGGCCTGGGGTGATGCCTCCGCCACCGTCTCGCCCGCCCAGGCCTCGTTGGACACCGGCTTCAAGGTCTTCGGTGTCTCGCTGCTGAGCTACAGCAAGTCCGCAGGCTCGGTCACCTACTCGTACGACAAGAGCTACTCGAAGGAAAAGTGCCTCACCTACTCGTACGGAGTCGTGGTCGCCACCATCGACATCTCGGGTTGTTTCACCGCCTCGGCCGGATTCGACATGGGCGTCACCGCGTCGGCCACCAGCATCTCCGCGCAGGTCCGCCCCTACGTCCAGGCCAGCCTCAGCGTGAGCGGCACGCTCAACCTCACCCTTTACAAGGCCACCCTCTCCGCCTCCATCACCGTCCTCGGCTTCAATACCCAGGACAGTGATGGCGTCTCCGCCGGGCTCTCCTTCGTCATCAACAGCACCAGCCCCCTCAAGCTCACCATCGCCTACGACACGGATGCGCGCTTCCGCATCTCCACGCTCGACGGGAGCATCGACCTGACCATCGAGCAGCTCGAGGCCAACTGGTGCAAGAAGAAGGTGTGGGGCATCAAGGTCTACTACGTGTGCTGGAGCTACGACACGCTCGCTGAATACAACCTGTTCAGCTACGACGGTTACTCCTTCACCTCCACGCTGCTGGACCGAAGCGGCTCGGCCATCACCCTGCAGTAGTGAAGAGGATCGCGACCATGACCCGCCGCACGTCCCTGCTCCTCGGAACCCTCGTCCTCGGTCTCGCCGCCGTCTCCGCCCTGCTGTGGCCTTCCCGGCCCGCCCAGGCGCCCACGGCCTCCACCCGGCGTCCGCTCTCCTGCCGCTTCTCCGCCGGAGAGGAGCTCGCCTTCCACGTGCGCGCGACCAGCTCCGCGCGCCCGTCCGAGACCGCCTCGCCCCAGCAGCTCCGTCTGGAGGCCACCCTGTGGTGGCGGGTCCTCGAGGAGCGCCCCGCCGTGGGGTGGGTCGTGGCCGCGACCTTGACCGATGTCCGTCTGCTCGAAGGTGGCGCGGCGGAGGCCGAGCCGGCCCGCCTCGCCGCCCTCGAGACTCCCTTCCTCCTCCAGGTCGGTCGCGACTGCCGCTTCGGCGACTTCGCCTTCGACCCCTCCGTGGATGCCGAGGCGCGCCGTCAACTCCAGGGCTCGCTCCAGGCCGCGGAGATCGTCCTCCCGCCGCTCCGGCGCGCGCAGTGGGTCTCCCGTCACCGGGACACGCTCGGGGCCTTCGACGCGACCTATACGCTCGACGCCTCCGCCCCGGATGATGCCCCGGCCCTCTCGCGCCAGCATGGCCGGTACATCGCCTCCAGCCTGCCCCTGCTCCCGCCGCAGCTCGGCGGCCGGATGCGCGTCGACGTGCTCTCCTCCGGGACCCGTGCCACCCTCGACTCCAAGGGCCGCTGGGTGAGCCAGCTCAGTGGTGGTGAGCACCTGCGCGTGTGGATGGGCAACAAGCTCCTCAGCGACGTGAGCTCCCAGGTGGAAGTGGAGCGTCTGGAGGGTGCACGGGGAGCTCCGGCCGTGCTGGCCCACCTCGACTCCGGGCGCTTCGCCTGGGGGGATGCCTCCGCCAGTGCGAAGCGCTCCTCCCCCGAGCTGCCGCCTCCGCCGGATCCGGCCCTGGCTGCCATGTCGCTCGATGGCGTGCTCGCCGATTTCGCCAAAAAGCTCGGAGGGGGCCACAACGCCGTGCACGACGCGACCCAGCGCCTGGCCAGCTACCTGTCCGTCCACCCGGAGGCCATCCCGGACCTGATCGCCCGCATGCGCGGCGGCAGCCTGCCCGAGCAGCTCCACTCCGTGCTGTTCCTGGCCCTGGAGAAGACCGGCACGCTCGCGGCCGAGAGCGGGCTCGCCTCGGCTCTCACCGACCGGGGTCTGAGCACCCAGGACCGCATGCGCGCCGCTGTCGCCCTGCAGGACATTCCTCGTCCCTCCGAGCGCACCGCGCACACCCTCATCGACCAGGCGCGTGCCAATCGCTCGGACCCCGAGGAGCGGCAGGTAGCCGACGCTTCCCTGCTGGCGCTCGGGGCGCTCTCCCATCGCGTCGATGCCCGTCAGCCCGAGGTGGGCCAACTGGCCCACGACGAGCTCGACACGCGCCTGCGAGTCGCCCGCGGGAGCGAGGAACTCTCGGTGGCGCTCGATGCCATCGGCAACTCCGGCGACGAGCGCTTCGCCGACACGCTCCGCTCCTATACCCAGGACGACTCGCCGCTGGTGCGCGCCCATGCCGCCCGGGCCTGGCGCCGCATGGAGTCCGCCACGCTGGAGCCGGTGCTCATCGACTGGCTCGGCCAGGAGCAGGATGCCCGCGTGCGCCGGTCCATCGCCGATACGCTCGAAGAGCAGGTTCGTGAGGGGGAGCGGCCCGCTTCGCCCGCCGTCCTCGCCGCCGCCGCGGCGCGTCTCGCCTCGGAGTCGGATGTGCGCACTCGCGCCGCGCTCATCTCCCTGCTGGGCTCCGCCGCGGGTACCGATGCCTCCGCCCGGCTCGCGCTCGTCCAGCAGTTCCATCGAGAGACCGTGCCCGACCTGCAGGTGCTCATCGGCCGCTTCGTGCGCGCGGAGGAACTCCGCTAACCTGCGGGGTCGTGCGTGCAACTCGGCGGCGGAGTTCTCGGGAATCACCGTGGCGGGCGGGGACAGGCTTCCTGGCCCTGATAGTCCTCGTCCTCCACGTCGCATGTGCCACGCGTGCTCCCATGGGCAGCAGGGGAGGGCTGTCGGCTCCGAAGCAGCGCGCGATCCGCCCGGAATCCCTCCCGCTCGATCAGGTGGTTGTCGTCGCGGTGGATGTGCTCGAGCCTGGAGGCTCCCCTCGGGTGGTACCCGTGACGAGGGCGGAGTTTCAGCGGGCGGTACAGCAGCTTGGTAGCCACCTCCGAGTGGAGGGGACGCCCCAAGAGGCCGCGCAGCGGATGCTCCAGGCCATGCCGGAGGAGGAACTGCTCGCTGAAGTTTATCGTGGCCGCGTCCTCAGCATGGTGCCCCTGGACGACAAGGGCCCCCTCGTCCCCAAGGCCGAAGCGGCGCTGCGGGCCAGGTACCTGAGTTGGTGCGAGGGCCGCGGTGGTGGTGATTGCCTGGGCCTCTTCGACGATGGGCCCTATTTGCGCACGGATGACCGGCGCACGTTGGCGCTGGCCCTGGCCTTCGGCTCCGTGCTGGACGAGACGAGGGATGCCCTGGGGCGGGAGCTGAGCCCCCGCGCGGTGCTCTCTTCGTTGGTATGGGCTGCCGGACTGTATCTCGCGCTCTGGCTGGTCCCCGAGCCGAGTACCAAGACAGTGGCCGCGGCTCTGTCGGTGATTCTCGTGGCCTGGTTGGGGGTGGATTCGGTGTGGGGGCTCGTGGATGGGTGGACCCGCATGGCTACCCGGGCCCACGAGGCCACCACGTTCGCCGAGCTGCGAGAGGCGGGCGAGGAGCTCGGGAGGGTGATTGGGACGGATGTGGCCAGGGCACTGATTCTAGCGGTGGCCACGTTGAGCGGGCGCACGCTCGGAGACGTGGCGGCGCGGATTCAATCACTGCCGAGATACGGCCTGATGCAGGCGCAGTGGGAGGCCCAGGGCTTCCGGGTGCCGGTGACGGAAGTCGTGGAGCAGGTAGTGGCGGTGGAGACGGTCGTGGCCTCGTCGGAGCGTGCCCTCGCCATCCTCACGTCTCCGCAGGCGCCCCTCGCCGGGGCGATGCTCAGCCACAACAGTGCCGCGAGCGCCGCGGTGGCTTCTCGAGGTCACTCGGGAACCATCGCCATACGGCATCGGGGCGGCAACCAGCAGGTCATCCTCGGCAACGGTCAGCGGTGGCACCTCCCACGAGGCAAGTGGCTCAACGACATACCCGTGGAGGACAAGCTGGGGGATGAACTGCAGGCAGCGGCCAATCGGATAGCGAAGGAATGGGGGCCCGACAAGCTGACTCCCGCTGAATGGGATGTCATCGAGGAGGCGCGCAAACTGGGCAACCACCGGAGTGTCGCCCATCTGGAGGGGCTGGCTCGTGGGCGCTGGGTACATCGACGGTTGAAGTCCGAGTTCCAGCACCTGGTCTGGAACCAGAGAGGCGTGGACGTAGTGGACCCGAGGCCGGGAGGGTGCCAATACGAGGTGCTCTCCGGGACGGTGGAGAACTTCGGAGTGCACGGCCGGCGAATGTCCGGTGAGCTCTTCCGGATGATCTTTTTCTGAGGGCGCGGAGATGTGGCTCGGCAACATCATCTACGAGGACCGAGAGATTGAGAGCGAGCGGCTGGAGCTGAAGGCCGAGACGAATCGCCTCATCTACCTCGGGCCGAACCTGACACTGCGGCGTTGCACGGTGGTTGTGCGCGTCCCCTCCAGCCGGCTGATTCTTCGGCCGACGAACTTCATCGACTGCGACATCGAGGTGAAGCAGGAGTTGAAGAACTTCTCCTGGACGTGTGCCTCACTGAAGGGATGCAGGCTCAAGGGGCGCATGTTTGGCTGTGACTTCGGTGCCTGGCCTGGTTACGCAAACGGGTGGGAGCACGGCAAGGTGGAGGACTGCGACTTCTCGGAGGCTCGCCTGGACCTCTGCCGCTTCCAGAGTTGTGACCCCCGTACACTGCGCTTACCGCGCTGGCCTTGCTTCACCATCCTCGACCCCGTCGGCAGAGGCCATGAGCTCGCCCGCGTCGAGTGGCCGGGAAGCTTTCGGCCGGTCCGGATGGAAGGCCAGTCCAAGGAACTGCCCACCACGGTGGCCTTGTGCTTCTACGCGCCGGCTGTAGCGAAGCGCTCCGGGACGACGGAGGAGGAGCTCAAGGCCGCAATCGAGAGGTTCGACTTCATCTTCCATTGAGGCCGCCTGGCTGGGACTACTCTTCCCAGCGCACCGCCGGGTGCCGGCGCATGATGCGGAACTGGCTCGCGCTGAAGGCCGGCGTGCCCGTAGTCGACGGGCGGTAGCTCATGAGGTTGTCGGCGCCCGTGTCGTCGAGGAGGTCGGTCGTCCCGTCCTCCTCGACGGAGTGGTACAGGCCGAGGTAGTGGCCCAGCTCGTGTGCGATGAGCCGAGCGAGGTACCCCGTCGGCCACGAGATGCGCGGTGAGCCCTCGCGGCAACCCCGACCCCGGATGAAGACGCCATGCGCCCGCCCCGGCGCGGCCAGGCCATCCGGGATGCGCGGCACGAAGCCCTCCGGCTCGTTCGTCTTCTTCAGCACCGGGTCGGTGAGGCGCATGCATCCCGCGAGCACCAGCGGGACCCAGCCGTCATCGGGGGCGCTTCCCCCCTCGTCACATGCGTGCAATGTGCCGTGGAATCGCTCGAGCGCTGTGTGGTCGCCTCGCTGCAAGTCGAGCGGATCCTTCACGTCCACCCGGCGGACGCGCACTGGTCGCACCGAGAGCCGCCCTGGACGCAGGAGGGCGTTCACCTCGTCGAGCGCCGCGACGAGGGCCTCGGGCAGGGGAGCGCCGTCCTCGTGGAAGACGGAGCCGGAGGTGATGGCCACCTCCAGGAGCACCACCCCTTCGCGTGTCTCCTCCACCTCGGGCAGGGTCAGCGCCTCGATGCGCAGGCGCTCCGGGTGCTCGCCGGGCCTCGTGGGTAGGAAGGTGGAGCACTCGCGCGCGGCGACACGCACCTGGAGGCGTGAGGTCTCCGGCGGTGGCGGTTCTCCCGAGGGCAGCACGTAGAGACCCGCTCCCACCCCGACCGAGACTCGCTCGGGGCAGCTCCGGCAGTACGGGCCGTAATCCTCGAGCGAGGCTGGCGGGGTCACCCAGTTTCCCCCGGCCGCGTCCCTCACCTCGTCGAGCTGGACGCAGGCCGCCTTTCCGTCCGGCGCGGATACCCGGAGGGCCACGCCCCGCGCGTTCGTTCCGAGCTCCCCATCCACCTGACCCCCCAGGCCCTGCTCATCGAGCGGTGTCTCTCCCACCGTCAGCCAGGGGGCCCGCCACGGACTCGCCAGGGCGGCTTCGTCGAGCGCGGTCCAGCAGGAAGCGGGCGGCGTGGCGGGTGGGGGCTCGCTCGAAGTGCAGGCTCCGAGCAGCCCGAAAAACACGAGTTGCCCAAAACGCCACCTCACGGGTCCAAGCCAAGGGAAGAGGTGACAGGAGGCAGCCCGCATGACGACCATCCTAGTTCAACGCAGTGGCCGTGAGCTGGGAGCGCCTGGCGGGCGGGCTCGCGGGGCGGGTGCCGGTCCGATGGCGTATTTACTGGTACACTCCGGGTCTCCCTCCACCCCGAACGACGCGGTGAGCCGAACCGACTCACAGCAGATTGCCTCGCTCTTCGACCAGCACGGGCCCCGTGTGTACCGCCGTGCCCTGCGGTTGCTGGGCAACCCCGCCGATGCCGAGGAGGCCACGCAGGAGATCTTCATCCGCGCCCTCCGCGCCGCCCAGGGCTTCCGGCAACAGAGCCAGATGACGACGTGGCTGTATCAGATCACCACTCACTACTGCCTGAACCTCATCCGCGACCGCACGCGGCGCGCCGAGCTCCATGAGGAGCATGTGGCACCGATGGTGGACGGCACCGACAAGCCCGACCCGGCGCACCCCGATGACCTGCTGCTCCTCCGGCGGTTGCTCTCGACCGCCGACGAGCGCCAGGCCGCCGCCGCCGTGTACGTCTTCCTCGACGGCATGTCGCACGAGGAGGCCGCCGAGGTTCTCGGCGTGTCCAAGCGCACGGTGGGCAATCTGCTCGAACGGTTCCAGGCCTGGGCGGGGGCGCAGGTGTCGCAGCAGCCCCCGGAGCCCAAGAAGTCAGGTTTCCTGGGATTCGGAAGGAGGCGTTCATGAACCCGCCCGACTTCGGTGCCCTGAGGACGGGGCGCCCGGATTGTCCGTCTGACTTCACGCTGGATCGGCTCCACGCGGGTGAGCTTCCCAAGGAGGACACCCTGAAGGCCGAGCGTCACGTCGCGGGCTGCGTGGAGTGTGGCGCGCGCATGACGGAGCGCCGGGCCGGCTTCGGTGCCATCGAGGGTGTGGACCCGCGCGTGATGCTGGCGCGCATCCGGACCGGGCTCGACAAGCCCGCTCCACTCCCCGAGCGGCTCCTCGGCTGGTTACGCCAGCGGAGCGCCCCATTCGCGGCGGCGGCCGCCGCGGCCGTCGTCCTCCTGGTGGTCAGCACCCAGCAGGTGCGGCCTCCGGAGAATCGAGCGAAGGGCTCCCTCGCGCTGCACGTGTTCCGGTTCGCGGGCGACCACTCGGAGGAGACGGTCAGCGGGGGTGCCTTCAAGCCTGGAGATCGGCTCCGCTTCGTCGTCGACCTGCCGGCGGAGGGCCATGTGACGGTGCTCGGTGTCGAGTCGTCCGGGGCGCTCTATACCGCGTGGCCCTTCGAGCCCGGGGTGCAGACGCGCTTCGCCGAGGGCACCGGCATCGCGCTCCCCGGCGCGGTGTCGCTCGACGAGAAGCCGGGCCGCGAGACCCTCTACCTCGTGCACTGTCCGGTCGAGGTGGGTCCGCCGAACTGCACCTCCCAGGGAGCCATCGCCGCGCCCGTGTGCCCCGCCGGTTGTGTGACCACTCCGTTCATCCTGGTGAAGGCACCATGAGCCTCGGGAGGGCGGTGCTCCTGTGGCTCGTCCTCGGGGTGCTCGCGCCCTTCACGGCCCGGGCCCTCCCCGAACACACCTGGGTCGTGGCCATCGGTCACAACGACGGCGCCCCCAACGAGGTGAGCCTGCTGTACGCCGAGCAGGACGCCCGGGCCCTCTCCAACGTCCTGCGTGAGTACGGAGGCATCTCCTCCCGGCGCACGCTGCTGTTGCTCGGAGAGGACGCGGCCTCGGTCCGGCGCGCGCTCCAGGACGTGAACGCCGCCATCCGCGCCCGGGCCGGCGAGGGTCATCCCACCGCGCTCGTGGTCTTCTATTCGGGCCATGCCGACGCGGCGGCGCTCCACCTCGGAGGCACCGAGCTGCCGCTCGAGGAGCTGAAGACGCTGGTCCAGGGCTCGCCCGCGGGGGTGCGCCTGCTCGTGCTCGATGCGTGCCGCTCGGGGACGGTGACGCGCGTGAAGGGCGTCAACGCCGCGGAGAGCTTCGACATCACCCTGAGCAACGAGGTGGCCACCGAGGGCCTGGCCATCATCACCTCGAGCGGCGCGAGCGAGGCGAGCCAGGAGTCGGATCGGCTCAGTGGCTCGTTTTTCACCCACCACCTGGTGAACGCGCTGCGCGGCGCGGCCGACGAGGATGACGACGGCAAGGTGACGCTGACCGAGGCGTATGGCTACACCTATGCGCAGACGCTCCGCTCGAGCGGGCAGACGGTGGCGCTCCAGCACCCGACCTACTCCTGGGAGGTGAAGGGGCGCGGCGAGCTCGTGCTGTCGACACCGGCCGAGCCGCGAGGGCGCTCGGGCCGGCTGCGGCTCGGCGAGGCCGCGCTCTACCTCATCATGGAGGGACGGCAGGGGGGACCGGTGGTGGCGGAGGCCTCGCCACAGGGCCAGCGGCGGGAGCTGTCCCTGCCCGCGGGCAACTACTTCGTGCAGCAGCGCAAGGCCGACGAGTACCGCGAGTACCAGGTGGCCCTCGCCGCGGGCTCCGTGGTGGAGCTCGCCAAGCTGCCCTTCGAGACCGTCCGCTATGACCGGCTCGTGCGTCGCCGTGGCGGCCCGAAGCCCTACACGCAGCACCTCAGCCTGCTCGGAGGAGCCCGGGGGCAGATGCTCGTGGGCGAGGGCATCACGCCCCAGTTCCAGCTCGGCTATGGGCTCGACTTCGAGTGGGGTTCCATCGGCGCGCGGCTGCGCGGAATGACGATCCAGGGCCCCGGCTCCGACGGGCTGCTGGTGCGCCGCCACGACGAGCTCGGGCTGGGGCTGACCCTGCTGCGCTTCGTCGACCTCAAGCCCGTGAGCGTGGCGTTCGGGCTCTTCGTCGAGGGAGTGCTCCACCGGCAGGTCTTCGACTCGGACCGGCTCGTCACGAACCGGCGGGCCTGGGGCGCGGGCTTTGGCGGCATCCTGCTGGTGGAGAGATATCTCGGCGCGGGAATGTCCCTCCGCCTCGAGGGCGGGCCGGTGAGCGGGCTCTTCCCTCATGCCGTGGTCAAGGGCGGGGAGGAAGTGGACCGCGAGCTGCTGACGCCCCTCACCTGGTGGGGCACGGGAGGAATCGTATGGCGCTGGTGAGGGGGCTCGCCGGGGTGCTCGCGGGGGTGATGCTCTCCTGCGGGGATTCGATCGTCGACGGGACGTACTCGGGGACGCCGCGGTTCATCGTGAATGGCTCGGTGGGCGGTACCTCGGAGTACGTCGACCCGGAGCATCCCGGGGTGCGCATCGGGGTGTTCTGGAGTGTCAAGGCGAAGGAGCAGGGCGCCGATGACATCCTGGTCGAGCAGCCGGCGGCGGCCATCCGCGCGGAGTACTACCGGCCCTTCGAGCTGAAGCTGTTCGACGAGCCCGGTGCCCAGCACCTCGTCACCACGCCCGCTGGCGCGCGGTATGGCGTCGCGTGGCTCGCGGCCTACCAGGATGCGAACGGCAATGGTCGAAGGGATGAGGCGGAGCCGCTCATCGGTGGCTCGTCCGGGAGGGTGTTGATTCGCGCGCTCGATGCGCTGCCCGCCCGGGATTCGCCCACTGGCGCCGCGCTCGCCTCGGGTTGGCACATCGTCGCGCTTCCGCTCGACTGTCCGCGCTCCGGTCCCCGCACCCAGCCCGTGGCGGATGGGGAATGCGGGGTGCCACTTGGACTCCCCTGCAAGAGCGACGCGGAATGTGGAGGCGGCGTGTGCGTCCACGACTTCATCGGGCCGTGGCCCACCGGCGCCTGCCTCATTGCGGAGCCTCCGCCGAACGGATGCCGCCAGCGTGGCTCGGTCCTCCTGAGGGATCCGAGCGATTCAACGAAGGCGTATTGGCTGAAGGCCTGTACGGTGTCAGAAGAGTGCGGGCGTGGTCCTCCCTACCAGTGCGATCAGCAGATCCGGGGGTGCCGGCCCAGCAGCGGTGTCCAGGTGGACATGAATGACCGCGGGCCGCCGCGCTCCTACTGCCGGCCCCCGGAGGGAGCACCTCCGCCGCCCTAGGACGCTCACTCCGCGAGCTCCGTGGCTCCTCCATCCTTGGTCAGCGGGAGGACGGTCGCCCCGGCGTGCTCCTCCAGCGCCGTGGCGAGCTCGCGCGCATGCGTGGTGACGAACACCTGTCCCCGGCGGCTCGCGCTGGCGATGAGCCGCCCCAGCGGTCGCAGCAGTGACGGGTGCAGGCTGGTCTCCGGCTCGTTGAGGGCGAGGAAGGGTGGAGGGCGCGGAGAGAGCAGGGCGGCCAGCAGGCACAGGTAGCGCAGCGTCCCGTCGGACAGCTCCGACGCCTCCAACGGGCGTTGCAGGCCGGGCATGCTCATGCGGAAGGAGAAGCGTCCGTCCTCGCCGCCGAGCTCCAGTCTCGAGCCGGGGAAGGCGCTCTCCACGGCCGCCTGCAGCCCCCGATCATCGCCGATGTGGTCGATGGTCATCAGCGCCGCCGCCAGGTCCCTCCCGTCGTGTGCGAGCGCGGGCGTGCGCACGCCCACCTGCGCGTGGCGCAGCGGCGAGGCCGGGTCGGTCCGGAAGTGGTGGTAGAAGCGCCAGCGGAGCAGCTCCGCGCGCAGCACGCTCAGCAGCGGGAAGCGGTGTGGCTCCGCTATCTGCGCCAGCACGGACTCATTGCCCCACAGCTCGGCGGCGAAGGTGGTGCGGTTGCCCTCCGCGTCGCGCGCGAAGACGCTCCGGGAGCGGCGCTCGGCCACCACGTGCCGGCGCTTTCCCTCGTGGAGCCAGACCGTCTCCTCCTTCACGTCCGGATCCAACGCGAAGGGCCCTTCCGGGGGAGGCACCAGCCCGCAGGACAGCTCGTAGGCCAGGTCGTCCAGCCGCACGCCCACCGTGAGGCGTGCCGCGTCTCCCTTCTTGCGCGGGCCCGCCCAGAGCACGGAGGGCATCCCGCCCTCCTCGGACAGCATGCGCGACAGCGTCCCCTCGGCGGCCGCGTGCAGCAGTTGCAGCGCGCGGTACACGTTCGTCTTCCCGCTCCCGTTGGGCCCCACCACCACCGTCACCGGGGCGAGCGGGAAGCGCAGCGATTGCACCGAGCGGTAGCCGGCGATCCACAGCTCTTGGACGGGCATGCGCGAGCGTCCTACCTGCCCTTGCGCCAGGCCTCCAGCTCCGCCTTCTTGCTCACGCCTATCTGGTCGAGCTTCTTCTGCCAGGTGTCACGGTGGGGCCGGAGTGCCTCGACGAGCGCGCGCGCCACCACGAGGTTGCGGTACCACTTCGTGTCCGCGGGGACGATCGTCCACGGGGCCTGCTTGCTGGACGTGCGCGAGAGGACCTCTTCGTACGCCTTCGTGTAGTCGTCCCAGTGCTCCCGGTCCTCCCAGTCCCCGGCGTTGATCTTCCACGCCTTGCGCGGCTCCTTCTCCCGTGACAGCAGGCGCTTCTCCTGCTCCTCCCGGCTGATGTGGAGGAAGAACTTGAGGATGATGGTGCCGTGCTCGACGAGCAGCTCCTCGAAGTCGCGGATGTGCCCGTAGCGCTCCTTCCAGAGCGACTCCGGGACGAGCTTCTGCACGCGCACGACGAGCACGTCCTCGTAGTGCGAGCGGTTGAAGATGGCGAGCTCGCCCTTGCGCGGCGTGTGGCGGTGGATGCGCCAGAGGAAGTCGTGCTCCCGCTCCTCCTCGGTGGGGACGCCGAAGGAGGTGACGCTGACGCCTCGGGGATTGAGAAAGCCCGCCACCCCCTTGATGGTCCCGTCCTTCCCGGCCGTGTCACGGCCCTGGAGCACGATGAGCACGGAGTTCATCCGCGCGCCCCACAGCAGGTCCTGCAGGTCGAAGAGCTCCTCGCCGAGCGTCTCCAGCTCCCGCTTCGCCTCGTCCCGATCCACGTTCTTCGGGGGCTCCGTGGGAATGCTCTCGAGCCTGACCTTCTCGCCCTGCTTGTCGATGGTGAAGTCCATGTGCCCCTCCCCGAGGGAGGGGAGGTTCCCATGGGGGCCCGGGCCTGACAATGACCCGGGCGACAATGAAAGAGTACAAGTGCCGTGACACGGCAATCCCCCTCGGGACCGGCCGTGAGTGCCTCGAAAGAGGGTCGGGAGCCGCTGTCCGGGCGCTCTCCACCGTGCCTGTACCGTGACCTGACACTCGGTGGAGCCGTCACGGTGCCGTCACACCCGGTTCGCTAGATGCTCGCTCCTGGTTGGATCAGGCGCATGGGGGGACTCCTGCGCCCATACCCAGGAGAGGTACATGAAGAACGCCGAGGCGCGAAAGGTGTTGGATGCGGTGAGGGAGCTGGCTCCAGTCATCGCCTCCCGGGCGGCGGACATCGAATCGGGGCGGCGGTTGCCGTTGGATGTGGTCGGCCAGCTCAAGCAGGCGGGGGTCTTCCGGCTGTTCGTGCCCCGGAGTCACGGTGGCTACGAGGGGGACCTGCATGCCGGCATGGAGCTCATGGAGACGCTGGCCCGGGCGGATGGCGCCACGGCCTGGACGACGATGATCGGCGCGGAGAGCCCGCACATCTTCGCGCTCCTGCCGCGCGAGACCTTCGATGCCATCTACTCGGGAGGGCCGGACGTCCTCGTGGCCGGTGCCTTCAACGCGCAGGGGCAGGCGGTGGTGGAGGAGGGGGGCTATCGCGTCAATGGCCGTTGGGGCTTCGCCTCGGGCTGTCAGCACGCGGACTGGCTGTTCGGCAACTGTGTCGTCCTGAAGGACGGACAGCCGCTCCCGGGTCCCACCGAGGGCGCGCCTCGGACCCGGGGCATGTTCCTGCGGGCCGGCGAGGTGCGCATCATCGACACCTGGAACGTGCTCGGCCTGAGGGGCACGGGCAGCCATGACATCGCGATGGAGAACGCCTTCTGCCCCGAGGCGTACTCCTTCGACATCTTCCTCGGCACTCCCAGTGTGCCGGTGCCGGGTCTCACCGCGCCCCTGCTGCACTTCGTGCTGCACATGGCGGCGGTGGCGCTGGGCATCGCCCAGGGCGCGGTGGATGACCTGGTGACGCTCGTCGGGATGGGAAAGCGGCGGCTGTACGCCCGCGTCCCGCTGGTCGAGTCCCCCGTGTTCCAGCTCGAGCTCGGCCGCGCCGACACGAGCGTGCGGGCCGCCCGGGGGCTGTTGAGAGACCTCTCCCACGAGTTCTGGGCCGCGTGCGAGGGCAACCCCGCCGCCATTCCCGCCCTGGCCCCGCGCGCCTCGGCCGCCCTGGCCTGGGTGACGGAGACGGCGGCCGAGGTCGTGGGCAAGTGCTACCAGTCGGGTGGCGCCAGCTCGCTCAAGGATGGCTCGTCCCTGCAAAGACGCTTCCGTGACATCCACACCTTCAGGCAGCATGCGGCTGCCGCTGAGGGGTGGTTTGGCCAGGCCGGGGCCTCCCTCCTCGGGCAGCCGACGGGCTTCTGGACATGATCGTCCAGGAGTGGTGGCCCCACGGTCATCCCGGCTGCTCCTGGGAGCGGGAAGGGGAGCACGTGGCGGACTGGAGACTGGAGGTGCTCGGGGGCGCGCGGCTCCTGGGTCTGGCCGAGCCCCTGGAATTGCAGCGGCGGGTGGCGGCGGTGCTGGCCTGGCTGGCGCTGGAGGGTCCCACGCCCAAGTACAGGCTGGCGGGCATGTTGTGGCCCGACTCCGGCGAGGACACGGCACGCAACAACATGCGCCAGCTGCTGCGCCGGTTGCGGGTGGCCATCGGCGCGGACCTGGTGCTTGGTGGGGACGTGGTCTCCCTGTCGGACCGGGTGAGCACCGACGCGGTGGAGCTGGAGGCCCACGTCTTCGCCGGACGCCACGCGCGGGCGTTGGCACTGGCGGGCTCGCTGCTGGGCTCGCTGGACTTCGACGACTGCCCGGACTTCGAGGCGTGGTTGCGCAGGGCCCGCGAGCAGCTGGAGGGCCTGCGGCGCCGCGCCGCCAGCGCCGAGGCGGACTCCCGGGAGCAGAAGGGGGACCTGCCCGGAGCGCTGCACTTCGCCGAGCGGTTGCTGGTGTTGGATCCGCTCTCCGAGGAGGCCTTCCGCCGACTGATGCGGCTGCACTACCTGTCAGGGGACCGGCTGGCGGCGCTGGCCCTCTTCGAGCGTTGCCAGAAGATGCTGCGCGAGGAGTACGACGCCTCGCCGCACCCGGACACCCTCGCGCTGGTCCGGGACGTGGAGCGCGGGGCGGTGCGGCCGCGTGCCACGGGGAGCCCGCCGGGGAAGCGCCTGCCGCTCACCGTCCTGCGCCCACCGGTGCTGGTGGGCCGCGCGCGCGAGTGGGAACGGTTGGAGGAGGCGTGGAAGGAGCGGCGGCTCGCGCTGGTGATGGCCGAGCCGGGCGTGGGCAAGACGCGCCTCGCGCTGGACTTCGCGGCCTCCAAGGGGCGCTTCACCGTCTTCGCGGGCCGGCCCGGGGACTCGGAGGTGCCGTACTCGCTATTCGTGCGGCACACCCGGCAGCTCTTCATCGAGCGGCCCGAGCTACCCCGAGGGCTGGAGCCGTGGATCCGCCGGGAGCTGGCGCGCGTAATGCCCGAGCTCTCGCCTGGCGAGGAGATTCCTCCCATGCACAACGAGGGCGAGCGGGTGCGCTGCCTGGACGCCTACAGCGAGGTGCTCCGCCGCTGCACCGAGGGGCTGGCCTGCTTCCTCACCGATGATCTGCAGTTCGCCGACGCCGCCAGCCTGGAGGTGGGCGCCTATGCCCATGCGCGCTTCCACGAGGCGGGCGCCCTGCCTCGGATAATCGATTGCTGCCGCAGCGGCGGGCTCTCCCCCGAAGTGCTCGCCATCACCCGGCGGATGGAGGAGGGAGGGCTGCTGATGAACGTGGCGCTGGAGCCGCTCTCACCGGTGGCGGTGGGGGAGATGCTGGAGAGCCTCGACCTGCCGGGGGCCACGTCGCTGGCCGGGGAGATGACGCGCTACACGGGGGGCAACCCGCTCTTCATCACCGAGACGCTCAAGCACCTGATGGAGTCGGGGAGCCTGGAGCGGGGGTGGCCGGAGCGGCTGCCTCCGCCGGGACGGGTGCGCCAGCTCATCCAGCAGCGTCTGGAGCGGCTGTCCCCGCTGGCGTTGCAACTGGCCCAGGTGGCGGCACTGGCCCTGACGGACTTCAACCTGGAGCTGGCCGGCGAGGTGCTGGAGGTGAGCCCCTTGTCCTTCTCGGCGGCGCTGGGGGAATTGGAGGCTGCGCAGATCTTCCGGGGCGAGTGCTTCACGCATGACCTGGTGCTCGAGGCGGTGCGGGGCTCGCTTCCCGCGGCGCTGGGGGCGCTGCTGCACCGGCGCCTGGCCCAACAGCTGGAGCGGAGGCGAGCGGCCCCGGCGACCATCGCGCAGCATTGGATGGCGGGGGGAGAGACCCGGCGCGCCGTGCCCTTCCTGGTGTCGGCGGCCCAGACCGACGAGGCCCACCTGCGTCGGGCGGAGGCGGCCACGAACTATGCGCGCGCCGCCTCCATCCTGGAAGCCGCTGGCGAGCTGGAGGAAGCGGCCCGGTTGAAGAACCGGGTGTCCTGGACGTGAGGCGGATGGGGTTGCGCATGCTCCCTCTCCCCCTGGGAGAGGGCGGGGGGTGAGGGTATGGAGTGGGCTCGGGTTCCACCCCATTCACTCCGCTCCACGGGTTGGAAGACGGGGACACCTACCCTCACCCTGGCCCTCTCCCGGAGGGAGAGGGGACATCCCCCGACGTCAGGGCCCCGGCGTGCACACCGTCAGACGGGAGACGCGCCATGGAACTCGTCCTGTTCATCGGCCTGCAGGGCTCGGGCAAGAGCAGCTTCTTCCGGGAGCGCTTCGCGGCCACGCACGTGCACGTGAGCAAGGACCTGTGGCCCAACGCGCGCAGGCGCGAGGCCCGGCAGCGCAGGCTCATCACTCAGGCGCTGGCCGAGGGGCGCTCGGTGGTGGTGGACAACACCCACCCGCTCATCGAGGAGCGGGAGCCGCTCATCGCGATCGCCCGGGAGCACGGGGCGCGGGTGGTGGGCTACGTCTTCGAGTCGGACCTGAAGGTGTGCCTCGAGCGCAACGCGGGGCGGGTGGGACGGGCGAGGGTGCCGGAGAAGGCGCTCCACATCACGTGGCGGAAGTTGAAGTGGCCCTCGTACGCCGAGGGATTCGATGCGTTGTTCCACGTGCGGCTCGCCCCGGAGGGCGGCTTCCACGTGAGGGAATGGAGGGAGGGAGATGAATCCGAACCAGTTCGAGGCCCGGATGCGTGAGGGCGAGTTCTTCCACTCGCTGCGGCTGCTGCGCGGGGCGTGGTGCGTGCTGCGGGTGGACGGGCGGGGCTTCTCCCGCTTCACGGAGGCGCGTTACGAGAAGCCCTTCGATGCGACGCTGCACCAGCAGATGGTGAGCACGGCCTCGGCGCTGCTGGAGGAGCTGCAGGGCGTCTACGCGTACACGGAGAGCGATGAGATCTCCGTCCTCTTCCGGCCGGAGTGGTCGCTCTTCGACCGCGAGGTGGAGAAGCTGGTGTCCATCTCCGCGGGAGTGGCGAGCGCCACCTTCACGCACGTGGCGGGAGTGCCGGCTGTGTTCGACAGCCGGGTGTGGATGGGCGCCAACGAAAAGGACGTGGTGGACTACTTCCGCTGGAGGCAGGCGGACGCGGCCCGCTGCGCGTTGCACGGCTGGTGCTACTGGACGCTGCGCAAGGAAGGCCAGAGCGTGGCGAGCGCCTCGCGGGAGCTGCACGGCAAGTCGGTGGGCTTCAAGAACGAGCTCCTCTTCCAGAGGGGGATCAACTTCAACGAGCTGCCCCTCTGGCAGCGGCGTGGCACGGGCATCTCCTGGGAGGAGTACGAGAAGGAGGGAGAGGATCCGCGCACGGGCCGCAAGGTGAGCACGACGCGCCGTCGCTTGCGCGTGGACGAGTCACTCCCGATGAAGGAGGAGTACGACGCCTACGTCCGCGAGCGGATGACCGCGACTCCCTCTCCCTCTGGGAGAGGGCCGGGGTGAGGGTCTTCACCCCGTCTCATCGGGCATCTCTGGAGGGGGCAGGACCTTCCAGAGGTGCGGCTTGTCGTGCTGGGGAGGAATCATCCCGAGGGGCCAGCCCTCGGTGGTGAGCTCGGCGTAGCGGTACACGCGGCCGCCGAGGCGGAAGGGGGGGCCGCGCACGGGGAGGGCCACGCCCACGGCGGCGTGCGAGAGCGGATCCGAATAGAGGATGGCCGCGTCGATACCGGCCTGGCGCAGCAGCATCACGGCGAGCACGGCCTTGGAGTCGCAGTCGCCGCGGTCCTGCGAGGGGACGAGCGCGGGCGGGAGGATGCCGAAGGGCTGGTCCGCGGGCTCCGCGTAATGGATGTGCTGGACGAAGGTGATGATGAGCTCGGCGGCCTCGACGGGGCCGAGGTTGCGCGCGCGGATGTGCTCGACGAAGCGGGTGCCCAGCGCGCGCACGGGCTCGGCGTTGCTGCGAATCAGCTCGTCGTAGATGCAGCGCATGTCCTCCTGGCACCCGGCAGGCGCGTGGTAGGTGAAGCGGTTCGGCCCGAGCGCGCGGAAGCGCATCCGGCGGCCGTACGCCAGGTGCTCGTCCTCGAGGGAGCTCGCCAGGGACTCGCCCAGGCCATAGACGACCCGGTGCTCGGAAGGGACGAGCGGGGTGGCCCGCCACTCATGGGTGCGCGCCTGGCTCAAGGGCGTGGAGGGGGGCACGAGGGCCACGCCGAGGTGGACGCCATCGGCATCGGAGAGGTCGAGCGGAAGCTCCTGCTCCGGGGTGGGGGCGAGCGCGTTCACGTCCAGCGAGACGAGCCAGCGCAGCCCGAGGAAGCCGAAGCAGCTCGCGGTGGCGAGGAGGACGAGGAAGAGCCCGAGGAGCCTCTTCCCCGGTCTGGATGGCGGGGCGTCCAAGGAGGGTCAGGCCGGTGCGCGGAACGTGGCGGGAGGGAGCTCGGGGAAGGGGATGAGGCCGTTGAGGGTGGCCTGGAGGCCCGGGGCGGTGAGCAGGGCGAACACGACGAGGATGGCGGCCAGCACGAGCGCGAGGGCCACGTTGCCGCGGCGCACTTCGGCCAGCTCGTCCACGCCAGGGGTCATCTTGTCGAAGAGGACCATGCCCAGGGCGAGCACGCCGGTGCTCACCAGGAGGGACACGCCCACGTGCGTGAGGGCGAAGAAGCCCAGCCGCAGCAGGGACAGGGGGTGGAGGGGGGCGCCGCGGATGGTGAGGTCCACGGCGTCGAAGGTGGCGTTCACGGCGTTCTGCACCAGCAGGCCGAGCGCGAGCAGGCTGGCGGCATGGACGATGCCGGCGGCGACGTTGCCCTTCTCCAGGTCGACGGTGGGATCCGTGCCGAGCAGGCGGTTGAGGCCGCGGAACGCGAGCCAGATGCCGAGCGCGGCAACCAGCCCACCGAAGACCACCTTGGACAGCCCGACGGCGACGAGGAGCAGATTCATGGACGGACGGGCAGTGTAGGAGGAAGCCCGGGACCCCGGAGGGTGTAACATACGGCCACACGCAGTGAGGAGTGGGCGGAACCCGAAGCGGGCGAATGCCCGGCAGGAGGGATGTCTTGAATCCGTTGGACTGGAGTGGGTCGCAGTTCCTGATGACCTACGTGCCCTACCTCGTGGTCATGTTCATCGCCGCGAAGCTGTGGCAGCGCTCGTTGAACCAGCCATCGTCGGAGCCGGGCATCGACGAGCTGCGGCTGGATCCGTATCTGGTGGCGGTGCTCGACCGTCGCACGGCGGCCGTCAACGCGGCGTTGGCCGCGCTCGTGCACGCCGGGTCGTTGCGCTTCGAGGAGGGCGAGCTGAAGGTGGCGGGCGCGCCACCGTCGAGAGCTTCCCCCTTCGAGCGCGCCGTCCACTCCGCCGTGGCCGGAGAGGTGGAGGGGGTGGGGGACATCGAGGAGGCGGTGGATGAACAGCTCGACAACCTGGAGGAGTCCCTGACCCGCCGCGGCTTCCTGATGGAATACGAGCAGGCCACCCGGTACAGGCGCTACCCCATGGCCCTCTTCTTCGGGGCGGGCCTGGGCCTGGGCCTGCTGAAGCTGCTGGTGGGCCTCTTCCGTGGCCGGCCGGTGGGGTTCCTCGTGCTGCTGCTCGCGCTCGGCGCGGTGCTCGGATTCATGACCCTGTGGAGTGTCCCCCGGCGCACGCGGCGGGGAGACAGGGCGCTGAAGCTGCTGCGGTTGCAGAACTCGGCGCTGAGCACGACGTCGGCCACCGAGAGCGCGTGGCAGTCGCTGAAGGCCTCGGACGTCGCCCTGTCGGTGGCCCTCTTCGGCACGGGAATGCTGATGACGTCCGGGATGGGGGATCTGCGCGGCTACCTGATGCCCCCGAGCGGCGGTGGAGGATTCGGCGGCGACAGCACGGACATCACCGGTGGCAGCAGTGACTTCGCCGACAGCGGTGGCAGCAGTGACTCCGGCGACAGTGGCGGCGGCGGCGGGGGTGACAGCGGCGGCGGTGGGGGTTGTGGCGGGTGTGGGGGTGGAGGTGGTGGGGATTGAGGTGGCCGACGGGCGTGGGGTTGGGCTGGAGGAGACAGCTCGCGCATTACATCGATGGGGCGCGGGAGCTGGGCTTCGTGGAGGTGTTGGCCGAGCACCTGAGCCCCACGGGACCGCTCCCGGTGCCGCTGGTGGGCCTGATGGAGCGGGGCGTGCCGGTGGTGCTGCACGCGGTGTCACTGGGACTGGGGAGCGCGGAGCCTCCGGAGCAGCGGAGGTTGGACTGGCTGGCGCGGATGGCCGAGCGGTTGGGCGCGGTGTGCGTGAGCGAGCACCTGTGCTTCGTGCGCGCGGGAGGCCGGGAGTCGGGCCACCTGCTGCCGCTGCCACGCGACGAGCGGATGCTGGAGGTGCTGGCGGAGAACGTGCGGCGGGCCGAGGCGGCGCTGCCGGTGCCGCTGGCGCTGGAGAACGTGGCGAGCCTCTTCGAATGGCCGGCTCCAGCCCTGTCCGAGGCACAGTGGCTGGTGGGCGTGCTGGAGCGCACGGGGGCGCGGCTGCTGCTGGACGTGGCCAACCTGCACGCCAATGCCCTCAACCATGGGACGGACGCGGCGGCGGTGCTGGCGGCGGTGCCTCGTGAGCGGCTGGCCTACGTGCACGTGGCCGGGGGCGTGAAGCGCGGTGGCCTGTACCACGACACCCACGCGCATGCGGTACCCGAGGGGCCGCTGGCCCTGTTGGAAGCGCTCGCGGCGCGCGTGGGGCCCGTGCCGACCCTGCTCGAGCGGGATGACCGTTTCCCCCCGCCAGAGGAGCTGACCGCCGAGCTGGAGGGCATCCGGGCGGCACTGGCGCGCGGCGTGGCGCGCTGGGAGGCGCGGGCGGCCTGACTCAGTTCACGGGCTCGCCGGTTCGTTGCTCGTACCAGCGCTGGGGTTCCAGCACCTGCAGGTGGGCACCCTCGGGTGTCACCTCCACGCCCACGGGCACCGTTCCCACCTTCACCAGCAACACGGCCCGGGTGGAGCCCTGGGCGCTGTCCGCCTGACCATGAAGCTCGAGGCCCTCGCCCCGGGCCCGCAGCTTCGTCAGCTTCGCGCCGTCCTCTCCCATCGACACGTCACCGGAGACCTTCAAGTCCCTGGCGGTGAGCAGGGGTGACAACACGTGGGGCAGGCTGCCCTGGTCGGTGAGCAGGGCGATGAACGGGGCGGCGTTGGAGAAGCTGCCGCTGAAGCGTGCCGTGATGCGAGGGGACGACAGGGACAGGGTGGCCTCCGGGAAGGCGAGGGTGCCATTCCAGGCGAGCTCGTGGTCCTTCCCGGTCCGGACGGAGACATCGCGCAGCACCAGGCGGGTTCCATCCAGCTTCACCGTATCGCGGTGCACGCCCAGCTTCCGCGCGTCGACGTCCAGCAGGACGCGCCCGCGCAGGAGGGTGCCTCCCCAGCGGGACTGGAGGTTCTCCGTGCTCAGCTCCAGGTGCGCGGTGCCCCGGCCTTCCCCGGGGTTGCCACGGGTCGAACCCTCCAGGCTCGCCTGGCCGGACTCTACCTGGAAGCCTTGTCCCGTCCACGCGTTGAGCACGCGCAGATCCAGCGGGTTGCTCCGCGCCGCGTGCAGCTCCATCCGCATGTCCGGCAGCTCCCGGCCCAGGCGCGCCGTCTTCGATACCAGCACGATGCGCGCCTCCGACGTCTCCAGCAGTTGTCCCTTTCTGCTCTCCACCCGCACGGGTGACAGGGTGAGGCGGAGCCCGACCCGGGCCGGCTCGTCCCCGGCCGCGCGTACGTCTCCCTCCAACCGCCAGGGCGCTCGCAGGCGCAGCGGTCCCACCGGCAGGGTGATGGCCTCTCCCGACCCCTTCAGCCGGCTGCCCGGTGCGAGGTGTCCATCCTGGATGCGGACGTCCACCTCCACCCGTCCCGCGCCACCCTCCAGTCTGGCTCCCGCCAGCCGGGGGAGCAGCCGTTGCATCGCGCCGAACGAGGGAAGGGCGGCGGAGAGCTGGAGCCGCCCTTCCGTCAGGCCGGAGAGGAGATCCAGCTGCGCACCGGTGCCCTGACGGTGGGCCTCGAGGGTGAACCCGCCCGTGCCTTCCTCCACGTGCGCCATGGCCTCTCCCTGGAGGGTGAGCGCGCCCCGTCCGAGCTTCAGCCGCACGTCACGGATGGAGATGCGCTGCCCCGCCTCCATCTCCATCTCCCCGGTGACTTCCGTGATGCCGGTGAGCCGGACCTCATCCACCTCCAGGGCGTGGACGTCGTGGACCGTCACCCCGTGCAGCATCAGCTTCCACGGGGCGCCCTCCAGCTCCAGCTCGCCCGAGCGGGGTTTGCCGGGGTGGATCCGAACGCGCAGGCCCTGGACGTCGAGCGACTCGGTCTCGAACCGCCGCCTCAGCAGACCCAGGAGGGACAGGTTCACCTCCGCCCTGTCGATGTCGAGCCGCCAGTGGCCGTCCCCCGGCTCCTGCCGTGTCAATGTCAGCTCACGGACATGGACGGTCCCGGGAACCACGCTCCAGCCGTGGCTCCAGCCCACCTGCATGCGATCGGCGAACAGCGGGTTGAGCACCCGGGCCAGCAGTCCGGTGGCGAGCAGGACGTTGACGACGGCGTGCAGCAGGAGGAACGCCCCGAGCCCCCACGAGAGCGCGCGGCGCCAGCGTGTCCGGGTCCGGGACGAGGAAGGCGCAGGGGGCGGTCGCATGCGGAGCGCGAGCCTCAGTGCAGCCAACGGTTGTGCGCGCCAGGGATGCGCACGAGCGGCGCGAGCTCCAACACCTGGGCGCCAGTGTCTTCTGGGGAACCTTCCTGAAGGACTGAAAGGATTTCCGCCATGCTGGCCAGGGGGGCGACGGTCCACATCCACCGCAGCTGCTCATCGGTGATCTCGCCCAGCAGCTCGCCGTGCTCCTCGTCCACCACGGGCAGTTGGCGCACTCCGTACTGCTGCATCACTCGGAGCGCGGCCACTACCGTGTCCTGAGCGAACAGCATGACCGCCCCCACTACCCGCGCCTCCACCTCGTCCTGCCCTCGCCCGTCCACGCCCCGACCTCCACCCGTGTGACTCCTGGTACCGGCTACCTAGCAATCCCCCTGCCATGGGCCGCGGGGCTCGGGAGGTCGACCATGAAAAGCTGGAAAACGCAATAAACGCGAATTACAAGGAGCCAATCCTCATCACCGAAAGGGAACACGACCGTGGACAATCGTCGACGTGAGGGAATGCCATGGGGGAGAGGCCGGCAGCTGACAGTCGCGGCAATGGCCGCCACGCTCATCGCATGCGGGGTGGACGCGGGCGGGCCGGAGGAGCACCCGGGCGCGGCGCGGCAGGCCCTCACGACCTTGAATCCGTCGGAGGACTCCTACGCTCATGAGAGCAATGTGTCGTCCAACTACGGCTCGAGCACGTCGTTGTACGTCAAGAACGACGTGGGCGTGAGCCGCCATGCCTACCTGAAGTTCAATCTGAGCGGGCTCTCTGGCGTGACGAGCGCCAGACTGCGGGTGTACGGCAGCGCGTCGGCGGCCACGACGCTGACGGCCTCCCAGACGGCGGACACCTGGACGGAGTCGACCCTCACCTGGACCAACAAGCCCGCCGTGGGCTCCCTGGTGGGCAGTGTGCCGATCAACACCACCGCGAAGTACTACGACATCGACGTGACGTCCTACGTGAGCGCCCAGGCGAGCGCAGACGGCACGGTCTCGTTCGTGCTGCAGGAGACCGTGGGGAAGTACACCACGTTGAACAGCAGCGAGAATGCCTCGAACCCTCCCCAGTTGGAGATCACCGCCGACGGCGGCGGTGGCGGCGGCGACACCCAGGCTCCCTCGGTGCCCACGAACCTGAAGGCCACCGTGGTGTCCAGCAGCCAGCTCGACCTGAGCTGGAGCGCCTCGACGGACAACGTCGGGGTGACCGGCTATGAGCTCTACCGCAATGGCGCCTTCCTGAAGAACGTCAGTGGCACCTCGGCGAGCGATACGGGACTGGCGGCCTCGACGACCTACAGCTACTCCGTGAAGGCCCGGGACGCGGCGGGCAACGTCTCCAGTGCCAGCAGCACGGTCAGCGCCACCACCTCGAGCGGTGGCTCGACCTCCTGCACCAATGCGCTGAGCACCACCGCCGCCATCCAGAACGCGATGAAGAACGCGGCTCCCGGCGCCACCCTCCTCATCGCTCCGGGAACCTATACCGGAAGCCGGAGCACCAGCGGAGACCCCGGAGGCCAGGGCCTGTTCTACTCGGGCCAGAGCGGCACGGCTTCCAGCCCGATCGTCATGAAGAGCTGCGACCCGAGCAATCCGGCCACCCTTCGCGGTGTCGCGGTCAACGATGGCTCCTATGGCATCCATCTGACCGGGGACTATTGGCAGATCCGGGATCTCATCATCACCAACGCGCAGAAGGGCGTGATGATCGACAACGGCAATCGCAACGTGCTGAGCAACCTCGAGGTCCACGTCATCGGCGACGAGGGCGTGCACTTCCGCGACGGCAGCTCGTACAACACCCTGGAGAACTCCAGGATCCACGACACGGGCAGGTATCAGGCGGCCTACGGTGAAGGCGCCTATGTCGGCTCGGATGCCAGCTCGGCGTACGAGCACGTCGTCATCGGCAACGTCATCCGATACACGAACTTCGACGGCGGCATCACGGCGGAGCACATCGACATCAAGGAAGGCGCGGACGGCACCCTCGTGGAGCACTGCACATTCAATGGCACGGGCATCTCCGGAGCCAACAGCGCCGACAGCTTCGTGGACGTGAAGGGCGTCAACACCCTCATTCGTTACAACCAGGGCTTCCGGAACGGGAACACCCTGGTCGTGGATGCCTTCCAGGTCCGCACGCACGGCACGGGCTATGCGACGGGCGTGAACAACAGCTTCCACGACAACACCGTGGACCTGGATGATTCAGCGGGCTACGTGGTGTACGCCACGAGCGCGGCCCAGGGGACGACCGCGGCCAATGACGTCCGCATCGGCGGTGGGAACCTCTACAACAGCAACGTGAACAGGTGAGAGGGGGCTGAGCCCCGGCCCTCGCGCCTCTCAGGGCTTCGCGTCGCGCAACCACCAGACGGAGTAGGTGTGCACGCGTCGCCCGCGGAAGTCGGCGGGCAGCTCCACCGGACCCTCCACCGAGGAGAAGCGCGCGGTCAGCTCCTCGGGAGGTGTCTCCCCATTGGAGACCCACAGCGCATCCCGCCCAGGGGACACCCCGGGCTCCGCCCAGAGGTCGTACTGGCTGCGGCGGGCCTGGCCCGCGGTGTCCGTGGTGAACCGCGAGTAGTAGGCCACCTCGGAGGCGAGCTGGTAGCTGGGCGCGTACGCCACGGCCACCTCGTCGCGCTTGAGCCCGGGGAAGAGCTTCGAGGGCTCGCCGAGCCGGGACAGCTCCGCCCAGCCGTGGGTGCGCATCAGGATGACGTCGCGCTCGAAGCGCAGCACCGGGAAGAGGATGTGCGAGGTCACCGCGAGCACCACGGCCACGTTGGCCAGGGCCGCCGCGCGGAACCACCCGGGGCGCATGCCGGCGACTCCCACGCACGCGGAGAGGTATGCGGCGGCCGGCCAGTTGGCCTCGCCCCGGGTGCGGATGGCCGCGTAGCCGAACAGGAGCAGGGGCGCCGCCGCCGCCGCGCGCAGGAGGAACTGCTCCCGGGGGCCTCGCAGGACGTACACCGCCGTGAGCGGGAACAGCACCGCGCCCCCGAGCGCCAGCTGGCCCGCGAGGAACTCGCCGAAGGTGCGCCACCCGCCCGTGCCCCCGAGGCCGTGCTTGAGCTGGAAGGCGAAGCCCACCCAGTCGTTCCGGGCGTTCCACAGCACCACGGGCAGGAAGAGGAGCACGCCGAGGAGCGCGGTGAGCCACGCTCCGGCCGGCAGGCGGCGCGCGCGCACGCAGGCGGCGACGAAGGCCGCGGCGAGCAGCACCCCCGGGTACTTGGACAGCAGCGCCAGTCCACAGGCCAGCCCCGCGAGCACCCACCGCTCGCGGTACAGGGCCCAGAGGGCGAGCACCCAGCACAGCAGCAGGGGCGTGTCCGGGGTGGCCCACACGCCGGCGAGGATGCCCGCGGGTACGACGCTCCACAGGGCAGCCGCGCGCCAGGCCGCCTCGCGTTGGCCGTATACGTCCCGGGCGAAGCCCCACACGGCCGCCACGGTGCCCGCGCCACAGAGCAGCGCCGTGAGCCGCACCCCGAGCACGGCGATGAGCCAGGCCACCAGGGGCGGGTGGTCGTAGTAGCCCCCGTCGAGGTGCTGGGCCCATTGCCAGTAGTAGGCCTCGTCGAAGTAGACGTCCGTGCCGAGCCCGAGCACGAGCCGCACCCCGAGGCTCACCGCCAGCAGCACGAGGCTGAACGTCACGGGGGAGGGGGCTCGGGTGGGGATGGGCTCGGCCACGACCCTGGACAAAGCGCAACCGGGAGCGTTTGCCCAGTCCCTTTTCCGCCCGGCCCTGAACGTTCGGGGGCTCCCGGGAGCACGGACCCACAGAGGAGCTTGCCCGCGCGGCGTGTGCCTCTTATCACGGTGGCCCCCCCTGCTTCAGGAGCGTCCCATGGCCCAGACTCCGCCCTCCGGTGCGAACAACCGCCTCGCGCGAGAGCCCTCCCCCTACCTGCGCCAACACGCCTCGAATCCGGTGGACTGGTACCCCTGGGGGGAGGAGGCCTTCGCCAGGGCCCGGGCGGAGAACAAGCCCCTGCTCCTCTCGGTGGGCTACTCCGCCTGCCACTGGTGCCACGTGATGGCCCACGAGTCCTTCGAGAATCCCGACATCGCCCGGTTGATGAACGAGTGGTTCATCAACGTGAAGGTGGACCGCGAGGAGCGGCCGGACGTGGATCAGATCTACCAGGGCGTGGTGCAGCTGATGGGGCAGGGGGGCGGGTGGCCGCTGACGGTGTTCCTCACGCCGGACCTGCTGCCCTTCTACGGGGGCACGTACTTCCCGCCGAGTGACAGGTACGGGCGGCCGGGCTTCCCCAAGGTGCTGGAGGCGCTGCACGAGGCCTGGGTGACGAAGCGGGAGGAGGTGCTGCGCCAGTCGGAGGAGTTCCGCGAGGGGCTGGGCGAGCTGGCCGGCTACGGCCTGGACGCGGCGCCCGCGGCGCTGAGGCCTGAGGACATCGTGGCGATGGCCGAGTCCATGCTGAAGCGGGCGGACCCGGTGAACGGGGGCTTTGGCGGAGCGCCCAAGTTCCCCAACCCGATGAACGTGGCGGTGCTGCTGCGGGCCTGGCGGCGCGACCGCGGGAACGAGGCCGCGAGGAAGGCGGCGCTGCTGACCCTGGAGCGGATGGCGCTGGGCGGCATCTACGACCAGCTCGGGGGAGGCTTCCACCGGTACTCGGTGGACGAGCGGTGGACGGTGCCGCACTTCGAGAAGATGCTGTACGACAACGCGCAGCTGCTGCACCTGTACACCGAGGCGTTCCAGGTGGAGCCCCGTCCGCTGTGGCGCAAGGTGGTGGAGGAGACGGCGGAATACGTGCGGCGCGAGATGACGGACGCGCGCGGCGGCTTCTACGCCACCCAGGACGCGGACAGCGAGGGCGAGGAGGGGAAGTTCTTCGTCTGGAAGCCCCAGGAGGTGCGCGAGGTGCTGGCGCCCGAGCTGGCCGAGCTCGCGCTGCGCTACTTCCGCATCACGCCCGCGGGCAACTTCGAGCACGGGGCGACGGTGCTGGAGGCGGTGGTGCCGGTGGAGACGCTGGCGAAGGAGCTCCAGCTTCCCGTGGAGGAGACGGAGCGCCGGCTGGGCGAGGCCCGGCGGCGGCTCTTCGAGGCCCGGGAGAAGCGGGTGAAGCCGGGGCGGGACGACAAGATCCTCGCGGGGTGGAACGGGCTGATGATCCGGGGTCTGGCCTTCGCGGGGCGCGTCTTCGAGCGGGCGGACTGGGTGGATCTGGCGCGGCGGTCGGCGGACTTCCTGCTGTCGGAGCTGTGGGATGGACAGCGACTGCTGCGCTCGTACCAGGAGGGGCAGGCGCGCATCCCGGGCTTCCTCGAGGATTATGGTGACCTGGCCTCGGGGCTCACGGCGCTGTACCAGGCCACCTTCGAGCCGAGGTACCTGGAGGCGGCGGAGGCGCTGGTGAAGGCGGCGGAGGCGCTCTTCTGGGATGGAGAGAAGCGGGCGTACCTGACGGCGCCGAAGTCACAGCAGGACCTGGTGGTGGCGACCTACGCGACGTTCGACAACGCCTTCCCCTCGGGGGCATCGACGCTGACGGAGGCGCAGGTGGCGCTGGCGGCGCTCACGGGGAACAAGCAGTACCTGGACCTGCCGGAGAGCTACGTGTCCCGGATGAGGGACCAGTTGCGGCAGAACCCGATGGGCTACGGACACCTGGGCCTGGCCGCGGACGCGCTGATGGAAGGGGCGCCGAGCCTCACCTTCGCGGGGACGCGGGAGACGGTGGCGTCGCTGCTCTCCGCGACGCGGACCACCTACGCGCCCACGGTGGCCCTGGCCTGGAAGGACCCGGGGGCTCCCGTGCCACCGTCGATGCGAGAGACCTTCGAGGGCCGCGGGCCGGTAGGCGGCCGCGGAGCCGCCTACCTGTGCCGCCACTTCGCCTGCGAGCCGCCCGTCACGGAGACGGGCGAGCTCGCGAGGAAGCTCGCCCTGGTGCCAGCGCCCTAGAAGAGCTTGAGGACGCCGGGCTGGGTGGCGGTGTTGCCCGGCGTGCTGAGGCGCTGGTTCTTCAGCGTCAGCGTGTTCTCGACGCCGTAGGCCGTGGCCGCCGGGCAGGCGCCCAGGGCGCCGATGTAGCGCGCCTGGCGGGCATCGGCGGTGGCGCGCGGGCGCACCACGATGCCATTGAGGGAGACGGTGGTGCCGCGGTCATCCGTGTCGAAGGTCGTCGCCGCCCTGAAGCCAATCGACATCGTGAGCCCGTCACCCGAGACATCCACGGTGACCTGCTCCGACACGGCGTTGGTGGGATCGTCCGTGACGAGCGTGCCGGCGGGGGCCCTGTCGTTGTCCGTGTCCGGGGCGGACGCGGTGGCCGTCTGGCAGTTGGCCGTGCCCGGGACGATCTCCACCGGCCGGTTGAAGGTGATGATGAGCTTGCCGTTCGCGCCCACCAGCACGTTCGGGTCATCGATGTTGGAGCGCACCGCGTAGAGGGTGGGGTCCGTCGTGCCACTGGCCGACAGCGCGATCAGCTGATCGCCCTGGCTCACGCCCGCCACGATGTTGGCCTGGCCCGCCAGCGTCCGCCCATCCAGGGGCTGGCTCAGCACCGCCTCGCAGTGGTAGCTGGCGCCGTTGACGAGCTGCGCGCCCGGGATGACCGCCACGCCATCGTCACCCGTGGTGGCGCTGACGGTGGTGGTGCTGGTGTTCTTCGGCGTGAGGAACTCGCCATCGACCTGCAGCGAGTTGTCATTCACCGCCAGGTACTGGCAGAAGACCTGGGTCTTGGCGACCGGCTGGTTGCCGTAGCTCACGTTGAACCGGTAATCCACCGAGAAGCCCTTGGGGAACAGCCGGATGTTGGCCACCCGCTGCGAGTGCTCGATGTCGTCGTCGAGCTCCTCGTACGTGTACTCCCCGACGAACCGCTCGTAGTTCGGCGCCTGCGCGAAGATCGGGATGGTCATCCCCTCGGGGATGTCCTCGAGCTGGAAGCACCCGTCCGCCTCGATGGCGTTCTTCTCGGTCAGATCGCCGCTGCCGCACGGCTTCGCGCGGCGGAACTCGCCGTCGATGACGGCGTACACCTGGCTCTGGCTGTCCTTGTCGTCGTCGACGTTCTGCTTGTCGCCATCGGCCTTGAAGAAGTTCAGCCGCTGCCCGCTCTGCCCATCCACCACGAAACCGACGAGCCGGCCATGGTTGGTCTCCCGATCGCAGCCCGCGAGGGCCAGCACCGAGACCACCAGGAACTTCTGAGTCAACTTGTTCATGGAACCCCCGTTACAAACGCCATAAAGGCGGGGGTTGAATAGTCGACTTCCAGACGCATTGCCAAGGGGGGCCCCCTGGCGGGGTCCTACTTCACCTCGACGACCTTGAGCTGGCCGATGAGGGGCGTGATTTCCGCGTTTCCCTCCAGGCCCACGCCGAAGTGGGTGGCATCCGCGACCACCTGGTTGAAGGTGGGATCCATCTGGGTCCACTCGCCCACGAAGGCCTCCACCCACTCGTGCCAGTAGAGCGCCGGCACGCCGTCCTGGTTCACCATGTAGATGACGCCGTCCACGCGCCGGGCGGGGATGCCGACCGCGCGCAGCAGCGACACCGTCAGCAGCGAGTGCTCCGTGCAGTCACCCTTGCGTTGGCGCAGCACGTCCGTGGCCCGGTCCGCGCTCGCCCCGTAGTCCTTCTGCAGCGTGGTCGCCACCCAGGTGACGATCTTCTTCGCCGCCGTGTAGGCGTCCTTCTCGCCTCCCACGAGCTGCTCGGCCTGCTCGCGGATGCGCGGGTTGTCGCTCTCGATGATGATGGACGTCTCAAGGTTCTTGCCCCCCTCGGGGTCCGCGAGCGGCCGAGGCTTGAGGCTCTTCGGCTCGGGCGCCTTCGCGGACAGCGTCACCTGCACGCTCCCGTCCGGCCGCGGCTGGTACTTCTGCCGGTAGGTGTCCCGCTGGAACTTCTCCGGCAGGTCCTTCATCACCAGCGTCACCTTGCCGGGAATGGTGTGCGCCTCGGGAGGCAGCGCCCGGGGCAGCACCACACGCGTGAGGCCGAACACCTCCACCGTGTCCAACCGCTTCGCCACCTCCTCGGGCTCGGCACGGGCCTTCATCGTCTGCCCGTACTCCAGCTCCAGCGTCCGTCCGTCCTCGGCCACGTACGCCGTGACGGGCACCTTCTCCTTCTCCGAGACGCTGACGGCCTTGCCCACCTTCACCTTCACCCCGCTCACGAGCCGCTCCTCGGTGGGCCGCACCGTGGTGCTGAGCTTGTACGTGCCGAGGTCCGTCCCATCCAGCATGCTGCCGTCCACGTTCGCCTGGCGCAGGATGGCCACGCGCACCTGGTCGGCGTCCTCCACCACCTCCGTGGTGGGCGGCAGGTTCACCGTCTCGTCCGCCAGTCCCGGCCGCTTGCGCACCACGCTCACCCCGGTGGGCGAGGCGGTGCCCACCAGCGTCTGCGTGCCGCCGTCCCCGCGCTGCTCGATGGTGAAGGCCACCAACCGCCCCCGGGGGCCGGCCTCGTAGATGCGCTCCTCCCGGTGGACGCGCTCCGACACCCGCGTGCCCACGTTGGCCTTGAAGTGCAGCTCCTGGATGCTGCGCACCCGGTCCGCGCGGCCCGGGATGGGGGCCAGGTCGGTGAAGACGTAGCCCACCTTCTTGTCCACCAGGTACAGCCCCATGTACTCGCCGCCCTGGGGCCGGCGCGCCTTGAGCACGTCGGAGACGGCGGCAGGGGCCTGCTGGGCCTGCTGTTGCGCCTGGGGCCTGGGGGCCTCGGGCGCGTTGTGCTGCTGCTTGCACTGCACGAGCGCCAGGCTCAACAGCGCGGCGCTCAGCGGGAGGAGGGCATGTCTTCTGGGCAGTCGCATCGCTCAGGGCGCTCCGGCGCGGGGCCTGGAGCCTCTTCTTAGAGTCGCTTGGTGAGCATGATCAGGTCGTCGCCGACCTTGTAGAAGTCACGGATGCGCGCCTCCTCGTTGTACTTCATGGAGGCGTAGAAGCCGCGGGTGGGGCCGTAGGCCTCGGTGGCGCTCGTCTCCACGCGGATGAGCCGGGCCTTCTGGCGCCGCAGGTCTCCCTCCATGCCGGAGATGAGCGAGGCGCCCACGCCCTGGCCGCGCACCGCCGGGTCCGAGGCGATCCAATACAGGTCGTACGTCCCCTCCGTCATCGGCGTGGGGCCGTAGCACACGTACCCCACCAGCTTGCCGTCCCGGTCCGCGACGAGGATCTTGTAGTCCTGGTTATTCGGCTGAAGCGCGAGATCGACGAGCTCGATTGCGACCGTTACTTCTTCCGGCGAGAACGTTTCGATTCGCTGGATCAAGGAAGCGAGCTGCTCCCGGTCCTTTCCTTCGAGTGGTCGGATGTCCATGGGCTCTCTCCAGGGCGATCTCCACCAGCCGGGTGGCCAGGGCGGGGTAGTCGATGCCGGCCGCGCGCGCGGCCTTGGCGAATCCCGCGTCCGGATGAAGGTCGCAGTTGGGGTTGATGTCTATGACGTACGGCACGCCCTCGGGTGACACCCGGAGGTCCACGCGCCCGTAGTCCTGGCACTCGAGGGCGGCGAAGGCGTCCACCGCCGTCTTCACCAGACGGGCCTCCAGCGCGGCGTCCTCCAGCTGACAGGGCGCCGAGGGGCTGTCCTGGTAGTCGGGCGAGTTGGACTCCCACTTCGCCGCGTAGGTGACGATGTTGGGCCGGTCCTCGAAGTGCTTGCCGAAGCGGATCTCCGTGAGCGGCAGCGCCCGGCGCGGGTTGTTGCCCAGCAGCGGCACGTAGATTTCACGCCCGGGGATGAACTGCTCCACGAGGGCGGGCTGGTGGAAGGTGCGCAGCACCGCCTCCACCGCGCGGCCCAGGGCGGCGCGGTCGTGCACCACCGAGTCGCCCGTAATCCCCATGCTGGCGTCCTCTCGCGCGGGCTTGACGATGAGCGGGAAGGGCAGGTCCACCGTGCCCACGTCCTCGAGCCGGTCCACCCGCGCGAAGCCCGGGGTGGACACCCCGCGCACCTTGAGCAGCTCCTTGGCCTTGTCCTTGTGCAGCGCCAGGCCCAGGGACAGGGCCGGCGAGCCGGTGTAGGGCAGCCCGAGCATGTCCAGCAGGCAGGGGATGACCATCTCGCCCCGGCTGTCCGCGGCCACGGACTCGCAGAGGTTGATGACCAGGTCGGGCTGCATCCGGGCGAGCACGTCCACGAACTCCAGCCGGGAGCCCTCGACGGCGAGCGGCTCGGCGTGGGTATCGCCCCGGGTGAGTGCCTCGGACAAGGCGGAAGCCACGCGCGTCACGTCTTCTCGCGCCTCCCGACCCGGGTCGTCCTCCAACAGCTCATGGTCTCGGTTGTACAGGATGGCGATATGCATGCGTGGCGCTGGGTACGGCAGGGTTAGCACGTCCCCCTGGGGGATGACAGTTCACAGATGGGCCGATTGGCTGGCCGCCAGGCAGTTCCCGGAAGTATGAGAGGAGAACCATGCGGATTCGCGACCCCATCCACGGCACCATCGACGTGAGTGACGAGGAGAAGGCCGTCATCGACAGTCAGTTCTACCAACGACTGCGTCATGTGCGGCAGTTGGGGTTCGGTGACCTGGCATTCCCGGGTGCAACCCACACCCGGCATGCCCACTCGCTCGGCGCGATGAGCGTGGCCTCCCGGGTGTTCCACGCCGTGACGGCCCGCTCCGAGCTTCCCCTGGAGGTGAGGAGCCGCTTCGCCGCCGCGGTGCGTCTGGCCGTCCTCTGTCATGACCTGGGGCACATGCCCCTCTCCCACGCCTCCGAGCGTATCGCGCCTCCGCGGGCCTCGTTGCGGCTGCCCTCCTGGCTGGACGCCGTGGCGGAGGGCGAGCAGGCCACGCACGAGGACTTCACCGCCAAGCTCCTGCTCGACAGCTCGCTCACGCCCATCATCGAACAGCGCTATGGACCCCAGGGCATCACCCCCATGGCCGCGGTGGGGCTCATCACCGGCGCCAGGCCCCCGCAGGACCCGGGCTTCTCGCACGCCGGGGTGGACTGGACGCCGCTGCTGCGCGCCATCGTCTCCGGGGAGCTCGACGCGGACCGCATGGACTACCTGGTGCGCGACTCCTTCTATACGGGAGTCAACTATGGCCGGTACGACATGGATTGGATCATCTCCAATCTCAACCCGGCGATGAAGGACGGGCGCGCCTACCTGGCGCTGAGCCGGGCGGCGGCCTTCGCCTTCGAGGACTTCCTCCTCAGCCGCTACCACATGTTCATCTCGGTCTATTACCACCACACCTCGGTGAACTTCGATTACATGCTGCGGCGCTACTACGAGGAGGCGCCCGGCGAGTTCGAGATTCCCTCCGACCCCGAGGCCTTCCTCACCTGCGACGACGTGGCGCTCTGGTACACGCTGCGGCGCTCGAAGAACCGGTGGGCCCAGCGCATCTCCACGCGCCAGGGCTTCAAGCTGCTGGCGCAGTTCACCGAGCGGGACGTGGGCTACGACCTGGACGTGCTGCGCAGCGCGCTCGTGACGGGCGGTTTCGAACATTTCACGGTGGAGTCGCGCGGGGTGCTGTCCAAGTACTTCTCGGAGGGCTCGGGCCCCAGCCTCTTCATCGTCGACAGGTCCACCGGTCGGCTGACGGAGGTGGCGCGCTACACGCCGCTCTACCAGCGCTACAGCGGCGCGGTGCGGCTGTCGCGCCTGTACGTGCGTCCGGACCAGATCGAAGACGCGCGCAACATGATGGCCCGGCTGTTGGGCCAGACGGTGCAATCATGAGTGAAGCGTTTCCTGGAATGCCGCCGCCTCCTCCCGTCGCGGCGACGAGGCCCGCGTCGGTGGTGGTGCTGTACCGGAATGCACCCGGAGGTGTGGAGGTCTTCTGGGTGAAGCGCGAGAAGGCGCTCGCCTTCGCCGGGGGCTTCTACGCCTTCCCGGGTGGCAAGGTGGACAAGGCGGACGCGGAGGTGCCGGTGCGCGGGGCCTCGGGGCAGGAGGCGGCGCTCCGGGTGGCGGCGGCGCGCGAGCTGCTCGAGGAGACCGGGGTGCTGGTGGCCGGGGGCGCCGAGCGTCTGACGCCGGACGTGGTGCGGGAGCTGCGCCTCGCGCTGCTGGAGAAGCGGGCCACGTGGCCGGAGCTGCTCCAGCGGCACGGCCTCACGCTGAGGGCGGAGGACTTCCCGGACGCGGGGCGGTGGGTGACGCCGGAGTTCGCTCCCGTCCGCTTCGACACGTTCTTCTACCTGGTGGAGGCACCGGCGCACGCCCGGGCGGAGTGGCTGGCCGGAGAGCTGTCGGAGGCGGCGTGGGTGAAGCCCTCCGAGGCGCTCGCGCGCTGGGAGCAGGGGACGGCGCTGCTGCACCCGCCCGCCCTGCACGTGTTGAGGGTGATGGAGGACTTCGACTCGCCGGAGCGGGCCCTGGCGCGTCTGCGCGAGCAGCCGCACTGCCCGGACTTCATCGCGCAGCGCATCGAGTTCCACCAGGGCGTGCGGGTGTTCCCGCTGCGGACGGCCACGCTGCCACCGGCCACGCACACCAACGCGTACGTGCTGGGCAATGGCGAGCTGCTCATCGTGGACCCGGGAGCGGACGACGAGGCGGAGGTGGCGCGGCTGCTGGCGATGGTGGAGGGGCTGGTGGCGGACGGGTGCCGGGTCAAGGCCGTGCTGCTGACGCACCACCATGGAGACCACGTCGGCGGAGTGGGCCTGGTGAAGGCGCGGTTGGGCGTGCCGCTGTGGTGCCACGCACGGACGGCGGACCGGCTGGACGTGCCGACGGAGCGGCTGCTGGAGGATGGCGAGGTGCTGGAGCTGGCGGGGACGCCGGTGCAGCGCTGGCGGGTGCTGTACACGCCGGGACACGCCCGCGGCCACCTGACCCTCGTGGACGAGCGCACGCACGCGGCGGTGGTGGGGGACATGGTGGCGAGCGTGGGCACCATCGTCATCGATCCGCCCGAGGGCGACATGGGCGAGTACCTGAAGCAGCTCGCGCGGCTGCGGGACTGGCCGGTGACGACGCTGCACCCGTCGCACGGGGCGGCGATTCCGGACGGGCCGGGGAAGCTCCAGGAGTACCTGGACCACCGGGCGGCGCGCGAGGCGCGCATCGTGGAGGCGGTTCCGGCGGAGGGCGCGACGCTCGCGGACGTCGTGGAGCGTGCGTACGCGGAGACTCCGCCGTTTCTTCACCCCGTGGCGGAGCGAAGTGCGCTGGCGGTCCTGCTGAAGCTGGAGCAGGAGGGCCGGCTGCGGGAGTCCTCCGGCCGCTACTTCCGGGTGTGAACGGGGGACGTGCGGAAAGAAGGTACGGGCGCGGGCGGTTGACGCATGATGCGCCCCATGTCGCGACCGCCCCCCCTGCCGGTCTCCTCCCTGGCTTCCGCCCTCGGGGAGCTCGCGCGCGCGCAGCAGCGTGCCGGCCGCTCCGCCATGCTGGGACTGGCGCTGCTCGGCCTGGTGGCGTTGGCCAGCCCCCTGCTCGCCTACCATGAGGATCTGCGCAACGCCCGCGAGGAGGTGCTCGGGCACCTCTCCAACCAGGCCCATGTCCAGGCCGACGCGCTGGGCGTGCACCTGGGGCTGCTGGAGGCCGAGCTGCGCCGCCTGGCCGAGCACCCCCAGCTGTCCCCCGAGGATGGCCCCTCCATCCTGGAGAAGGCCGTGCTGGACAGGGCCCTCCACCACTCGCCGCTCTTCTCCGAGGGCGTGGCCCTGCTCACCCTCAAGGGGGAGCGCGTGTGGAGCGACCCGCCCCAGATGACGCTGGGGGACTCCTCCCTGAATACCCGCCCCTGGTTCCGCCGGGTGCTGAGCAGCGGTGTGTCGGACATCAGCCTGCTGGAGGGGAACGAAGGGCCCCTGGTGGTGGCGGTGCCCATCGTGCGCGGCGGGCAGGTGCGGGGGTTGCTGGTGGGCGAGCTGAGGGCGGGCGCCCGCCCGCTTCCCGGCGTCCAGTCGGGAGGCGCGGACATGGTGCTGCTGCTGGACGGCAATGGCCAGCTGCTGCTGCCCGCGCCCCTGCCGCGTTTCGTGTGGACCCGGGAGCGCGCCGCGCTCGTGCGCGCCCTGGTCATGGATCCGGGCCCCCTCATCCTGGGGGGCTCACGCATGCTGGGCGCGGCGGCCCCGGTCCCCGCCCCGGCGGGGATCAGCGGCATGGTGCTGGCCGTGCTGGAGAACGAGGAGCGGGACATCGCGCGGCTGCGGCGCCGCTTCCTCGGGCAGTTCCTCTTCCACGTCGCCCTGCTGGGCAGCACCCTGCTCATCTTCACCTTCCTGCTGCGGCGCTCGTACCACTCGCTGATCGCCGCCGAGGATCGGCTGCGGCACCAGGAGACGATGGCCGCGCTGGGTTCCGCCAGCCAGCTCATCGCCCATGAGGTGAAGAACGCCCTCAATGGCATCCAGGCCGCGCTCTCCCTGTTACGGCCCGCCGCCTCCGCGGGAGAGGTGGCCCTGCCCGCCCTGCGAGCCCAGGTGCAGCGGCTGGGGCACCTGGCGCGCTCGCTGTTGTCCTTCGGCGCGCCGCGGCCCGCCCTGCGCCGCACCTGCGAGCTGCGCCTGCTGGTGGAGGAGGCCCTGCAGTCGGTGCGCCTGCTGCCGGAGGCCGAGGACGTGCCCGTGTCGGTGGTGCTGGCCGAGGGCGTCACCGTCCAGGCCGACCCGGCGCTGCTGGTGTCCGCCGTCGACAACCTCTTGCGCAACGCGGTGGAGGCGGGCGCGGTGGCGCGCGACACGGGCCTGCGTCCCTCGCCCTGGGTGCGGGTGGCCCTCACGCGCGAGGCGGGCGAGGCCGTGCTGATGGTGGAGGACAACGCGGGCGGGGTGGATCCGGATCTGGAGCCGCGCCTGTGGGAGCCCTTCGCCACCGCGCGGGCCAAGGGCGTGGGCCTGGGTCTGCCCATGGCCCGTGCCGCCGTGGAGGCCCACGGAGGTAGTCTCACCTATACCCGCCTGCCCGACGGCAGCCGCTTCACCCTCCGCCTTCCCCTGGAGAGCACCGCATGAGTTCCTCCCTGCTCCTGGTGGACGATGATCGCACCTTCGCCTCGCTCGCCGCCTCCGTCCTCTCCCAGGAGGGGTTCCGCGTCCGCACGGCCCGCTCGCTGCACGAGACGCGCGCGGCCCTGACGCGGGAGGCCCCCGACCTGGTCATCCTCGACCGCCGGCTGCCGGATGGCGACGGGCTCACCTTCCTGCCCGAACTGCGCGCCCAGGTGCCCGGCACCGTGGTGCTGATGGTGACGGCGCACGGGGACATCGCCAGCGCGGTGGAGGCCATCAAGGCGGGCGCGCGCGACTACCTGTCCAAGCCAGTGGAGCTGGACGACCTGGTGTTGCGCGCGCGCCGCGCCGCCGAGGACATGCGGCTGCAGGAGCGGTTGCGCCGGGCGGAGAGCGCGCTGGAGGGCCGGCGGCGCCTGCTGGTGCCGCACTCGCCCGCCATGCGCCAGACGCTGCTGATGCTCGAGCGCATCGCCACCTCGCCCCGCAGCCCCGTCCTCCTGCTGGGGGAGACGGGCGTGGGCAAGGAGGTGATCGCCCGTCACCTGCACCTGCTGCGCGAGGAGCAGGGGCCCTTCGTCCACGTCAACTGCGCCGCCCTCCCGGACACCATGGTGGAGAGCGAGCTGTTCGGCCACGAGCGGGGTGCCTTCACCGATGCGCGCACCGCCCGGCGCGGCCTGGTGGAGGTGGCCAACGGAGGCCTGCTCTTCCTCGACGAGGTGGGAGAGCTGCCGCTGCCGTTGCAGGCCAAGCTGCTCACCTTCCTGGACAAGGGCGCCTTCCGGCGGCTGGGGGGCAGCACCGAGCTGAGCAGCAGTGCGCGCGTGGTGGCCGCCACCAACCGCAACCTCACCGAGGAGGTGGCCGCCGGCCGCTTCCGCGAGGACCTCTACTTCCGTCTGAGTGTCTTCAAGGTGGAGGTGCCTCCCCTGCGGTCGCGGCGCGAGGACGTGCTGCCGCTGGCCGAGTCCCTGGTGGTCGAGCTGTGCGCGGAGCTGGGCCGCCGCCCGGTGGGCTTCTCCGCCGCCGCCCGCGAGCGGCTCGCCAGCTACCCCTTCCCCGGCAACGTGCGCGAGCTGCGCAACGTGCTCGAGCGCGCCCTGGTGCTCGAGGCGGGCCCCGCCCTGGAGCTGGAGGCGCTCGCGCCGGGCGGTCCAGGCCCGTCCGCGCTGGGAGATCCCCACGCCTTCGTCGTATCCGGTCCGCCGCTGCCCCTGGAAGCCGTGGAGCGGATGTATGTGCGGCATGTGCTCGGGCTGCTGGACGGGCGCCGGATGGATGCCGCCCGGGCACTCGGCATCTCCTATCCCACCTTCCTTCGACGGCTGGGTGAGGAGTAGGCGCGCGCACGACCGCTAGAACGTGTGCTTCCTTAGAAAGCAGGAATTCAAGGAAGTTTCAGTGCCGCGGGTAGCACTTCAAGATTCTTGAAGTCCCCGTGGCCCTCCCTCGGCCCGCTCCAGAGGGAAGCACGGCTCCACACGCCCGGCATGCCCCTTGCGAAGGGTCGCCGGAACCGCGCGTGCCTCCCGAAAGGAGGCGCGACGCCTTTCGCTGCGTGGAGGCTGAGAGAATCATGGAGTCCAAAGAGCAGAGCGCCGGTTCAGCCGGCTCGCTCAAGGCGGTGCTAGCGAGCGATGTACCCGCCTCCCTGGTGGTCTTCCTGGTGGCCCTGCCTCTGTGCATGGGCATTTCCCTAGCCTCGGGCGCCCCCATCATGGCCGGCCTCATCGCCGGCATCGTGGGCGGCCTGGTGGTCGGGCTGTTCGGTGGTGCGCCGCTGCTGGTGAGTGGTCCGGCCGCGGGCCTGGCGGTGATGGTGTTCGGCTTCATCCAGGAGCTGGGCTTCGCCGCCACCTGTGCCGCGGTGGCCGCCGCGGGCGTGGTGCAGATGGCGATGGGCGGCCTGAAGGTGGCGCGCACCGCGCTGGGCATCTCGCCGGCCGTCATCCACGGCATGCTCGCGGGCATCGGCATCCTCATCGTGCTGGGCCAGCTGCACATCGTGCTGGGCGGCAAGCCGCAGTCCAACGCCTGGGCGAACCTGCGCGAGCTGCCGGAGCAGATCGCCAACCTGCACGGCCCCGCGACGATCCTCGGCCTGCTCACCATCGGCCTGCTGGTGCTGTGGCAGGTGATGCCCAACAGCCGCCTCAAGAAGGTGCCCGGGCCCCTGGTGGCGGTGGTGGGCGCCTCGGCGGCCGCGGCGCTGTGGGGCACGGACGTGGCGCGGGTGCAGCTGTCCGGCAGCCTCTTCGAGAGCATCCAGCTGCCCTCGCTGCCCCAGGGCAACTGGGGTGGCTTCGTGACGGCGGTGCTCTCGCTGGCCCTGGTGGCGAGCGCCGAGTCGCTGCTGAGCGCGGTGGCCACCGACAAGCTGCACACCGGCCCGCGCGCCAACCTGGACAAGGAGCTGTTGGCGCAGGGTCTGGCCAACACCGTCTCGGGTCTGGCCGGTGGCCTGCCCATCACCGGCGTCATCGTGCGCAGCGCCGCCAACATCAACGCGGGGGCCAAGACGCGCATGTCCGCCGTGCTGCACGGCGTGTGGATGCTCCTCTTCCTCTCCCTGCTGGGGGCGTGGTTGGGGCTGGTGCCCCTCACCGTGCTCGCCGGTCTGCTCGTCCACGTGGGCGTGAAGCTGGTGAACATGCACCACATCCAGGAGCTGCGCCGCCGCGGGGAGCTGTCCGTGTACCTGGTGACGGTGGCTGGCGTGGTGGGCATCAACCTGCTGGCCGGCATCGGCATGGGCCTGGCGCTGGCGGTGGCGCGGCTGCTGTGGCGGCTGGGCCGGGTGCAGGTGGAGGTGCGGCGCTCCGGTGACGTGCACCAGGTGCGCGTGGGCGGCGCCCTCACCTTCGTGGGTGTGCCCAGGCTGGCCACCGCGCTCGCCCAGGTGCCCTCCGGCGCCCAGGTGGAGCTGGACCTCGCGGTGGAGACGCTGGACCACTCTGGCTACGAGGCTCTCGAGAGCTGGTGCCAGAACCACCGCAAGACGGGCGGCAAGGTGTGGATGGAGCCGCTCGAAGATGTGTGGACGCGCAAGGGTGCCATTGCGCAGCCGAAGTCCGTTGCCGCTGTTTCCTCCTCTGCGACTCTCTCCTCGGAAGGTGCGTGATGAAGAAGCTCATTCAGGGTCTGCTCGATTTCCAGCGTCACGGTCTCCCCGCCTACCGCGCCACCTTCGCGCGGCTGGCCCATGGACAGTCCCCGGACTGCCTGTTCATCGCGTGCTCCGACAGCCGCGTGGTGCCCAACCTCTTCGTGTCCACGCACCCGGGTGACCTCTTCGTCATGCGCAACGTGGGCAACATGGTGCCGCCCTCGGACTCGGCGGGCCTGTCCCTGAGCGATCGCTCCGAGGCGGCGGCCCTGGAGTTCTCCCTGCTGAACCTGCCGGTGGAGGACGTGGTGGTGTGCGGGCACTCCGGCTGCGGCGCCATGAAGGCGGTGCTGGCGGGGTACAACGACCAGAAGACCCCCAACCTCAGCAGCTGGCTGGACATCGGCCGTCCGGCCCTGGCCGCGATGGCGAACACGAAGGTGGGCGAGGGGCTGCCCCCGGCGGATCGGCTCAGCCAGCTCAACGTGCTGCAGCAGCTCGAGCACCTGCGCAGCTACCCCCTGGTGCGCGAGCGCCTGGAGGCCGGCACGCTGCGGCTGCACGGCTGGTGGTTCGACATCGGCCACGCGCGGGTGCACGTCTACCGCGCGGACCTCGAGCGCTTCATCCCCATCGATGAGCTGGAGGGTGAGCGGATGCTCGCGGAGCTGGGAGCGAAGAGCGCGAACGACTCGAACAGCTCGGCCGCCTGAGCCTCTCGCGGGCCTTGCCCAGGTTCCGGTCCGCCCCCTCCCTGCCCGGGTGGTGGCGGCCGGGGCGAGCTGACGACACAGCGCTTCGACCGCTGGGGTCTTCACTCCGCGGGCCGAGGGCCACGGCCACCCTGGAGCTTCCGCTCACGCCCGACGCGGCCTGAGCGGACCCGGAGCTACCCCCGCGAGGACGCGTCCGCCAGGCGCGTGCTGCTCCCGCGCCGCTTGATGAAGAGGATGATGAGCGGGATGGCCGTCAGCACCGCCTGCGGGACGAGCGACATGGCATCCGGGTAGATGCCCAGCAGGTCGATGGTGACGAAGGGGATGGGCTTGAGCGGCACCAGGGCCACCTCCTGCAGGGCATGGAGCGCCTTGCCCAGCAGGATGATGGCGGTGACCACCAGCAGCACCGTGGACGCCTTGAAGAGCGTCTTCATGGGCAGCTTGTAGCCCACGCGGTTGACGAAGAGGACGAGCGCGGTGAGGGCCACGGCGCCCGCGGCGCAGCCCCAGGCCACGCCCGAGGCCGAGTCCAGCGCGAGCCCCTGCAGGAAGATGGCCGTCTCCACCGTCTCGCGCAGCACGGAGCTGAAGGCGATGCCGAACAGGCCCGCCATGCTGCCGCGGCCCAGCGCCCCCTGCATCTTCTCGCGCAGCTCGCCCATGAACTTGCTCATGTTGGAGCGCGCGTTGAGCCACAGCGCCGCGTACAGCAGCATGCCCACGGCCAGCAGCCCGGCGATGCCCTCGAGCAGCTCGCGGTTGGCGCCGCTGAGCAGGTGCCGCCCGAAGATGAAGGCCAGGGCGCCCACCACCAGCGCGGACACCCAGCCCGCGTGCACCACGCGCGCGGAGGAGGTCGCTTGCATCTTGCGCAGCATGGCCAGCAGCGCGGCGACGATGACGGTGGCCTCGAAGCCCTCGCGCAGGAGGATGAGCAGGGTGAGCCACACCACCGAGACGAAGCCCACCGCGTTGCCGCTGCCGCGGCGCGCCTCGTCCAGCACGGACAGGAGGATGCGGGCCTCGTCCTGCAGGTGCGGGCTCTTCTGCTCGGCGGCCAGCCGCGTGTCCAGGAAGGCCTTCTCCAGCTTGAGCACCAGCTCCGGGCTGCGGGCGCGCAGCATCGGCTCCACCGGCTCCACCCCGTTGAGGTAGGCATCCAGCAGCGCGTTGCGCGCCCCGAGCGAGTCCCCGGCGGCGCCCAGCTTGATGGCCTGCTCCACGTGGTCGCGCGCCGTCAGCAGGCCGCGCTCCGCGTCCACGTCGGGCATCTTGCGGCGCAGGCACGCGAGGTTCTTCTCGCCATGGGCCTGGACCAGGTCCGCATCGGTGGAGTTGGCGAGCTGCTCCAGCGAGACGCTCGGCGGCTTGTCGTCGCACGGGGGCTGGCGGAGGGTGAAGACGTAGAAGGCGACGGCCCAGCGCTCCTGCTCGGAGAGGGTGGGGAAGCCGGGCATGGCCGTGCCGGGCACGCCGAAGCCGGTGGTGTTGAAGGCCTTGTACGGGGTGAGCCCGGCCATCAGGTCCGCGTCGTGGAAGTTGGCCGGCTGGGGCTCCATCGTCCGGGCGATGGACACCTGCGCGCGCCCGTCCGGGCCGTGGCACGCCACGCAGCTCTCCTGGAAGATGGCCTTGCCGCGCTCGAGGTCCGGCGCCAGGCGCGGGCTGCGCGCCAGTCCTCCGGCGAGCACCAGGTCCTCCACCAGCGCCGCGCAGTCGCGGCTCACGCCCTGCGGATCCTCTCCCTTGTCCACGCGGGCCTTGATGTCCTCCAGGCGCGGCAGGAACGCCTCGCCCTGATGGCCCATCTCCCGGGCCGCGTCCGTGGCCTCGGCGATGAAGCTGCGCTGCTCGGCCATCTCGAATTCGGACTTCGACTCGATGGCGTTGGGATAGTCCGCCTCGAGGTACTGGAGGATGCCCACCAGCCGGTGCCAGGAGCGCCCCTCGGAGGCACCCTCGTCAGCGGCAATGGCCAGCGGCGCCGCGATCAACAGGGACAGGAGCAGGAGGCCCGTGTGTTTCACGGTCCATGCTCTACCAGTCCTCGGGGGGTTACTTCAATTTTGAGAATCAAAATCAGGATTCGAGAACAACATCCTGCAAGGTACCCCGAGACCCGGCGCGGGGATGTGCTGTCGGGTGGTGGGCGTTGCCCCTACCGCTCGTAGGTGAGGAAGGAGAAGGGTGGTTCGGTGGCGGTGGCCGGGTGGTGCTCCTCGAAGACGAGCCGCCAGCCGGACAGGTCCACCTCGGGAAAGAAGGTGTCGCCCTCGTACGGGCGCTCCAGCCGGGTGAGGTACAGCCGCCGCACCCGGTCCATGGACTGCCGGTAGAGGTCCGCGCCCCCGGCGATGAAGACTTCGTCGCCGCGCGCCAGCTCCAGGGCCTGCTCCAGCGAGTGCGCCACCTGAACGCCCTCGGGGGCGTAGTCCCGCTGGCGCGTCACCACGATGAACGTCCTGCCCGGCAGGGGCCGGCCGATGGACTCGTACGTCTTGCGGCCCAGGATGAGGGTGTGCCCCATCGTGAGCTGCTTGAAGCGCTTGAGGTCCGCCGGCAGCCGCCAGGGCAGGGCGTTGTCCCGGCCGATGCACCGGTTGGAGGCCATCGCCACGATGGCCGACAGCGTCATACGGCCACCGGCGCCTTGATGGCCGGGTGCGGGTCGTAGTCGCTGAGCGTGAAGTCCTCGTACTTGAAGTCGAAGAGCGAGCGGACCTCGGGGTTGAGCGTCATGCGGGGCAGGGGCCGGGGCTCGCGCTGGAGCTGGAGGCGGGCCTGCTCCACGTGGTTGAGGTACAGGTGCGCGTCACCCGTGGTGTGGATGAACTCGTGCGCCTTCAGGCCCGTCACCTGCGCCACCATCATCGTCAGCAGCGCGTAGGAGGCGATGTTGAAGGGCAGGCCGAGGAAGATGTCCGCGCTGCGCTGGTAGAGCTGGCAGGACAGCCGGCCGTCGGCCACGTAGAACTGGAAGAGGATGTGGCAGGGCGGCAGCTTCATGGCGTCCAGGTCCGCCACGTTCCACGCGCTGACGATGTGACGGCGCGAGTCGGGGTTCTTGCGCAGCTGCTCGACGAGCTGGGAGATCTGATCGATGGAGCCGCCGCCGGGCCGGGCCCACGAGCGCCACTGGTGCCCGTAGATGGGGCCGAGGTTGCCCTGGGCATCGGCCCACTCGTCCCAGATGGTGACGCCGTGCTTCTGCAGGTCGTGCACGTTGGTGCCGCCCGCGAGCATCCAGAGCAGCTCGTGGATGATGGACTTGAGGTGGAGCTTCTTGGTCGTCACCAGCGGGAACCCCTGGGAGAGGTCGAATCGCATCTGGTGACCGAAGATGCTCAGCGTCCCGGTGCCGGTCCGGTCGCCCTTCTTCGTCCCGTGGTGGAGGACGTGCTCGAGCAGGGCCAGGTATTGCTTCATGTGTCGGTGTAATCTCGGGTGCGTGTGGGGTCCGGGCAAGAAAATGCCCGACCCCCGTACTTTGCGCACGGCCGGATGCGAATGGGGGCCTTGAATGTCGAGCACGTCCGATCCACGAGGACACCTGTCAGCTCGTGGACGCGAGCTAGGATGCCGCACCATGTTCCTGTCCAACCGTCGAGCGTCCGTGATGCTCGTCCTGGTGCTCCTGTCGCTGGTGGGGGCCCCGTTGCAGTCCGCCCACGCGGCGGATGATTTCAACCGCTACTTGAGGGCCGCCATCCGCCTCTACGAGGGCCTCGATTACGAGCGGGCGCTCAAGCAGCTCGAGCGGGCCCGGCGTGTGGCACGTGGCGTCGAGGATGACGTCACCCTCGGGCTCCACGAGGGCATCATCCTCGCGGACATGGGGCGGTGGCAGGACGCGCAGGCCACCTTCAAGACGGCGCTCCTGTTGAATCCGGAGGCGAAGCTGCCCCTGCGCGTCTCCCCCAAGGTGGAGGCCGAGTTCGAGAAGCAGCGCGAGCGCGCGAGGCAGGAGCTGGCGCGCATGCAGGGCCAGGAGCCGCCGAAGGCCGGCACGGCCACCGCGGGCAAGCCGGAGCAGAAGCCCGCGACCGCTTCCACGGGGACTCCCGGGAAGAAGCCGGGTCAGAAGCCGGCGAGCACGCCTCCGGTGGTGGCGACCCCGGGTGGCACCGGGACGAAGCCCGAGGCTCCCCCCGCCGTGGCCTCCACGGATCGGCCCGAGCAGAAGACCTCGGAGGGGAGCGCGCTCCTGCCCTCCACGCCTCCTCCCGCGGCCTTCACGCCGACGGTGGAGGCCAGCCCCCGCCGGCTGCCCGTGGTGCCGCTGGCCCTGGCGGGTACGGGCGTGGTGGCCGGCGGTCTGGCCACGTACTTCGGCCTGGCGTCTCGCGGTCAGGTGACGGCCGCTCGCGAGGCGGAGTTCCAGGACGAGCTCATCTCCAACCACCAGGCGGCACGGCGCAGCGCCACCACCGCCAACATCCTCGTGGGCACCGCGGGGCTCGCTCTCGCGGGCGCCGTGGTGACCTGGTTCCTCATGCCGGCCGATGCGGCCACCGCGTCTGGAGAGACCCGATGAAGCGCCTCACGTGGGCCGCTGGCCTGATGTTGCTGTTGGCGGGTTGTACCGTCCCGGAGTTGGGCGAGCTCGAGAAGGAGAAGCCTCGCGCCTGCAACGCGGAGCATGCGTGTGCCGGGGGCTACGAGTGCGTCGGAGGGCTGTGCCTCCCGGCGGGCATCCCCCACGAGTGCGTGCCCAACACGACGGAGGCGTGTGGCAGGAGCGTCGGTGAGTGCCGGCCCGGCCAGCGCCGCTGCTCCCATGACGGCACCTGGGGCGCCTGCGAGGGCGAGACGGGGCCGAAGTCCGAGGTGTGCAACGACCTCGACGACGACTGCGATGGGCGGACGGACGAGGACTTCACCCTGGGCGCGCTCTGCGACATGACCAACGGCTGCAAGGGCGCCTGGTCGTGCGACTCGGGCGGAGGGCGCACCTGTGTGGTGACCCCCGGCCTGTGGCACCCGGACGAGGATCGCGATGGCCAGGGCGCTCGGGGCTCCCCGGGCATCGACGGCTGCCAGCAGCCGATGGGCCATGCGCCCAATGCGCTCGACTGTGATGACACCAACTACTCCCGCTACAGCGGTGCGTCCGAGACGTGCAACGCCGTGGACGACGACTGCGACGCGCAGGTGGACGAGGACTTCGGTGGCCCGGCGTGCACCTGCGCGGCCACGCAGGAGTACGTCGGCGGAGCGTGCGTGTCCCGCTTCGCCTCGGTCACCGTGCTGGAGCCGGCGGAGGGCACTCCCACGGGTGGCGCGGAGGTGACGCTGCGGATGCGGCTCGAGGTGAAGCCGGAGTTCGCCTCCAACCCGAGGTTCCCCGCCGAGCTCGTCTTCAGTGGGACGGGAGTGGCGGGTGGGCAGGGCGGCTCCTTCTCCGCTCAGAGCTCGGCCGAGGGCGTGTACGAGGTGAAGTGGCTGCCGTCGGCGACCGGTGAAGGTGACGTCAAGCTGACGGCGGCCGTGCCGGATGGAGGCCCGAGCGCCACGGTGACCGTGAACGTGGATCGCACGCCTCCAGCCGTCACGTTGGTGGTGCCCAACCCGACCTTCCCCACCGACACCTCGGGCAGGGCACAGTACGCCGACCCCAACGTGCCCAACGCGTGGAGGCGCGACCAGGAGGTCCGGGTCGAGTTGCAGGTGAAGGAGCCGCACGTCGACTCCTCGTCGCTCACCCTCGAGGTGAAGGGGACCGACGGCGTGAGCAAGGCCGTGGCCCTGACGCCTTCCACGCCCTGCTCCGTGAACTTCTGCGCCCAGGGCACCGTGAATCTGTGGGAGTCGCGGTTCGACGCGTTCCGCGGGCAGATGGAGCTCGTGGTCAACGCGCGAGACACGGTGGGCAATACGAAGACGGTGAACGGCAGCATTCCGGTGACGCGCTGGAAGTGGGCCTACGATCTCTTCGACTACGTCGAGACGAACCCCGCCATCGGAGCCCGTGGAACCATCTATGTCTCCGCCCGGAGCAGGCTCCTGGCCGTGACTCCCGAGGGAAAGCTGAAGTGGCAGTCGTTGCCGTCGAACAATTACCTGAGCACGCCCGTGGTGGGGCAGCCCCGGGACAATGGCTTCGGGGGAAGCACGGAGATCGTCTACGTCGCGTCGGGGACGAACGGCTCCTCGTACTCGGAGCTGTACGCGTTCGACGGAGACCTGGGCCAGCTCCGGACGGGCTGCCCGCTCTCCGGCTCCTCCTTCAATGGGAACATCCACGGGTCACTCACCCTGCTCACCACCCCGTCCAGCACCGGTGACAAGGAGACAGTGGTGGCCCTCCTTCAGGGCTCGGCGAACTCGAACCGCTTCGTGGCCATCAGGCCGGACGCGGAGACGAGCGCGGAGCGGTGTCCCGAGTTCGGCAACGCGCTCCAGAGGCCCATCGGACCGGGAGGCCTGGTGTCGCAGGGCACCAACCTCTTCTACGTGTCCGAGAGCAGCACGTGCTGTAACTCCACCGAGCTCGCCAGCTACACCTTCGGAAGCAATCAGTCCCGGCTCGACTGGCCGGTGAAGATCGAGGCCACCCTGGGAAGCCCCGTGCTGGTTGGCACCCAGCTCGTCGTGCCAGGGTGGGGGAACAGCCTCAACACGCGCGGCCTCTTCTCCGTCCCGACCAGCGGGAGTCTGTCGACGTTGAGGTACCAGGTCCCGTCGAACTATTCCCTGGGCGGCGTCTCGGTGGGGAGCGCCAACGAGGCCTTCCTGACCGTGAATGGCTCCTCGGGTGTCGAGCTGCACCGCTTCCCGCTGGCTGGGGGGACGGCGACCGTCAAGGGCGGGCTCTCGGGCCCGGTCTCCGCGACGACTCCCGTGCTCGGACGGGATGGGACCCTGTATTCGACGCTGGGCACCCTGTCGGCGTGGTCCACGGCGGATCTCTCCTCGCGCTGGAGCGCGTCGTCTCAGTCGGGAATCCCGACGGGCTACGAGCTGACGCTCGACTGCGCGCGGGACACCGCGGGGACGCAGATCTCCAATCGCCCCGGCGTGCTCTACCTGTCCGCGTACAGCGATCGGCGGCTGTACGCCTTCGTGGTGGACAGTCAGGGGCTGGACGCTTCCGCGCAGTGGCCGAAGTTCCAGCACGACGTGCGCAACACGGGAAACCCCGCGACCCCCGTGACGAACTGCAAATAGGGCGTTAGACGAGGCGCCATGAAGATCTACACGAAGACCGGGGACACGGGAGAGACGGGCCTGTTCGGCGGCGGACGGGTGCGCAAGGACAGCGTGCGCGTGGACGCCTACGGCGAGGTGGACGAGCTGAACGCCTCGCTGGGCCTGGCGCGCTCCCTGTCCATGCCCTCGGACCTGGACGCGCTCCTGCACCGGTTGCAGGACCAGCTCTTCACCGTGGGCGCGGCGCTGGCCACGCCCGCGGGCACCAAGGCCTCCGAGCACATCCCCAAGCTCAAGCCCGAGTGGGTGACGGACATGGAGCGGGCCATCGACACGTTCGAGACCGAGCTGTCCCCCATGACGCACTTCATCCTCCCGGGAGGCAGCCAGGCGGCCGCCGCGCTGCACCTGTCCCGCACGGTGTGCCGCCGGGCCGAGCGCCGTGTCGTCGCCGCCGTGCGCGAGGGCGAGGCCCCCCAGGAGACGGTCGTCTTCCTCAACCGCCTCTCGGACCTGCTCTTCGTCATGGCCCGAGTGGCCAACCACCGGGCAGGCGTCGAGGATGTGAAGTGGATACCCGAGAAGCCCGCGAAGTAGCACGTGGGGGGCTCCGTTGGGGCGGCGACGCGGTTATGTAGGGGACCGTGAGTCCGCTGCCCTCCGAACACCTTCGCCAGCTCTCCCAGCGGGTCGGCTTCGACCTCGTGGGCTTCGCACGCGCCGAGCCCATCGAACCCGGGTTCCTCCTCGGGTGGCTCGAGGCCGGCTGCGCCGCGGACATGGACTGGATGACCACGCGGGCCGCCGAGCGGTTGGATGTCTCCCGGCTGCTCCCCGGCGCCCGCACGGTCATCGCCTTCGCCACCAACTACTACCGGGACGAGCCGCGCGCGGCGGGCTCGCCCATCGCCCGCTACGCGCGCGGCCGGGACTACCACTCCACGCTGCGCGACAAGCTCAAGGCCTTCCGCAGGTTGTTCTCGGAGGCCTACCCCGAGGTGCACCACTACGGCAGCGTGGACTCGGGCCCGTTGATGGAGAAGGTGTGGGCCGCGCGCGCGGGCCTGGGCTACGTGGGCAAGAACGGGTGCTTCATCACCGAGCCCTATGGCTCGTGGGTGCTGCTGTCCGCGCTCGTGCTGGACGCCGAGGTGGATGCATACGCGGGCGGACCGGCGGAGGACCGCTGCGGCCACTGCCGCAAGTGCATCATGTCGTGCCCCACCGGCGCGCTGCTGGGCCAGGGGAGGGTGGACGCGCGGGCCTGCCTCTCGTACCAGACCATCGAGAACCGCCACGCCGAGGTGCCCGAGTCCTTCCGCGTGGAGATGGACAACCTCATCTTCGGCTGCGACATCTGCCAGGACGTCTGTCCCCTCAACCGGCACCCCGTGTTCACCCCCAACGAGCGCTTCGCGCCCCGGGCGGTGGCGGAGCTCGGGGTGATGGAGCTGGCCGCGCTCACCCCCGAGCAGTACGAGCGGCTCATCCCCGGCACGGCGCTCGCGCGGGCCAAGTACGATGGGTTGCGCCGCAACGCCGTGTACGCGCTGGGCGCCGCGAAGCAGCTCGAGGCCCGGCCCCTGTTGGAGACGTTGAGCCAGGACCCGAGTGAGCAGGTGCGCCACGCCGCGCAGTGGGCGCTCCGGCACCTGGACGCCTGACGGAGCGTGCTCGGAGAGCACTCCGGGAGGCTGTCACTTCTGGCCGCTTCCCGATATGCCGGTGCCGGGTCCCTCCGGGCCTGTCGTTCCCTCTTCAGGAGGCCACGATGTCCCAGCACTTCCGTCCTCTGATCGCCGCGCTGTGCGGTGCCACCGTTCTCGTGCTCTCGGGCTGCGGCGACACCGGCCCCACCGGTGCCACCTGCCCGCAGGGCAGCGCGCTCACCTATCAGAACTTCGGCAAGACCTTCATGGACACCTACTGCACCCGCTGCCACAGCACGGTGCTCTCCGGTGCCGCGCGCCAGGACGCCCCGGAGGACCAGAACTTCAACACCCCCGAGGGGATACGCGCGCACTTGAAGGACATCGACGCGTGGACGGCCTCCGGCCCCGACCGCACCAACACCGAGATGCCTCCCAACGGCACCATGCCCACCACCGACGAGCGGAAGAAGCTCGGCGAGTGGCTCGCTTGCGGCGCGCCCTGACGGCCCCGGTTCGTTTCACGACGGGTCGTATCGGGCCCGTGCCACGCGCGTGTGACGCGTCGTCCCAGGTGCTGGCGGGTTGAACGCGCGGGTTCTTTGAGTTCCTACCGGACAGTCGGTGCCCGCCCGCCCCGTGAAATGCCGGGCGGCACCTCGGGCAATCTGGTACTTCGCGCCGGGCGATGGGCGCATCCTCCCTTGAGTCCGGTTCTTCTCGTCAGGCCCCGCTCGGCGCGGTGTACACCGCGCTGTTCGTCCAGGTGCTCATCAACGCGGGCACCTATCTGGCCGGCAAGCGCGCCATGGAGGAGCTGCCTCCCCTCACCGTGGTGCTCTGGCGCTTCCTCCTCAGCGCCGCCGTCTTCTGCCTGCTGCTCCTCTTCACCCCCGGCCCCAAGCTGCCTCCGCGCTCCGAGTGGCGCCGCGTCCTGATGCTCGGCCTGCTCGCCGGCCCCATCAACCAGGTGCTGTTCTTCTTCGGGCTGTCCCGCTCCACCGCCTCCCACGCGGCGCTCCTCTACGCGCTCACCCCGCTCGGCGTGTACCTGCTGAGCCTCGCGCGGGGGCACGAGCGGCCTTCCTCTCGCGCCACGCTCGGCATCCTCACCGCGCTCGTCGGGGTGGTGGTGCTGCTGCTCGGCCGCGGACTGGCCTCGGCGAGCGGCTCCCTCCTGGGCGACCTGCTCATCCTCGCCGCCGTGTCCGCCTGGGTCGTCTACACCACCGAGGGCAAGCCCTTCGCCGCCACTCACGGCCCCGTGCGCTCCACCGCGTGGAGCATGGTCACCGCCGCCCTGCTCCTCGTGCCCGTCATGCCCTTCGCCCTGGACCCGGCCCGCACCTTCTCCGTCAGCCGCCCCGCCCTCGGCAGCATCGTCTACCTGGCCCTCCTCACCTCCGTCGTGGCCTACCTCATCTGGTACTACGCCCTGTCCAAGGTCCCCGCCTCCCGCGTCGCCATCTTCTCCAACCTCCAGCCCGCGGCTACTGCTCTCGCCGCGTGGTTGTTGCTCGGCGAGTCGCTCCACTGGGCTCTGGTTCTCGGGGGCGGGTTGGTGATTGTCGGTGTCCGGCTGACTCAGGGGGCTCCCGTCGGGCCGGTGTCCCCTGGTGCATCCTTGGATGAAGAGGCCCCAGTCGCTGGACGCGGGTGACTCGGGTTCAACCCGGGGGCCCTATACCCTCACCCCGTCCCTCTCCCAGGGGGAGAGGGGTTGGTCCGCGGGGTTGGTCCTCGGGGTTGGTCCTCGGGTTGCTCCTTCGGGTCGTTGCTCAGTCCCCGTTGGGATCCCACTCCGAGATGTCCTTCTTCTTGGGCTCCGGCGGCGGTGTCGGACGCACCGGCTCCGCCGGCTTCGGCGCCGGCTTCGGCGCGGGCGCCGGCTCGGGCTCGTCCTTGTCGAAGATGGGCACTTCCTCGCTCTCCGATGACGCCGGCTCCGGCGCCGTCTTCGTCGGCGCGGCGGGTTTCGTCTCGGTCCTGGGCTCGGGCGCCGCCACCGGCTCCGCCCTCGGAGCCGGTTGGATGGGCTCGGTCGACTCGTCTTCCGACGCCCGATAGACACCTCGGCGCACCGAGTCCCCGGAGCCTTGCGTGCTCGACGCGGGCACCGTCGAGGCCTTGTCGGGATCCTCGTACGGCTCCGCATCCCTCATCGCCGGATCCGGCTGGCGCGCGGGCATCGGGTCGATCTGCGCGTCCTGGAGCGAGTAGTGCTGGCTGCTGCACTGCTTCTGCTCCTTGTCACAGCTCACCAGGCACTGGGTGAGCTGCTTGTACTTCGTCGTGGTGCCACCGTAGTCGATGGTGCAGTCCTCGCGGCACGTCCTGTAATCCTCGCGGCACCCCGCGGGGATGGGACGATCGGGACCGGCGGCGAGCGTCAGGAAGATGACGAGCGAGAGCGGATGCATGGTGGAAGGGAAGGCTAGCAGGCATTCTGACTTCCTGCGTGCATCCCCGGTCGGAGAGCAGGGGAGGGGACGGTAAGGGCCCGCTCCACCCCTCGCTGCACGGAGGCCCACCCATGCCCACCTTCCCAGCCTTACCCGGGATGCAGCGGAGGCGGGAAGCATGAGGTTCCGCAAACCCAGGCACCTGACGTGGCGCGAGCTCGGCCGACGCTTCTGGGTGGAGCTACAGGAGGACGCCGTCACCGAGTGCGCGGCGCAGCTCGCCTTCTATTTCCTCTTCGCCCTGTTCCCCTTCCTCTTCTTCTTCGTGACGCTCGCGGCCTACCTGCCGTTCGCCCCGGGCGCCGTGGATGCCATGGTGGCGCGGCTCGGTCCGCTCATGCCGCCCGAGGCCCTGCGTCTGGTGCAGGAGCACCTCGAGTCGCTCGTCACCGACACCCAGCCCCGCCTCATCACCCTCGGCCTCCTGGTGGCGCTCTGGTCGGCCTCGCGCGGCGTGGACGCCCTGCGCCGCGCGCTCAACCTCGCCTATGACGTCCCCGAGTACCGTCCCATCTGGAAGACGCAGGGGCTCGCCATCCTCATGACCGTGGCGGGCTCGCTGCTCATCCCCCTCGCCTTCGCCCTCTTCCTGCTGGGTGGACGGCTGGGCGAGTGGATCGCCCGTCACCTCCACGTGCTCAACGCCTACCACACCGTGTGGTCGTGGCTGCGCTGGCCCTTCACCGCGGCGCTCGTCATGCTGGTGCTGGCGTTGTGCTACTGGCGCCTGCCCGCCGTCCGGCACCGCTACCAGTTCCTCTCGCCCGGCGCGGTGCTCGCCAGCGTGCTGTGGCTCCTCACCACCTGGGGCTTCACGCAGTTCGTCGAGCTCTTCGGCCGCTACAACGTCACCTACGGCTCCATCGGGGGCGTCATCGTGCTGCTGCTGTGGCTCTACGTCACCGGCCTCATCTTCATCATCGGCGGCGAGGTGAACGCCGTCCTGGAGCAGGCCGAGGCGGAGGTGGCGCAGGCGGAGGGACGGCCTCCGCCCATCGAGGTGCCCCATCTCAAGTCGAGCGGGGCCGGGGCGGAGGGCTCGGGGCGGGAGCGGTTCGCCTTCTGGCGCTGGCGCCGGCGCATGGCGGAGCGCGCCACCGCCGAGGTCGAGCCTCCCGCCGAGGTGCACGACTCCCCCGACGACGAGCCCCCTGGCACCGGGGAGCAGCGGCCTCCCTCGGTGCATTGAGGCCCGTGGGGCCTACTTCCTCAGGCTCTGCTTGATGGCGGCCAGCCGTTCCGCTCCCAGGTTGGAGCCCGACAGCCGGTTCTTCGCGATGTAGTCGTTGATGTGGGCCATGCGCTCGCTGGAGGGCGGGTGCGTGCTCAACCACTTCAGCACGCCCGGCGTCTTGCCCTCACCCGCCGCCAGCTTCCCGAAGAAGGTGGCCAGGCCGTGGGGGTCATAGCCCGCCGCGGCCGAGTACCTCGCGCCGTACTCGTCCGCCTCCGTCTCGTTGCCGCGGCTGTACGCCAGGCCCACGCCGGTGCCGGCGAGCCCCGCGGCGATCTGCCCCACCGTGCCCTGGTTCTTGCCGAGCGCCGCGTCGATGATCGCCTGCTGGCCATACTGGAGGATCATCGCCCGCGCCGAGTGCCGGCCCACGACGTGGCCCGCCTCGTGCGCCATCACCCCGGCCACCTCCGCCTCGTTGTCCGCCGCCAGCAGCAGGCCCGTGTACACGTACAGGTAGCCGCCCGGCGTGGCGAACGCGTTCACCGTCTTCGGGTCGTCGATGACGTTCACCTTCCACTTCACGCCCTTGCGGTCCCGGTTCGCCGCCTGGAGGATGGGCGTGGACAGGGTGCGCACGTACTCCACCACCGCCGGGTCCTCCACGTACTTGATCTTCTCCTTCGTCTCGAGCTCGGTCTTCACCTGCTGGCCGAGCTGCTCCTCCTGCTGGTCGGAGACGAGGTAGGACGCCGCCGTCCGTTGCGCGCTGGCGAGGCGCTGGGAGGTGCACCCCGTCATCAGTCCCGTCATCAGCGTGAGGCCCACAATCGCAGAGAGAATCCGTTGCATGCCGTTCCTTCCCTTCATGGTGTCTGTCACCGCCGGATGAACCGGCCTCGTAATCAGCGTCCCGGGCACGCGGCAAGCGTTCCGTGACGCTCCTCCCCGTGGGACGTCCCGCGCGGATGGATATGCAACGCTGGCTCCCAGCGGCCGGCCCGGCGGGCCCATGTCCGCGCGCGTGGAGCGCCTTGCCGCCCGGTCTCCCGGGACAGAGCTTAGGAGATGGCGCCCTCTCGGGTGCCAGGGAGGCCCCACATGTCTCGTCCCGTCTGGACCGGCTCGCTCGGCTTCGGGCCCATGCATGTCCCGGTGCGGCTCTACGCGGCCGTCTCACCCAAACAGGTGCAGTTCCACCTCCTGCACGACGCGGACGGTGCCCGCATCCAGCAGAAGCGCGTGTGCTCGGCGGATGGAGAGGAGGTCCCCTTCGAGCACGTGGTGAAAGGCTATGAGATCCGTCGCGGCCGGTACGTGGAGATGACGCGTGGCGAGCTCGAGGCGTTCGATCCCCAATCCAGCCGCACCATCGACCTGCAGGACTTCGTGGAGCTCGCGGACATCGACCCCATCTTCTTCGACACCACCTACCACCTCATGCCGGGCGAGGACGCCACGAGGCCCTACGCCACCATGGCGATGGCGCTGAGGGCCTCGGGCCGCGTGGGCATCGGTCGGCTGGTGATGCACCTGAAGGAGCACCTGTGCGCCGTGTGGCCGCACGAGCGGGGGCTCGTCCTCTCCACGCTGCACTTCGCGGACGAGCTCATCCCCCAGGAGAGCTTCTCCGAGTTCTCCGGCACCGTGCCTCCAGTGCAGCGCGAGGTGGAGTCCGTGCTGGACATCATCGAGACACGCATCGTGGACTTCGTGCCCCAGCGCTACCAGGACCTGCACCGGGAGCGGCTGCTGGCCTTCCTCGAGCGGCGCGCCCGGACGCACGGGCTGCGCGAGGCGCCCGCCGAGGCTCCGGAGTCGGCGGGTGAGGAGGTGCCCCGCGTCACCCGGGCGGGCAGGGCGGCGGGACGTGCCGCCCCCGAGGCCACGGGCGGCGAGGTTCGCGAGCTCCCCACCCGGGGCTCGCTGCGTCTGCGTCAGCAGGCCGCCCGCGAGATGCGGGAGCGGACTCCGCGGGGGAAGAGGGCGGAGGGCACGGCCACGCCTCGGCCCCGGCGCCGGAAGGGCGGCTCCGCCACGAAGCGCAAGTAGCGGGGGAGCACCTGGTGCCGGAACGACGACGGCGGATGGGCCCGAGCCGAGCCCATCCGCCGCCGTGAGGGAAGAAGTCCCGAAGCGACTACTTCTTCAGGCGGGCCTCGCAGGCCTCGAAGTCGATGTTCTGGAAGTAGGCGTCCACGTACTTGGCGCGCTCGAACGGCTTGTAGTCCGGCACGAAGGCGTGCTCCCAGGCATCCATGACGATGATGGGGGTGTAGCCGGCGATGTTGCCGTTCTCGTGCAGCGTCACCCAGTGGTTGGAGAGCCAGCCGGTGCGCGGATCCTGGAAGGTGATGGCCCAGCCGATGCCCGGCGAGGTGCCCACGGCCTTGAAGTCCGCCAGCCAGTTCTCATAGGAGCCGAAGCTCTGCTCCATGGCCTGCTTCAGCTTGCCGCCCGGGGTGGTGGCGCCGCCCGGCTTCATGTTGCCGAAGTAGTACTCGTGGAGGACCATGCCGTTGTACTCGAAGCCCATGCGGCGGGTCATCTCGGCGTAGGCCGGGTTGGAGCCAGCGGCCTCACCCTTGGCCTGCATGCCCGAGAGCAGCTCGGTGAGCTTGTTGGTGCGGTTGACGTAGCCCTCGTACAGCTTGAAGTGCGACTCGAGCACCGCGTCGCTGATGCCCTTGAGACCCTTGAGGTGGGTGAACTGCATCGGCGTGTACTTCTTCTGGATGTCGGCCATTCGGGCCTCCGATGGGGAGAAGAGGTTGCGGCGAAAGGCGTCCCTTGTACCGGGCAGACGCAGCCTTTCGGGGGTTGTTTCGCGCAGATGTGCGCGCGGCAACAAGTGAGAAGTGCGTGCCTCGGCGCATTTGTGCATGCGCCGTCGTGAGAAGGCCCGGGCGTTCCACTTCTGGACGGTGGAGGAGCCCTCTTCGTCCATGTGGGTCGACGAACCCCACCGCACGGGGTGGGTCAACGAGATGACTCCTCAGGTGGTCCTTCAATACGAAGGCGGGTTCTGGTTGAAGGAGGTGGGCGCGTGCTCCTTCGAAGCAGCCCGGGTGGACGAACCTGTTGGGACATCGCCTTCGGCCATCCCCAGCAGATAGTCCTACTCTGGCGGTACTCGCCGGCGGCCCCACCGGTCCAGGTAGGAGGAGACCCAGGGGGAGGAGTCTGTCCGAAGATCGGGCAGGGGAGCTGCACCACGCGTAACCCTCCCAGGTGCTTGGAGATTTTTCACGAACTGTAAACAGGTCTTACACGAGCGCGTTCCTCGGAGTGGAGCATCCATGTTCCGGTCCAGATTCGTACGTTCTGAAACCCTGTCTTTCAGCTCCCCCTGGGATTTCAGGCCTCTCACTTGCATCATCCTTTCCTGGTTCGACCGGTCCCCTCCCCCGAGCGAGCCAGGAAGCCCATGGATGAGCCCAGAATGGACGCGGGCGCGGCCCTCCGCGGATTGCTGCTCGTGATGATGGCGGCGGCCTGCTCCTCCTCATCCGCCGCGCGATACGCGGACACCTCCGGCACCCATTCCGAAGAGAGCCTGGGCCAGGACCCTCCCATCGTGCTCACCGGGAATGGCGACAAGATCATCCCGGAGTTCGAGTGCATGCAGCGTGGCTGCCCCGACACCGTTCAGTGTGGAGCCGCCCGGTGCTTCGTCACCCACTGTGGAAAGGGCAGCTGCACGAACTGCGGTGGGCTGATTCCCGTCCCGGACTCGTTCAAGAACCTCGTCATCAAGGAGTGGTGCGCCTACGGCTGCATGAGTGCCTCGAAGTCCATTGGAAGTGCCTATGGCTTCGTCCCGGCCGTCGGGGGAAAGACCTTCGTGGGTCCCATCTGTCCGGCGCAGCCCGCCGCCTTCGCTTCCGCGCGGAGCGGAGAGGGGGAGGGCAGATGACTCCGTCCGCCGCCGAACAGGCCGCCCGCCTGGCGAACGCACTCAATGACCTGGGTCACCTCGCGCTCGACCACCCGATGGAGGACTCGCGCCGCTCCAAGGGAGACGCGAAGCTGCGCGACGAGTACCTGGAGTCCGTCACCGAATGCATGGAGATGGTGAATCGCACGCTGCGCGGCCCCCAGCCGGGCGCGTTCCCGAATCCCGCCAGGGCCCTGGATGCGCTCACCCGGATGAAGAACGTGCTGCCGTCCGTGGATTGGGACGATGCGGTGAGCCTGGGCAGGCTCCGGGAGGATGCACGCCAGGCGCTCGAGGCGCTCGGTTTCGAGCTGTCGGGACAGTCCAGCTAGGCGGACCACCGCGCTGCTTTCCCCCGTGGCGCGCGGGTGTTATGGCGCGCTCGCCATGCCCGAGCTTCCCGAAGTCGAAATCGCCCGGCGCAACCTCGTCCGTTGGCTGGACGGGCGCCGCGTGGTGCGGGCCGAGGCGGACGACACCCGCGTCTTCCGTGGGGCGCGCCGTCAGGACTTCGCTTCCCTCCAGGGGCGCCTGGAGTCCCTGGAGCGGCGGGGCAAGTACCTCCTCTTCACCTTCGAGGGAGGCCGGGGGCTCATGGCCCACCTGGGCATGACGGGCCGCTTCCTCCGCCGCCCCGAGGGCGTCCCCGTCCCCTACAGCCGCGCCCGCTTCTACCTGGACTCCGGCGAGGTCATCCACTTCGCGGACTCGCGCCTCTTCGGCCGCATGGAGCCGTGCCCCGCCTCGCGCCTGTACGCGCTGGACGCCGTGAAGGAGCTGGGGAGGGATCCGCTCGCCGAGGGGCTCACCGCCGGGCAGCTCCAGGAGGCCCTGGGCACCTCGCGCCAGGCGCTCAAGGTGGCCTTGATGGACCAGGGACGGGTGACGGGGCTGGGCAACATCCACGCCGCCGAGGCGCTCTACCGCGCCGGGCTGCACCCCGCGCGCGCGCCCGCCTCCCTCTCCCCCGCCGAGTGGGCCCGGCTGGCCGATGCCATCCACGCCTCCATCGCCTTCGGCCTCGAGGAGCAGCAGGGCGACGAGCCCGCGTACCTGGAGGACGGCGCGGAGAACCGTTTCCTCGTCTACGGTCGCGCCGGAACTCCTTGTGCCCGGTGTGGGGCGACGGTGGAATCCTTCACCCAAGGTGGCCGCACCACCCATTGCTGTCCCCAGTGCCAACCGCTACACCCTGCCCGTAAACCCCCGGACGGACGGCGGAAGACAGCCGCTCGCCGTCGTTGACACCCCCGGCCGGGTCCGCTTGACTCGCCCGCCCTTTGCACCCGCCGCACTCGCGCGGCACCGGAGAAGAATCCCCTATGTCGTCCAACGCCCTGCTGGCGGCGCTTCTCGTCGCCTCCGCTACGGCCACCGCGCAGACGCCGGAGCCGCCTCCGTCCGGCACGCCGGCTCCCTCCCAGGAGAACGCCGCTCCCGCCACCCAGGAGGCCGCCGCCGACTCCACCGAGGAGCGCATCCGCCAGGAGGTGGACAAGCGCCTGGAGGCCGCCAAGCAGGAGATGCGCGAGGAGATCCGCGCCCAGCTCGCCACCCAGTCGCTCGCCAGTGACTGGCAGGAGGAGTGGGTGGAGGAGAAGCGCAAGCTGGAGGTCTTCTCGCTCGACGGCTACTACCGGCTGCGCCCCAACCTCTTCTATCAGTTCAATCTGGGCCAGGCGCCGGAGCTGTCGCTGTGGAACGCCTCGCCCCGCGCCACGGAGAAGACCCAGTCGGGCGCCGACATGCGCCTGCGGCTGGAGCCCACCTTCAACATCTCCGAGGAGGTGCGGGTCAAGGCGCAGCTGGACGTGCTGGACAACCTCGTGCTGGGCTCGACGCCGTCGCTCGGCTACCCCAACGACAACTTCCAGCTCTTCGACGTCTTCAATGACGGGCAGGTGTCCCCCGAGGCGGGCCTCAACGCCCTGCGCGGCTCGGTGCGGGTGCGCGAGGCCTATGGCGAGGTGTCCACGCCGGTGGGTCTGCTGCGCTTCGGCCGCATGAACGCGCACTGGGGTCTGGGCATCGTGCGCAACGACGGCAACTGCCTGGAGTGCGACTTCGGGGACCAGGTGGACCGCGTCATGTTCGTCACGGAGCCCTTCGACGGCTTCTACGTGACGCCCATGCTGGAGTTCAACGAGGAGGGCACCGTCGCCCAGCCCAACGGGCAGAGTGGCCAGCCGGTGGACCTCACCAACGCGGATGACAGCCACAGCCTGGTGCTGGCCGTGGCGCGCCGCGACACCCCGCAGCAGGTGAAGGCCAAGCTGGAGAACAACCAGGGCGTCTTCAACTACGGCCTGCACTTCAGCTGGCGCCAGCAGCGCTACGAGGCCTCGGGGCTCTACACCAGCCCCGCGGTCAACGCGGACGGCTCGGTGAACCAGGGCTCGGGGTTCGTCCAGCGCGACGCCAACCTCTACATCCCGGACGTGTGGCTGCGCTACGAGGAGCGCAAGTTCCGCGTGGAGCTGGAGTTCGCCGCCTACCTGGGCCGCATCGGCAACCGGGCGCGGACGCCGGGCGAGCAGAACAACCCCAACCTGAACCAGTCGCTGGACGTGGTGAACTTCGGCGGCGCGGCGGTGGGCGAGTACCGGCTGCTCAACGGCCAGCTCAACATCCAGCTGGAGCTGGGCTTCGCCTCGGGTGACCGCGCGCCGGGCTTCGGTGCCTACCCGGCCCGGTCCCGGACGCAGCAGGTGGGCTCCACCCAGGCCGTCCTCGAGGGTCCGCAGTTCAACTGTGGCGTGGGCGGCTGCCAGGACAACGCCATCCGCAACTTCCGGTTCAACCGCGCCTACAACGTGGACAACATCCTCTGGCGTCAGCTCATCGGCACCGTCACCGATGCCTTCTACGCCAAGCCCACGGTGCGCTACACGCTGACCCAGGGCTTCGACGTCTTCGGCAGCGCCATCTACTCGCAGGCCATCTACCCCGAGTCCACGCCTTCCTTCGCGGATCGGATGCTGGGCATCGAGACGAACCTGGGCGCCCGCTACGAGACGGAGGATGGCTTCGTCGCCCGCATCGACTGGTCCGTGCTCTTCCCGCTCGCCGGCCTGAAGCTGGATCCGGATGCGAATCCCGCGACGGCGGCCCCGGATCTGGCCACGGCCCAGTCCATCCGCGGCACGCTGGGCATCCGTTTCTAGGAAGGTGCCAGGGTGAGCTCTCGCGCTCTCATCGCGCTGCTCGGCCTGGTGCTGGGGGTGGCGGCCTGCGGTATCAAGGGGCCGCCCCGTCCGCCCGCGGAGCCGCCTCCGCCCACCGGCTCGCCGCCGCCTGCGCCCGCCGCCGGCACGCAGCCTCAGGGTACGCAGCGGGATCCGCTGCCTTCGTCGCTTCCTCCACCCGACGCCGGGACTCCGTGAATCACTTCACCTATCGCAAGCGCGTCCTCCATGCCGAGGAGGTGCCCCTGTCCGCCATCGCCGACGCGGTGGGCACCCCCGTCTACGTCTACTCCACCGCCACGCTGCGCCGGCACTTCCGCGTGGTGACGGAGGCCTTCGGCTCGCACCCGCACCTGGTGTGCTACGCGGTGAAGGCCAACTCCACCCTGGCGGTGCTCAAGCTGCTCGCCGACGAGGGCAGTGGCTTCGACATCGTCTCCGGCGGCGAGCTGGCCCGCGTGAAGGCGGCCGGCGGCAAGCCGGGCAAGGTGGTCTTCGCCGGCGTGGGCAAGACGGCGGACGAGATGGCCCAGGCCCTCGACGCCGGCATCCTCTTCTTCAACGTGGAGAGCCCCGAGGAGCTGGAGCTGCTCGACGCGGTGGCTCGCTCCAAGGGGAAGCGCGCGCCCTTCGCCATCCGCGTCAACCCCAACGTGGACGCGGGCACGCACCGCCACATCTCCACCGGCCTGAAGACGTCCAAGTTCGGCGTCCCCTTCGAGGAGGCCATGGCCCTCTACACCCGGGCCAGGAAGATGAAGGGCCTGGAGGCGGTGGGGGTGGACTGCCACATCGGCTCGCAGATCACCCGCACCGCGCCCTTCAAGGCCGCGCTGTCCAAGGTGGGTGGGCTCTACAAGGAGCTCAAGGCCAAGGGGCACGCGCTGCGCTACCTGGACATCGGGGGTGGCCTGGGCATCACCTATACGTCCGAGACGCCGCCCTCTCCCGAGGAGTACGCGCGCGCCGCCCTGTCGGCCGTGGGTGACACCGGCGCCACGCTCATCTTCGAGCCGGGCCGGGTCCTGGTGGGCAACGCCGGCCTGCTCGTCACCCGCGTGCTCTTCCGCAAGAAGACGCCGGCCCGCCACTTCGTGGTGGTGGACGCGGGCATGAACGATCTCATGCGCCCCGCCCTCTACGACGCCCACCATGGGCTCCAGCCGCTCGTTCAACGGCGCGGCCAGGAGGTCGAGGTGGACGTGGTGGGGCCGGTGTGCGAGTCCACCGACGTGCTGGCCCGCCAGCGCAAGGTGGTGCTCCCCAAGCAGGGCGAGCTGTACGCGCTCATGAGCGCTGGTGCTTATGGCATGAGCATGGCTTCTACCTACAACTCGCGCCCCCGCCCGGCCGAGGTGCTGGTGGACGGGGACGCCTGGCGGGTGGTGCGCGAGCGGGAGAGCGTCGAGGACCTCTGGCGCGGCGAGCGGCCCTGAACATATAAGCCGCAGCATGAAGACCTTCGAAGGCTCGATGACCGCGCTGGCCACCCCGTTCCGGGATGGCGCGCTCGACGAGGCCTCCTACCGTGCGCTCGTCCGGCAGCAGATCGCCGGGGGAACGAGCGTGCTCATCCCCATGGGCACCACCGGTGAGGCCGTGACGATGACCCCCGAGGAGCGCTTCCGCGCCATCCGCGTGGTGGTGGAGGAGGCGGCGGGCCGGGTCCAGGTGGTGGGCGGCGCGGGCTCCAACAGCACCGCGGAGGCCATCGACGGTGTGAGGCGCGCCCGCGAGGCCGGCGCCGACGGCACGCTCATCGTCACGCCCTACTACAACAAGCCCACCCAGGCGGGCCTGGTGGAGCACTTCAAGGCCATCGCCAAGGCGCACCCGGGCTTCCCCATCGTCGCCTACAACGTGCCGGGCCGTACCGGCGTGGACCTGCTCCCGGAGACGGCGCTGCGGCTGTGCGACATCCCCGAGGTGGTGGCCATCAAGGAGGCCACGGGGAACATGGCCCGCACCGTGGACCTGGTGGAGAAGTGCGGCGAGCGCCTGACGCTCCTGTCCGGCGATGACTTCACCGTGCTGCCCTTCATCGCCTGCGGCGGCAAGGGCGTCATCTCGGTTTCCTCCAACGTGGCTCCGCGGATGATGGCGGACCTGGTGGCCGCCGCTCGGGCCGGACAGCTCGCCAAGGCCCGGGAGTTCCAGGTCCGGATGAACGAGCTGCACAAGCTGCTCTTCATCGAGAGCAGCCCCATCCCCGTGAAGTGGGCCCTGCACAAGCTGGGACTCTTCGGACCGGAGCTGCGTCTGCCCCTGGTTCCCATGACCGAGCCCAATGCGAAGAAGCTGGAGGCCGAGCTGCGCAAGCTGGGCCTGCTCCAGGGTTGAACCCGGGGGACTCCATACCCTCACCCCGACCCTCTCCCAGAGGGAGAGGGACTAACCCTGGTTCCTCACCGTGTATGTCCCCTCTCCCTTCGGGAGAGGGCTAGGGTGAGGGTATCGAGGTCACCATGATCCGCACCGTCATCACCGGAGTCTCTGGCCGCATGGGCAGCACCCTGCTGCGCCTCGTCCGTGACTCGAAGGACCTCGAGCTGGCCGGCGCCACCTCGCGCAAGGGTTCCGCCTCCGTGGGACAGGACGCCGGCCAGGCCGCGCGTCTGGAGACGCTCGGTGTCTCCGTGAACGATGACCTCGGCCGCGTGCTCGACGCGTCGCGAGCCCAGGTGGTCATCGACTTCACCAGCGCGGAGGCCAGCGTGGCGCACGCGCGCCAGTGTGCCGAGCGCGGTGTGGCCATGGTCATCGGCTCCACGGGCTTCACCCCCGAGTCCCGCGCCGAGGTGGCCGCCAGCGCCAGGTCCATCCCCGTGGTGCTCGCCCCCAACACCTCCGTGGGCGTGAACGTGGTCATCCGCATGGCCGCCGAGCTGGCCCGGGTGCTGGGGGAGGGCTACGACGTGGACGTGCTCGAGGCGCACCACCGGATGAAGAAGGACGCGCCCTCGGGGACGGCGCTGAAGCTGGCCGAGGTGCTCGCCTCGGCGCTGGGGCGCGGGCAGGAGGATCTCACCTTCGCCCGGCACGGGCAGATTGGCGCGCGCCCGAAGCAGGAGATTGGGGTGCAGACGCTGCGGGGCGGGGACGTCGTGGGCGAGCACACCGTATACTTCTTCGGTGAGGGCGAGCGCATCGAGCTCACCCACCGGGCCACGAGCAGGGACCAGTTCGGACTCGGGGCGCTGAGGGCGGCGCGTTGGGTGACGGGCCGGGCGCCGGGGCTCTACGACATGGCCGACGTGCTCGGCTTCCAGAGGACGCCATGACGACGCGGTATTGCCGTTTCCAGGACGAGGGCCGAGCGCAATACGGCCGCATCGAGGGTGACGAGGTGGTGGTGCTCTCCGGTGCGCCGTGGGCGGGCGGGGAGGACACGGGCCGGCGCGTGGCGCTGGGCGCGGTGTCGCTGCTGGTGCCCTCCGAGGCCTCCAAGGTGGTGTGCATCGGGCAGAACTACCGCAAGCACGCGGAGGAGATGGGCAAGCCCGTCCCGCCCGAGCCCCTCATCTTCATGAAGCCCTCCACCGCGCTCAACGCGCACCGCTCGCCCATCCGGATTCCCAAGGCGAGCCAGGAGGTGCACTACGAGGCGGAGCTGGGGCTGGTCATCGGCGAGCGGCTCAAGAACGTCGACGAGGCCACCGCCGCCCGGGCCATCTGGGGCCTCACCTGCATCAACGACGTGACGGCGCGCGACATCCAGCGCCGCGAGGTGCAGCACACCCGCGCCAAGAGCTACGACACCTTCGCCTGCGTGGGCCCCTGGGCCGTCACCGGCCTGTCCCCGGCGGACCTGCGCATCCTCTGCCGCATCAACGGGCAGGTGAAGCAGGACAGCCGCACCTCGGACATGATCTTCGGTCCCGCCCGGCTGGTGTCCTTCATCTCCCACATCATGACACTCCTGCCGGGTGACCTGGTGAGCACGGGGACTCCCTCGGGCGTGGGTCGGCTGGCCGCTGGAGATACGGTGGAAGTGGAGCTGGAGGGAATCGGGACCCTGGCCAATCCTGTTGAGATGGAGCCTTGAGCGCCACTGTCTATGTAGGGCTGGGCTCCAATGAGGGAGACCGCGAAGCCCAACTCGTCTCCGCCCTGGAGGCGCTGTCCCGAATCGATGCGGTGGCCGTCCTGCGCTGCTCTTCCCTTTTCGAGAGCGCCCCGGTGGGGCCTCCCCAGCCGCGCTACCTCAACGCCGTGGTGGAGCTGGAGTGCGGGCTGCCTCCCCAGCGGCTGCTCTGCATCCTGAAGCAGATCGAAAAGGACCTGGGCCGCCGCCTGGACGGTCCCCGCTGGGGCCCCCGTCCCATCGACCTGGACATCCTCCTGTGGGAGGGTGAGGTCGTGGCGGACCCCAACCTGCAGGTGCCGCACCTGGAGTTGCACAAGCGCCGCTTCGCCCTGGAGCCCCTGGCCGAGCTCGCCCCCGAGGCCGAGCACCCGGTGCTGGGCATGTCGGTGGTGGAGTTGCTCGCCCAGCTCGCGCCGCAGGACGTGCAGCGGTGCCCGGCCACCCAGTGGCCCGAAACCCTTTCCCCCGTGACCGAGTCATGACCCTCTCCCTGGCCCTGGCTACCGCGGCCCTCCTCGCCGCCGAGCCCACCAACCTGCCCGCCGGGCATCCGACCCTTGGCTCGGACGCACAGCCCTCCGCCGCCAGCCCGGGCGCGGCCATGCCCCCCTCGGGGCAGATGATGGAGGGGCACCCGCCGATGACGGGCCGTTCGCCGCCCACCGCCGAGGAACTGCTCCAGCAGCTCGACGGCATGCAGGGCCTGCGCGAGCGCGAGAAGACGTTCGAGATCGCCTCGGCGCTCGGCAAGCTCTACTACACGAACGGGCGTTCCGCGGATGCCGTCTCCTACTTCCTCCAGGCGGAGGAGAAGGCGAAGGCCACGCGCGAGCTCTTCGTGGCGCAGCGCAAGAAGCTGGGCAAGGGCGCGGTGCCGTCCGCGGAGGAGGCCCAGTGTGGCTTCTCGGTGGACACGCCGGTGGAGCAGATGGGGGCGGTGGCGGCGGAGCGTGCGAAGAAGGGCGACACCGCGGGTGCGGTGGCCTGCGCGCGCGCGGCGCTGCAGCCGGTGCTCGAGGTGGAGTCGATGCGCGGCAACGCGCTGTTCCTCAACGGTGACGCCGAGGGCGCGCTGAAGGTGTACGAGCGGGTGCTGGAGGTGTCGCCCTCGTTCGCGGACGCGCTCTTCGGGCGCTCGGCGCTGCTGTACGAGACGCGGGGCGAGGACATGAAGGCGCTGCAGTCGGCGCGCGATGGCTTCGAGGCCTTCCTCGCGGCGCACCCGGACTCGACGCGCTCGGCGCTGGCGCGCAAGCTGAGCCGCCTGGCGGATGACGCGGTGAAGGCCGGTGGCATGAAGAAGATGCTGGCCTCGCGCGCCGAGGACCGGCGCATCCGGGTGTCCAAGCTGGACCTGTCGCCGAAGCCGACGATGGGGATGGCGGGAGCGGGTGGGCCGATGGCGGGGGCGGGTGGCCCGATGGCGGGTGGAGCCGCCGGGGCCTCGGCGCCCACGCTCTCGCAGGAGACGATGCAGGCGATGCAGAACGTCGAGCACACGCCGGAGCTGGAGGCGCAGCTCGACCAGACGGTGGCGCAGGGCGAGGAGCTGCTGGCGAAGGGCCGCTTCGACGAGGCGCTGCAGTCGTACCGGCAGGTGATGCCGTTGCGTCCGGACGGGCGGGTGAAGGCGGGCCTGGCGTGGACGCTCATTGGCCTGGGCAAGCCCACGGCGGACCGGGTGTGGGGCGTGGCGGTGGAGTCGGACCCGGCGGCGGTGGACAAGCTGGGCGAGACGTTGAAGGCGAAGGGTGACCTGAAGGGAGCGAAGGCGCTCTGGACGAAGCTGGCGGCCTCGGCGCCGGGCTACGCGGCCCAGACATCACTCCAGGCCAAGCTGAGCCAGTAACCGTGTATGCCCCCTCTCCCCCTGGGAGAGGGCTGGGGTGAGGGTATTGCCCCTCCGTGCCCTGCCTAGAAGTACCGAGCGGCGAGCAAATCCTGGACGTCGAGCAGGCCCACGGCCTTGCCCTCGGCGTCCACGACGGGAAGCTGGTCGACGCGGAACTCGCGCATGAGCTTGGTGGCCTCGAGCACCAGAACCTCGGGGCCGACGCACCGGGGCCGCTTGCCCATGACCTCGCGGATGGGGCGCTCGAAGTTGGTCTCCCCGCGCTCGACGAGCCGGCGCAAGTCGCCATCGGTGAAGATGCCCACGAGGCGGCCCTGGCGGTCGACGACGTTGGTGGCACCCGGCCGGCCGGGGGTGTTGGTCATCACGACCACGGCCTCGGAGAGCCTGGCGGAGTCGCGGACGACGGGGTTGGAGGGCCCGGAGCGCATCAGCTCGAAGACGCGCATGACGGAGCGGCCGATCTTCCCGCCGGGGTGGAGCAGGGCGTACTCGCTGGAGGAGAAGGGCCGTGCGCGCATCACGGCCATGGCGAGCGCATCACCGATGGCGTGCAGGGCGGCGGTGGAGGCGGTGGGCACCATGCCCATGGGGCAGGCCTCCTCGATGCGGCCGATGTCCAGCACCACGTCCGCGCCCCGGGCCAGGGGGCTCTCCGCGTCGCCGGTGAGGGCGATGACGGGGGCGCCCAGCCGCTTGAAGGAGGGCAGCAGCCGCACCAGCTCCTCGGTGGCGCCGCTGTTGGAGAGGGCGAGGATGACGTCCCCGCGGCCCACGCGGCCCAGGTCTCCATGGACGGCCTCGGTGGGGTGGAGGAAGACGGAGCGCACGCCGGTGGAGGCCAGGGTGGCGGACAGCTTCTGGCCGATGAGGCCCGCCTTGCCGATGCCCGTCACCACCGTCTGGCCCGGGCAGTCGCGCACCAGCTCGAGCGCGCGCAGGAAGGAGTCGCCCAGCCGCCCCATCAACCCGAGGATGGCCTGGGCCTCGGCCTCGAGCACGCTGCGCGCGTAGGCGAGCGTGGCCTCGCGCTCGTCGCGGGAGGGCTCGGGGGAGGGGGGATTGGGAGAGGGGAGGGCGCGGAGGCGGGGCTTCCGGGCGGTGCTTCGGGAGGCTCGGGCCATGGTGGTGGGGCCCTTGTAACCCCGGGCCGGGCGGGCCTGCCAGCTTGACGCACCGGGGGGCATCGGCTACGCGCCTCCTCGCCCGGCGGGCAGACGGGAGCGTCTCGCCTGCACCCGTGGGTTTCCGCCTTACAACCTTACAGGGCAGACCTGAACCTGGAGAGGGGACGAGATGAAGTTCTTCATCGACACCGCCGACGTCGAGGAGATCCGCAAGGCCCATGCGATGGGCGTGCTGGATGGAGTGACCACCAACCCGTCGCTGCTGGCCAAGGTGGGCCGCGGCCTGGAGGAGACCATCCGGGAGATCTGCTCCATCGTGGATGGACCCGTGAGCGCCGAGTGCGTCTCCGCCGACGCGCCCGAGCTCATCAAGGAGGGCAAGGGGCTCGCCAAGATTCATGACAACGTGGTGGTGAAGGTTCCCATGGGCGTGGAGGGCCTCAAGGCCGTCAAGGCGCTCACCGCCGAGGGGATCCGCACCAACGTGACGCTGTGCTTCTCCGCCAACCAGGCGCTGCTGGCCGCCAAGGCGGGGGCCACCTACATCTCGCCGTTCGTGGGCCGCCTGGACGACATCTCCCAGGACGGAATGGAGCTCATCGCCCACATCATCGAGATCTACCAGAACTACGACTTCACCACGCAGGTGCTGGTGGCGAGCGTGCGCAACCCGGTGCACGTGCTGCAGGCGGCGCGCATGGGAGCGGACGTGGCCACGCTGCCCTACAGCGTCATCGCCCAGCTGGCCCAGCACCCCCTCACCGACATCGGTATCAAGAAGTTCCTGTCCGACTGGGAGAAGGTTCCCAAGTCCGCCAAGCCGTAGGCCGTCGTCGCCCGGCAACGAAGAGGCCACCGCCCGTACTGGCGCGGTGGCCTCGTCGATTCAGCGCGGCGTGTGGCCGACTACTCGATGGCGCCGTCGATGGGGATCGCGAGCCCGATGTTGAGCACGGTGCAGGTGATGTACACCCTGTCCGTCTGACACGGGGTCACGTCCGTGGTGGAGGCGCCCTTGATCTGGAACTGTCCCGTGTAGCCGTAGCCCCAGTCGTAGAACAGCGTCCGCCAGTTGCACACCTTGACGGCCGGAGTGCAGTCCGAGCCATCCACGGGGTTGATCTTCCGGCGCTCGATGCCGAAGCCATAGCCGTCCTGGAGGCCGGAGATCAGCTGCGACACGCTCCCCTTGCTGGCGGTGTGGGAGATGTTGAAGCCGGTCGCGGCGGCCTGGGGACGGTTGAGGAACTCGTCGCCGAAATAGCCCTCGATGATGACATCCGTCCCCTTGGCGAGTCCGTTGCCGCAGCCGCCGGAGAAGGTCGTGTACACCGGCGGATAGCCGCCGGGGCGCCTCATGAGCAGCGAGTTCGAGGCTACCGGACGTCCGGTGTAGAGGATGAACGCCTCGCTCCAGATGCTGGTGTCCTTGTCCCAGACGCCGTTGGGCGGGTTCCACTTGCCGTCGGCGGGCGCCTCGTCGATGTAGATCTCACCCTCGTCCCGCACCCCGTTGTCGTTGCTGTCGACGTAGGGCTCGCCCTGGTCGATGAACTGCTCGTTCGCGTCGCGAATGCCGTTGCTGTTGTCGTCCGAGAAGTACTCCTCACCGCGCGTGTAGGCGATGATGGTCACCAGGCTGTCGCGCGGGTTGCGCTCGAGCTGGCCACTGAGGACCCGCGGCTCCTTGCTGCGCGAGAACGGGAACTGGGAGGGATTCGCCTCCAGCGGGGTGACATCCACCGGGAAGTTGGTACCGCCACGCGTCTTGAAGGTGACGGAGCCCTCGCCCTCGTTGATGTTGTTGCCGGTGGGGGAGTAGGGGGTGGTGTTGACCGAGGTGGTGATGTTGCCCGCCTCTGCCTTGAAGTTCACCGGCGTGCCGGTACCCACCGGGTTGTTGTACCGGTCCACCACCTTCACCTTGCAGCCGACATCGAAGGCGGCGGGGGGATCCGGGCTCACGTAGGCGGCGATGTTGACCAGGTTGCACTGGATGGACAGGCCGTTGTTGGTGGGCTTGGCGCCACGGATACCGATGGTGGGGCTGTCCACCTCGACCAGGCCCGGAATGGCCGTGGCGTGCACCACGATGGCGCCGATGGTGGGGCCGGCGGAGATCGTCGCGGTGACGTCACCCTGGGCGTTGGTGTAGCCGAAGGGCGTGACGGTGGTGTTCATCGGCGCGTTGGGGATGCTGAAGGTCACCTTCACTCCGACGGCCGGCCGGTTGGACGAGTCCTTCAGGTTGAAGGTGATCTGCGCCTGCTCGTTGAAGCCCGAGCCACGCACACCCATGATGGTGCAGGCCGTGCCGTTGCACAGGGTGGACTTGTGGGTGAGCTGCTGCACGGTGGTGACGTCCACCTGGATGGACTTCGCCTGACCCGAGGCCTCGTGCTTGGCCTGGATGCTGGCGGTGCCCGGGGAGCCCGTCTCCACGAAGCGCACCTGCGCGATGCCGTCGGAGGCGGTCGTCGCCGACAGCGACTGCACGGGCGTGGTGCCGCCATCGGTGGGCTGCAGACCGCCGATGGTGGTGTCGAACGCGATCGTCTCACCCGCCCAGACCGTGCCGTTGGTGCGCTTGAGGGTGGCGGTCACGATGGCGTAGTCACCGACGTTGTAGAAGATGGGGTTCTTGCTGACGGACAGGCTCACGCCCGGGCCACCATCTCCCGCGCCACCATCCGTGGGCGGGGGCTTGATGGGGCCACCGTCGGTGCCACCGTCCGGGGTGGTGGTGCCGCTGCCCACCGTGATCGTCACCTTGGAGGTGGCCTGGCCCCACTGGGCGTCGATGGCCACGCCGCCCCTGCAGCCCACGTCCTGGGCCTTCGGGCACTTGTAGGTGGTGGTGGCGCCACCGTTCTCCAGCGTCAGCGTGATGGTGCTCTGGTCGTTGTCGAAGACGCCGGCGGCGGCCGTCAGCTCCACGGAGCCCGTGCCCGGCTCGTCCTTGCCATCCGTGGCCGTTACGGTGAGCGTGGACGCCTGTCCCACGTCGTCGATGCGGGTGGGCCTGGCGGTCACGAGCAGCAGGGGCTCATTCTCCTCTTCGCCCCCGAAGATTCCCGGACAGGCGGTGATTCCCAGCACCAGCGCCAGGGCGCCAGTGAGTTTCAACAATCGATGCATGTAGATGACTCCCCTCGGACACGGGGTTGAACCGGCCCAGACCCCGGGTCTTGACGGCTGGCAGTATTCCGGTGCACGCGGTATTCGTCAAACCACAGACACATGGCACGAAGCCGGTGGGAAGCACCCTTTCAACCACCGTGTTTTTCTGCCGGATCACAGCCCGCGAGGACCCATGGACTTCCAGCTTTCCGAATCCCAGCGCGCCCTGCAGGAGATGGCGCGCAAGTTTTCTCGTGAAGTGATTCGCCCCAAGGCGGCCCACCACGACGAGACCTCGGAGTTCCCCCGGAGCATCATCGCCTCGGCCTGGGAGAACGGCCTGCTGAACATGGCCACCCCGGAGGCGTACGGCGGCTTGGGCCTGTCGCACGTGGACCAGCTGCTGGCCTACGAGGAGCTGGCCTGGGGGTGCGCGGGCATGGCCACCTCCATCACGGCCAATGACCTGGCCAACCTGCCCATCATCGTGGGCGCCAGCGAGGAGCAGAAGAAGCGGCTGCTCACGCCCTTCACCGAGAAGTTCAAGCTTTCCTCGTTCTGCCTCACCGAGCCGGAGGCCGGCTCGGACGTGGCGAACATGAGCACCACCGCGGTGCGCGACGGCGACCACTACGTGCTCAATGGCGCCAAGTGCTTCATCACCAACGGCGGCCACGCGGACCAGTACACGGTGTTCGCCACCGTGGACAAGGCGAAGAAGCACAAGGGGATTACCTGCTTCGTGGTGGAGGGCCGTCCCAAGGGCCTCACCGTGGGCAAGCACGAGAACAAGATGGGCCAGCGCGCCAGCGACACCGTGGCGCTCACCTTCGAGGACGTGCGCGTCCCGGTGGCCAACCGCATCGGCGAGGAGGGCGAGGGCTGGCGCATCGCCATGGAGACGCTGGACAACAGCCGTCCCATCACCGCCATCCTCTCGGTGGGCATCGCCCGCGCCGCGCTCGAGCACTCCCTGGACTACTCCGCTCAGCGCAAGACGTTCGGCAAGCCCATCCGTGAACACCAGGGCATCCAGTTCATGCTGGCCGACATGGCCATCAACATCCAGGCCGCGCGTCTGCTGTGTCACCAGAGCGCGTGGCTGCTGGACCAGGGCCAGCGCGCCAGCCTCCAGTCCTCCTACGCCAAGTGCTTCGCGGCCGACATGGCCATGAAGGTCACCACCGACGCCGTCCAGGTCTACGGCGGTTACGGCTACATCAAGGAGTACCCGGTGGAGAAGCTCATGCGCGACGCCAAGCTCATCCAGATCTACGAGGGCACCAGCCAGGTGCAGCGCCTCGTGATCGCGCGCGAGCTGTTCAAGTAGACAAGAAAAACTGTCCGCTCCTTGCGCTTCCCGGTTGCCGGAGCGGGGCGTTGATGCGTAAATCAACGCCCCGCGACGCGGCGCGTTGCGTCATGAAAACGCACCCGTCAGGTCATTTCTGGGAGTACCCGCTCTAAGGAGAAGGACGACCGTGAAGATCCTCGTCACCGCCAAGCGCGTGGAAGACCCCGAGTCCAAGATCAAGGTGAAGCCGGACGGCTCGGGCATCGTTCAGGAGGGGCTCAAGTACAAGATCAACCCCTTCGATGAGATTGGCGTCGAGGAGGGACTGCGTCTCGTGGCCAAGCATGGCGGCGAGGTGGTGGTCGTCTCCATCGGCGGCAAGGAAGTCCAGGAGCAGCTGCGGCACGCGCTGGCCATGGGCGCCCACCGCGCGGTGTGGGTGAACCACACGGGCGCGCTGGACCAGATGGGAGTGGCGGGGCTGCTGCAGAAGGTGGTGGAGAAGGAGAAGCCGGACCTGGTCGTGCTGGGCAAGCAGTCCATCGACGATGACCAGAACCAGGTGGGCCAGTACCTGGCCGAGTACCTGGGTTGGGGCCAGGCCACGTTCGCCTCCAAGGTGGAGTCGCTGGAGAGCGAGCAGGAGAAGAGCAAGGTGCCGGCGCTGCTGGTGGGCGCGGATGGCAAGAGCGTGCGCGTGGTGCGCGAGGTGGACAACGGCCTGACGACGCTCGAGTGCGCGCTGCCGGCGGTGGTCACCACGGACCTGCGCCTGAACCTGCCGCGCTACGCCAGCCTGCCGGGCATCATGAAGGCCAAGAGCAAGCCCATCGAGGAGCTGACGCCGGCGAAGCTGGGCGTGGACGTCACCCCGAAGGTGCAGGTGCTGAAGATGGCGGCGCCGCCGCCGCGCAAGGCGGGCATCAAGGTGCCGGACGTGGCGACGCTGGTGGACAAGCTGCGCAACGAGGCCAAGGTCGTCTGACGGGGCGTCGTTCCCCTTCTTCTTCGAGATTAGGAGCCGAACATGCCGATCGTTCTCATCGTTGCGGAGCAGCAGCCGGACGGGAACCTGCGCAAGGCGACCCTCAACGCCATTGGCGCGGGCAAGCAGCTCGCCGAGAAGGCGGGCGCGGAGCTGCACCTGGTGCTGCTCTCCAAGGATCCCTCCAAGGTCACCCAGGAGCTCGCGGGCCTGGGCGCCAAGGCGGTGCACACCGCCGCGGCCCCCGAGTTCGAGCACTACCTGGCCGAGACGTACGCCCCGGCCATCGCCGAGCTGGCCAGGTCCATTGGCGCCAACTACGTGGGCATGGCGTCCACCGCGCAGGGCAAGGATCTGCTGCCCCGCGTGGCCGCGCGCCTGCAGGCCGCCATGGCCACCGACGTCATGGGGTTCAACGGGAGTGGCGCGGACGTCACGTTCTCCCGGCCCATGTGGGCGGGCAACGTGTTCGCCGAGGTGAAGCTCACCACGCCGGTGAAGGTCTTCACCCTGCGCGCCACCGAGTTCCCCGCGGCCGCGGGTGGCCAGGGCGCCGCCGAGGTCAAGACCTTCTCCCCCAAGGTGGAGGCGGGCAAGACGAAGTTCGTCGACTTCAAGGAGGTCAAGAGCGCGCGGCCCGAGCTCACCGAGGCGCGCGTGGTGGTGTCCGGCGGTCGCGGCACCAAGGGCGACTTCAAGGAGATCGAAGCGCTGGCCGACGAGCTGGGTGCCGCGGTGGGCGCCTCGCGCGCGGTGTGCGACGCCGGCTGGGTGCCCAATGACCTGCAGGTGGGCCAGACGGGCAAGGTGGTCGCCCCGCAGCTCTACATCGCCGCGGGCATCAGCGGTGCCATCCAGCACCTGGCGGGCATGAAGAGCTCCAAGACGATCGTCGCCATCAACAAGGACCCCGAGGCCCCCATCTTCCAGGTGGCGGACTACGGGCTGGTGGAGGACCTCTTCAAGGTGCTGCCCGCGCTGCGCGAGGCCATCCACAAGGCCAAGGGCTAGGCACTGCCGGAGCAGCAGTCCCGGGAGGGGCGGTGGCGGGGAGACTCCTCGCGCCGCCCCTTCTCCGTTGCGGGCTCAGAGCTCGATGTCCTTCTCGTCTCCCTCGGGCTCCTGTTCCTCGGGCGGCGAGTCGCCGGGCTCCTCGTCCTCGGGCAGGGGCTCGACGTCCGGGAGCGAGTCGGGGAAGGGCACGGTGTCGGGTGGAGGCGCGGGTTCTCCGCCGAGCAGGTCGATGGTCGGGCGTCCCGGCACCTCCACCTGAAGCGTGGTGAACTTCCACTCGTCCCCGTTCTTGTAGGCCTCGACGAGGAGGGTGCCGTCGGCCTTGGGGCCCTTGAGGGGCACGGAGAAGTTGGCCGAGCCCTGGTCGTTCTGGGACTGGATGGAGCCCTGGAGCATCATCCCCGATTCGATGGGCTCGCCGAGCGTCTGGCGCACCTCGGGAGACTGCTTCGCCTGGGTGAGCGCCTCGACGAAGACGCCAGTGCCTCGGAGGGCCTGGTAGGTGAAGCCGAAGACGAGGGCGCCGAGGCAGCCGCAGGACAGCAGCAGCCCCAGGCACCCCGTGGGCACCACCCACTTCCAGTTGCGGCCCCACCAGCCCTGCCGGGGCGCCATCTCACTTTCTGGCATCGTGTTCATGGTTTCCCTGGTTCCTCCCGCCGCCTGCGAGGGTGGCGCGCCCCCGTCATAGCGGTTACCGCATGGTCGACAACAGGGCTTGCGGGCGAGCACGGTTCCTGGCCCGGGTATCGGGGAGGGGGTAGCATCCCACCCCGTTTCGCACGGGGCTGGGGGTCAAGGCCGGAGGAGGGAGGGCACACATGGAGGACGTGATGAGTGTGGTGCCGAACCTCCACCCGGACGCGGGCGTGCAGCGGGTGGGAGACCGGATGCTGGCGGTGGGGCCGGACGACACCCTGCACACGTTCGAGGACGAGGGCGGCGAGGTGTCCGAGGTGGCCGAGCGCATCCTGGAGCTGGTCGACGGACGGCGGACATTGGGCGACATCGTGGCGGCGCTGTGCGAGGAGTTCGAGGTGGAGCCCGAGGCGTGCCGTGAGGACACGGTCGCCTTCGTGAGGCTCCTGGTGGACAAGAAGGTGCTGGTGCTCGGGCTGTGAAGCCCGGTGTGGGGCCGGTTCCAGTACGTCGAGAGGCAGTCATGCGTCGAACGGGATGGCAGTGGCTTCTGGCGGTGTGTGCGCTGTGGACGGCGGGGTGTACGTGCGGCAAGCCGCCGGTGGAGTCCGAGCTGACGGTGGCCTTCGAGCGGCCGGTGGATGGTCAACGGCTGGCGCTGGGGGATGACGCGGACGTGGGCGCCGCGGGCTTCCAGTACGACGTGGTGGCGGTGGCGGCGGACTCGGCCGGGCGCGCGGTGACGCTGTCACAGGCGAAGCTGGAGGTGCTGTCGGCGGGCGAGTCGGTGTGGCGGGAGGGGCCGGCGGCGACCATCGAGGGCCAGCGGGTGCGCTTCCCCACGGTGACGCTGCCGGGGCGCACCAACGTGCTGCGGGTGACGGTGGAGGAGCAGGGCTCGAAGCGCACGGCCTCGCACGACCAGAGCGTGACGGTGGGCGCCGAGACGCGGACCCTGGACATCGTCATCCCCGCCGAGGGGCAGGTGCTGCGCGAGGTGGATGACGCGGACCCGCTGCTGCCGGGCTACCAGGTGGATTTCGAGCTGTGGGGCACGGGACTGCGGGGGGCCAGTGGCCTCATCTCGTGCGCGGGGGTGTGCGGCATCGCGCCAGTGCCCTTCACGGTGGGCGACAATGGCAAGGCCGTGGCGCGGGTGACGCTCTCCGAGCCGGTGCGCGAGGCGCAGCCCTCGCAGTGCGTGGCGGTGGTGAAGCTGCCCGGTGGGGACGTGACGTCTCCGGCGCGCGGCATGACGTTGGACACCGAGGGACCGCGGCTGGCCATCAGCTCGCCCGTGTCCGCGGTGGCCACCCGCACCTTCAAGGTGGAGGCGGTGGTGCGCTCGGTGGAGGATGGTGCCACGGCCACGCTGACGCGAGAGGGAGCCGCGGCGCTGACGACCACGGTCCGCGCGGGGCAGGCCCTCTTCCCGGAGGTCACCGTTCCCGGTGACGGCCGGCACGACTTCCAGCTCAGCGTCACGGACTTGGGTGGCAACGTGACCGGCAAGCCCCTCTCCGTCGTGGTGGCGAGCACCGCGCCCGCCCCCGTGCTGAGGGTGCCGGCCACCGTCGACACCTTCGTCGCCGGTCAGCCCGCCCAGGCCGAGGCGGTGGTGAAGGTGGACGACCAGCCGGTGGGCACGGAGGTGGAGCTGTGGACGACGGTGTCGGGCCGGCTCGGCCAGCCGCAGCGTGCGCGGACGGTGGATGGCAGCGGGGAGGGCCGGGTGGCGCGCTTCACCCTGTCGCTCGCCGAGGGCGCCAACACGGTGAAGGCCTGCGTGCGCAACGCGGCCGGCATCCAGGTGTGCACGCTCGCCACGACGCAGGTGCGCACGGGCCGTCCCAACTGCCGCATCGTCGAGCCCTCGCCGGGCGACGTGCTGCCCGCGGGCGGCAAGCCGGTGGCGGTGCGGGTGGAGGCGCTCGGTAACAACGGACCGGTGAGTCTCTCCGCGCAGCGCACCGGGGCCTCGGAGAATGCCTCGGGGACGGCGTCGGGTGGTGCGGCCTCCCTGTCCGTGAACCTGTCCGGGGACGGCGCCTGGAGTCTGGTGGCCTCGTGCGCCGGGGGCGGCGTCAGCCAGGCCGTCACCGTGTCCCGTGACACCACGCCTCCCGCGCTCGCCGTCACCGTGCGCGACGCACCCGGGGGCCGCGTCGAGCCTTCCTTCATCGACACCTCTTCGCTGCCCGGCACCCAGGTGGTGCTCGACGCGGTGACGGAGCCCTTCGCGCAGGTGCTCGTCCAGGGCTGCGGGTTGCAGGGCACCCTCCTGGCGAGCGCGGACGAGCAGGGTCGTGCCTCGCTTCGCGACGTCGGTGTTCCCACCAGCGGCACCTGCTCCTTCTCCGCGCGAGCGGTGGACCTCGCTGGCAACGAGTCCTCGGTGTCCGTGCCCGTCGTCTCGGCCTTCGTGGCCTCTTCCCTGAAGTTCGAATCGCCGGATCCCTCCCAGACGTTGGGAACGGCCGATGGCACGCCGGTGGGCGAGGGCAACCTCCTGGTGGCGCTGAAGCTGGGCTTCTCCGCTGGGGCCCAGGGACAGCTGAAGCTCTACCGTGACACCACCGAGGTGGGTGGGGTCCCCGTGGAGGTGGTGGACACGGGGAAGACCTTGTCGGGGGTGCAGCTCGCCGATGGCGTGAACGTGCTTCGCGCGGTGCTGGTGAACAACGCGGGCGCCGGGGCGTGCGCGAGCGCGCTGTACACCGTGGACACCACGCCGGGCGACATCGTCCTCAGCGCGCCGGGTGCCTCCAGCAACTACAACCTGCAGTCGGATCGCGACCCGCTCACTCCCGGCATCCAGCACCCCCTGAGCTACACGCTCAATGGTGCCTCCGCGACGGCCACGGTGGACGTGTGCACCAGTGTCGCGCTCACCACGGCGGCGGCGCCGTGCCGGGACGGGAGCGGCTGGTTCACCCTGGCGGCGGGGATTCCGGCCTACACCAACCTGTTCTCCTATCCGGACGGAAGGTACTCGCTGAAGGTGGTGCTCGACGACGGTGGCACCGTCCGTGAGTCCGCTCCCGTGTCGCTGGTGGTGGACAGCGTGCGCCCGGAGGTGACCGCGCTCGAGCTCGTGGGCGATGCCAACGGGGACCGGATGGTGAATGCGACCGAGTGGCCCTCGGGTGCCCCGGTCCTGCGCGTGTCCACCACCGGGCTGGCGGCCGGTCTGCCGATCCAGGTCCGCGACGCCACGAACAACACCCTCTATGGCAATGCCGTGTCCGCGGGCGCGGTGACCGACGTGACGCTCGGTTCGTTGCCGCCCCTCGAGGAGGCGGATTACTCGCTGGTGGTGGTCGTCACGGACGCCGCGGGCAACGCGAACCGGACGGTGGCCGCCGTGCCGCCCAATCCGTTGGACCCGGTCAATGCCGCGGCACTGATGTCCTTCCGGCTGGATCGGGTGGTGCCCCAGCTCAACCCCACCTCACCGGGCAGAGCCACGCTCGGACCGGCGGATGACGCGGCTCCGGCCACGGCGGGCTTCCAGCTCCGGGCCAGCGCTCAGACAAGCGCCGATGTCGGGCCCGGTGGTGTCTCCCTGCGCCTGGACCCCGCGGGCACCGTGGTGACGAAGACCCCGGAGGGGCGCTCGGTGTCCCACGACTTCACGGTGGAGGCGACGGGCACCCGCAGCTACACGCTCGTCTTCACCGCCCAGGACAAGGCGGGCAACCTGGGCGCGCCGGTGAGCGTGCCGGTGACGGTGGACCTGGAGGCCCCGGTGCTCACGCTGGTCAGTCCTACCTCCGGCTCCACCCTGAGCTCTCCGCTGGCGACGGTGCGGGTGGAGGTCGAGGGCGGCGAGGGGCTCATCGTGAGTGTCTTCTCCGTACGAGGAGGCTCGGAGGAACTGGTGGGCTCCTTCCCGGTGGTCAACGGAGTGGCGCAGGGCACCGTGAACCTTCCCGAAGGCACGCAGGACGTGACGGTGAGGACCGCGGACGCCGCGGGCAACAGCGTCTCGGCGAGTGCGCAAGGGGTGACGGTGCCGCACGTCGGCTGTGACGTCTCGCTCACCTCTCCCGCGGGGACTCCGGTCACCTTCAACCAGACGGATGATGGGAACGCGGGCCAGGCGGGCCTGCAGTACACGCTGCGCGGGCGCACCACCCGCTGCGCGGGCCAGACCGTGTGGCTCTACAAGGAGGGCACCACGCTGGGCTCCACGCTGGCGGATCCGGGCACCGGGGACTTCTCCTTCGACGTGTCGCTGCCCGACGGCGAGCAGTCCCGGCTGACGGTGGAGATGGTCGACTCGGCGTCGAGCCGGACGAGCGACTTCGTCGACTACACGGTGGACGTCACCCCGCCCGCCTTCAGCACCGTCACTCCCGCCCAGAAGACGTTGACCTTCGTGTCCGCCTCCAACGTGAACCTGCCGGGCTCCGGCTACGTGCAGGACCTCACGCCGGGCGGTGACGCGGAAGCGGAGTTCCGGGCGACGGTGACGGGCGCCACCGGGGGCCGCCTGCGCATCCTCTACAAGGGCACCACGGAGCTCGCGTCGTTGTCGATCTCCCAGAGCCCCGAGTCGCTGACGATTCCCCTCGTCCTGCCGCACGGCACCAACGGGCCGCTGGAACTGAGGCTGCGCGATACGGCCCTCAACGAGACGGTGTACGCCATCGACGTCACCGTGGACGTTCGGCCTCCGGCCCAGGTGGCCTTCACCGCGAACATCCCCGCGGGTGGGGCACGCAAGGCCTGGGTGGACCTGACGTGGCCTCGGAGCGGTGATGATGACGCCACGGGCACGCCGGTGGGTTACGACCTGCGCTGGACCACCGACACGCTGCTGCCGACGGGCATCCCGGACGAGGCCACCTATTACAGCTCCCAGGTGCGGCGGGAGACCGGCGCGTTGCTGCCCGCGCAGACCACGTCCTACCGGCTCACCCTGCCTCCGCTGGCGAAGTACTTCATCGAGGTCCGGGCCCTCGATGAGGTGGGCAACGTCTCGCCCTTCCGGACCATCCCGGTCTTCGACAATGCTCCGAACAAGGTCCTCACCAACCCCACGGCGAGGTCCGGGTTCTTCGGCCTCGTCATGGCCAGCGGTGACCTGAACGGCGATGGCAAGGATGAGCTGGTGACGGGGGATTCCAGGGCCAGCTATGTCGTGGGCAGCACGACCACCACGAACGTGGGCGCGGTCCACATCTACTCCGATGCCCTCTCCGGCAACGAGACGCCCCTGACGCTGTGGCCTTCCACACCCACCGTGGCGACCCAGACCTTCGGGACCGAGGTGGCGGTCGGCAACGTGGGCGACGCCTCCGGGGAAGGGCGGCCGGATCTGCTGGTGGGCTCGCCGAACTGGACCAGCACGCGAGGCCGGGCCTTCCTCTACTTCGGCCGCACGGGCCAGCCGGTGGATCCGACTCCCATCGAGTTCCGGGGCCAGGCCAGCGGGACGAGCTTTGGCGCCGCCGCCCGCATCATCGCGGACCTCAACGGGGATGGATTGTCCGAGGTGCTCCTCAGCGCCGACGGGGAGAACGGTGGGAAGGGCAGGGTCTATCTGTTCTTCGGGCGCACCCGGGCGAACTGGGTGGCGGCCGCGACCGGAAACGAGAGCGGCGTGGCCTTCGTGCCCGTGGACAAGGCGGACCGCATCATCGAAGGGGATACGAGCCTCACGGTGAACACCAACACCTACTTCGGCCGGCGCCGGGGGCAGGCGAACGTGGGAGACCTCGATGGCGATGGCAAGCCGGAGCTCTCGATCTCCGCGCCCTACGACAAGATCAACACCCTCTACATCTATCCCGGGAGCGTCCTGATGGCCCGCGGCGGCGCGACCGTGGCGGAGCGGACGCTGACGGTCGCGGACGTGCTCCAGCGCCTCTCCTACGGACCGGTCAGCACGGGCGGTCTGAATGGCTTCGGCGTGGACGTGGTGGCGCGGGTGAACTTCGCGAGTGGACCCGCCAGGGACCTGGTCGTCAGCCAGCCCGAGTCGAACACCCTTCGCGTCTTCCCGGACGGTGGGGCGTCGGGGTTCGTCCAGCCCGAGTGGTCCATCACCGTGGCGAATGACCCCAGCATCACGGTCAAGCGCTTCTTTGGCTACACGCTGGCCTCGGCGGACATCAACCAGGATGGGTTGCCGGACCTCGTGACCGGCGAATCCATGACCACCAGCGCCTCGGCCTGGATCCTCTACAACCGGGGGGGCACCGGGGCTCCGTTCGATCCCGTGGCGGGTGAAGGTGTCGCACAGTCCCGCTTCAAGGGAGTCAAGGCACTCGGGGCCGGTGTTGTGACAGGAGACTTCAACGGGGATGGTGTGCCGGACGTGGCGGCGGGCGATCCCTTTGACACCCCGGGTCGGATTACCGTGTGGTATTGAGAGACCTCGTCCATGCGGCCGGAACCGAAGCAGCCACTTCCCAAGAAGCCCTATCGTCCTCCCCGGGTGAGGTCCGAGCGCATCATCGTGCCGGACCTGTTCCAGCCGACGAACTGCGACCCCTTCGGTGACCCGCGCCCCGAGTGCCTGTAGGTCCGGAGCATGGCGCGGGTGTGTTTCGGCCGATGGGTGTGCGAGGTCGAGGACGCGCTCCTCGACGCGGCCCGCCCCCGGTGCGGTTACGAGCCCTTCCTCGTGGAGGAGGGGCGGCCACGGCTGAGGCTTTGGCGGCGGGCTGACCTGGGCGAGGGGGCCCGGCCCTTCCAGCCGGGACAGCCCTCGCTCGGCGCCGTTCAAGTGGAGGAGGAGGGGCTGGGGACGGATGCGCCCCTGGAGCTCCTCTCGGCGGAGCTCGCGCTGCGAGCGCTCTTCCAGCTCGCCATCCTGCGCCAGGGAGGTCTCTGCCTGCATGCCGCTGGCGTGGCCTTCGGTGAGGCGGCGGTGGTGGCCCTGGGTCCCAGTGGAGCGGGTAAGTCCACCCTCTCGCGGCTTTGCGTCCAATCGGGCCGGGCCGGGCTGCTCTCGGACGAGGTGGTGGCGCTGCTGCCGGACGGCCTCGTGTGCGGCAGTCCCTTCCGCTCGGAGCCGGACCTGCCGGCCTCGCGCGCCGAGGCTCGCCTGCACGCCTTCCTGTTGCTGGAGAAGGGGCCGGCCGAATCGTTGTCCCCGGTGCGCCCGGCGGCCCTGGTGGCGCCGCTGCTCGGACAGGTGTTCCAAGGGGAGGGAGTCACGGGGCTGAGCCTCGGAGCCGGGACGCTGCCGAGGTTGGGTGGCCTGATGGCGCCGGCTCCGGGTTTCCGCCTGATGTTCCGCAAGGACCCGGCCGTGGCGGGCTTCCTTGACGAGTGGGTGCATGGCCTCTCGCCGTCCCGAAGCTGAGTGGGTGGCCTTCCTCGAGGCGAGCTCCCCGGGGACGCGCCTCTGGGTGCGTGGGGCGGGGCGGAGCATGTACCCGCTGCTGCGCGGTGGTGATGCCATCCAGGTGGAGCGCTGCTCGGATGTCTCCAGGATGCGGCCCGGGGACATCGCGCTCGTCCGGGTGAAGGAACGGGGACTCGCGGCCCACGTGGTGTCCTCCGTGGCTCCGCTGAGTACGCGGTCCTTCCTCGGGCGCCTGGACGAGGGCCCCGTGCATTTGCTGGGACGGGTGGTCGCGGTACGACGCTTGGGGCTTCGCCTGCCGGTGGGGGGACGGCTCGCGCCGCTGTTGCTGATCGTCCACCGGGCGAGTGCTCGCGCGGCGGGCAGCCCTCACCTTCGCCGGAGCGTCCAGGTGTTGCGGCGCATCACCTCTTCTCCGGCCACGCGCGAGATGCGGCGGCGGTGGCTCGGTCCCATCGAGGTGCGGCCCCTCGGCCCGGAGGACGCCGAGGCGCTGCTGCTCTACGCGGGGCATGCCCTGCGGGGGCCCACGGCTTTCCTGGGCGATGCGCTGCGGGAGCGCTGGTCCCTGGAGGACGGAGCGGTGGGAGCCTTCACCGCCCGAGGACGGATGGTGGGTTTCGCGGCTCGGGAAGGGGAGTGGTTGCGTTACCTCCACGTGACGGAGGAAGCGCGGCGGCTCGGAGTGGGAACGCGGCTGCTCGGGGTGCTGCTGGAAGGTGCCGCCTCCCGACGAAGTGTCCTGGTGCTGCGCGCGGCGGTGCGGGAAGAGGAGGTGGCCTGCCGGGAGTTCATGGCTGGCGCTGGCTTCCTCGAGGTGCCTGGAGGGCACGGGGCGGAGCGCCGGAGCCCGCCGTGGAGTCCATCCGGAGGTACCTGGCGGGAGCTCGTGCGCCCCCTGGGGGATGAAGCCACCCCCCCATTGCGTCGGCCCGAAGGGTAGGCCAAAAGCACGGGGCATCCTTCCTCCTTCATGAGAACGATTCTCGCCCCGTGAGCAGCCCCTCTTCCTCTCCGACGAACGACACCTCCCGCTTCCGGGCGGACGGGGCCCTGCTCCTCATCACCGCTTTCTGGGGCACCACCTTCGTGGTGGTGAAGGGAGCGCTCGGCCATGGGGATCCGTACTCCTTCCTCACGCTGCGCTTCACGCTCGGTGCGCTGGCGCTCACGGCTGTCGCCCGGCGCCAGATGCTCGTCCCCCAGACGCTGCGCCGGGGGCTGTTGCTGGGGGTGTTCCTCTTCCTCGGCTTCGTGCTGCAGACGGTGGGGCTGGTGTCCACCACGCCCTCGCGCTCGGCCTTCATCACCGGGCTGTACGTGGTCTTCGTCCCGCTGCTGGGACTGGCCCTCTTCCGGAGGATGCCGCGCGTCACCTCGTGGGTGGGCGTGGTGCTGGCGGCGGTGGGCCTGCGCTATCTCACCGGCGCGGACGTGGGCGAGGGGGGGTTGTCCTCGGGTGACTGGCTGACGCTGGGCTGCGCGGTGGCCTACGCCCTCCACATCCTCCTCACCGAGCGCTACGCGCCGAAGTCGGGAGTGGTGCCGCTCGTGGCCGTGCAGTTGTGGGTGGTGGCCGTGCTGTCCGCGCTCTGCCTGCCCTTCACCGAGACACGGGTGGAGTGGGCGCCCATCTTCATCGTGGCGGTGGCCTTCTGTGGCCTCATCGCCAGCGCGATGGCCCTGTGCGTGCAGACGTGGGCGCAGGCGCGCACCACCGCCGTGCGCGTGGCGCTCATCTGCTCCATGGAGCCCGTCTTCACGGCGGTGTACTCGGTGGGGCTCGGCTACGAGATGCTCGGCGTGCGCGAGTGGGTGGGCGGTGGCCTCATCGTGTCGGGCGTGCTGGTGGCCGAGCTGGGAGGCCATCTGCTCGGCCGCCTGCGCGCGCGCGGGGCCGCCGAGCAGCTCCCAGACGTGTAGCACGGGCCCGCTCCTCCGCCTGCCCGACGCTCGGGTTCGCGGAGCGGTGGACGAGAAGGCGCACGAGCCGCGGGGACACGCTATACCCGACGACTCCCATGAGCGTCGAGCTGCGAAGGAACGGACTGCACCTGGCTGGGACGCCGCTGGCGCTGGATGCCACGCGCAAGTCCCCGCTGTCCTTCGTCAGCCACGCGCACTCGGACCACATCGCCCGGCACGAGCGCACCATCGCCACCGCCGCCACCCTGCGCCTCATGGCGCACCGGCTGGGCACGCTCAGCGCGCCGCTGCCGGCCCCCTACGGCCGACCCTTCGCGCTGGGCTCGCTGACGCTGGAGCTGCTGCCCGCGGGCCACGTGCTCGGCAGTGCCCAGCTGCGCGTCACCCGCGAGGACGGCCGGCGCATCGTCTACACGGGCGACATCAACCTCGCGCCCTCGCTCACGGCCGAGCCCGCCCAGGTGGCCGAGTGCGACACGCTCATCATCGAGTCCACCTTCGGGCACCCGCGCTACGTCTTCCCGCCGAGGGAGGAGGTGCTGGGGCAGGTGGAGTCCTGGGTGCGCCGGCACCAGGAGCGCGGCGCGGTGCCGGTGCTGCTGGCCTACGCGCTGGGCAAGAGCCAGGAGGCGATGAAGTACCTGTCGGACCGGGGCTTCCCGCTGGTGGCCCACGCCTCCATCTACGAGGTGACGAAGCTGTACGGGGAGCTCGGTGTCCCCATCGAGCCGCTGCGCCGCTTCGACGGGCGCGTGGAGCCGGGCGAGGTGCTCTTCTTCCCGCCGCACCAGGCGCGGGGTGGGGCCCTGGCACCGCTCTGGCCGCGCGCCACCGCCGTCCTCACGGGCTGGGCGGTGGACGGGCCGGGGGCCACGCGACGCTATGGCGCGGACGTGGCCTTCCCGCTGTCGGACCATGCCGACAGCCCGTCGCTGGTGCGCTACGTGAAGGCCACGGGAGCCCGCGACGTCATCACCCTGCACGGCTTCGCCGAGGAGCTGGCCGAGGTGCTGCGCGGGGAGGGCCTGGATGCGCGGGCGCTCGGGCAGCCCAAGCAGCTGGCGCTCCTGTGAGCCTTCGAAAAGACGACCGGGGACACGGCGCGAGCCGTGTCCCCGGTCGGGAGTCCCACCTGAAGGGGGGTAAACAGGGGGACGCGTCCTGGATTACTGCGCCGAGGCCGAGGTGAGGATGAAGGCCTGCGTCTGGTCCTGGCCGGAGGCGATGGTGACGGGGGCCGGCACGGACGGGTTGGTGGTGAAGCTCACGCCCGCGGGGGCCACGAAGTTGATCTTGTAGTTGCCGGGGACGAGGAACTTGAAGCTGGCCTCGAACACGCCGTCGCCGTTGGCGTCCGTCAGGGCGAGCTCCTCGGCGGCGGGGGCGGCGGCGCCGTCGGCGTCGGCCTCGGCGGTGAGCGTGGCCCTGAACTGGCCGAGCGTCACGGCCTGCTCATTGATGACGGGCAGGGTCACCTCGGCGCCCTTGGCCAGGGTCACGTTCACGCTGCCGCTGAAGGTGATGTCCGCGCCCTTGATGACCGGCTTCATCACCCACTTGTCGCCCTGGCCGCGCTCCTTGCCGAAGCTCTGCGCCACGTCGAAGTCCACGAGGATGACCTTCTGCTCGCCGGAGATCTCCACGTCGCCGTCGAACTTCACCTTCAGGCCGGAGGAGCTGAAGCTGGGCGTCTGCAGCTTGCCGGCGACCTTGGCGCCCTCGGGCAGACCCGCGTAGTTGTCCTCGGTGGCGTAGATGAGCGTGCTGCCGTCGGCCTGCTCCACCTCGATATAGGCGCCGGAGATGACGAAGCGCAGCTCGGAGTAGTTGCCGGCCGGGACCACCGCGTCCTTCACGATGTCCTTCGTGTCGTTGGCCAGGGAGATCAGGTTGGTGGTCGTCGCCTCGTCGCTGAGCACCACCTTGCCATCCGCGCCCTGGAGGTAGACCTCCGAGATGGTGACGACGGCCTTCTTGAAGTCGCCGGGGGCGTCGGTCAGCTTGATGGTGACCTGGCTGTCGCCGCCGCAGCCGGTGAGCAGGCCGAAGGTGAGCGCGAACAGGCTGAGCGTCAGAAGCTGGATGCGTTTCATGGAGGGTGCTCCGGGGTTTGGAAGGAGGGCTTCATGAGCCCGTGGGCTCATGCCACTCCCCCAAAGCACTCCCCGTGCCGCGCTCCAACCCCTTGAAATCAGGCCCGCCGGGCTGTCGAACGCCCGGCGGGTGTACCGGATGGGACAGGGGAAGTGTCCCGGGCCGTTCACTCGCCCGGCGACTGGACGATGAGCTTCTCCTTGCCGCACACGTCGCAGCGCAAGTGGACGAAGAGGTCCTCCTCGCTCTCCTCGGGCACCTCGCCCTCGGGGACGCCCAGCTCGCTCTTGCCCAGCGCGGGCACCTTCTTGGGGATGTCCTCGGCGCTCAGCGACTGCACGTAGGTCATCTCCCGGTCGTGGCACTCGCGCGTCTCGGGGCCGGTGAGCCACGCGGGCTCCATGCCCTCGGGGAGCCGGCCGATGAGCTCCAGGTGCGAGAGGGCCTCGGCCAGGTACGCCAGGCGGCGCAGCCGGGCCTCCTCGGGGAGGGCGGCGAACACCTGGAAGCCCTCGAGCAGCGCCTGCCGGTCCTCGCCGGTGGCCAGCTGCGCCAGCTCCATGGCGGCGTCGGCGGACTCCAGGGCCTCCTCCCAGTTGTTCTCCGGGGTGAAGCCGGCCTCCAGCAGCGCGGTGTACAGCTGCGTGGCGGCGAGCCGGCGGCGCACCTCGTGGGTGTGCTCCACCACCTCCTGGGGGAGCCGCAGCTCCAGCAGGGCGCCCGTGGTGCGCGGGTCCACCGAGCCGGTGAGGTCATCCACCTGCAGCTCCTCGCGCAGGGCGCCCTTGATGGCCTTGGCCGCGGAGAAGCGGAAGGAGGGCACCACGCCCACCTCGCGCAGGTACATGGCGGCGAGGTTGGCGTCCTTGGAGCCCATGCGCAGCGAGCGCTGGGCGCGCTCCACGGCGCCGGGGTCCGCGGCGGGCTTCTTGTTCTCCAGGCGCGTCTTCACCGACTCGCGGTAGAGCGTCTCCAGGGAGGAGCCAGGGGGCAGGCGCGCGGGCAGTAGCGGGCGCAGGCCGGGCACGTCCAGCACCCAGAGGGGCGGGGCGCCGAGGCGCTTGAGGGCGCGGAAGAAGAGCTGACCCGGGTTGTCCTGGGGCTTGAAGGGGGGCAGCTCGTTCTCCGAGGGCTGCTCGGCGGCGGGCGCCAGGAGGGCACCGGGGCCCATCACCCGGTCGCGCTGCTCGCGGGTGAAGGCGGTGATGCCCTGCACCGGGGGAGGCGGGGGAGGTGGGGGCTCCTGACCATCCAGGCCGGTGACGCGGTCCATGTCCACGTCCTCGAAGTCCGCCTCGTCCACGCCCTTGGCGCCGGTGAAGTCACAGCGCAGCAGCTTGAGCTTCTCGAAGGTGGCGCCCTCCAGGTTGGCGCCCCGGAAGTCACAGTCCTGGAGGCGGCCGCCGTGGAAGTAGGCGTTGGAGAGGTCCGTGTCGCGGAAGTTCACCTTGGACAGGTCGCAGCGCTCCCACTCACTGCCCACCAGTCCCAGACCCGACAGGTCGGCATTGGCGGAGAAGAGCTGGGTGAAGGTCGCGCCCGTGTGCTCGGTGGGCACCTTGCCGGCCTTGCGCAGTCGGTTCCATTCCGCGCTTCCGTTCTGAAGGAGCTGTTCAATCGTGGGGGCTTTCGGCATGGACCCGAATTTATCGGTGTGGTGAGGTCCGTACGCCAGTCAAATGATCGAGTTCCGAATCGAGGAAGACAGCGCGGGCATGCGGTTGGACAAGTTCCTCCGCAAGAAGCTCGCGAACGTGCCCACCTCCCACCTCTTCAAGATGATTCGCGTGAAGAAGGTACGGGTGAACGGCAAGCGGGCTCAGCCCGAGCAGCCCCTTGCGGCCGGAGACACCATCTCCATCCGGGGGACACAGGAGCAGCTGCTCGCGCCGGCCGGCCCCGAGGAGCGCAAACCCCCACCCCCACCCCCCGTGGACCCCAGCGAGCTGGTCATCCTCATGGAGGATGACTGGATGATGGCGGTGGACAAGCCGAGTGGGATGGCCGTCCACACCGGGAGTGGCATCACCGGGGGGACGCTGGTGGACTACGTCCGGGCCCACCTGGGGCCCAAGGCGGTGAGAAACGACTTCGCGGCCAGCCCCGCTCACCGGCTGGACAGGGAGACGAGCGGCGTCATCCTGGTGGCCAAGCGCCGGCCGGCGATGGTCCACTTCACGGAACTCTTCACCAACGGACACCCCCGCAAGAGGTATCTGACACTGGTCAAAGGGAAGATGCCGAAGGATTCGGGCGTCATTAACCTCCCGCTCGCCGAACACCAGCAGACGGCCGAGTCCAAGGCCCGTCGCGGGGTGAACATGCAGGAGGCCGTGACGCGATGGAAGGTCATCAAGCAGTCGGGCGAGGCAGCCCTCCTCTCCTGCGTCATCGAGACCGGACGCACTCATCAGATAAGAAGGCATCTGGCCGCCATCGGACATCCGGTGGCGGGGGACAAGAAGTACGGTGACTTCGCCTTCAATCGGGAAGTCCGGGCCCGGTGGGGCCTGAAGCGTTTGTTCCTGCACGCCGAGTTCATCGAATTTCCCCACCCGGCTCATGGGGGCAAGGTGGCGGTGGAGGCGCGAATGCCCCCGGAGTTGAAGGACGTGTTGAAGCGAGCCGCGCTGGAACCCTCATGAGTATGAATTCCGACAAGACCGATCGCTCCCAGTCGAAGCTGGTGCTCGACGGCGTGCCCCCGAAGCGCCGCTGGTGGGTGCGCCTCTTGAAGTTCGCCGCATGGGCGACACTCACGGGCGCCACCGCCGCGGCGGTGGCCGTGGTGGGGGTGTACTACCACTTCTCCCAGGGGCTGCCGGAGATCCCCAAGGTGGACCAGTACTGGCCGCCCATCGTCACCGAGGTCTACACGGATGACGCGGTGCTGGCCGGCGAGTTCTACCACCAGCGGCGCAAGGTGGTGCCCTACGAGCGCATCCCCAAGCGGCTGGTGCAGGCCTTCATCGCCAGCGAGGACTCCAGCTTCTTCGACCACCACGGCGTGGACGTGTTGGGCACGGCGCGCGCCGGCTCCAAGACGATCATGAAGAAGCTGGGCCTGGGCGGCAGCATGCAGGGTGGCTCCACGCTGACGCAGCAGACGGCGAAGGCCGTGCTCATCGGCGCCGAGGGCTACGAGAAGGCCACCGCCAAGAACCTCACGCGCAAGATTCGCGAGGCCATCCTCGCCCGGCGCCTGGAGGAGGCGCTGACGAAGGAGGAGATCCTCTACCTCTACCTCAACAACGTGTTCCTCGGGCACCACAGCTATGGCGTGCAGAGCGCGGCGGAGAACTACTACCGCAAGGACGTGCGCGACCTGACGCTGGGGGAGATGACGCTCATCGCGGGCCTGCCCCAGGCGCCCAGCCGCTACTCGCCCTTCCTGCGTCCGGAGGCGGCGAAGAAGCGCCGCTCGTACGTGCTGCGCCGCATGTTCGACGAGGGGATGATCTCCGCGGAGGAGCGCAAGCAGGCCGACGAGGAGCCGGTGCGGGTGTACCCGGTGGAGGACGTCTTCCACGAGTTCGCCCCGTTCTTCACCGAGCAGGTGCGCCGCGACGTGGTGGAGCGCTACACCAACAAGGTGCTGCTCAACGAGGGTCTGAAGATCTTCGCCACCATGGACAGCGAGCGTCAGCGCGGCGCGCAGGAGGCCGTGCTCGACGGGCTGATGTCCATCGACAAGCGGCAGGGCTTCCGCGGGCCGGTGCTGCAACTGGGCACGGAGCAGGAGCGCAAGGCCTTCATCGAGAAGTCCACCAAGGTGATGGGGGACGAGAAGCTCCAGGAGAACAAGCTGTACGTGGGCGTGGTGACGCGGGTGGATCCGGACGGCCAGGGAGCGGATGTTCAGGTGGGTCCGCACAAGGGCCTGCTGCCGCTGCTGGGCATGCGCTGGGCGCGCAAGGTGAACCCCGAGGGGTACTACCCGGGGCTGATGCTCACCTCCGTCAAGCGCGTGCTGACCGTGGGAGACGTCCTCGTGGTGCGCCACGTGGTGCAGAAGGAGCTCACGGACGACAACGTCCAGTTCGACCGGAAGCTGGACAAGGAGGTTCCCCAGGGCGTGCCGCTCTTCCGGCTGGAGCAGGAGCCGGAGCTGCAGAGCGCGCTGGTGTCCATTGATCCGCACCGCCAGTACCTCACGGCGATGGTGGGCGGGTACGACTTCGACGCGAACGAGTTCAACCGGGCCTTCCAGGCGTGCCGCCAGCCGGGCAGCTCCTTCAAGCCGCTGGTGTACTCGGCGGCGCTGGAGCAGCTGGGGTGGACGGGCGCCACCATCATCGTGGACTCGCCCATCGTCGAGCACGATCCGGAGAGCGGCGTGAGCTGGAAGCCGGACAACTACAGCGAGGAGTTCCAGGGAGACGTGCTGCTGCGCACGGCGCTGGTGAACTCGATGAACATCCCCGCGGTGAAGACGTTCGCGGCGGTGGGCGTGAAGAACATGGCCGCGTGGAGCGAGAAGCTGGGCCTCACCACGCCGATGAACATGGACTTCTCGGCGGCGCTGGGCTCCTCGTGCGTGTACCCGTACGACCTGGCCAACGTGTACGCCACCTTCGACCGCTACGGCCGCAAGAAGCCCACGTACTTCATCCGCAAGGTGGAGGACCGCTTCGGGCGCACGCTGGAGGACCACACGGCGTACGACGACGCGTGGGCGCCGCTGCAGGACCGGGTGGCCGCGGGTTATGCGCGCATGTTCGAGCCGGGCGAGCAGGTGATGAGCCCCGAGACGGGCTTCATCCTCACCTCGCTCTTGCGTGGCGTGGTGCAGGAGGGCACGGGCGGGCCGGCGCAGAAGCTGGGCAAGCCGGCGGCGGGCAAGACGGGAACGACGAACGACTCGTTCGACACGTGGTTCGCCGGCTTCACGCGCGACCTGGTGACGGTGACGTGGGTGGGCTACGACAAGAACGAGCACCCGCTGGGCCGCTACGAGACGGGTGGCCGCGCGTCGCTGCCCATCTGGCTGAGCTACATGAAGACGGCGCTGGCGGCCCGGCCCCAGGCCGAGTTCTGGCCGCCCGAGTGGCTGCGCGACGACATGAGGCTGCTGCGCATCGACAAGAAGACGGGGAAGCTCGCCTCCTCGGGGACGAAGGACGCCGTCAACATCTGGTTCAAGAAGGGCACGCAGCCCGAGGACGTGGCCCCGGAGAAGGGCCAGGTGGGCACGCAGGAATTCCTCATGGGCGCGCCGTAGCGGCGCGCCCGTGGGGGGCGCCACCGTGCCTCAGCGCATCTTGCGCATGGTGGCGTCGAAGAGGGCGTTGGGCATCCACTTGAGCAGGCCCATGGCGCTGGCCATCTGCCAGGGGAAGGCATACTCGGCCTCCCCTCGGAGGATGGCCTTGGCCATCAGCTCCACGGCCTCCTCCGTCTCCAGGAGGAAGGGCATGGGGAACTTGTTCTGGGCGGTCATCTCGCTCTTCACGAAGCCGGGGTAGATGCAGGAGACGCGCACGCCGGTGCCCTTGAGGTCCACGCGCAGGCTCTCCATGAAGGTGGAGAGGTAGGCCTTGGAGGCGGAGTAGGCGGCGTTGCGCCCCAGGCCCCGGTAGGCGGCGAGGCTGGCCACGCCCACCACGTGTCCGCGCTTGCGCTCCACCATGCGCGGGAGCACGGCGCAGAGGGTGGCGGCGGCGCCGATGACGTTGACGTCGATGAGCTGTTTGACCACCTCCCACTTGATGCGCCTGGCGTTGGTCTCGATGCCGGCGCCGGCGTTGGCGACGATCAGCTCCAGACCGCCGCAGGAGTCATCCAGCTCGCGGATGCGCGCGAGGGTGGTATCCGCGTTGGTGACGTCCAGCTCCACGGGCTCCACGGTGGCGCCGGCCGCGCGGGCCTCGTTGGCGAGCGCCTCCAGGTTCTCGCGGCGCCGGGCCGCGGCGTACACCTTGACGCCGCGCCGGCCGAACCAGAGCGCCAGCCCGCGTCCCAGGCCGCTCGAGGCTCCCGTGATCAGCGCCGTCCGATAGCTCATCTCCGCCATGTTGCTCCCTCCGGGTGTGCACGCCTTCCTGCCATGGAAGGGCGGGGGAGGGGAGAGAAAGCGACGCGGTGCGGCAAGCGGCACGTGTGGGTATTCCATGGAGCTGACTACCCGACAGGGGGTAATCGGAACTTGGAGGAATCCCCATGAGGCCGAGCTGGATGGCCGTGGCGCTGATGCTCCTCGCCGGTTGCGGCACTGCCACCCACGTCGTGCGTTTGGACACGGGGCAGGACAAGCCCCTCGTCTTCACCCCCCGCGATGGCCAGCATTTCGTGCGGCTGCGCGAGAGTGAGTTCAAGGAGTCGCTGGCGGAACTGGCCCGGGACGTGCGGCCTGGCTCGCTGCCCACGCGGCGTGCCCGGGAGTTGATGTTCGAGTCCTGGCGACAGGAGGTGTACCTGGAGTGGATGGGACGGCGCCTGGTGCCCGACGCCCTGGACTCGCGAGGGTTCAGGCTGGTCTCGGACGAGGATGAGCTGACGCGAGGCTATGGGCGTTGGTGCGAGCGACGGCATGAGCGGCGAGACTGTTTCTTGCTGCTGAGGGACACCCCCTCGCTCGACGCGGATGGGCGATACACGCTGGCGATGGCCATCGCCACGGATGCGGTGTGGAGCGAGACGAAGCAGGCTCTGGCGGACATGGCGGATCCGGAGATGGTGCGGGTTGGCATCGTATCCGCGATGGCCATGTACATGATGCTCTGGGCACTGCCCGAGCCCGTTTCAAAAGGCATCGCGGCCACGCTGACGGCTGGGCTCATCGCGTACCTGGGAATCGACACGGTGTGGGGCCTCATCGGTGGCTGGATGAGGCTGGTGGAGGAGGTGGAGCGGGCCAAGACCTTCGAGGAGTTACGGGAGGCGGGCGAGCGGTACGGGAAGGTGATGGGGAGGCACGCGGCGCGGGTCTTCGTGCTACTGGCGACGGCGGCCATCGGTAACACGTCGGGACTGGCGGCGAAGGGGCCAGGGCTGCCCGGCTACTCCCAGGCGGCGGTGCTGGCGGAGTCACAGGGCGGCTTCCGGTTGGTGGCATTGGGCGAGGTGCACTCGGTGGCCGTGTCCGCCGAGGGCACCTTCTCCATCGCGCTCGCGCCACACGCGGTTGCCATGTCGGTTCGAGGCACTGGTGCTGGAAACCCACCAATGCCGGGTCCTGTCACCAATGAGGAGGGTGGTGGAGAAGGTCTCAAGAACATCTACAATGGAGTGAAGAATGCTCCGGGCTATCCACCCAGCTTCAGAGGCGCCCAGAACGGAACGACCACTCATCCCGTGACCGACAAGGCACTGATGGAAAAACTACGGCAGGTCGAGCCGGGTCATTGGCGGAAGGTATACAGGGATGGCTGGATTGGAAATGACAAGGTTTCACTCCATTATTTCGAGAGCCCATCGGGAAAGGTGTTCAACTTCAAAATCAAACGCGGGTGGAGCAACCCATGAGCAAATCCCCTCCTGACGAGGGTGCGTCGCGGGCGGAATTGTGGTTCCGGGCAGAGGGGCGCGAGGATGCACAGGTGCTCATTGCCCTGACCGCTCTGGGGATGTGCCGCGCGCTAAGCGCGGGGGCGATCAGTCCGGCCTATGCCTGTCACCGGCTTTTCGGACCCGCCCTGCTGGCGGAGCTCGAGCAGATGGGCGCGCATCCCGAGCTTCGCGATGCCATCCATCTCGCCACCGAGCTCGAGGATGTGGCCGACATCATTCCGGACAAGCTTTCCAACTCCATCGCCGAGGTGGAGACCCGACTCATGAAGGTCCTGAGGGTCCTGCCATCAAATGAGCTCGCCGGGGAGAAGTGGTTGGCATGGCCCGACGCGGAGCGCGTCGGGCATCGGGCCGACAGATACAGGCAGTGAGCGTCGCATCCTCACCGCTGCAGGATGTTCTGCACCGTCTTGATGGCCTGGGTCTGGTCGGTGGACGTCTCGAGCTTGTGCACGTGCGGCACGGTCACGCCCTTCTGGGCCGCGGGCCGCTGCTCGATGGCCGCCAGCCAGCGTTGCAGGTTCGGCAGCCCGTCGACGGACACGCCCGCCCATCCGTGGATGCGCACCCAGGCCCAGTTCGCGATGTCGGCGATGCTGTAGTCCCCCGCCAGGTACTCGCTCTCTCCGAGCCGCGTATCCAGCACCGTGTAGAGCCGCCGCGTCTCGTTCTGGTAGCGCTCGATGGCCGCGGGAATCTTCTCCGGGAAGTAGCGGAAGAAGACGTTGGCCTGTCCCTGCATGGGGCCTACGCCCGCCATCTGGAACATCAGCCACTGCGTCACCCGCGAGCGCCCCTTCCGGTCCGCCGGCAGCAGCTTCCCCGCCTTCTCCGCGAGGTACAGCATGATGGCCCCCGACTCGAACACCGCGAAGTCTGCCTCCTCGCGGTCCACGATGGCCGGGATGCGCCCGTTGGGATTGATCTTCAGGAACCAGGGCTGCTTCTGCACGCCCTTGCCGATGTCCACCGGGTGCACCGTGTAGGGCAGCCCCAGCTCCTCCAGCGTGACGGATACCTTCCAGCCATTGGGCGTCGCCCAGGTGTACAAGTCGATCATCGGCCAGCTCCTCTCGGGTGGGCGGGTGCTCAGGCCCCGAACAGGTTGCGCAGCACCTCGCGGTGGTAATTGGTACTGCCCACGTGCGTGGAATGCCACTTCGCCGACTGGCTCAGCCGGTTGACCACCGCCTCGAACTCGGCCTGGCTCACGTCCCGCAACGACATGTACAGGCGCGTCGCCCCCTTCAGGTACGAGAAGAGCGGGTGCGGGTCATCCCCGTCCGGCCTCCGCCGCAGCTGGCGATAGAGCCGCTCGAACTCATCGTCCGTCTCGGCCTTACCGGTGGCCGCGCAGTAGTTGGCCGCCGTCGACTCCAACAGCAGGAAGAAGGGCTGGTACTGCGGCGGCGGCGTCCGGGACAGGTCCGGCGGCAACGCCGAGCCCGTCCATAGCTTCGACAGGGGCTGGAGCGTCACCAGCATCAGCCCCTCGTTGCCCATCACCGGCACCTCGGTGCCCAGCTTCATCACCTTCTTGTTCTCGTCGCGCTGGATGGCCACCCGCAACAGCTCGGGTTGATCCACCTTCAGTCCCGCGCGCTGCAACCTCTCCACGGCTTCACGATCCACGTCTCACCCCATCACCCTCGAATGTCCTCGGGGTCTCCTCACCCGCGCAGCACGGACCAGTAGGGCCTGAGTGCCTCGCGGCTGCTCCGCAGCGCCGCCGCCGCCTCCCGCGAGACCCCTCCCGGGAAGCTGTCCTTCGCCTCTCCCGCCATCACCTCCACGCAGCAGTGCACCGAGCGAGCGAGGCCCTCCAGCGAGTAGCCCCCCTCCAGAAACAGCACCAGCTTTCCTCCGCACGCGCTCTGCGCCAGCTCCAGCATGTCCGTGCACATGGCCGCGAAGCCGCGCTCGGTGAGCACCATGCCCCCGATGGGGTCCCTGTGGTGCGCGTCGAAGCCCGCGGACACCAGCACCACGTCCGGCTTGTAGGCCTGCGCCACCGGCAGGAAGAGGTCCTGGTAGATCGCCCCGTAATCCGCGTCCGTCGAGCCTCCCGGCAGCCCGCAGTTGAGGGTGTAGCCCTCGCCCGGGCCCTCGCCCACGTCGTGCGGCGCGCCCGTGTCCGGGTAGTAGGGGTACTGGTGCACCGACATGTAGAGCACGTCCCGCCGCTTCCAGAAGGCCGCCTGCGTGCCGTTTCCATGGTGCACGTCCCAGTCCAGGATGAGCACCCGCTCGGCACCCTGTCGGCGCGCGGCCTCCGCGGCGATGGCCACGTTGTTGAAGAGGCAGAAGCCCATGGCCTTGTCCGGCTCGGCGTGGTGTCCCGGGGGCCGCACCAGCGCGAAGGCGTTGCTCGCCCGCCCCGACATCACCTCCTCCACCGCCTGCACCGACGCCCCCGCCGCCAGCACCGCCGCGTCGTAGCTGTCCGGTGACGTCAACGTGTCCGGATCGACCACCTCGTGCCGCCCTCGCAGCCCCTTGAGGTACTCGCGCAGTCGCGGTGTGTGTACGGCCGCCAGCTCCTCCTCGGTGGCCGGGCGAGGGACCCGGCGCTCGATTCCCCAGACGGGCTTGCGCTCCAACAGATCCAGGATGTGCGCCAGCCGCGCCGGCCGCTCGGGATGGTCCTCGCCCGGGTCGTGTTTGAGGAAGAGCGGGTCGGTCAACAGCAGCGTCTGGGTCATGGCGCGGGCTCCCACCCATCCAGTATGGCGTGAGCGGAGCCCGGATGCCCGCCCTCTCTCTCTCCGGCCAGGGAAGGGGCGAGGCCCACCGCCAGACGGACCGCCGGTTTCTTGCTCTCGCGGGGTCAACCTTCCTACAGTCCCGTGGCCTTGGTCCGACGCCTCAAGAAACCCGGTCTCCGGGTCACCCTCTTCGTCACCTTCACGCTGGCCCTGGCCTTCATTCTGGGGGCCCTCCACCTGTCCATCTCCTGGATGGTCTCGGACTATCTCGAGACGAGACTCCTGGATCATGGCCGAGCCAAGGCCCGGGAGCTCGCGCGGGGCCCCATCCAACAGGGGGCCGACCCGCATGACACGCGGGCCATGCGCGCCATTGGCTATCTGCCGGAAGCCGATGACGACTTCACGTACGCCGCCATCATCTCTGGCACCGGGGACATCCTCCTCGACGGAGGCGAGCGGCCCGCGCAGCTCGAGTCCGTGCTGGTCAAGGTCGTCCAGCCGGGGTCACCTCCGATCGTCGAGCTGTCCAATGGGGACGTGCTCGTGTCCGAGGTGGTGCCCTCCGAGGGCGAGGCGATGCCGCGTCGGATCGTCGTGGCGGTGGACTTCTCGCCCCTGCGGGACATCCTGGGCCAGCTCACCTTCCTGTTGATTGGAGCCTTCATCATCGGCCTGGGGCTGGTGGTGGGGCTCATCTACGTCGTCACCCACAGGCTCATCCTCAAGCCGCTGGAGCGGATGATGGCGGTGGCGCGCAAGATGGCCGAGGGAGACCTGTCCGGCCGCGTGGTGGCGATGGACAACAGCACCGGGGGCGAGCTGGGCCAGCTGGCCGAGGCGCTCGACGGCATCGGCCAGTCGCTGCGCAAGACGCTCGGTCAGGTGCGCGGCGTGTCCGAGGTCGTCTCCAACGTCATCGAGCAGCTCTCGCGCGCGGGCACCACCGTGTCCTCGGGTGCCTCCACCATCCAGGGGCGCGTGGAGGAGACGTCCTCCTCCATGGAGCAGATGCTGGCCAGCTTGCGCGGCATCGCGGAGAACGTGGAGGTGCTCTACCAGAGCGCCGAGGAGAGCAGCTCCTCCATCATGGAGATGGCGGCCACCAACGACGAGGTGGCGGAGAACGTCCAGGCCATGGCCGCCAGCGTGGAGGAGACCACCAGCGCCATCGAGGAGATGACCTTCTCCATCAAGGAGGTCGCCAAGAACATCGACGAGCTGCGCGACTCCACCGAGGAGACGTCCACGTCCATCAGCCAGATGGACAGCTCCATCGGCCAGGTGGAGGCCAACGCCAACGAGACGGCGCGCCTGTCCGAGCAGGTGTCCGAGGACGCCCAGACGGGCGTGGAGGCCCTGCGCAAGACGATGCACGGCCTGGACCGCATCAAGGAGTCCACCCGTGGCGCCTCGGGCGTCATCGACAGCCTGGGCCGGCGCATCTCGGAGATCGGCAACATCCTCAACGTCATCGACGACGTGGCCGAGCAGACCAACCTGCTGGCGCTCAACGCCGCCATCATCGCCGCGCAGTCGGGCGAGCACGGCAAGGGCTTCGCGGTGGTGGCCGATGAAATCAAGGACCTGGCCGAGCGCACGGGTGCGTCCACCAAGGAGATCGCCGACCTCATCAGCCGGGTGCAGGACGAGAGCCGCAACGCGGTGCAGGTGATGAACCAGGGCGTGCGCAACGTGGAGGAGGGCGTGAACCTGGGCCGCGAGGCGGAGAGCACCCTGCGGAAGATCAACGACAGCGCGCAGAAGTCCACGCAGATGGTGAAGGCCATCGCCCGGGCGACGGTGGAGCAGTCCAAGGGCAGCAAGCAGGTGACGCAGGCCATCCACCGCATCTCCGAGACGGTGTTGATGATCTCCAAGGCCTCCAACGAGCAGGCCAAGGGCGGCGAGCAGATCATGAACAGCGCCGAGCGGATGAAGGCCATCACCGCCCACGTGCAGCGCAGCAGCCAGGAGCAGGCGCACGGCAGCAAGCAGATCACCCGCTCCATCGAGAACATCAACGAGATGGTCACCCACCTGAACCGGGCCCAGAAGGAGCAGACCAAGGGCAGCGAGCAGGTGCTCAAGGCGGTGGAGGCCATCAAGGGCGTGTCGGACCACCAGACGCGCTCGGTGAAGGCGCTGGAGGAGGCCATCGACAGCCTGCAGAGGCAGTCCGAAGTGCTCCGCGCCGAGATCCGGCGCTTCAAGGTGTGAGGGGAGGGGCTCCGTGAGCTCCCGTGCCGTCTCCGAGCGTGCCGTCGTCTTCCTGATCGGCGCGGTGCAGTTCGTCAACATCCTCGACTTCGTGATGGTGATGCCGCTGGGGCCCGATTTCTCGGCGGGACTGGGCATCGCCACCAGCCACATCGGCACCATCGGCGCGGCGTACACGGCGGCGGCGTGTGTGGCGGGAGTGGTGGGCAGCTACTTCCTGGACCGGTTCGACCGGCGCAAGGCGCTGGCGGTGGCCATGCTGGGACTGGTGGTGGGCACGGCGGCGGGGGGCTTCGCCACGGGGCTGACGTCGCTGCTGGTGGCGCGGGCGATGGCGGGTCTGTTCGGCGGTCCGGCCACGTCGCTGGCGCTGTCCATCATCGCGGATCTCATCCCGGCGGAGCGGCGCGGGCGGGCCATGGGCGCGGTGATGGGGGCCTTCTCGGTGGCGTCCGTGCTGGGCGTCCCCATGGCGATCAAGGTGGCGGGCTGGGTGGACTGGCGCATGCCCTTCTTCGGGGTGGCGGGCCTGGGTTTGTTGCTGGCGGCCGCGGCCATCTTCTTCCTGCCGCCGATGCGCGGGCACCTGGAGCGCGAGCAGGTCCACAAGGTGAGCGTGCGCGAGCTGTTCACCCGCTCGGACGTGCTCCTCTCCTACACGATGGCGACGCTGATCAACGTCGCGGGCTTCCTGGTCATCCCCCATCTGTCGACCTACGTGCAGAACAACCTGGGCCAGCCACGTGACCAGGTCGAGGCCATCTACTTCGTCGGCGGGCTGGTGAGCTTCGTGACGCTGCGGATCGCGGGCAAGGCGGTGGATCGGCTGGGCTCGTTCCGCGTGGGGACGGTGGGGGTGATGCTGTTCATGTGCACCATCTACGCCGTCTTCCTCTTCCCGACGTCCGGCCCGCCCCTGATGCTCCTCTTCGCGTGCTTCTTCCTGTCCAACGGGGTGCGCAACGTGGCGTACAGCACGCTCACCTCGCGCGTGCCCGAGCAGTCCATCCGCGCGCGCTTCATGTCCTTCCAGTCGGCCGTGCAGCACCTGGGGGCCGCGGCCGGTGCTTTCCTGTCCTCTCAGATGCTGTTCGATCTGCCGGGCGGACAGCTGGGCGGGTTGAACCGGGTGGTGGAGGGGTCCATCCTCCTGTCTCTTACACTTCCGGTGATGTTCTTCCTGGTGGAGCGCCGGGTGAGGGCGCGCGACCAGGCGTCCGGCACCCCGCTGGCCACGGGAGCGCCCGTGGCCGTCGGGACCGGGGGCACTCCCCCCCGCTCCTGAAGCGGGGACCGGCCGGGCGTGGGGCTATTTGCCCCGGTCCGCGAGAGGGGGCAGGCGGACAGGGGCGGACCAATCGGGTTGCGCCCCGCCGCTCATGGCGCGATAACCCCGGAGCGGCTTTTCTGGAGCTCCCCGCTCATGTTCAACATCGGCGCAGGCGAACTTGTCTTCATCCTGGTGGCGGCGCTGCTCGTGCTCGGGCCGCAGCGGCTGCCGGAGTTCGCGCGGGCCATCGGCAAGTTCGTGCGCGAGTTCCGCCGGCAGACCGATGAGGTCCGCACCGTGGTGGAGCGTGAGTTCTACAAGATGGACCAGGAGTTCCAGGAGGAGCCTCGCCCCCAGGTGCCCCTGGCCACTCCGGCGGCGCTGCCCTCCCCGGTGCCCGTGACGCCGCAGGTGACACCGGCCGTCACACCGGAGGCCCTGGCCACGGTCGCCACGCCGGTTGGCGAGGCCCCGGTCTCCGCGGTTGAACCTTCTCCTGCTTCCGAGCCGTCCGCCGCCGGAGCCGAGCAGCCAGACGCCCTGCCGCGTCTGGAGCCCATTCCGGGCACGGTGGCGCGCAACGCCTCCAAGAGCGGCTAGCCCTCGAGAGTCGCGACAGTGGATAACGATCTTCGGATGAGTCTGGCGGAGCACCTGACGGAGCTCCGCTCCCGCCTGCTCAAGTGCGTGGTGGCGGTGTTCGTGCTGGGCGCCGCGGCGATGGTGTTCGCCAAGCCCATCTTCGGCGTCCTGATGAAGCCGGTGCTGGACGCGCTGCCGCCCGAGGGGCGCGCGCTCGTCTACACCTCGGGCATCGAGGAGATCAACGTCCTGATGAAGGTGGGCGTCTACTGCGGCATCTTCCTGACGACGCCCGTCATCCTCGCGCAGATCTGGGGTTTCGTATCGCCGGGGCTCTACCCGGAGGAGCGCAAGTACGCGGGACCCTTCGTGTTCATGGGCACGCTGGCGTTCCTGCTGGGAGCGCTCTTCTGCTACTTCGCGGTGCTGCCCTCGATGTTCAGGTTCCTGCTCAACGACGAGCAGGGACTGGCCATCTCCCAGCGGCTGGACGTGGCGCGGCTGCGCGCGGACGACGCGCTGCGTTTCCTGCGGGTGGGTGACGCGGAGCGGGCGGGGAAGCTGGCCCAGGAGACGAGCGCGGCGCTGAAGGCGGACGGAGAGGGGAAGCTGGGCGAGGCCAACCGGCCGCCCTCGGAGAGCGTGGAGCTGGAGGCGCGGCTGGACGGGCTGGGGCGGCTGGTGGACGCGGCGGCGGACGGCTTCGGTGTGCCGGCGCGCAGCGTGCTACGGCAGGCGGTGGAGAAGCGGTCGGAGGCGGTGGAGGCGTACGCGAAGGAGAACTACGCCGCGTCGGCGAAGGCGATGGACGAGGCGGCGAGCCTGCTGGCCGGAGTGGCGCCCACGCGGGCCGAGGAGCTGGCGGGGCTGTGGAGGCTGGAGAAGGAGCTGGCGCTGGGCAAGGCGCGCTACGTGGCGGCGGCGTGGACGCGGCCGATGCTGACGATGAACGAGCAGCTCTCGCTGGTGCTGCTGCTCATCCTGTCCTTCGGCGTCATCTTCGAGCTGCCGCTGGTGATGGCGCTGCTGGGGGTGGTGGGCGTCGTGAGGGCGAGCTGGCTGATGAGGTACCAGCGGCACGCCTTCGTGGTGTGCCTCATCGCGGCGGCGATCCTCACGCCCACGGGTGACGTGGTGAACCTGTCGCTGATGGCCGGTCCGATGCTGCTCTGCTACGAGATGGGCGTGCTGGCCGTGTGGCTGATCGAGCGCAATCGGGCGAAGCAGGAATCGCAGACGGGCATCACCCCGACGCCGGGCGCGTGAGCCGGCAGAGGGGTTGGAGGGAGGACGAATACCCCGGGGTGTCATGGGCATGCTACGGAGGTAGGTGATGGACACCCCCCGCCGCCGCCTGGCGATGAACCTGCGCTACCTCGGTGCGCTGCTGCGTCGCTTCCGCACGACGGTGCTCATGGCCGTGTTGCTCTTCGGCTGCATGCCCCTGCTGTACCACTGGCGCCATGCCGGGCCGGACGGGCGCCCGGTGAGCCTGGGCAAGGCGCTGCGCCACGTCTACTTCCTGCTCTACGGGCAGCCCTCGTTGGACGTGGATGACACCCTGTTGATGGTCCTCGACATGCTCATCCCGCCGGTGGGCATCGCGGTGCTCGTCGACGGAGTGGTGCGCTTCGCCTATCTCTTCTTCGCCAGGCACCGGCAGGACAAGGAGTGGTTCGAGGTGATCGCCGAGACGTTCAAGGGGCACGTGGTGGTGTGTGGCGCGGGCAGGGTGGGGTACCGGGTGGTGGCGCAACTGCGCGCGCTCGGCAAGGACGTGGTGGTCGTGGAGAAGCGCGAGGAGGCGGCGTTCGTCTCCGTGCTGCGCGACGAGCAGGTGCCCCTGCTCATCGACGACATCCGCAGCCCCCAGTGCCTGCCTCGCACCAACGTGAAGAAGGCGGCCGCCATCGTCTGCGCCACGGACGACGATCTGGCCAACCTGAACATCGCCCTGGACGCCCGGCGCATGAACCCGAACATCCGCGTGGTCATCCGCCTCTTCGACGACGACCTGGTGGCCAAGGTGCGCGACACCTTCAAGGCCGAGGCTCTCAGCAGCTCCTCGCTGGCCGCCCCCGCCATGGCGCTGGCGGCGTTGGATCCGCGCATCATCCACTCGTTCCGCATCGGCTCCCACCTGATGGTGGTGTCCGTCTTCGAGGCGCGCGATGGGTTGCCGGGGATGACCATCTCGGAGGTGCGGGACCGCTTCGGAGGGCTGACGCTGTCCATGCGTCGGCGCGGGAGCCGCGATGAGTTCCTCCACCCCAATGGCGATACCCGCATCGAGGTGGGGGACGCGCTGACACTCCAGGCCGAATACAAGGACTACCGGCAGCTCCGCGCCTTCACGATGGAAGCGGAAGCCCCCGTCTTCGCCCATCGTGCCGAGTTCACGTCCTGAGTCAGCGGTCCGCGGGGCTCACTGGCCGCGGTGCCGGAGGCGCTCCACTTCGGCTTGCAGCTCCGCCACGCGCCGCTCCGCCTCCTCTCTCCGTTGTTCCTCCTCCTCGCGCTGTCGCGCCTCCGCGTCCGCTCGCTGCCGCACCTCCTCCAACTTCTCCCGCAGCCGCGCGAGCATTTCTCCCGACTCCAGCAGTAGCGCGTTGCCCGCCCACAGCCGCAACTCGTCCCCCGTCACCTCGAACTCCAGCCCCAACACCTCCGACACGTACCGGCCCTGTTTCGCCTCCAGCCGCTCGTACCGCCTCGCCTCGGGCGTGGCCAGCCGGTAGGCCTCCAGCCGCTGTCTCGACCGGTCGTAGATGAAGTACTCGGGGACGCCCAGCCGGGCGTAGCGCTCCACGTTGTACTCGGCGTCCTTCTTCCGGTCGCCGCCCACGTGCACCTCCAGCACCCAGTCCAGCCCCTTCCCCTCGTGGCTCACCACCCACTTGTCCCGCTCGTGCTGCTCCACATCCAGCACCGCCAGCAGGTCCGGCGCGAAGCGCCGTTCGCCCGGGTAGTACACCGGCAGCTCCGCCCCCAGGTACACCTTGCGCCGCTGGTGCGTGAAGTAACCCTCCAGCACGTCTAGCGTCTGCACCTTGGCCCGGAAGTGTCTGTCCCCCTCCGGCATCGCCATCTCGTCCCACGTCACCTCCCCGGGCAGTGACTCCACCACCCGGGCCCTCTCCTCCGGTCCCATCGCCTCCCACTCTTCCTGCGTCGGCGCCCGGGGGAAGGCGTCTCCACTCTCTTTCGCGTGCTGTCCCATGTCCCTGAGCCTGCGACGGGTGACCTCTCTGGTCAACCGCCCCCACGCTACTTCTCAGCAAGGAGCGGGCCGAGTGGACAATCCACCTGCCTCCGAGTGCACGGAGGCCGGGAGTAGCTCCTCCACGTTCCTGGCGTGGAGGGAACGTCTCCTTTCCTGGACGTTCCGCCTTCGGAGAGGGGACTACCGTGTCACCCCGGCCCGGGGCGCGCGAGTCACCGCGAGAGCTTCGGCCAGCACTCCCGCCACCGCCTCCTCGCCTCCCTCTCCCCTCCGTGACAGCGGTTCGCCTCCCGCGGGGGGCAGGGCGAGCGCGCGCCGCAGCAGCTCCTCCAGCGGCTCCCACTCGATGAGGAAGCCGTCATGCCCGTGGGGACTGGAGAGCTCGGCGTACTCCGCGTGGCGCCCGAGCGCGCGCAGGCGCTCCGTCAGCTTCTCCATGTGCTCGGGGTAGAAGAGCTGGTCCTGGTCGATTCCCACGCACAGCGCGCTCGCCCGGATGCGCGACACCCCCCACGTTCCGCCCGCGTCTCCTCGCGGCGTGCGCGAGAGATCGTGATGGTCCATCGCCCCCAGCAGCGCCAGGTAGGATTTCGCGTCGAAGCGCTCCCGCAGCTTCTCGCCCTGGTGCTCCAGGTAGCTCTGGATGGGGTAGAGCGCTCGCGGGGACCAGCCGCGCGCCCTCGTCTCCCCCGGCCGGGGTTGGTGTCTTCCCTGGCGTGACTCCAGTCCTGGCTCCGCGCGGTAGGTGAGCATGGCCAGCTGCCTCGCCACCTCCAGTCCCCTCGCCGGCGCCTCCGGGAAGTCGGGGTCCAGCAGCAGCGCCTGCCTCGCCACGTGGTTCCACCCCACCACCCATGTGCTCGCCACCTCGGCCGCGGCGATGGGACAGATGCGCTCGAAGCGCTCCGGCGCCAGCGCCGCCAGGCACAGGAGGATCATCCCTCCCAGCGAGCCTCCCGTGGCGAGTGACACCCGCTCGATTCCCAGCGCGTCCAGTGCCTGCAGGATGGCGCGCGCCTGGTCCCAGGGCGTGATGGTGGCTGGCAGGTGGTGCTCCTCGGGCCGCGCGTTTGCTTCGGCTCCGTGGTCTTCCACGCGCGACGGGAAGCCCTCGTCCGCCGGGCCCGAGCTCCCGTAACAGGAGCCCAGGTTGTTGAAGCACAGCAGGCGCACCCGCTCCGGATCCAGCGCCCGGCCCGCTCCGATGACCGGCTCCCACCATCCCCCCGCGTCTCCCGCTCTCATGTCTCCCGTGAGCGCGTGGATCAGCAGCACCGTGGGCACGGTGGCATCCGGGCTCCTGTGCTGGTTCTGGCGCGGCGTCTCGGCGAGCCGGCGCAGCTCCTCCTTCGTCCGGCGCACGACTCGAAGAGCGGTCTCGCGCACCGTCTCCTCCGGGAGCATGTGGGCCCGTGCTCTCAGCCACGGCAGGTCCTGCTCCGGTCCCCACCACCAGCCTCGCGCGGTGTGGGACGTGACTCGCGCTCCTGCTTCGAGCGGCAGGTCGGGAAGCGGCAGATCGAAGACTCGGGACGGTGTGGACATGGTGGGGTCCTGGTCAGTGGGGACGGTGTGACGGAGTGGGGGGGCCAGTGGGGAGAACGGGGGCGCATACCCTCACCCCGTCCCTCTCCCAGGGGGAGAGGGTCGAATCCGCGTTTTCTTTCAGGCCTTCGCGAGCGCTTGCTCCAGGTCCGCGAGGATGTCGTCGATGTGCTCGATTCCCACCGACAGCCTCACCAGCCCATCCGTCACTCCCGTGCTCAGCCTCTCCTCCGGCGTCAACTGCTGATGCGTCGTGCTCGCCGGGTGGATGATCAGCGACCGTGTGTCTCCGATGTTCGCCAGCAGGCTCCACAGCTTCACGCCATCGATGAGCCTCCGGCCCGCATCCACTCCTCCTCGCACCCCGAACGTCACCAGTCCCCCCGCTCCGTTGCGCAGGTACTTCTTCACGTTCGCGAACGACGGATCCTCCTCCAGTCCCGGGTAGCGCACCCACTCCACCTTCGGGTTCCTCTTCAGCCACTTCGCCACCGCCAGCGCGTTCTCCGAGTGCCTCTGCAAGCGCAGCGTCAGCGTCTCCAGCCCCAGGATGAACGCGTGCGCGTTGAACGGGCTCAGCGATGGGCCCAGGTCCCTCAATCCCTCGAGCCGCGCCTTGCCGATGAACGCCGCCGGGCCCAGCGCCTCGTGCAGCTTCAGCCCGTGATAGCCCGGGTTCGGCTCCGTGAACTCGGGGAAGCGGCCGTTGTTCCACGGGAAGTTACCCCCGTCCACGATGACCCCTCCAATCGAGGTGCCGTGCCCGCCGATGTACTTCGTCGCGCTGTGCACCACGATGTTCGCCCCGTGCCGCAGCGGATTGAACAGCGCCGGGCTCAGCGCCGTGTTGTCCACGATGAGCGGAATCCCCGCCTCGCGCGCCACCTCCCCCAACGCCTCGAAGTCCGGCACGTCCAGGCGCGGGTTGCCGATCGCCTCGATGTAGAGCGCCTTCGTCTTCGGCCCGATGGCCGCGCGCACCTCGTCCGGCTTGTTCGCGTCCACGAACCGCGCGTGGATGCCCAGCCTCGGCAGCGTCACCTTGAAGAGGTTGTACGTCCCTCCATACAGGCTCGTGGCCGAGACGAACTCGTCTCCCGCCTTGAGGATGTTCAACAGCGCCAGCGTCTGCGCCGCCTGCCCCGACGCCACCGCCAGCGCCCCCACTCCGCCCTCGAGCGCCGCGATGCGCTTCTCGAAGACGTCCGTCGTGGGGTTCATGATGCGCGTGTAGATGTTGCCCGGCTCCTTGAGCGCGAACAGATCCGCCGCGTGCTGCGCGTTGCGGAAGCGGTAGCTCGTCGTCTGGTAGATGGGCACCGCCCTCGCCCCCGTGGTCGGGTCGGGCTCGTAGCCAGCGTGCAGGGCCAGGGTCTCGAAGTGCTGCGACTGCGACGGATTCGTGCTCATGGAGGTGCTCCTCGGGTGGGCTGAAACAGCCACGAGGGCACCGGAGGCCAGAAACGACAGAGCCCACCGACCCTCGCGGGATGGTGGGCTCCGGACTCGCCACGGGTCGACGAACGTCGGTCAACCGGCGGCGGGCTGGCGCCCACCACTCGGCATCCGCATTCGACAGCTGGCGAAAGGCACGGAGTTCATGTCGGGAGGCAACATGGACCTCCTCCGTCATGTTGTCAAGCTCTCCGTTATGCAGGATGTCCGTTATGGCGGACGCGTCACGGCCGGGCCCCTCGCACGACCCACCATGCCGGGTTGCTCGCCGCGACGTGCCTGGTTGCCTGGTGAGACGCGGGCGGAATATGCCAACGCGGGTAGATCTCCCCTCGCGGAGTGTTCCCAAGCGACGCCTTCACCGTGGGAAGATGGACTCCATAGGAAATCGGGTGTCACACTATTGATGTGAGCAAGCCTGCTTCGCCTGTCCCTCCCCCCTCAGGGACGCCCACCGTTTCGGGGCGCTTCGCCGCGATCAAGCCCCTCTGGCTGATGCCTCCCCGGGTCGTCCTGCAGCGCCGTGCTTCTCGCACCCTGCTGATGCACGCACTGCGTGCCTCCGTGCGTGTCGGCTTGTTGCTGGCCGCGGACACCGCCGCCTTCCTCGTCGCCCGGACCGCCCTGCATTTCCTGCTCAACCGTCAGCTGCTCAGGCCCCTCGATGCGGCGACCCGCTGGGTCGTCCCCGCTCTGGGCCCCTACGGCGGGTGGCAGATGGGCGCCGCCCTTCTGGTGGGCCTGCTGGTGGCGGGTGCCTACCGCTCGGGAGATGCCTGGCGCTCGCCCCAGCGCACCCTCAGTGGTGTCATGCTCGCCGTGGGTCTGGTGCTCTGGGGAGACCTGTGGCTGCGCGACATCGCCCCCGTGCTGGTGCACTACCTGACGGCGGTCGCGGGTCTGGGCACCTGTGTCCTGGTGGCCCGCTTCGGGGTGGACCGCTTCGTCACGTGGCTGGCCCACCTCTTCCACTCCCCCGTCGAGCGCGTGCTGCTGGTGGGAGAGCCGGACGAGCCCTTCTCCCAGAAGGTCGTCGGGCGCCTGTCCCGCCACGGCAGCATGGAGCTGGCCGGGTGGATCACCGACCAGTCGCCCGCACCGGGCAGCATCCAGCGCGAGGGCGTGCTGGGCTCCCTGGATGACCTGTGGAGCATCCTCAAGGACAACCCCATCGACACCGTGGTGCTCTGCGGTCAGATCGGCGACACCCAGCACAAGCTGCTCATGGAGGCCGTGGTGTCCGCCGGTGTCCGGCTGCTGGCCGTGTCCCGCTACGACCGGCTCGGCTGGGTCCGCCCCGCGCCCATCTCCTACCGCTCCGTGTCCTTCATGGAGCTGACGGTGCCCTCGCTGCGCGCGCAGCAGATGTGGATCAAACGGATGGTGGACCTGACGGCCGCGGGGCTGGGGCTGCTGGTCATCTCCCCGCTGCTCACGCTCATCGCCATCGCCATCAAGCTCGACTCGCGCGGGCCCGTCTTCTTCGCCCAGGAGCGGGTAGGGCTCGGGGGCCGCACCTTCCGCATGATGAAGTTCCGCACCATGCGGGTGGGCGCCGACGCGGAGAAGGCCCAGCTGGCCCACCTCAACACCAGCGGCGACGCGCGCCTGTTCAAGATTCCCAATGACCCGCGTGTCACCCGCGTGGGCGTCTTCCTGCGCAAGTGGAGCCTGGACGAGCTGCCCCAGCTCTTCAACGTGCTGCGCGGGGACATGTCGCTGGTGGGGCCACGGCCCTTCTTCGAGAAGGACCTGGCCACCTACCACGAGCACCACTTCGGCCGGCTGGGCGCCCTGCCCGGCATCACCGGCCTGTGGCAGGTCAGTGGCCGCAGCTCCATCACCGACTTCGAGGAGGTGGTCCGGCTCGACTGCGAGTACATCCACCGCTGGTCGCTCTGGCTGGACATCGAGATCCTCCTCAAGACGCTGCCGGCCGTGCTGAGGCGCACCGGCGCCTACTGAGCGGCGGCCACGTCCAGGGCCAGCTCGATCATCTCGTCGAACGTGGTCTGCCGCTCCTCGGGGCTGAGGGCCTCCTTGGTCCTCAGGTGGTCCGAGACGGTGAGCAGCGCGAGCGCACGGGCGCCGTACTCGGCCGCCACGCCGTACAGGCCCGCCACTTCCATCTCCACCGCGAGCATGCCCATGCGCTCGTGGACCTCGTACGTCTGTCCCGCCGGACCGTAGAAGAGGTCCGAGGTGAAGACGGAGCCCACGCGCACCGGCTTGCCACGCTTCTCGGCGGCCTCCACCGCCTGCCGGGCCAGCGCGAAGTCCGCCACCGCGGGGAAATCGTGGTCCTGCAGGCGCATGCGGTTCACCTTGGAGTCGGTGCCCGCGCCGAGCGCGACGATGACCTCGCGCAGCTTCACGTCGTGGCGCAGCGCGCCGCAGCTGCCCACGCGGATGAGCACGCGGGATCCGTACTGCTGGATGAGCTCGGTGGCGTAGATGGAGATGGAGGGAATCCCCATTCCATGGCCCATGACGGACACCTTCCGGCCGCGGGCGACGCCCGTGTAGCCGTACATGTTGCGCACGGAGGTGACTTCACGCGCGTCCTGGAGGAAGCGCTGGGCGATGTAGCGGGCGCGCAGCGGGTCGCCGGGCATGAGCACCACGTCGGCGAAGTCCCCCGCCGCGGCGGAGATGTGAGGAGTAGGCATGGTGCGCGAGCATAGCCGCTCCGCACCCGCACGAAGAGACGAAGAGGCGCCAGGGATAGAGGGGCTTTCGCTCCGGGTGCGTGCCCCGTCAGGTTGCTCCACCACCCGACGAGCACCCGAGCCCCTCCCGCCGAGGCTTGCTCCCAGGAGGGGGAGGGGACCCGTTCACGGTCCGCCTCCTCCGCTCGAGGCCGGTTCCTACGGGTTCATGAAGGGGTAGGGGACGCGGGTGGGCGGGACGAAGTTCTCCTTGATGGTGCGCGGAGAGGTCCACCGCACCAGGTTCAGCATGGAGCCCGCCTTGTCATTGGTGCCCGAGGCGCGCGAGCCGCCGAAGGGCTGCTGCCCCACCACGGCGCCGGTGGGCTTGTCGTTGACGTAGAAGTTGCCCGCCGAGTGCCGCAGCGTGTTCATCGCCGTGGAGATGGCCTTGCGATCGCGCGCGAAGACGGCGCCCGTCAGCGCGTACGTGGCGCCCGCGTCGCACTCGCGCAGCGTCTCCTCGAACTTCGCGTCCGGGTACACGTACAGCGTCACCACCGGCGCGAAGATCTCCTCCTGCATCAGACGGTGCCGCGGATTGGTCACCTGCACCAGCGTGGGCTTCACGAACCAGCCCTCGCTCCGGTCCGTCTCGCCGCCGGACACGATGCTCGCCTCGCCGCCCTGCTTCGCCAGCTCGATGTACGAGGACGTCCGCTTGAAGGACTTCTCGTCGATGACCGCGCCCATGAAGTTGCGGAAGTCGGTGATGTCGCCCATGCGCAGCTCGGCGATCATCTCCTGCAGGCGCGGCTTGAGCTTGGGCCACAGGGACTCGGGCACGTAGATGCGCGAGGCCGCCGAGCACTTCTGGCCCTGGTACTCGTAGCCGCCGCGCACGATGGCCGTGGCCACCGCCTCCAGGTCCTCCGCCGCCGAGGGGTGCACGAAGATGAAGTCCTTGCCGCCCGTCTCGCCCACCAGCCGCGGGTACTGCTTGTAGCGGGCGATGTTCTCACCCACCGTGCGCCACATGCCCTGGAACGTCGGCGTGGAGCCGGTGAAGTGGATGCCGCCCAGGTGCGGGCTGGCCATGACGGGGTTGCCCACCGTGGGGCCGTCGCCCGGCAGCATGTTGATGACGCCGTCGGGCAGGCCCGCCTCGCGCAGCAGCTCCAGGTTGTACCAGTTGCTGAGCGCCGCCGTGGTCGACGGCTTGAACAGCACCACGTTGCCCATGATGGCCGGCGCCACGCTCAGGTTCAGCGCGATGGACGTGAAGTTGAACGGCGCCACCGCGAACACGAACCCGTCCAGCGGACGGTAGTCCAGCATGTTCCACATCTGCGGCGAGCTCACCGGCTGCTCCGACAGGAGCCGCTCGGCGAAGTGCACGTTGAAGCGCAGGAAGTCGATGGCCTCGCACGCCGCGTCGATCTCCGCCTGGTGCGCCGTCTTCGACTGGCCCAGCATGGTGGAGGCGTTCAGGATGGGGCGGTACTTCGTGGCCAGCAGCTCCGCGGCGCGCAGGAAGATGGCCGCCCGCTCCACGAAGGGCATCCGCGCCCACTCGTCCTTGGCCGCCAGCGCCGCCTGGATGGCCTGCTCCACGTGGCTGGCGTCCGCCTCGTGCACCGTGGCCAGCACGTGCGAGTGCCGGTGCGGCATCCTCACCGTGTCCGTCTTGCCGGACTTGATGCGCTTGCCGCCGATGACGATGGGAATGTCGATCTGCTCGGAGGCCATGCGCTTGAGCGTGGCCTGCAGCTCGGCGCGCTCGGGCGTGCCGGGCGCGTGGGAGAGGACGGGCTCGTTCTGCGGCGGGGGAACGCGGACGTTGGCGTTGATCACGCGGAGCACCTCGGGGAAAAAGCGGGGAAGGAAGGGCGGCGGAGCATAGCCCTTCACCTCCAAGGTTGAACCACCAGGGAGATGTAGAACCCACACCTCCGGACATCACATCCATCACCCGGACTGAGGCTCACATGGCAGAAGAACGAATGCTTCCCCGCTTCCAGCCCCGCCGGCAGCTCGGGCGTACCGGCTTCCAGGCCACCGTGGTGGGCATCGGCGACCTGGCCGACCGCTCGGTCCCGCTGGAGCGGTGCGTGGCCACGCTGCACCGCGCCATGGACGCCGGGCTCAACCTCATCGACACCGCCCCCGGCTACGAGGACGGCTACAGCGAGCAGATCGTCGGCGAGGCCCTGCGCGGCCGGCGCGAGGGCATGTTCGTCATCGACAAGGTGGACTTCCTGGATCAGCCGGTGGCCCCGCAGGTGGAGGAGAGCCTGCGCCGGCTCCAGCTGGAGGCGGTGGACCTGTTCGTCTTCCACAACGTCTCCGTGCCGGCCACCTGGGAGCGGCTCGCCGCGCCGGGCGGGGGCATGGAGGAGCTGGAGCGCTGCGTGCGCCAGGGCAAGGCGCGCTTCCGAGGCATCTCCAGCCACCACCCGGACGTGCTGCGCGCGGCGCTCGAGTCCGGCCGCTGCGACGTGGTGATGTTCCCCGTGGGGCCCTTCGTCCACCCGCGCTACGTGGAGGAGATATTGCCGCTGGCGAAGTCCAAGGGCGTGGGCACGGTGTGCTTCAAGACCTTCGGGGCCGGCAAGCTGCTCGTGGACACCGAGGGGTATGGCCGGCCGCTCCAGGCGCGTCCGCGCGGCAAGGTGAGCTCGGGTGGTTCCGACGACACGGAGGCGGAGCCGTCGCTGCCGCACCTGGGGGTGGAGGAGTGCGTGCGCTACACGCTCACGTTGGAGCCGGACGTGGCGCTGCTGGGCATGAGCTTCCCCAACGAACAGGACGCGGCGCTCCATGCCGCGGCGGCCTTCCAGCCCCTCACCTCCGCGCAGATGGCGGATGTGCGCCGGCGCGCGGTACAGGCCATCGAGGGCAAGGGCTCCGTGTGGTGGAACCCCTGAGGCGGGGCCGGGTGGGCGTCAGCCCTGGCCCTGGGCCACGGCGAGGGTCCGGGGCTGGAGCAGCTCGTGCATCCGCGCGATGAGGACGGCGGGCTGCACCGGCTTGACGAGGTAGACGTCCGAGGACTGGACCATGCCGGGCAGGGGCGCCAGGCCACTGAGGAAGACGAAGGGCACCCGCTGGAGCGGAGGCGGCTCGGAGCGCACCCGGAGGCACAGCTCGTACCCGTCCATGCCCGCCATGTTCACGTCCGACACGATGATGTCGGGCGGTTGCTGGCGGGCCTGTACGAGCGCGGAGGCCCCATCCTCGGCGAGGGCGCATTCGAAGTCCGGGGAGAGCAACAGCCGCAGCGTCTGGCGCATGGACCACGAGTCATCCACGATCAGGACCCTGGGTTTCACGACGCTCTCCACCTTCATGGGCGTTCTCGCACGTGACCGATTCACCGGGGGTATTCGCTGGCCCATACCCCGAATCACGCAGCTGTTCAGTTTCGCTCGCTTTGCGAGGATAAGGAAGGGGGGTTGTCCGTCTTTTCCGCCAGCTGCCAGGAGAATCTTCCCTGATGGCTCCTGGCTCCTACCTTACGGTGGGTGCCGGGACGTCCGGCCCTTCGCGGGAGGAGTCCCATGGCGGTGGTGTCCCTGGATGGCAGGAGCTTCGGACCGGCGCTGGTGAGGCCCGGCATCCTGCTCATTGGTTGGTGGGCGAAGTGGTGCGCGCCCTGCTGCGTCCTCGGTCCTGATGTCGCGCGGGTGGCCCAGCAACACCCGGACATCACCTTCGCGCTGGTGGACGTGGACGCGGAACCGGAGCTGGCGGAGGTACTTGGTGTACAGACGATGCCCGCGCTGATGGTGTTCCGCGATGGCTTCCTGTTGCTCAACCACGTCGGGCCCGTGCCGGAGCCGCTGCTGGAGGACCTCGTCCGGCAGGCTCGCGCGCTGGACATGGACGGCGTGCGGCACGAGGTGGCGGAGTACCGCGCCAGCAACGCGCGCGTGAGGATCGGCCAACACGGGGGGTGAGTCGTGGGGCGAATGCAATGAAGCGAGCCCCCGCATGTCGCTCCGCGAGGGCCCGCTGACCGCGCGCGGCCGAGGCTCACCGCCTGCCGGGCTTGTTCGGCTGGACTTCGCGCGGCTCGTTCGCCGGGGCCTGGCGCTTGTAGATGTCCTCGTTGATGTCGTGGTTGCGGACGGGATCCTTGTCCTCCTGCTCCTCCCACTCCTCACCGCGCTCCACTCGCGCCTCCCAGGACGTGTCCTGTGACGAGCCGGGATTGTCGGCGGGGCCGGTGCGCGCGTTGATGTCCCGAGCGACCCTCGCCGCCGCCGCGTCGATGGAGTCCTCGAGCTCGCCCGCGTTGCGCGGCTGGAAGTTCTGCCCGCGCTCGTCCGGCACGTACTGGTCGTCGCCGACGTTCGTCATCTCGGTGTCGGCCCGGCCCTTGTCCTTGGAGTTCTTCGTCCTGCCCGTGGGAATCTTGGGGGTGTCGGCCATGGGGTGTCTCCGTCGTCCTCGCGCCTGTACCTGCCCGACTCAACTTCGGCACGGTGGCGCACCGGACAACCTCTCCGGCGCGCCGGGGCTCGGCCGCCCGGTCGGGTGAGGGGGGACTACTGGCCGGCGCTTCCGCTGCCGCCGACACCCTGCTGGGAGTCGGGCCGGGCCACCTCCGCCACGAGCGTGTCCACCAGGGAGGCGATCTCCGCGGTGGGGGCCGCGATGCTGCACGCCGCGCCTCCGTGCACCAGCCCCACCACCTGGAGGCGGTGGTCCACCACGGGCGCGCCGGAGTCGCCCTTCTCTCCATGCAGGCTGGTGAAGAGCGCCTGGGGCACGCCGGGCAGGGAGGGGCAGCGCCCGAGCCGCTTCAGCTCCACTTCCTGGGGCTCGCCGGGACGGTCGTTGCGGCCGGCGAAGAGGAGTCCCTCGCCGGGGGTGGGCAGCGAGGTGGCCACGGGCAGGGGGTGCACCGGGGCCTGCTCGTCGAAGCGGATGACGGCGAGGTCTCGCACGGGGTCGACGATCTTCACCACGCCGCTCAGCAGATGCCCGTTGCGCAGCACCACGGGCTGACGCCCTCCGGGAATGACGTCGATGCAGTGCGCGGCGGTGAGGGCATGGCGCCCATCCGCGACGACCACGCCCGCGCAGTGCCCGGGGAAGAGCGTCACCGTGGCGTCCTTGAGGGCCCGGAAGTCCAGCGACGGGTCCTCCTGCTTCTTCGCCGAGCCGCAGGCCGCCAGCATCACCATTGCCAGGACACCGGCCAGACCCGAAAGTCTCTTCGCGCGCATCGCCGTCCTCCCAAGGGTCGGGGTTGCTCCGTTGGGGCTGACGATGTGCATTCCCCCAGGGTGGTATCCGCGCAGGTTCGCTGAGCAGGCGTGCGTCCGGGATGAACCCGGGGTTGCACGCGAGGAGGTGGAGACATGGAGCTGAAAGGGAAGGTAGCGCTCGTGACGGGCGCGAATGGGTTCGTGGGCTCTTTCATCGTGCGGCGGTTGGTGGAGGAGGGCCTGCGGGTGCGTGCGCTGGTGCGGCGCCCCGAGGCCGACGCGGAGGTGAGGGCCCTGGGCGCGGAGCCGGTGCGGGGAGACCCGGCGGATGCGAGGTCCGCGCGGGAGGCGGTCGCGGGAGCGCAGGTGGTGGTGCACTGCGCGGCCACGGGCAGCGATGACCTGGCCGAGGCGATGCGGGTCAACGCGGAGGGCACCGAGGCGATGCTGGAGGCCGCGAGGGCCGCGGGCTGCGAGCGCTTCGTGCACATCTCCACCGTGGCCGTGTACGACATGGCGAAGGCCGACCCCCTCGACGAGGGCGCGCCCCTGGTGAAGGAGGGCCGGGCGTACTCGGTGAGCAAGGCGGAGGGAGATCGGCGGGTGCTCGCGGCCATCGAGCGGGGCCTGCCTGCCGTCATCCTGCGCCCGCCGTGCATCCTGGGCGTGCACCCCACGTCCACCTGGGGCCATATCGTTCCCCGCTCCATCGCCGCCGGGCGGTTCCCGCTGCCCCTGGGAGGCGAGGGCCACTTCTTCTACGTCCACGTGCGCAACCTGGCCGAGGCGGTCGTCTTGTGTCTGCGCTCGGAGGCCGCCGTGGGGCAGGTGTTCGACATCGCCGACGGGCAGAGCACCTGGGGCCGCTACGCCGCGCACTTCCGCACCGAGCCGCTCCCCCCGGTTCCGGAGTCACAGGCGCCGAACTTCCTGAGCTACCGCGGGCGCTTCCCGGCGGAGAAGATCCGGCGCGTGCTGGGCTACACGCCCCGGTACTCCTTCGAGGAGGTCATGCGCGAGACCCAGCAGGCGCTCGGCTCATGAGCTGAAGGACTCGCCCCAGCGCTGGTGGGCCAGCTCGAGGACGCGGGCGTTCTCGGGCACCCGCCGCAGGAAGCGCTCGCGCACGGTGACATCGGGAATGTCGCTGGCGCGGGCACGCAGGCAGTGCAGGGCGCGGCGCAGGGCTTCCTCGCCCGCGGGGGTGGCGCCCTCGGCCAGGCAGGCCTCGGCCAACACCTGGAGCAGTCCCACCCGGGTGCTTCCTCCACCGCCCACCGCCTCCGCTTCCCGCAGCGCGAGCTCCATCACCTGGCGAGCCTCGGCCGGGCGTCCCTGGGAGAGCAGCAGGCTTCCCAGCAGCCAGCGTGCGCGGGGCACGAAGGGGACGAACGGCTCCAGTGCCTCGCAGGCCATGCGGGCCCGGGTCTCGGCCTCGGTGGTCGCCCCCTTCCACATCGCCACCCGCGCCAGCACCCAGAGCGCGGAGCCCAGGTGCAACCGGTTGGGGACCCGGGCCTCCACCCATTCGAGCGCCAGGGCATGGGCCTCCTCCTGGTGCGCCGGCTCGGGGCTGTCCGCCAGCACCTGCATCAGGTTGTACCGGGCGTGGGCGATGCCGAAGAGCTGCCCCACCCGCACCGCCAGCTCCATGCCCTGGCGCGCCCGCTCCACCGCTCCCTCGCCGTTTCCGAGTGCCAGCAGCGCCTGGGCCCCCCATCCGAGGGACGCCACCTCGTCACGTTCCGCGCCGACCTCGCGGAAGGACTGGCTGGACTTCTCGCTCCAGGTCAGTGCCGGCCAGGCCCCATCCGTCAGGCTCAGTGCCCGGAAGCCATGCGCGATGTTCCTCCAGCCGCGCACGATGGCATTCCGAGCGATGCTCTCACGTCCCATGTGCTCCAGTCGCTCGAAGGCCTCATCGGCCTCGCGGATGGCGCCCACATAGCAGTCCATGCAGCTCATGAAGCAAAGGGCCAGGTCGTAGGCGCTCCGGGCCTCCGGCTCCGGCTCGGTGTCGAGCAGCAGCCGGTGCAGGGCGAGCAGGTGCTCCTTCTGAGCGCTCTGGCCATAGCCCAGACACAGTCCGCTGATCAGGTTGCTCCACCGGGCCTCGCCGGGCTTCATCCTGGGCAGCACGGCGCTTCCCACCTCGTGCAGGGTCGCGAAGTCGTCCATCCAGAAGGCCGCGGTGGCCCTCAGCGCGTGCAGCCGCACCAACGCCTCTCCGGTGGGCCCCAGTCCCAGGGCCGCCTCCATGCACCGCTCCATGTCCTGCATGTCATGGCGTTCGAAGAGCTGATCCGCGGCCCGGGTGTAGAGCTGGATGGCCCGCTCGGGCTGCTGGCCCAGCGCGGCATGCTCGGCCAGCACGCGCGGGTCGCTCTCTCCCGCCTTCTCCAGCCAGAGGCCCGCGTGCTGATGGCCCGCCGGCTTGTGGCTGTCGGGCACCAGCCCGTAGGCGGCGTCGCGGACCAGCGCGTGGCGGAAGCGGTACTCGGTCTCTCCCGGGAAGCGGCTGGTGGTTTGCTGCTCCACCCACTCCCACTCCACGAGTTGCCGCAACCACCCGTCCAGCTCCTGGGCGGAGCGATCCTCGCCCAGCAGCGCGCGCGCGCCACCGGACCAGAAGGTGCGGCCGAGAATGCTGGCGGCCAGCAACACCTGACGGGCTCCGGGCTCCAGCCGCATCAGGCGCGCCTGGAGCATGGCCAGCACCGTCTCCGGTGTGGCGTCTCCACGCCCCTCGGCGACGCCTCGGATGAGCTCCTCGAGGAAGAGCGCATTGCCCGCGGCCTGCTCGACGAGCCGGTCGATGAGGAACTCGGTCACCCCCGTGCCGAGCACCTCGCGTACCAGATGGCCGCTCGCCTTGCGACTCAACCCTCGCAGGGGCACCTGTTGCATGCGCCGCGCCGCCGGGTAGCTCGCCAGGAGCTGCTCGACCTCGGGCCGGGCCAGGGCCAGCACCATGAAGGGATGCTCGGCCAGCTCTCGCAGGACATCGTCCACCATCCGGAGGGTGAGCACGTCACCCCAGTGGAGATCCTCCAGCACCAGCAACACGGGAGCCCTCTTGCACTCGGCCTGGAGGAAGCCCACCAGCGCCCGGCTCACCTGGGTGCTCATGAGCCGCGGATCGCCGCGGGCGGCGCGCAGCCTCGGGTTGTCCTCATCGGAGAAGGGAATGCCGCACAGCTCTCCGAGAAACGGGATGAGCTCCTGGGCCTGTTCCGGGGGCAGGTGCTGGCCGATGCGCTGGAGCAGCCGCGTCTTCCGGTCCTCGTGCGGCTCGCTGCCGGAGATGCCGCACAACCTTCGCAGGGCCTGGCCGATGAGCCCGTCCGCCGAGCCCGCGCTCATGGGGTCTCCCCGGCCGAGCAGCTTCAGCACCGTCCGCCCGCGGCGCTCCAGGCGGCGGAGGAACTCATGGCGGAGGCGGGACTTGCCCACTCCCGCGGGGCCGGTCACCAGCACGGCCTGCGCGGCGGGCTCCTCCACGCAGGTGTTGAAGGCGACTTCCAACAGGGTCAGCTCCTGCTCGCGGCCGACGCAGGGGGTGGGTCTGCCCAGGAGCGGCCGGGACTCGTCCGAGCCGAGCTGTGGAGCCTGCAGCAGGAAGAGCCCGGGAAGGGGGCGGGAGACCTGGATGCTGGAGCCGAGCAGCCCCGCCGTCACCTCATCCAGCAGCACCGGGGCGCCAAGACTCGCGGGCAACTGCTCAAACTGGCGGAGCAGCTGGCCGGCGCGGTCCATGGCCTCGCCCACCGGAATGTGCTGGTCGAACCGGCCGCGGCCGGTGGTGAGGACCACGGAGGTTTCGGGCCAGCGCTCCTGCACCGTGAGAGCGCAGCGCGCGGCCAGGGCGGCCGGATCGACGGCGGAGCCGTGGATGGCCTTCAAGGTGACGACGAGGGAGCCATCGGCCAGCAGCTCCACGCGGGCGCCGTGGGGGGCGAGCAGGGTGCTCAGGGAATCGCGCAGGGGCACGCGTGAGCCGGGCGTGGTGGTTCTTTCGCGGGGCGCGGCCAACATCACGCTGAAGAGTTGTTGTTCCACTCCAGCCAGATGGGGCGTCGGGAGCCGGGGGGCCTCGGTGGCGTGTGCCGTTTCCAGGAGGGGTTGCAGTCGCGCCAGGGTGCTCGTGACATGGGACGCGTCCTGGAGCCGTCGAGCGGGGTCCTTGGCCAGCATGAGGTCGAGCAGTTCCTGGAAGGCGGAGGGAAGCTCGGGGCGCGCGGAGCGAAGAGGTGGCGGCTCGGCGAAGAGGATCTTGGCGAGGACGGCGGCGAAGTGGGACGCGGAGAAGGCACGCTGGCCGGTGAGACACTCGTAGAGGACGCAGCCCAGGGAGAAGACGTCGGCTGCGGGAGTGATGCGGGATTGGGGCGAGGCCTGCTCGGGCGCCATGTAGCCCGGAGTGCCGAGCACCATGTGGCTGGCCGTCATGGCGGAGTCGGGCAGGGTGTCGCGCGCCAGGCCGAAGTCCAGCAGCACCACGTCCTCGGGGCGGCCGTGGCGCAGCAGGAGGTTGGAGGGCTTGATGTCGCGGTGGACGATGCCGCGCTGGTGGGCGGCGGAGAGGGCCTCGGCGGCGCGGCGCAGCAGGGCCAGAATCTCCTCCAGGTGAAGCGGCTGACGCGCGAGGCGATGGGCCAGGTCCTCGCCCTCCAGCCACTGCATGGCGAGGAAGGGCAGGCCGGCATCGGTGGTGCCGTGCGCGACGTAGGAGACGATCCCGGGGTGGTGCAGGGAGGCCAGCAGGGTCGCCTCCCGGTGGAAGCGCTGGAGTGTCTCGGGGATGGCGACGTGCAGGAACTTGAGGGCGACGGTCTGGCCGGTGAGCGAGTCGCGAGCGCGGTAGACAGAGCCCGTTCCGCCGCGGCCCGCCTGGGACTCCACCGTGAAGCGGCTGGCGATGACGGTTCCCGTCGCCAGGTGGGCGGTGGCGCGCGGTGATTGCGACTTGACCGTGCTGTCGAACGACAGGGTGCTGTCCATGACGAGAATCTAGAATCGGACACCCGTCGCGGCCTACCCCCCGCACCTGTTCTGTTGGGTGCTGGTTGCCTGGAGCCCGAGAATCCCCGCGCTCGCCTCTAAACGAGAGATTCGTCGCCCCAGCGCTGGTGGGCCAGCTCGAGGATGCGAGCGTTCTCGGGCACCTGCCGCAGGAAGCGCTCGCGCACGGTGGCATCGGGAATGTCGCTGGCGCGGGCACGCAGGCAGTGCAGGGCCTGGCGCAGCGCTTCTTCACCCGCGGTGGTGGCGCCCTCGGCCAGGCAGGCCTCGGCCAATACCTGGAGCAGGCCCACCCGGGCCATGCCTCCGCCGCCCACCGTCTCCACCTCGCGCAGCGCGAGCTCCGTCACCTGACGGGCCTCGGCCGGGCGTCCCTGGGCGAGCAGCAGGGCCCCCAGCAGCCAGCGCGCGAGGGGCACGAAGGGCGCGAAGGGCGCCAACGCCTCGCACGCCTCGCGCGCCTGGGTCTCGGCTCTGGGGATCGCTCCCTCCCAGGCGTCCACCCGCGCCAGCGTCCAGAGCGCGAAGCCCAGGTGCAGCCGGTTGGGGACGCGGGCCTCCACCCACTCGTGCGCCAGGACGCGGGCCTCCTGCCAATGGGCGGGCTCGGGGCTGGTCGCCAGCAGCAGCATCAGGTTCTGCCGGGCATGGGTGATGCCGAAGAGCTGCCCCACCCGCACCGCCATGGCCATGCTCTGGCGCGCCCGCTCCAACGCTCCCTCGCGCTCTCCGAGCCCCAGCAGCGCCTGGGCCTCCCATGTGAGGGAGGCCACCTCGTCGCGCTCCGCACCGGCCTCGCGGAAGGCCTGGCTTGCCTTCTCCATCCAGGTCAGCGCCTGCCAGGGCTCGTCCGTCAGGCACAGCGCCCGGAAGCCCCGCGCGATGCTGCTCCAGCCGCGCACGATGGCGTCCCGGGCGATGCTCTCGCCCCCCGTGTGCTCCAGCCGCTCCATCATCACGTTGGACTCGGGGATGGCGCCCACGTAGCAGGCCATGCTGCTCATGAAGCACAGCGCCAGATGGTAGGCGCTCCGGGCCTCTGGCTCCGGCTCGGTGTCGAGCAGCAGCCGATACAGGACGAGCAGGTGTTCCTTCTGCCCGCTCTGGCCATGGCCCATGCACAGCCCGCTGAGCAGGTTGCTCCACTGGGCTTCACCCGGCTTCAGCCTGGGCAGCACGGCGCCCCCCACCTCGTGCAGGGTCGCGAAGTCGTCCATCCAGAAGGCCGCGATGGCGCGCAGCGCGTGCAGCCGCACCAACGCCCCCCCGCTGGGCTCCTGCGCCAGGGCCGCCTCCATGTACCGCTCCATGCCCTGCATGTCATGGCGCGAGAAGAGCTGCTCGGCGGCTCGGGTGTGGAGCTGGACGGCCCGCTCGGGCTGCTGGCCCAGCGCGGCATGCTCGGCCAGCACGCGCGGATCGCTCTCCCCCGCCTTCTCCAGCCAGAGGCCCGCGAGCTGGTGGCCCGCCGGCCTGTGGCTGTCGGGCACCAGCCCGTAGGCGGCGTCGCGGACCAGCTCGTGCCGGAAGCGGTACTCGGTCTCGCCCGGGAAGCGGCTGGTGGTTCGCGGCTCCACCCACTCCCACGCCACGAGCTGTCGCAACCACCCGTCCACCTCCTGGGCCGAGTGCTCCTCGCCCAGCAGCGCGTGCACGCCGCCGGACCAGAAGGTGGGGCCCAGGATGCTGGCGGCCAGCAACACCTGACGGGCTCCGGGCTCCAGCCGCATCAAGCGCGCCTGGAGCATGGCCAGCACCGTCTCCGGTGTGGCGTCTCCACGGCCCTCGGCGACGCCCCGGATGAGCTCCTCGAGGAAGAGCGCATTGCCCGCGGCCTGCTCGACGAGCCGGAGGATGAGGGTCTCGGACACGTCCGCGCCGAGCACCTCGCGCACCAGGTGGCCTCCGGCCTTGCGGCTCAACCCCCGGAGCGGCACGTGCTGCATGCGCCGCGCCGCCGGATGGCTCGCGAGGAGCTTTTCGACCTCGGGCCGGGCCAGGGCCAGCACCATGAAGGGGTACTCGGCCAGCTCACGCAGCGCCTCGTCCATCAGCCGCAGGGTGGGCACGTCGCCCCAGTGGAGATCCTCCAGCACGAGCAGGACCGGTTGTTGTTCGCACTCGGCCTGGAGGAAGGCCGCCAGTGCCCGGCTCACCTGGGTGCTCATCAACTGCGGGTTGCCGCGGGCGGCCCGCAGCTTGGGGCCGGGCTCGTCGGAGATGGGAACGCCGCACAGCTCGCCGAGGAACGCCACGGTCTCCGGCACCTGGGCGGGAGGCAGGTTCTGGCCGATGCGCTGGAGCAGCCGCATCCGCCGGAGTCCGAGCGCCTCGCTGCCGGTGATGCCGCACAGCCTTCGCAGGGCCTGGCCGATGAGCCCATCCGCCGAGCCCGCGCCCATGGGGTCTCCCCGGCCGAACAGCGTCAGCACGGGTTGCCTGTGGCGCTCGAGGCGGCGGAGGAACTCATGCCGGAGGCGGGACTTGCCCATCCCCGGGGGGGCGGTGACCAGCACGGCCTGCGCGGAGGGCTCCTCCACGCAGGTGGTGAAGGCCATCTCCAGGAGGGCCAGCTCCTGCTCGCGGCCAACGCAGGGGGTGGGTCTGCCCATGAGCGGCCGGGACTCGTCCGAGCCCGGTGGCAGACCCCGCAGCAGGAAGAGGCCGGGGTGGAGGGGGGTGAGCTGGAAGTTGGCGCCGAGCAGCCCCGCCGTCACCTCGTCCAGCAGCACCGGAGTGCCGAGCTGCGGGGGCAACAGCTCCAGCTGGCGGAGCAGCTGGCCGGCGCGGTCCATGGCCTCACCCACCGGGAGGTGCTGGTCGAGCTGGCCGCGGCCCGTGGTGAGCACCACCGCGGCCCCGGGCCAGCGCTCCTGGATCAACAGGGCGCAGCGCGCGGCAAGGGTGGCCGGGTCGGTGGCGGAGCCATGGAGGGCTCTCAGGGTGATGACGAGGGAGCCATCGGCGAGCAGCTCCACCCGGGCGCCGTGGGGGGCGAGCTGGGTGCTCAGGGACTCGCGCAGGGCCGCGTGAGAGACAGGCGCGCCGGTGGTTCTTCCGCGGGGCGCGGCCAACAGCACGCTGACGAGTTGTTGTTCCACGCCCGCCAGGGGGGGCGGGGTGCGCCGGGGTGGGTCCGTGACGGGTTCCGTCTCCAGCCGGGGGAGCAGCTCCTCCAGGGCGCTCACGACATGCTGGGCGTCCTGGAGCCGTCGAGCGGGATCCTTGACCAGCATGCGGTCGAGCAGTTCCTGGAAGGCATCGGAGAGTCCGGGGCGCGCGGAGCGAAGAGGGGGCGGCTCGGTGAAGAGGATCTTGGCGAGGGTGGCGACGAAGTGGGACGTGGAGAAGGGGCGCCGGCCGGTGAGGCACTCGTAGAGGACGCAGCCCAGGGAGAAGACATCGGCGGCGGGAGTGAGGCGGGTGTGGGCCGAGGCCTGCTCGGGAGCCATGTAGCCCGGGGTGCCGAGCACGGCATGGCTGGCCGTCATCGAGGGGGAGAGCAGGGTGCTGCGGGCCAGGCCGAAGTCCAGCAACACCACGTCCTCGGGGCGGCCGTGGCGCAGCAGGAGGTTGGAGGGCTTGATGTCGCGGTGGACGATCCCCTGCTGGTGGGCGGTGGCGAGGGCCTCGGCGGCGCGGCGCAGCAGGGCCAGCGCCTCCCCCGGGCGAAGTGGCTGGCGCCTGAGGCGGAGGGTCAGGACCTCGCCTTCCAGCCACTGCATGGCGAGGAAGGGCTGGCCGGAGTCGGTCGTGCCATGGGAGACGTAGGAGACGATGCCGGGGTGTTGCAGCGAGTCCAGCAGGGTGGCCTCGCGATGGAAGCGATGGAGGCCATCGGGGGTACTGCCGTACAGGAGCTTGAGGGCGACGTGTTGGCCGGAGAGGGAGTCGCGAGCGCGGTAGACAGCGCCCATTCCACCTCGGCCGGCCTGGCACTCGACGGTGAACCGGCTGGCGATGACGGTGCCCGCCGGCAGCGGGGCAGGGGCCCGCGACGAGGTTGACTCGCCCGAAGCCTCGAACGTCAGGGTGCTGTCCATGACGTAGAGTGTAGGGTCGGATTCCGGGTGGGGCCTAATTCCCCTCACCCGGTCCGTGTCTCACCTTACGGCTCACCTCATGGGGCCGTCTCGCAGCCGCAGCCGCACCTGTCGAAGAATGGCACCGTGCCCTCGACGCAGAGGAAGAGGATGGCCGCGCACTCGGTGGGATCCGTGGAGACGTAGGTGCGGTCCGGATCGTCGTATTTGCAGGAATTGCCTTCCTGGCAACCACAACCGCACCCGTTGGAGAACGGGGTGGTGTCCTTGCCGCAGGTGAAGGGCAGCGTGGGACACAGCGAGGGATCACGGGATTTGTAGATCAAACCAGGCTCACTGCCCGTGCACCGGCGTTCCTTGGCCTTGCGGCAGATTCCGCCGCAGTCGGCACCGCCCTGTTTTGGATCACAGTCATCCCGAGGGTCATCGACGCAGACCTTGCCCTCGGGACAGGGAATGCCGGCGATGCCGCCGCAGAACTCGCCGCTGGCCCGCCTCTCGGTGGTGATGTCCCTGGCCTCGGTCGTGGGACCGCAGGCCAGGCCGTGGAGAGACAGGCAGAGCGCGAGCACACCCCAGCTCATCAACCGGATACGCATGGACATGTGGAACCCCCCTCGTTCGCGGCGAGGAGAGGATTCGGGCGTGTCCGCGTCATCCGGGAGTGGAGCGGCGGGGAGGGAGGAGCGCCCGGCAGGCTGGCGGCTGTGCCCTCCCCGTGTCCGGGTTTTCCCAGTAGGGTGCGCGCCCCATGTCCCTGGGAAGCCCCGCCTTCGGTGTCCTCGTCGAGCTCGTCCTGGTGCTCGTCGCGCTGGGCATGGCCGTGAAGTTGTTGCTCCTCAATTTCTGGCGGGCCGTCCTCTTCCTCTTTCCCGCCAGCGTCCGCGTCCGGCCCGAGGCCCCCGCCGGCCAGATGGAGCTGCCCGCCGGGCTCTCTCCCCTGGCGGGCCAGCTCCGGGCGCTCGGCTTCGTCCCGCTCGGCAGCCATGTGGAGCAGCCCCGCTTCCAGAAGGGGACGAGCTCCTACGACTTCGCCCACCCCGGTGAGCACACCTTCGCCACCCTTCATTTCGGGCCGGACGGCAAGCCCCGTCTGTATCTCCTCACCCCGCTCGCCCCGGAGGGGTTCGTGCTCACCGCCGGCTACCGGCGGCCGGGTTTCGAGCTCCCCGGCCGTTATCGCTCAGGAGGCGTCACGGAGGCCTCCACCGAGCGCCTGCTGCGGATCCACCTGGAGCGGCTCCAAGGTCTCGTTCCCACGGAGGATTTCTCCTGGGAAGGCCGGCTGATGGCCGGGCAGGCGTGGTACCAGGGGGCAGGTCAAAGGGAGATTCGACGACAGAACCTCCAAGGATTGTTGTGGACGGTCGTGGCCCTTGCCATCGTCGCCGGTCTCTTCCTGGGCGGCGGGCGCTCGGTCTGACGCACCTTGGGCGTGCACCCCGCGCCTTCGGGGAGTAGGAAGAACGAATCTTTGCAGCCTGTCTGGAGTCGTCCCGCGATGAAGAGCGTGTCCAAGACCGAAGAAATCTATTTCCTGTCCGGCAAGCGTACCCCGTTCGGCACGTACGGAGGCGCGCTGAAGGACCTGAGCGCCACGGAGCTGGCCGTTGAGTCGGCCCGCGCGGCGCTCGCGCAGGCGAAGGTGTCTCCAGAGTCCATCCAGCACGTCATCTACGGCAACGTGGTGCAGACGAGCGCGGACGCCATCTATCTGCCGCGGCACGTGGGCCTGCGCACGGGCGTGCCGGTGCCGGTGCCGGCGCTGGGCGTCAACCGGCTGTGCGGCTCGGGCTTCCAGGCCTTCGTCAACGCGGCGGAGATGATGCTCACCGAGCAGGCCGACTGCGTGCTGGCCGGTGGCACCGAGTCCATGAGCCAGGCGCCCCACGTCATCCGCGGCGCCCGCTTCGGCATTCCGCTGGGCAAGGGCGGCATGGAGGACATGCTCTGGAGCGCCCTGACGGACAGCTACACGGGCAACCCCATGGCCCTCACCGCCGAGCAGCTCGCGGTGGACTACTCCCTCTCCCAGGACGCGGTGGACGAGTACGCCGTGCTCACGCAGAAGCGCTTCGCCGCCGCCCAGGAGGGCGGCCGCTTCGACCAGGAGATCTCCCCCGTCACGCTGAAGACGAAGAAGGGCGAGACGCAGTTCGCCCGGGACGAGCACAACCGGCCGGACACCACGGTGGAGGGCCTGAAGAAGCTGCCCAAGGTCTTCAAGAAGGACGGCGTGGTGCACGCGGGCGCCGCCAGCGGCATCTGCGACGGCGCGGGCTCCATGGTGATGGCCACCCGGAGCTTCGTGGAGAAGCACGGCCTCAAGCCCATCGCCCGGCTCGTCAACTGGGGCATCTCCGGGTGCGACCCGAAGGTGATGGGCATCGGCCCGGCCCCCGCCATCCGCCGGCTGCTCGAGCGCGCCCAGTGCAAGCTGGGGGACGTGGAGCTCTTCGAGGTGAACGAGGCCTTCGCCCCGCAGTACCTCGCGGTGGAGAAGGAGCTGGGGCTGCCGCGTGACCGGACCAACGTCAACGGTGGCGCCATCGCCGTGGGCCACCCGCTGGGGGCCTCGGGCGCGCGCATCACCATGACGCTCGCCTACGAGCTCAAGCGCCGGGGGGCCCGCTACGGCATCGGCTCCGCCTGCATCGGCGGTGGCCAGGGCATCGCGCTGTTGATCGAGGCGCTCTGACCCCTTTCGCACCCCGGACGAATCCAACGGAATATGACGATGAGCAACGAGCTGGACGCGAAGGCGGCCCGTGAGCGGGCCAAGGCGATCGCCGAGCAGCGGCGCGCCGAGCGCCGCAACCGCAAGCGCAAGTGCGTGGTGTGTGGTGTGGAGGAGAGCGACAAGACGCCGCTGGGGGCCCACCCGGACGGCATCGGGCCCTCGTGCAAGGACGAGGTCTCCTGCCAGGCCCGCCGCGCCTCGGCCGCGCGCTGAGCTCCTCGCGGGGGGGCCGGGGGCGAGTCTCCGGCCACCCGCCCACCCTGTCGGGTAGGATTGGGTGTTTTCTGTCGGGCAGTTTCCTTGATGGCCGTCAAGACTCGCGGTAAACCTGCGGAATCTCTTCGGCTACACGAGGGTCGGAATGGGCGTCATCAGCTTCACGGGAGTCAAGGTGTTCTCGACCACGCTCGCGCGCGACCGCGAGAACATGGGGGAGAACATCACCAAGTGGCTCAAGGAGAACCAGAACGTCGACGTGGTGGACAAGATCGTCACGCAGTCCTCCGACAAGGAGTTCCACTGCCTGACCATCACCTTGTTCTACCGCCATAAGTCCTGAGCCGGACATTCCGGCGTCGATGACGGTTCGAGGGCGCTCTCCCCGGGACGGGGATGGGCGCCCTTTCCCATTCAGCGCGCCCGGAAGTGGACGGAAACGGTTGCGAAGCGGGCCGCGTTTCCCCACCTTTGGACGACTCTCGGGTGTCCCGAGTGGAGGAACATGATGCGACCGATGCGGAGCTCTGGCGGCGGTAGTGGATTCGGATTTTCCGGCCTGGAATCCATGGCGGCCAAGCTGGCGATCGGGCTCGTGGCGGGCTCGGTGTTGACCCTGGCGGCGCAGGCGACGATTGGCAGGCTCCTGGTGCTCTCGCCCCGGGCCGTCTTCCCTGGCTTCCAGCTGTGGCAGCCCTTCACCTACGGCTTCGTCGAGACCGAGCCCTTCGGCATCATCTTCGGCGCCTTCGCCCTGTACTCCATCGGTGGTGGCCTGGAGATGACCTGGGGCTCGCGCCGCCTGCTGCAGGTGCTGTGGGGAGGCACGGCGCTGGCCGGTATCCTCACCGTGGTGGTGGGGCTCTTCGTCCCGCTGCCCGGCTACTACACCGGCGGTTGGGTGATGGGCACCATGGCCTGGGTGGCCTACGGCCTGTCCATCGGGCGCGGTCAGGCGAACTTCTGGGGCATCCCCGTCTCCGGCAACGTGCTGGCGGGCATTGGCGCCGGGTTCGTCGTGCTCAACGGGCTGCGCGCCGGGTGGGCCACCCAGGTGCCCGAGCTGTTCGGGCTCGGCATCATCTTCCTGTACGTGCGCGGCGGCAGCCCCCGCCGCCTGTGGCTGCGCTTCCAGCACTGGCGGCTGCAGCGGCAGGTGCAGGGGCGCTCGCGGCACCTGCGCGTCATCTCCAGCGATCGGCCGAACGACAAGTATCTGAACTGACCGCGAGCGGCGGAGGGCTCAGTTGGGGTGCTCGAGCTCTCCGTATTGCTTCAGCTTGCGGTAGAGCGTGGCGACGCCGATGGCGAGCTCCTCCGCCGTGCGCGCCCGGTTGCCTCCGTTCCGGGCCAGCACCGCGAGGATGTACTCGCGCTCCATCTCCTCGAGCGTCCGCGGGGATTCTCCCGGCACCAGGCTCGGCGGCGCCGCGCGCACCTCCTCCGGGAGATCGTCCTTCTCCACCCGCGAGCCCTCGCACAGCGCCACCGCGCGCTCGAGCGCGTTGCTCAGCTCGCGCACGTTGCCCGGCCACGAGTAGCGCAGGAGCTGGTCCGCTGCTTCCGGCGACAGCCCCGTCACCCTGCGCCCCAGCCGCTCCGTCGCCTCCGCCAGCAGCATCCTCGCCAGCGGCAGGATGTCGTCGCGCCGCTCGCGCAGGGGCGGCACCCGCAGCTCGATGACCCGCAGGCGGTAGTAGAGGTCCTGCCGGAAGCGCCCCGCGATCACTTCCGCGGCGAGGTTGCGGTTGGTGGCCGCCACCACCCGCACGTCCACCTTGCGGCTCTGGTTCTCTCCCACGCGCCGCACCTCCTTCTCCTGCAGCGCGCGCAGCAGCTTGGCCTGCATCGACGGCGGCACCTCGCCCACCTCGTCCAGGAAGAGCGTGCCCCCGTGCGCCGCCTCGAAGAGGCCCGGCCGGTCGTGCGTGGCCCCGGTGAAGGCCCCCTTCGCGTGGCCGAACAGCTCGCTCTCCAGGAGGCTCTCCGTCACCGCCGCGCAGTTCACCGCCACGAAGGCCTTGTGCGCCCGGCCCGACTCCTCGTGGATGAGCCGGGCAATCCGCTCCTTGCCCACGCCACTCTCGCCGGTGATGAGCACCGTGGAGTCCACCTTCGCCGCCCGGCGCGCCAGGCTCAGCACCTGCTGCATGGCCTCCGTGCGCGCCAGCATCCCCGCCGGGTCCTCCGGCACGCCCGATACCCGCGCCAGCGTCTGGCGCTTCGCCCGCAGCTTGCGCTCGGCCTGCTTGAGCGCCTCCGTCACCTGCGCCAGCGCCCCCTCCATGCACTGCGTCTCGTAGAAGCGCAGCGCCTCCTTGCACTCGGAGCTCCACTCCTCCTCAGGCCTGCCGATGACCTGACAGACGGGGTCTCCCTTGCCCACGCAGCGCGTCTCGAGGCAGTACACCGACTTGCCGTTGCAGTAGCTCATGTAGCCGCTGGCGAAGCCCGTCAGCGCCCAGCACACCGGCTCCTCCGCCTTGCCCAGGTGCAGCAGGTGCTGCTCCGCCTCGTACGAGTCGTGCCACAGCGCCTCCGCGAACGGCTCCGGGCCGTCCTCCGCGCCGCGCTCCACCCGCTCCATCACCACCTGCCCCTGCAGCGCGTGCAGCCGCCCTCCCGCCCGGCGCCACTGCGACTCGTCCTCCCAGGGGAAGGCCGTCTTCATCGTCTCCGCCGTCCGCCAGCCGTGCGCGAAGCCCAGCCGGGTGAGCATGCCCCGCGCCGCCGTCATCCCCACCGTGGAGATGAGCTCCTTGCGCAGCAGCCCCAGCACCACCGGATCCAACAGCAGCACCCGCTGGCCCGCGAAGTGGATGCGTCCCCCCTTGGGGTCGAAGGTCAGCAGCTCCCTCAGGTCCAGCTCCAGTTTCGGTGCCACGGCGCCTCCCTCTCAGGATGATGCTGTTCTCTATCGTTTTGAGAGTGCCGATGCGAGCCAATCGAGGGCGGGTGAGGAATTCCAAGGGGTTGGACGGTCGACTTTCCTGGCCCGGGGGTTGCTATGAAGTCCCCGCGAGATGAGCTCGGACCTGAATCGACACGAGGTGGTGGGAGGGAACGGCCGGGGGACGGCGGTGGCCCCGGCACTCTTCGTGTCCCACGGCGCGCCCACGGTGGCGCTGGAGACGGATGCGTTCCCCCAGGCCCTGAAGGCCTTCGGGGAGAGCGCGGCGGCGCCGCGAGCACTGGTGGTGGTGTCCGCGCACTGGGAGACGCCGGGCGGGGTGCGTGTCACCGCCTCCGAGGCCCCTCCGCTCATCTATGACTTCGGCGGCTTTCCGGAGCCGCTCTATCAATTGAAGTATCCGAGCCCCGGCTCGCCCGAGCTGGCGCGCGACATCGTGGCGCGGCTGGACGCGGTGGGTTTGTCGGCCGTGGCGGATGCCCGTCGCGGGCTGGACCATGGCACGTGGATACCGCTGCGGCTGGCCTTCCCCGCGGCGCGCATACCGGTGGTGCAGGTGTCCTTGCCCTGGAGTGTTTCCGCGGCGGACGTGGCGAAGATGGGCGAGGCGCTGCGCCCCCTGCGCTCCGAGGGCGTGCTCCTCATGGGCAGTGGATGCATCACCCACAACCTGCGCCAGTTGACCTGGCAGGATAAATCCGCGCCCGCTGCATCCTGGGCGAGCGAGTTCGATGCATGGGTGGGTGAGCGTCTCGCGACCCGCGACTTCGTTGGGCTACAGTCGTGGACGAGCGCACCGCATGCGCGGCTCGCGCATCCCAGTGCCGAGCATTTCCTCCCGCTCTTTTTCGTCCTCGGTGCGGCCCTCCCCGAGGAGCGTGTCGTCCCCGTCTTCGAGGGCTTCCATTACTCGAGTTTGTCCATGCGCAGCTTCGTGCTGCGTGGATGAAACCCCCGTCGTTCGCAGTCCCAACTGGAGAGAAACACCATGAAGCTGTCCCTCAAGCCCGCCGTTGCCGCCCTCGTGCTCGCCGCCCCCTCGCTCGCGTTCGCCGCCGAGTATGAGATCGACCCGGGCCACTCGAGCGCCCAGTTCTCCGTGAAGCACATGATGGTGTCCAACGTGCGCGGCGCGTTCTCGAAGGTGACCGGCAAGGCCAACATCGACGAGAAGGACATCACCAAGTCGACCGTGGAGGCCACCATCGACGCCACCACCATCAACACCAACGAGCCCAAGCGCGACGAGCACCTGCGCAACGCCGACTTCTTCGACACCGCGAAGTACCCCACCATCACCTTCAAGTCGACGAAGGTGGAGAAGGCCGGTGAGAACCTCAAGGTGTCCGGCAACCTCACCATGCACGGCGTGACCAGGCCGGTGGTGCTGGACGTGGAGGGCTTCACCACGGAGTCGAAGGATCCCTGGGGCAACATCAAGCGTGGCGGTACGGCCACCACGAAGGTCAACCGCAAGGACTTCGGCCTGACCTACAACAGCGTCCTGGAGACCGGTGGCGTGGCGGTGGGTGAGGAGGTCGCCATCACCATCGACCTGGAGCTGAACAAGAAGAAGGAGGCGGCTCCCGCGGCGGCGGCTCCGGCCAAGGCGGCCCCGGCCAAGTCGGCGAAGGACTCCAAGTAGTCGTCCGAGCAGGATGGGGCAACTGCCCGGAGGGGCCTCGGTGACGAGGCCCCTCTTTCATTTGAGGGCAGGGGTACCGCCGGGCAGGAGTGGCCCGGCGGTACGGCTCAACCCTCGGCGACGGCCTGCACGCTCGCGCGGTAGATGAAGATGCGCGAGGTGTTGGTGCGCATGTCGGCGGGGATGACGAAGAAGCCCTGACCGGTGCCCTTGTAGTCGTGGGAGAAGCCGGCCACCTGGCGTCCGTCGGTGAAGGTGACGCGGATCTTCTGCCCATCCGGCTGCGGCGGACGGCTGCCGGTGGCGAGCATGAAGAAGATGGCCTTCACGCGCGTGACCGGAATGCGCTCGGGGGCGAAGCCGGTCTGCTGCTCGAGCGGGATGACCTCGTTGAGCAGGTCCACGTCGCGGATGGCGCCGCGCTTCACCTGGCCCTCCACGGTGTGGATGATGACCCGGTGCTCGCCCTCGATGAACGCGTTGACGGGGGCGATGACGGCCGATGCGGACGTGGAGGCCGACACGGCCGGAATGGATTGGAGCGTGGCGCGCGGAGGCGGAGCCCCGGGCACGAGCACCGGACCCAGGGAAGGTTTCGCGGCAACGGCCGACACCGGGGCGGCGGAGGGAGTCGCGGGAGCCCTCGGAGCCATCGCGGGAGGCGGAGGCGGCACGGGGGCCCTGGCCACCGGAGCGGAGACCACGGGAGGCGGAGGCGGTACGGCCATCGCGGGCGGTTGCTCCACGACGTCCTCCGACAGGTCGATCTCCGGCATCTCCGGCTCGGCCTCCATGACGGGCAGGTCGGCCTCGGGCGCCGCCAGATCGATCACCGGCATCTCGGGCTCGGCCTCCATGATGGGCAGGTCGGCCTCGGGCGCGGGCGGAGGCGACGCCATCACCGGCATCTCGGGCTCGGCCTCCATGATGGGCAGGTCGGCCTCGGGCGTGGGCTCGGCGCTGGCCATCTCCTCGACGGGCGTGGCGAGGCTTTCTCCATGGCCCCAGGCGGGTGCCTGCTCCTGGCCGGACCAGTGTGCCTGCGGATCCGCCGACTCGTCCGCGGACCAGGAGCCACTCGTCCCGAACATGGAGGCGTCACCGCCAGGGCTCATGGGCTCGGCGTCGTGGGCGCTCGCACCCCACTCACCCTGGCCCTCGGTCTGCTGCGTGTTCCATCCCGTCGCATCCGCGGCGGGCGCGCTCCAGGCCGTCTCCGCGGGCGCGCTGGCCCACTCGCCCTGGGCCGAGGTCTCGCCGCCCGGAGCGGACCACTCGGGCGATGCGGCCGGGGCCGCGGACGAGTCCGACGTCACCCACTCGGGTTGAACCTCCTCGACGGGCGAGCCCCACTCGGTCTGGGCCTCGACCGGAGCGTTCCAGTCGGGCTGAGGCTGCTCGGCCGGAGTGGCATTCCAGTCCTGTGTGGTGCCACCCGGAGTCCACGCGGGCTGGGGTTCGGAGGTAGCCCACTCGGGCTGGGCCTCCATGACGGGCTGCTCCTCGACGGGAGTGGCCCACTCGGGCTGAGGCTCGGCGGTGGCGGAAGGCTCGGAGGTAGCCCACTCGGGCTGAGCCTCCATGACAGGCTGTTCCTCGGCGGGAGTGGCCCACTCGGGCTGCGCCTCAGCGGTGGGCTGGGGCTCGGAGGTGGCCCACTCGGGCTGAGCCTCCATGACAGGCTGCTCCTCAGCGGGAGTGGCCCACTCGGGCTGCGCCTCAGCGGTGGGCTGGGGCTCGGAGGTGGCCCACTCGGGCTGAGCCTCCATGAGGGGTTGCTCCTCGATGGGAGTGGCCCACTCGGGCTGAGGCTCGGCAGCGGCGGAAGGCTCGGAGGTGGCCCACTCGGGCTGAGCCTCCATGACAGGCTGCTCCTCAGCGGGAGTAGCCCACTCGGGCTGAGCCTCGGCGGTGGGCTGGGGCTCGGAGGTGGCCCACTCGGGCTGAGCCTCCATGAGAGGCTGCTCCTCGACGGGAGTGGACCACTCGGGCTGCGCCTCAGCGGTGGGCTGGGGCTCGGAGGTGGCCCACTCAGGCTGAGCCTCCATGAGAGGCTGCTCCTCGACGGGAGTGGACCACTCGGGCTGCGCCTCAGCGGTGGGCTGAGACTCGGAGGTGGCCCACTCGGGCTGAGCCTCCATGAGGGGCTGCTCCTCGGCGGGAGTGGCCCACTCAGGCTGCGCCTCCATGACGGGCTGCTCCTCGACAGGAGCGGACCACTCGGGCTGGGGCTCGGCAGCGGCGGAAGGCTCGGAGGTGGCCCACTCGGCCTGCACTTCGATGGGAGCCTGCTCCTCGACAGGAGCGGACCACTCGGGCTGAGCCTCGGCGGTGGGCTGGGGCTCGGAGGTGGCCCACTCGGGCTGGGCCTCCATGAGGGGCTGCTCCTCAACGGGAGTGGACCACTCGGGCTGCGCCTCGGCGGTAGGCTGAGACTCGGAGGTGGCCCACTCGGGCTGAGCCTCCATGAGAGGCTGTTCCTCGACGGGAGTGGCCCACTCGGGCTGCGCCTCAGCGGTAGGCTGAGACTCGGAGGTGGCCCACTCGGCCTGCACCTCGAGGGGAGCCTGCTCCTCGACAGGAGAGGCCCATTCGGGCTGTGCCTCCATGACGGGCTGCTCCTCGGCAGGAGCGGACCACTCGGGCTGGGGCTCGGCGGTGGCGGAAGGCTCGGAGGTGGCCCACTCGGGCTGGGCCTCCATGACCGGTTGCTCCTCGACGGGAGTGGCCCATTCGGCCTGCACCTCAGCGACAGGCTGAGACTCGGAGGTGGCCCACTCGGCCTGCACCTCGATGGGAGCCTGCTCCTCGACGGGAGTGGCCCACTCGGGCTGGGGCTCGGCAGCGGCGGAAGGCTCGGAGGTGGCCCACTCGGGCTGGGCCTCCATAAGGGGCTGCTCCTCGACGGGCGCGGACCACTCGGGCTGCGCCTCGGCGGTGGGCTGGGGCTCGGAGGTGGCCCACTCGGCCTGCACCTCGATGGGCGCCTGCTCCTCGGCGGGAGTGGCCCACTCGGGCTGCGCCTCGATGGACGGCAGCTCGCCGCCGTCGCTCAGAGGCGTGCCGTATGCGGTGGTGTCCTCGGGTGGAGGCTCGGCGGCACCCGTCTCCGCCGAGGGCTCCTCGCTCCCCGGCTGGTGGCCCCAGGTGGAGCTGGTCGCCGCGAACTCCGGCGTGCTCATGTACTCCGCCGCGCTCTCCAGCTGGAGCCCCGTTCCGGTGCCCTCGCCCTCGGTCGTGCTCCAGCTCGCGCTGGCGTCCGTCGCCTCGAGCGGCACGGCCTCGTCCGTCACGGTCGCGCCGGTCGGGTCCGCGTGACCCAGGAACTCGTTCGTGCTGGCGAGCGGCACGGGATCGCCCGGGTCGCCCGAACCGAACAGCGGCTCGCCCGAGTCCATCAGCTCGTTCCTCACCTCGTTGCGCTCCGCTGGCGCGCCCCACTCGGCGGGCCGCGTGGCCTCGGGATCGAACGAGTCGGTGACCTGGACGGTGTCCGCGTGCAGGTCGGGCGCGACCCGCACCGGATGCAGCGCCAGCGACGGCACGTGCGCCTCGGACGAGTAGCCCGGAGTCGACGGAGCGATCTCCGCACCGAGGTCGGCCACGTCGAAGGTGGGCTGCTCCACGCCATACTCCTCCGTGGCGGGAGACGCGGGCTCCTCGGAGGTCTGCCACGGCATCTCCAGCGCCGGGGCCGCTTGCGCGGCGGGCTCGGGCGTGGCCTCGAGGTCGGAGACGTCGAACGTGGGCGTCTCCGGCTCGGCGGAGGGCTCCGCGGCCTGGACGTCGTTCACGTCCAGCGTGGACACGGGCTCCACGCTGGCTTGGGGCGGGTACGCGGGCAGTGCGTACGACGCGGTGATCTCCATCCGGTAGCTCGGATCCTCGAGCAGGGCGAGGTCCGGATCGTCCGGGTTGGCGGGCGGCTGCCCGGCGTCTCCCGAGGCCGCTTCGTCAGCCGACGCGTCATAGGCGGGCGGGGCGAGCGTGGAGGTGCTCGACTCCATGTCCACCGCGAGCGGCGCGGAGGCCCACTCGTCCGCGAGCGGGGCCGTGGGCTCCTCGGCGAGCACCGGCTCGGACGCGGAGATGGGCTCCGCGGTGAGCAGCGGCTCGGCCGGGAGCATGTCGGCCTCGGACTCGATCAGCTCGATGTCGGAGGCACTCACCTCGATGGTGCGGCTGGGGGTCAGCGGCACCTCGGCCACGGGCGGCGAGGAGACGGGAGCGGGCTGCGTCAGGTCGGAGTTGAGCGAGGAGAAGTCGTCCTCACCCAGCTCGATGGGTCCCGAGGACTCCTCCGGGGGCGTGGCCTCGTGCACCGGCTGGTGCGCGGTGAGCGAGGCCGTCGAGGGCGCGGTGACGTCGTTCCAGTCGCTCATGTCGACCGACTCGGGAACGTTCTCGGGGAGGGAGATGGCCTCGCTGACGGGCGTGACGTCGGTGTCGGACACCTCGAAGACGTCGTCGGCGGGGGGCTCGGCCGCGTCGAGCGACTCGGGCTCCGGCTCGGAAGCGGTGGACGCGAGAGGCTCCGGGGTGGGCTCCGCCCAGGGCGCGGGCTCGCTCAGCGCGGGGATGTCGAGGTTCTCGCTCTCGAGGCTGATCTTGACCGGATCCGGCATCGGCTGCGGCTGCTGCGGCACGTACCCGGGCACCTGGGGATAGGTGGTGGCCGGTTGCTGCGCGGCGCTGGCTGCCGGGTCCTGCTGCGGATCGGTCGGGTAGGCCTGGCCCTGCGTGGCCGCGTAGGGGTCCTGACCCTGCTGGGAGTCGTAGCCCTGGGCGGGGTAGGCGTACCACTGGCCATCGGCGCCGTAGTAGCCCTGTGGCTGCGCGTAGGGATCCTGACCCTGGTGGGGGTCGTAGCCCTGGGTGGGGTAGGCGTACCACTGGCCATCGGCGCCGTAGTAGCCCTGGGGCTGCTGCGCGTAGGCCTGGTTGGGATCGTAGCCCTGGTTGGGGTCGTAGGCCTGATTGGGATCGTAGCCCTGGTGGGGGTCGTAGCCCTGGGTGGGGTAGGCGTACCACTGGCCATCGGTGCCGTAGTAGCCCTGGGGCTGCTGCGCGTAGGCCTGGTTGGGATCGTAGCCCTGGTGGGGGTCGTAGCCCTGGGCGGGGTAGGCGTACCACTGGCCATCGGCGCCGTAGTAGCCCTGTGGCTGCTGAGCGGGGTCCATGGCCACGGCGGGCTCCTGAGCGGGCGTTCCCTGGTCACCCAGGGACCCACGCAGCTCGTTCCAACGAGCCTCCTCCGCGGGGGAAATATTTCCCCGCGTCCGCTTCTCGTCCAGGAAGCGAAACTCCCTCATCGCCGCACGCGTGTCGGACATCCATCACCTCGCTGCGGGTCCGGGGCCGGAGCTTCAGCCGCAGCGCCTGAAGCCAAATAAAATTCCGCGCGAGTGTAGGAGACTCAGGAGGAGGGGTAAACTTCGCGGACGCGGATTCAGCCCGCTCGTTACCTCCGCGAGAGAGCGGCCTTCACGGCGGCCTCCAGTTCCGGGACGCCCCGGCCATAGCGCTGCTGGAGGGCCTCCTCGAAGGGGGTGCCCTGACCTACCTCGCGGATGAGGCCGAGCAGCCGGGTGGGCCCTCCGTCGCCGAGCAGCTCCCGGACGGCCACGGCCGAGGTGCCATAGGCGAGGGCGGGGTCGCTCTGGTGGATGAGGGCCTGCCCGGCCATCTGGGAGAGGCGGGGGAGCTGGCCCGACTGAGCGGCGCCTCGCAGGCGGGTGGCCAGCGCGTAGGGCGGCTTGTCGCTGCCCAGGTAGCGCCACTCGACGTACTCGGCGAGGCCCTCGTTGAGCCAGATGGGGACGTGCTGGCCGCCAGCGGCGGCGCGGACGAGGTCATCCACCACGGAGTGAACGTACTCGTGGACGAGGGTGGCCTTGGTCTGCTGGGTGAGCTCGGCGGCGTCGTTGATGCGGATGGCGCCGTCCGAGTACAGCCCGGCCACGGCGCGAGCGAGGGCGGCGCCCTGGTGGGTGCGGAACTCCTCGCGGGTGTAGAGGATGACGTCCACGGGGGCCTCGCGCGCCTCGCCCAGCACCTGGCGGGTGTGGACGTAGGCCTCGTCGAGCGCGGAGACGATGCGGCCCTCGTACTCGGCGCGCTGGCCGAAGTCGCGCGCGTTGTTGAAGTACTTCACCACGAAGCGGCTGTTGGCGCGGGTGCGCATGCCGTCCTCGCCCACGCCGGACTCGAACGCGAGGCCCGAGGAGCCCGAGGCCGGCTGGACGGAGCCCTTGTCTTCCTCGCCGGTGAAGCGGCGCTCGATGGCGAGGGCCGTGGCGCGCGCCTGGCTCTCCTCGGCGGACTCACCGCGGGCCTTCTGCAGCAGGACGCGGGCCTTGGCGGCCTCGGGCGAGCGCGGTGGCACCTTGCCCAGCACGGCGATGGCGCCCTGGGGATCCTTGTCCTCGAGGAGGAGCCGGCCCAGCTCCAGTCCGAAGTGACCCTCCTTGGGGAAGTGTTCCAGCCCGCGGCGCAGGGCATCCTCGGCGGCGCCGCGCTGGTCGGTGGCGAGCGCGGTGCGGGCGAGGCAGCGCAGGCCGGCGGCGGTCTCCTCGAAGAGCACGGCGCGCTCGCCGAGTGAGTACGCCATCACCGCGTCGGAGCCGGCGAGGGCCTCGCAGCCCTTGAGGAGCGAGGTGGCGACGGTACGGCGCTGGGGCGGTTCATAGCCCTTGGGGTCCACGGAGGACCAGGCGAGGTACAGGTCTTCCCACGCGCGCTGGGCGGCGAGTTTCTGGGCCTGCGCGGGCGTCGGGGGCGGATTGGCGGAGAGCAGGGCGGCGAGGAGCAGGGCACGCATGGTGCGCAGTATGGCCGAGCCCATGCCCCGGGACGAAGGGGGACCACCCCTGAAAAGCTCAGGTCTCTTCCGCCACCTGCCAGCCGTTCTGGGACAGGCTGGCCATCAGCTCCTGGATCTGTCCGCGGCCGCGCGTCTCCAGCGTCACCTCCACCGCCACCTCGCCCAGGCCCGCTCTGGAGAAGGCGCGGTTGTGGTAGATCTCCACCACGTTGGCGCCCTGCTGGGCGATCTCCGCGGTGAGCCGCGCGAGCATCCCCGGCCGGTCCGGCATGCGCACCACCAGCCGCACCAGCCGCCCGTCCTTCACCAGTCCTCGCTCGATGATGCGGCTGACGAGGTTGACGTCGATGTTGCCACCCGAGATGAGCAGCACCACCTTGCGGCCGCGCGCCGAGGGAATCTTCCCGTTGAGGAGCGCCGCCAGGCCCACCGCGCCCGCGCCCTCCACCACCGACTTCTCGCGCTCGAGCAGCAGGAGGATGGCGTTGGCGATCTCCTCCTCGTCCACCGTGACGATGTCGTCCACGTAGCGGCGGATCATCTCGAAGGTGTAGTCGCCGGGGCGCTTCACCGCGATGCCGTCCGCGATGGTGGTGCCGGCGGGCAGCTCCACCAGCTTCCCCGCGTCCACCGAGGCCTTCATGCTCGCGATGGCCGAGGCCTGCACGCCGATGACCTTGATGCGCGGGTTGGTCTCCTTGAGCGCGCACGCCACGCCGGAGATGAGCCCTCCGCCGCCGATGGGCACCACCACCATGTCCATGTACGGAATCTGCTCGAGCAGCTCCAGGCCGATGGTGCCCTGGCCCGCGATGACGAGCGGATCATTGAAGGGGTGGACGAAGACGCGGTTCTCTCGGTCCTGGATGCGCAGGGCCTCGGCGTAGGCCTCGTCGAAGTTGCTGCCGTGCAACACCACCCGGGCGCCGTAGGCGCGCGTGCGCGCGGCCTTGATGAGCGGGGTGCGCTCCGGCATGACGATGGTGGTGTTCATCCCCTGGCGGCCCGAGTGATAGGCGAGCCCCTGCGCGTGGTTGCCCGCCGACGCGGCGATGACACCGCGGGCCCGCTCATCCGGCGAGAGGGTGAGCAGCTTGTTGAGGGCCCCTCGCTCCTTGAAGGCGCCGGTGCGCTGCAGGTTCTCCAGCTTGCAGTACAGCGCCGAGCAGTCCGTGATGTCCTTGAACTGCTCCGACTTCGTGCAGGGCGAGCGGTAGACGGCTTCACCGATGCGCTGCTGGGCGTCTTCGATTTGCTGGAGCGTGACCATGGGTATGTGTCGCGCCTGATAACCGATGCGATGCCCGGGCGAAAGGGGAGGGCATTGCGGACCGGCGTCTGCCCGCCTGCCCGTCAAATACCTCTCAGTACCGTGGCCTTGCCCACCCGGCCGATGGCCAGGATGAATGCCGCGGTGCGCAACGTCACCTTGCGCGAGCGCGCCAGCTGGGCCACGCGGTCGTAGGCTTCCTTCATCGTCTTCTCCAGCTCCGCGTTCACCCGGTCCTCCTCCCAGGTGAGGTGCTGAAGATTCTGGACCCACTCGTAGTAGCTGACGGTCACACCTCCCGCGTTGGCGAGGATGTCTGGAACCACCAGCACGCCACGCTTCTCGAGCAGCTCGTCGGCCTCGGGGTCCATGGGGCCGTTGGCGCCCTCGATGACGAGCCGGGCGCGCACCGCGTTGGCGTTGTTGCGGTGCAAAGCATTGCCGAGCGCGGCGGGGATGAGGACGTCGCAGTCGGCGGCGAGCACGTCCTCGTTGGTGCAGGCCTGGCCGCCGCCGAAGCCGGTGACGGTGCCGGTGCGCTTCACGTGCTCGAAGAGGCCGGGCACGTCCAGGCCCTGCGGGTTGAACACGCCGCCGTACACGTCCGACACGGCCACCACCACGCCACCGTCCTGCCACAGCAGCTGCGCGGTGTGGCTGCCCACGTTGCCGAAGCCCTGGATGGCGAAGCGCGTGCCCTTCATGGGCAGGCCGGTGTCGCGGAGGATCTCCCGGGTGATGTAGAGCAGCCCGCGTCCGGTGGCCGAGTCACGGCCCTTGGAGCCGTACAGCTCCGGGGGCTTGCCGGTGACGACGGCCGGCGAGTGCCCGTGGTAGCGCGAGTACTGGTCCATGATCCACGCCATCACCTGGGGGTTGGTGTTGACGTCGGGGGCGGCGATGTCGCGGGTGGGACCGATGACGTCTTGAATCTGGTCCACGTACTTGCGGGTGAGACGTTCGATCTCCTTGAAGGAGAGCTGGGTGGGGTCCACCGCGATGCCGCCCTTGGCGCCGCCGTAGGGGAGGTTCACCACGGCGGTCTTCCACGTCATCAGCGAGGCGAGCGCGACGCACTCCTCCTGGGTGATGGAGGGGTGGTAGCGCAGGCCGCCCTTCATGGGGCCGCGGCTGTTGTCGTGCTGGATGCGGTAGCCGTGGAAGGTGCGGATCTCCCCGTTGTCGAGCTCGATGGAGACCTGGACCTTGACCTCGCGGAGAGGGGTGGCGAGCAGGGTCTCGATGCGCTCACCCACGTCCATGATGCGCGCGGCCTTGCGGAAGTAGTGGTGAATGCTTTCGACGGCGTGCATGGCCGGGAGGCTCTCCTGGACGCGAGACCTTAACAGACTGGGTGCGCTAGCATGGGTTCGCGATGCGCTCCAGTTCCCCGTCAGCCGAGGATGCGAGCGGGCACCTGCAAGGGCTCGCGCGCCGCATTCGTGCCCTGAGGGAGCGGAGGGGGCTGACCCAGGAGGACTTCGCCGCGCGCAGTGGCATCTCGGTGAGCTTCGCGTCGCTGTTGGAGCGGGGGGAGCGCAGCCCCAGCTACGAGACGCTGGTGCAGGTGGCGGGGGCGCTCCAGGTGCCGTTGGCGGAGCTCTTCCGGGTGGAGGAGGACGAGGTGGCGGGGGCGCACCGGCTGGTGGAGTTCGCGCGTGCGCGCCGGCTGATGCGGGCGGATGTGGATCGGCTGCTGGCGGTAGCGGAGGCGATGTTCACCGAGCGAGCGCCCGGAGAGGTGCTCGTGGAGGAGGCGCCGCGCTGCAAGGAGCCGGACTGCGGGCGGCCGGTTCTGGCGAAGGAACTGTGTGTCGCGCACTACCACCGTGCGCGTCGGGCGAAGCCAGCGAAACCCACCCCCTGAGGTCGACCCTCTCCCTCTGGGAGGGGGCCGGGGTGAGGGAGCCACGGACCCCGGGTTGAACCCTCGGCCCACCGTGTGCCACGGGTTGGAGAACGGGGACAGATACCCTCACCCCCACCCTCTCCCGAGGGGAGAGGGAGTCTTCGTCCCGTCTACCGGCGCCGGGCCCGCTCCAGCTTCAGCGTCTTCTCGCCGTGCTGCTTGCCGTTGAGGGCCTCGAAGGCGGGCACGTCCTCGTCGGCGATGAAGACGTACGCGTAGGTGGGCTTGAGCTCCACGCGCTGCACCTTGCCCGCCGGGGCGCCCAGTCCTTCCAGGGCGCTGGTGAGGGCGGCCTCATCCAACCCATCGGAGCGGCCCAGTCCCACCCACAGGCGGGCCTGACCGGGCACCTCGGGCGTGGACTCCTGGCGCTCGGGGCGCTCGGGGCGCGGCGGGCGCTCGCGGAAGCCGCGGGGCCTGTGCCGATCCACCTTCAGGGCCTTCTCGCCGTGCTGCTTGCCGTCGAGCGCCTCGAAGGCCTGCGCCTCCGCCTCGGGCACGTAGGCGTAGCCGTAGTGGGGGCGGAGCACCGCCTTGTTCACCTTGCCCGCGGGGGCGCCAGCGGCCTCCAGGGCGGCGATGAACTTCGCCTCGTCGAGGCCGTCGTCCATGCCCAGGTTGAACTTCAGCTTCACCTCGCCGGGGCCGGCGTCGGGCGAGGGCGGCGGCCGGTTCGGGTCGCGCTCGCCACGGGGCCGGCTCTTCTCCACCTTCAGGGCCTTGTCCTTGTACGGCTTGCCGGTGAGGGCCTCGAAAGCGGCCAGGTCCTCCTGGGCGATGAAGACATAGGCGAAGCCCGGCTTGAGATCGGCCCGCACCACCTTGTTGGCGGGGGCGCCGGCCTCCTCCAGGGCGGTGACGATGCTGCCGGGGCCCAGGCCGTCATCGGTGCCCAGGTTGACCCACAGCTTCACCTCGCCAGGGGCGGCCTCCTGCCCGGCGGGGCCACGCTCGCCGCGCTCACGGCGGCGCTTGTCGCCACGCTCCGCGCGCTCGCCACGCTCACGCGACTCGCCGGACGGCTCCGCGCGGCCCTCCCGGCGCTCCTCGCGGCGGGGCTTGTCCCTGTCCCGTTCCCGGTCGCGGGGGCGCTCACCGCGCTCGCGCTCCTTGCGGCGGCCCTCGGGCTTGCGCTCCTGCTGGGGCTCGCGCTCGGTCTCCCCGGCGGCCTGGGCCTTCTCCATGCGTAGGTGGCTGAAGAAGTACTTGAGCAGGAAGGCGACGAGGTCATCCGCGTCCGCCCGGCCCTTGAGCTGGGCGGCCAGGGGCAGGAAGCCCTCGAAGATGGAGCCGGAGGCGGCCTCGCGGATCTCCCGCACGTGGCGCTCGGCCCACAGGCGCATGGCCTCCTCGGGGGCGGGCATCTCGCGCTTCTCGAACTTGATGCCGAACTTCTTCTCCAGCACGGAGTAGGTGGCCAGCTCGCGGCCGGAGAAGAGGTTGATGGCGGTGCCCTTGTTGCCGATGCGGCCGGTGCGGCCCACCCGGTGCAGGTAGACGGCCGGGTCCTCGGGCAGCGAGTAGTTGATGACGTACTCGAGGCCGGAGATGTCGATGCCGCGCGCCGCGATGTCCGTGGCCACCATGAAGGCCACCTCGCCGCGCTTCACCTTGCCCATCACCCGCTCGCGCTCCTTCTGCGGCAGGTCCCCGTTGAGCAGGTCCGCGTCGAAGCCGTTGCGGTTGAGCACCGCCGTCACCAGCGCCGTGTCATCCCGCGTGTTGCAGAAGATGATGGCGTTGTGCGGCTCCTCCGCCTCCAGCACGTAGATGAGGTTGCGCGGCTTGGGGAAGGCGTCCGACACGTCGTAGCGGATGTGGTGGATGTGCTCGACGGTGAAGACGTCGCCGGAGAGCAGCAGCGTCTCGGCGTTGGTGGTGTAGCGGGCAATCAGGTTCTGGATGTCCGTGGGCACCGTGGCGCTGAAGAGCAGCACCTGCCGGTCCTTGGGGAGCCTGTCGAGGATGCGCGTCACCTCCTCGTAGAAGCCCTGGTTGAGCATCTCGTCGGCTTCGTCGAGCACCGCGTGGGAGCAGGCCTCGAGCTTGAGGTTGCCGCGGTTGATGTGGTCGAACACCCGGCCGGGGGTGCCGACGATGATCTGCGTGCCCTCCTCGAGCGCGTCCTCCTGCTGCTTCATGGAGGCGCCGCCGTAGATGGCCGCGACCTTGACGCCCTTGTGCTTGCCCAGGGCGGAGAGCTCCTCGGACACCTGGAGGGCCAGCTCTCGGGTGGGGCAGAGGATGAGGGCGCGCACGCGCTTGTCCTCGGCGGAAATCTTCTCCAGCAGGGGCAGGCCGAAGGCGGCCGTCTTGCCCGTGCCCGTCTTGCTCCGGACAATGAGATCCCTGCCCTCCATGACGGGCCGGAAGGCCTTGGCCTGGACGGGGGTGGGGTGGGTGTAACCGCGCTCCGTGATGCCGCGTCGCAGGGGCTCGGAGAGGTTCAAGTCATCGAAGCTGACGTCCGCGACGTACTCGGCGGGGCGGGTCGGGGCTTCGGCAGTGGTTTCCGGCTGCTCCGGAGGTTGAATGTCGCTCATCAAGGCAGGGGCATAACCCCTGCATTACCCTCTGGCAACAATCGGCTCACTTTGCATAAGGAACTCCCCATGGCGAATGGGAGGAAGAAAACGGGAGGTACGGGAACCCGGACCCGGGCGAAGCGTCCGGCCGCGGCCCCGCCCCCCGAGGAAGCAGAGGCCGTGGAGGCGGAATCCTCCGAGCCGGAACCGGAATCCCTGGAGCCGGCCCCCGAGGAGCTGGAGGAGGTGGAGGCCGAGGTGGAGGAGTCCCCCAAGGTCCCCGCCAGGGCCCTGGTGAGGGCGGGGGAGTCGGGGCTGGCCCGGGCCGACCCCCTCCAGGCGTACATGGCCGAGGTGACGCGCCACCCGCTGCTCACCCGGGAGGAGGAGACGGCGCTCGCCCGGCACTACCGGGATACGGGGGACGTACAGGCGGCCTATCGGCTGGTGGCGGCCAACCTGCGACTGGTGGTGAAGCTGGCCCACGAGTACCACCGCAACCCCCTGTCCCTGCTGGACCTGGTGCAGGAGGGCAACATCGGGCTGATGCAGGCGGTCAAGAAGTACGATCCGGAGCGGGGGGTGAAGCTCAGCTCCTACGCCGCATGGTGGATACGCGCCTACATCCTGCGTTACATCATGGACAACTGGAAGATGGTGAAGCTGGGGACGACGGAGGCCCAGCGGAAGCTCTTCTTCAAGTTGCGCCAGGAGCAGGAGAAGTTGATGGCGCAGGGCTTCGAGGTGACGCCGAAGATGCTGGCCGAGCGCCTCAACGTCACCGAGCAGGACGTGGTGGAGATGGACCAGCGGCTGGGTCACGACGAGATGTCGTTGGACGCGCCGGTGGGAGGAGAGGACTCGTCGGCGACGAGGATGGACCGTTTCCTGCCGTCGGCGGCGCAGGGGGCCGATGAGCGGCTGGGCAACGAGCAGCTCAAGGCGCTCTTCCGGGAGAAGCTGGGGGAGTTCTCGAAGTCGTTGGAGGGAAAGGAGCGGTTCATCTTCGAGAACCGACTCATCGCGGACGAGCCGCTGACGCTCCAGGACATCGGTGACAAGTACGGGGTGAGTCGCGAGCGGGCGAGGCAGATAGAGGCCGCGCTCATCAACCGGATGCGCGACTACATGCGCGAGCACATTCCGGACTTCGATCTGGTGGCGGTGCCGAAGGGATGAGGTGGGTGGGGAGGTGGGGGGGGACCCTCACCCCTCCTTGCGGGCCACGTGGAGCAGCCACGTGACGTACTGGCTCAGCGGGGCGCGCTCGGGCGTGAGGTCGTTGGCGCCCTGCCACTCGAAGCCGAAGAACCCGCGCTGCTGTTCCCCATTGTCTCGCATGAACAGACGGGGACTGGAGCCCGGAGGCAGCGGATCGAGGTTGGTGGGAGCGTCGTTCAGCTCCAGCGCGTTCTTCAACCGCAGCCAGCGCTCCTTGAGCGGGGGATGGCTGGAATAGAGATAGACGCGAAGGACGCCGTTGTGGAGCGCGTCGACACCGATGTACTGCCGCGTGCCGATGCGCACGGTCCGGTAGGGTGTGTCGCCGCCGGGCTCGGCCCCTGGAGCGGCTCCCGGCCGCAGAACGTCCTCCGTCCACGTCAGGAACATCTCACGGTCCATGGATTCCCTCGGGGCTCGGTCTACTCCATGACTTTGGAGGTGATGATGGAAAACAAGGAGATACTACTTCCGAAGTCCACCGATTGCTACAGGGGAGTGGCGTGGATGGCTTTACTGCTTGCGTAGCAGGTACAGCGCTCCGGCCTGGTCGTCGCTGATGAAGAGGAGCCAGTAGCGCATGCGTGGCAAGCTAACGAGGCGCTCGAGGGGCTCCAATCAGGGCCTCGGGTCTCCGTTACCCACGCTACGAAGCGGGCCCGCTACTGTGCCGAGTAGCGCCGGTGGCGGCCCCGGAAGTGCCGGTCGAGGTAGTCCTCCACCTCGGGTCCACGCGCCTCGCCCGCGGTGGCGAGCAGCGCATGCGCTCCATCCACGACCGAGAGCGCTTCCTCCAGGGACACCTCGCCCTCGGAGAGGGCGGAGAAGAGCTGGCAGTGGTAGCGGCGGCAGCCCTCGGGGCGCTCGGCGTAGGCGGTGCACCGTCGCCCGTCCAGCGCCGCGCAGCGCTGGGGGAGCACGGGCCTTCCGTCCTCTCGCTCCCTCACCGGCAGGCCGAGGGCCTTCAAGGGAGCGACCTCGTCAGGCCGGAGCGGCACGTGGGTGAAGAGCGTGCCGTCGCAGCACAGGCCGCAGCGCAGGCAGAGGGTGGAGAGAGGCATGAGGCGCGTCGACTCCGGGAGCGAGGAGCCCCCTTGCTAGTGGTGGACGACCCGCCGGGCAAGGGCCGCGCCGTACGCCCTACTTCTTGTAGTCGCGGAACGTCGCGACCTCCTCCAACCGGGCGTCGGCGTAACCCCAGTGCTCGACGTCCACACTGTACTGGCCCTTGGCGATCAACATTCCCCGGCAGAGCTTCTTCTTCTCGGGCTCGTTGTGCTGGTCGCGGGCCCGGTCGAGCAGCTCGTCCCAGACCCAGCGGGGCACGTGGTCGCGCTGGCCCGGGTAGCTGAAGCGGTAGAAGGTCAGGTGGGCCAGCAGCACCTCCCAGTGCGGCGTGAACCGCATCATCAGGTGCTTCCAGTCCATCTGCTTGCCGCGGGCGAGGATGAGGTGATTGATGTCCGTGCCGTCGAAGCGCTCGCGCTCGCAGACGAAGGCCTTGGACCAGATGATGTCCTCGGGCGGCGCCACGAGGATGGGCAGGCCGTGGACGACGCCCGGGTTGGACCGGTCGATCCAGTAGTCGTCCACCACCGCCACACCGTTGCCCGAGCTGAAGATGAGGTCGGCGAAGTACTCGTCGTTGGCGTACGCCTTGGCGATCCACACCGGGTCATGCATCTTCGTCTGGAAGCCCATGCTCCCCAGGGCCTCCATCGCGCGCTGCACGTGCTCGCGCTTGAGGAAGATGTCCAGGTCCTTGGTGTCGCGATAGATGCCCGTGTACAGGTGGAGCGCGTAGGCGCCCGCCACCACGAAGGGAATCTCCGCGTTCTTGAGCGTGCTCAGCGCCAGCAGGTGCGCGCCCCGTTCGATGGGTGGGCGCTGATCCGCCTGCATGGGAGGTGGGGCCTTGCTCGGCCTGCTCGTCTGCTCCGGAGATGCCTTCTGGCTGTCCTGCGTCTCCGGCAGCTTGTCGGTATCTTGAACATTCATGGCACGCCCTCGGTGTCCTGCCAGGGAGGTTAGGGTCGGGGGCAGCCGGGGGGCAGGTCAGCGGACGGTGCACCAGCCCGGTCGGCTGCTTTCCAGACGAGGAGAAGAGGTCAGCTCGGGGTGGCCCAGAGGGCCGTTCCGGGCTCGCTTCCATTCACCTGCCGCTCCGCATGGCGGTAGGCGCGAGCCTTGGAGGGCGCATCGACCTTCATCCGCTCCCCACGGGGACCGTGGAGCTCCAGGTGATAGCTCTCTTCCCGCGGCCCTTCGTTCGCGATGCTCCAACCGGCCTGCTTGATGTGTTTCTTGCACACGCGCTCACGTCCTCGCATGGCCAACCCCCTTCCTTTCCTTCGCGGCCGCGGCGCGGCCTTCGTCACGAAGATTCAGGATTTGTCCGCCCGAGCGCGGCTGCATGCCCTGACGGAAGTTTCGGGCTCGGATGCCCGCTCCTCGGCCCGGCGCGTGGTGCGACCCCTGGCACGCCGGACCGAGGCGGTCCCATGGTGAGGCGAGAGGGTTGACATCATGGCACTCCCCAAGCACGTAGACGAAGCAGCCGACCGGCTGCACGAGGCCTTCGCACGAATCGAGGCGGCCCGCGCCGCGCCCACGAGCACGGAGAGCCTGCGCGAATGGCTGACCGCGCTCACCGACTACGCCCAGGCCCTGATGGACCTGCACGAGTTCACCAACGAATCGGTCCACGAGAAGCTGCATGTCCTGGCGGGGCAGCTCAACCTTCGGGCCTTCCCGGAGGAGCCCCTCCGGGAGGCCGAGCCCGCGCAACCTCCAGGGCACTGAGCAGGCCGGGGCGAGCCGTTCGCGTCATGCCCCGCGGCGTGCCGGGATGCCGCCGAAGGGCCAGCGGAAGCCCGGGTGCGGGTGGATGTCCGGTGCCTTGCGCCCCCGCCAGGCCAGGGACTCGCCGGGGCGGAGCAGCAGCGCCTGGGGCCCGTGCCCCACCTGCCGGCGCACCTGCTTCAGGCGCTCGGGGTACGGATCCGCGTCCGGGTTCTCGTCCAGGGTGCTGGCGCCACTCACCGGCTCGCCAGGGTAGCCCGGGTAGCGCGGGCCCATGCCCTCGCGCCAATACCAGGGCGCACCGCCGTCGGCACAGGGCACCACGTAGCGCGCGCCGAGCAGCTCGCCGTAGCGCAGGGCCTCCTCTGGCCCGGCCATGAGCTGCTGCGGTGTGGCGAGCGCGTCCAGGGGCACGTCGACCAGGTAGGCGTCCAGGGTGGTGTAGCCGAAGAAGAGCGGCTTGAGCCGGAAGCCCCGCACACCGCAGAAGAGCACGTCCACGGGTGCCTCCTCGCGCAGCGCGCGGCACACGCCGTCCATGTCTCCGCGCACGTCGTGCCCGGCATCGGCGAAGAAGGCCGCCGAGAAGTCCGGTGTGCGCACCAGCCAGGTGTTCCCCTCGTTGAAGAGGCCCGGGTAGAGGCCCTCGCCGTCGGTGGGCTGCTCGCCGTGGAAGGGCAGGGCGCGCACGGTGATGTCGCCCACCCGCCGCTCCTCGCCCCAGCGCAGGGGCTCGACGCGGGTATACCCGAGCTGCTTCAACCGCAGCACGCAGTCGGTGGAGAAGAGGCTCTCGCGCTCCACCGCGGGCACGAAGATGCGCGTGTCGCGCGGGAGCTGGAGCAGCGAGCCCAGGTGGAAGTGGTCCCCGTGCGAGTGGGTGATGACCACCGCGTCCACCGGGCCGAGGTCCCTCGGTTGCATCGGCTGGTAGTCCGGCCGGTCGAGCCCGCTGGCGGGGCGGAAGTAGGGGTCCACCAGGACTCGGGCCCGGGCGCTCGCCACCAGCACGGTGTTGTGACCGACGAAGAGGGCCCCCGGGGTGGGCACCTCCACCGGGCCCTCGTGGCGGACGAGCCAGCCCACGCTCGACATGTCTGCGAGCAGCTCGCCCACCGCGGGCTCCAGGGCGAGGGCTCGCAGCTCGGCCCGGGTGGCTCCGCGCGCCAGCGAGGCGAAGAGCTCGGCGAGGGCGGGCCACTCGCGGGCCTTCACGGGGAAGTCGAGCCCCCGCTCCTCCTGGCGCAGGTGGAGGATGCGCGGCTTGTGCTTCGCCGCGTCGGGGAACAGCACCTCGTGGCGCAGCGGGTAGCGCCCGCCCCGGCGCCTGCCGCCCTCGCGCAGCGCGGCATAGCGCGGGGTCTCCTCCAGCCAGCGCACCAGGGACTTCGCCTCGCGCAGGGCCCGCTCCGGCCCCAGCTCCGCGAGCCGCTGCTTCAGGGGGACATGGGCCTGCCGCACGGGCCGGGCGGTGGGGCCCTGGATGCTGCAACCCAGGTCCTCATGGTGCTCCGCCTCGGTACGGGCCGAGGCGAGGACGGCCAGGCTGACGCCACGGTGGAGGGTGAGCCGCATGCCTGGAGCAGCTACCAACCCCCGGGGGAAGTGGCCAGCGCATTCGCTGACTGGCTTGCCAGCACGCGCCCTTTCCGCTGATGTTCCCGCGTCCATCGGGATTGTGGGCCGGAGCACCGGGCTGACTCCCGTGGAGCGCTACTTCCCAAATCAGTGTGGAGGGGGACATGAACGACTTTTCCAGGACGGTTTTCGCCATCGCCGTGGGGTGCATCCTGCTCGGCTCGGCGGGTGAGGCGGGCGCGCAGCCCACGAGCCCGTACCGGCAGTACAGCGGCAGCATGTTCGTCAACGGCAACCTCAAGCTCTTCTTCCGCAAGCAGTGGTGGGCCCATGACTTGCGGGAGCAGGGGAGGAACACCGCCGGGGGGCGCCAGGCCCTCGTGGGCACCGAGGAGGCTTCCGGCATCCTGCAGGTGAAGCTGCCGCTCGCGGTGTCGTCGTTCCGCTCGGTGGGCGGGCCCATCGTGCCCCGCCGGCTGGCCGCGGGCCTCCAGGACATCGACGAGGAGCACCGTCAGTCGCTCGAGACCTCCTTCAGCTCGCTGCTGAAGGGCTATGAGCAGCACCTGGATCGGAACGACGAACAGCGATTGAAGAACAACCTCGCCGGGGCCTTCAGCTTCCTCTTCGCGTCTGCCTATCTGGCGCTCAAGAACCAGGAGCTGAGCGACGAGCAGCGCGAGAGCATGCTGGAGCAGCTCAACGATGGCATCGCCATGGCGCTCAAGGAGCGGCGGCTGTCGGATCGCGACAAGCAGGAGATGTATGAGTCGGTGGTGCTCGCGGGCACCATCGTCCGAGGGCTCTACGCCGAGGGGCGCGACAAGGGCCGCCCGGAGCAGCTGAAGCTGGCGCGGGAGCTGGGCAAGGACCTGCTGGAGCAGATGCTGGGCCTGACCCTGGACAAGGTGCGCGTCGATGGCGACAGCGTGAGGCTCGACTGACGCGCGGTGGGAGCGCGTAGCCTCGGGGGCAACGGCTTCCGCCAACGCCTGGCGCACCTCGTTCCGACTGTGATTGTCTTTGGGCGAGCGATGTCGGCTTCCGTCCCGCCTTCGGGGGCGGGTGGGAAGGAGCCCGCCCCTCGGGGAGCGCTCAGCGCCAGGGGCGCGAGATGACGCAGGCGTTGATGCCGCCCACGCCCATGGACAGCTTGCCGGCGCAGCCCTGGGGCGCGGCCACCGCCTTGTCGAAGACGTAGCGGCTGTGCAGCTGGCCGAGCCCCTTGTTGAGTTCCGGCTCGGACAGCGGGGTGGGGAACACCTGGCCCCGGGCATAGCCGAGGTACTGGGCCGTCAGCTCCCAGCCGCCACCGGCGCCCATGCCGTGGCCGAAGGTGCCCTTGCGCGCCGTCACCAGCACCGTCTCGGGCAGCACCGCGCGCAGCGTCTCCATCTCCAGCACGTCGCCCGGGGTAGCGGTGGCGTGCAGGTCCCAGCTGCCCACCTCGGCGGGCGTCACGCCCGCGGACTGCAGCGCCTCGTGGATGGCCACGGAGGGCCCCTCCTTCGAGGGCGTGATGATGTGGTCCGCGTCCGCGGTGACTCCCACGGTGATGGGCTCCATGCCCAGCGGCTTGAAGCCCTTGGCGGTGAAGTACTCCAGGTCCCCGAGGATCCACACCACCGAGCCGCCGGCCACGTGCGTGCCGCGCAGCTGCGTGAGCGGCTTGGACACCGCGCCGTCCGCGCTCACCACGCGCGCGTTGTAGAAGCCACCCACCGTGAGCTCGTGCGGGGGCGGATCCGTCATCCCCATCACCACGGCCTTGGCGTCGCCCCGGCGGATGGCGTCCAGCGCCAGCTTCAGCCCGTAGCCGAACGAGGAGCACGCCGCCACCGGCGCGAACGTCATGCCGGTGATCTTCCCCATCATCGAAATCTGCGAGGCGGGGGTGTTGTGGATGTTCCAGAGGATTTCTGCCGGCACCGCGTTCCAGGGCGGCTCGGGAGCGCCCCACTTCTTCTGCAGGCGCTGGTTGCGCGTGCGCTTCTCCTTGATGACGGCCAGCTTGGCGGCCTCCACGTTGCCGCCCTCGACGCCCAGGCCTTCGATCTCCTTCTGCTCGGCGAGGTACTCGCGCAGCTCGGGGGACTGGCCGGCCCAGAAGTGCCACCAGGCCTCCTCGGCCACGTCGCGCTCGAGCTCCTCCACCGTGGAGGGCTCGGGGGGCAGTCCGGGCAGCGGCTCACGCGTCTCCTGCCAGCGGCGCAGGGCGCTGTTGCGCTCGGGCGAGGCCCAGAACCGGTCCCACCGCCGCTGGGCGCGGTGCAGCCCCAGGGTGATGTCGTGGATGGTTGGCAGATCTCCCAGGCCGGTGCCCACGTACACGTGCGCGCGAGGCCCCAGCCCCTGCAGCTCCTGCTCCAGGCCCGGGTTCTGGCCCAGCGCCTGGATGAAGGAGCCGATGGCCATCTTCGTGGGCATGCCCATCTTCTTCTCGAGCTGGGCGTAGCGGGTGGCGGGGAAGCGCGCGTCGATCCACGGCTTGTACTCCGTGAAATCGAAGTCCGGCTGGCCCACCAGGAAGTTGTTGGGACCGAAACCCTCGAAGGGGGAGAGCCAGCTCTCCGCCGATGCCAGGTTCCGCTCGAAGGCCTCGATGTTCCGGGACCGGGGCGCGACCACTCCCCAGCCGAAGATTCCCACTCTGCGCACGTTGGTACCCCTGACTTCTGATCCGCCGCTGGTCATGTCCCGACTCACAGCGGCTCGATCTTCAGGTTGTCGAAGAAGAGCTGGGCCTCCCAGCTGGAGAACCCCAGGCGATCATGCCCGCTTCCCTCGAGGGGAATGGGGTCATCGAACTCCATGAACGGCTTGCCATCGATGGACCAGCGTAGCAGCGAGCCCCGGCGCTCGATACGCCAGTGATAGGTGCGGCCGATCTCCACCGGGTAGGGCTTGGCCTCCACGCGCATGTGCGTGTCCTTGCGGAAGACGCCCGTCTCCACCAGGCCCGCGCCCTGGCCTCCATTCTTCTCGGCCACGCGCTTGGCCTGGCGCTGGAGCGTTTCCAGCGGGGTGCCGTGCTCGTCCAGCCGCGCGATGATGGACAGCGAGTTGTTCCACCCGCCATGGATGAACACGTAGCCGGAGGCGTGGTCCGTGCCGTCGCCGAAGACCTCCACCTTGATGTCGCCCTCGGGGGACTCGGAGCGGACGTCGAACTCGATGGCCACGTCGCGCGGCAGCTTCGCCTGGAGCCACAGCGGGTTGTTCTTCACGCCGGGCGACAGCAGCTGCCCGTTCACCACGCGCCAGTGGCCGCCGGTGGAGAAGAAGTCGCGCTGCACCACGCCGGGGTCCGTGAAGTCCTGCTGGTAGGGCACGGTGGCGGTGGTGGCCGCCTCGCTCCGGAAGAGGGCGTAGTGGATGAGCGGGAACTGGATGGCGAGGATGACGCCGGCGAGCACCGCCCAGCCCCGGCGCGACAGCCCCTCGGGCTTCTTCCAGGGCAGGGGGGAACCGGCGTCCGCGCTCGCGGCGGGAGTACCCTCCGCATCGGGATGCGGTGGCTCCTTCGCCTCCGGGTTCTTCTCCTTGCGCTTGGCCTGGCCCATCGGTGTCGCTCGTCCCCCGAGGGGGGGTGCAGGGGGGCGCGGACTCTAAGCGCGGCCCCGGTTGGAGGTAAAGGTCGCTCCGAGGCGCCTACTCGCCACCCCGGGAGGCGCTCCAGCGCTTCTCCAGGGCTTTCTGCTCGGCCTTGCGCATCTTCAACCGCTGGCGCTCGGCGTTCTGCCGTTCGACCTCCTCGGGGGAGGGCCGTACGGCGATCTGGTAGACACTGCCGGCCAGGGCGAAGAGCCCCGCGGCGATGATGAGGCCCCAGGGCTGGCTGGCCATGGCGGTGACGAGCCCCCCGAACTGGTGCAGGGCCGCCAGCGCGCCGATGACGAGCATCCAGGCGCCCAGGATGGAGGCGAGGATGGCGGACACCTGCCGGTTGAGCACCGCGGCGACCAGGCCCCCGAGGATGAGGCCCGGCGCGAAGCCGACGAGGTAGTCCTTGGAGCCGGCGATCTCCCCACCGAGCAGCCCCACGGGGATGCCCACGCCGAGGTAGACGACGGCGGGAGGGAAGAGGAACCCCACCATGGCGAGCACCGCGGCGGCGGCGGCGGGCAGGCGTGGGTCGGTGCCGGCGACGCCGAACTTCGCGAGCAGCACACCCGTCCAGCCCATGCCGATGAGCGCGCCCATGGGGCCGGCCAGCACGCGGAAGAAGCGCCCGCCGCCGAAGAGCAGCAGCAGGAGCCCCAGCACGCAGCACACGATACCGGCCCACATGGGCAGCAGCCGGTAGATGGCCACCCAGCCGGAGGGATTGAAGGTCTGATAGGCCTTGAGGGCCGCGAGGTAGGCGTCCAAGACGGTGTCCTAGTAGCGCGTGGCGGCGAGGACCACGAGCAGCACGAGGATGAAGGCGGACAGAGCGGCGAAGCCGTAGAGGGCAGGGGGCGTGGTGGCGCGGCGCAGGAGCTCCTCGGCCTGGGCCTTGTCCTCGGGCTCGGGAGTGTCGGCCAGGATGCGCTCGGCCTCGCGTCGCGCGGCCACCACATCCCCCGAGTCCTTGAGCTTCCATGCCGCCTGCATCCGGGGGGAGGCAGGGTCTCTCGGCGTCTGTCCGCCTTTCGCCATGGGGGACCTCTATAGCGGGGAATGCAAGGGCGCGTCGACGGTATATAGAACCCCCATGCCCGCGCGCCCCCTCAGCCGACGACACCTCTTGCTCGGCGGTGCGGCGCTCGTCCCGCTGCTGGCCGGACGTGCGTCCGCTTTCGGAGAGAAGAGCCGTTTCATCCCCGCCGTTGCCCGGCACGGCGGCCGGTGGGACGCCCGACTGTCTGGACTCCGACGCATCGCGTGGGAGGTACAACGGCGCACCTCGGTGGAGGTGGTGCCGGACGCTCGCCCCTTCTCCCTGTCGAGCGCGGACCTCTTCGAGTACCCCTTCCTCTACCTGGGGAGCGATGGGGGCTTCCCGCCCTTCAGCAACGCCGAGGTGGAGAACCTGCGCCGCTATCTCACCTTTGGCGGCTTCCTCCTGGCGGACGCCAACGACGCCAGCGACGGGGACGGCTTCGATGCCAGCTTCCGGCGCGAGCTGGCGCGGGTGCTGCCGCAGAGCCCGCTGACCCCGGTGCCCTCCAGCCACGTGGTCTTCAAGAGCTTCTTCCTGTTGGACTCGGCGCCGGGACGGTTGCTCAACAAACCACAGTTGCTGTCGGCCAACATCGGCAAGAGGGCGGCGGTGATGTACTCGCAGAACGACGTGGCGGGTGCTTGGAGCCGCAGCGAGGCGGGAGACTACGAGTTCGACGTCTCCCCGGGCGGCGAGCCGCAGCGCGAGCTGGCCATCCGGTTGGGCATCAACCTGTGCATGTACGCGCTCTGCCTGGACTACAAGGACGACGCCGTCCACCTGCCGCTCATCCTCAACAAGCGCCGCTGACCCGAGAGGCCCTGGCCCACCTTCATGGACACCACACCCTTCAATGCCTGGAAGCTCGTCAGCCTCTCGCCGCTGCCCGTATGGGCGCTGGTGCTGCTGGGGGTGGGGGTGGCGCTCGGAGTGGGGTTGGCGGCATGGGGCGTGAGGCGCGAGCCCTCGCGGCTGCGGCGCTGGCCGTTGTGGCTGCTGCGCGCGGGGGCGGGGCTGGCGGCGCTCTTCTTCCTGCTGGAGCCGGGCATCCGCAACCTGCAGGTGGCGCGGATGAAGAACCGGGTGGCGGTGCTGGTGGACCGCTCGGCCTCGATGAACTTCCCGGTGGAGCCTGGGGGCATGACGCGCTCGGCGCAGGCGGCCGCCTTCCTGGAGAAGGCCGCGCCGGGGCTGGCGGCGTTGCAGGACCGGTACACGGTGGAGGTGTACGGCTTCGACCCGGAGCTGTCGCCCACCTCGGCCGAGACGCTGGCGAAGGAGCCGGCGCGTGCGGGCACGTCGGACCTGCTGTCGGCGCTGCGCTCGGTGGGCGCGGGGGCGCAGGGCTCGAAGAAGCTGGCGGGCGTGCTGATGGTGAGCGACGGCGCGGACAACGTGGAGCTGGCGGGAGGGGCGGTGGGCCGGGCGCGCGCGGCGCTGGCGGACCTGGGCGTGCCGGTGTCGACCTTCCTCGTGGGGAAGGAGGCGTTGAAGGACCTGGCCGTGGAGCGGGTGAAGGTGGATGACTTCGCCTTCGTGCGCAACTCCATCACGGTGGAGGTGCAGGTGCACGGCCGGGGCTTCTCGGGGCAGGACGTGCCGGTGGTGCTGAAGCAGGAAGGCAAGGTGGTGGCGAGCAAGACGGTGCGCTTCGAGTCCTCGGACGACGTGAAGCCGGTGGGCTTCACGTTCACGCCGGACCAGACGGGGCGCTTCGTCTACACGGTGAGCATGCCCGTGTATCCGGACGAGGCGGTGGGGGACAACAACACCCGCTCGTTCGTGCTGAAGGTGATTCGAGACCGCGTGCGCGTGTTGCTGGTGGTGGGCCGGCCCTCGTGGGACGAGCGCTTCCTGCGAGGCCTGTTGCGCCAGGATGCGAACGTGGACCTGGTGTCCTTCTACATCCTGCGGACGATGTCGGACGATCCGGGCGTGGTGAGCCAGGAGCGCGAGCTGTCGCTGATTCCCTTCCCGATGGAGGAGATCTTCGACACGAAGCTGGACACGTTCGACGTCGTCATCTTCCAGAACTTCGGCTACACGGACACGTCGCTGTCGATTGCCCAGTACGAGCGCAACCTGGAGCGCTACGTGCACAACGGCGGGGCGCTGGTGATGATTGGCGGGGACAGCGTGCTGGGCGAGGGCCGAGCGAACATGCCCACGCTGTACGAGTCCTTGCCGGTGGAGGGCGCGGGCCCGGCGAATCCAGAGCCCTTCAAGGTGCGGCTGACGCCCGAGGGCATGCGTCACCCGGTGACGGCGATGGCCTCTGGCGGGGCGAGCACGGAGACGGCATGGGCGGAGCTGCCGGCGATTCCGGGGGCGAACCTGACGAGGGCGAAGCCTGGGGCGACGGTGCTGATGGACCACCCGTTCATGACGGTGGACGGGAAGAACGCGCCGCTGGTGGCGGTGTGGGACTACGGGCGGGGCCGGGCGATGGTGGTGGCGACGGACGCGAGCTGGTACTGGGCGTTCACGGCGCACAAGGAAGGCTCGCCGAGCCGCACGTATGACCGGTTCTGGGGCAACGCGCTGCGCTGGCTGGTGAGGGATCCGGACCTGACGACGCTGAACGTGACGGCGGATCCACCGTCGGTGGAGCCTGGGAAGCCGGTGGGGGTGGTGGTGTCGTCGAGGACGTCGGACTACCAGCCGGCGCAGGACGCGCAGGTGCGGGTGGAACTGGTGTCGGTGGACACGCAGAAGCCGGTGGCGGTGCAGGTGGGGCAGACGGGACCGGACGGGGTGGTGCGGCTGGAGTTCGCGCCGCCGGCACCGGGCCCATACAAGCTGGTGGCGACGGCGAAGAAGGGCGAAACGGACCTGGGGAAGGGCGAGGACGCGGTGGCGGTGCGAGCGGTGGGTCCGGAGCTGTCGGACGCGTCGGTGCGGCCGGAGCTGATGGAGCAGATCGCCAGATACACGAAGGGCAAGGCGTTCCGGCTGCCGATGAGTGGGCTGCCGGATGACGTGCCGCTGTTGGATCCACCGGTGGTGGAGGTGGGTCGGGCGAAGGATCGGCCGTTGTGGGATCGCTGGTACTACCTGGTGGCGCTGGTGGGGCTGCTGGGAGCGGAGTGGTTCCTGCGCCGCCGTTTCGGGTACGTGTGAATCACGCCTCACCACTCACCACCAACCCCTCTCCCTTCGGGAGAGGGACGGGGTGAGGGTATCGGAAGGACGCGGGTTCGAATCCCACCACGGTTCTTTCATTGACAGGCTGATTCCGCATGCCCAATCCTGGGATTCCACTCGGAGTCCCAGGATTTCTCATGCTGCGTCGTCATTTGCTTGCGTTTGCAGTTGTGCTCACCACTGTCACCACGGGTTGTGGGGGGGTCGAGTCCGAGCAGCAGGTTTCGCCCGAGGGTGCTGCCGCTCAGAACGAAGCCCTCGCCACCTCGTGCGAGGCCATCAACTACACCCTCTGCCGCCAGGACGGACTCGAGACCACGTGTGTCTTCAACAGTGGCGCGCCTGGGTTCTGCCAGTGCTCGAGCCGTCGCTGGGCGTGTTGGGTCGAGACCCAGTAGGCGTTGTCGCCGGAGGCCTCCAGTTCCCCGCCAGAGCGCGGTGTCCGGCACGAAGGTGCCGGGCGCCCCTGACCCGGAGTGAGCTGGAGGCCTGCTCGCCGTTGACGTGGAAACCCGTTGCGCCCCGGCCGCTCACCTGGCCCTGGGGAGCCTCTCGAACATCAGCGTTGGCTCGCCCTTGTACGTGCCGCGTGAGAACTCGCGGAACCCGCACTTGTTCGCGACCTTGATGGACGCCTCGTTCCCCGGGTCGATGATGCACACCACACGCTCCGGACCGAACCTGCCCTCCGCCCACGTCAGCGCCGCGCGCACGGCCTCCGTGGCGAACCCCTTTCCGTGTGCCCACGGAGCCAGGGCCCATCCCGCCTCCTTGGACCCGCCGAATGAGGGCTCGATGTCCCGTCGGAAGTCCGCGAGGCCCACCTCGCCGACGAACCGGCCCGTGCTCTTCTCGCGCACCACCCAGAACCCGAACCCCATCAATTGCCAGTGGCCCACGTAGCGCAGCAGGCGGGACCACATCTCCTCGCGGGTGGACGGCTTGCCGCCGATGTATCGGGTGACCTTCGGATCTCCCCACATGGCGAGGGCTTCCTCGAAGTCCTCGCGTCGCGGGCAGCGCATCGTGAGGCGCTCGGTGTCGATGGCGGAAGTAACGAGAGTGTCCAAGGATTTCACTCCTGTGCGTTCAGGGGAACGTGACACTCCGATAGACGCGGCACAACCCCATATCAATATCGCGCTGGTGAAGCCGGGTCTCGGTCTGCACCCCGGCAGTGGGCTCACACCAGCAGGCGGTGCGTCTTGAGGTACGCCTCCACGTCGCGGTAGGCGCCGTCCCCGCCATACTTCACCAGGTTCTTCGCGGTGCGCAGCCAGTCCAGGGTGGAGGGCTGGCTGGCGCGCGCGGCCTCCATCAGGTCCGCCTGGGTGAGGGGGCGCTCCACGCCGCGCTCCACGATGTCGGCGAGCACGCGCTCCTTGGCTTCCTCGATGATGCCATCGATGTCCGCGCCCGAGGCATGGGCCGTCACCTGAGCCAGCGCGAGCGGCTCGATCGCCTCGGTGGGGAGTCCGCGCAGCTTCTGCTGGAACATCTCCACGCGCGCCTCCGCGTCCGGCGGCGGGACGAAGACCTGCTTGTCGAAGCGGCCCGGGCGCTTCATGGCATTGTCCACGTCCCAGGGCATGTTGGTGGCCGCCAGCACGAGGATGCGCTCGTTGTTCCCCGCCATGCCGTCCAGTTGGTTGAGGAACTCGTTCACCAGCGCGCGGGTGTGCTCGCTGCTCGCCTTGGAGCGGGAATAGGCGAGCGCATCCAGCTCGTCGAAGAAGAGCACCGCGGGGCGCTGGCCGCGGGCCTTCTCGAAGAGGGCGGCGAGGTTCCGCTCGCTCTCGCCCATCCACATGTTGAGCACGTCGCTGATGCCCACGGAGATGAAGGTCGCCTTGCACTCCCCGGCGATGGCGCGGGCGATGAGCGTCTTGCCGCACCCCGGGGGCCCGTAGAGCAGCAGCCCCCCGCCGGTCTTCTTGGCGAAGCGCGCGAAGAGCCCCGGCTTGAGGAACGGCTCCACGATGCGCAGCCGGATGGTGCGCTTGAGCTCCTCCATGCCCACGATGTCGGCGAAGCGCACCGTTCCCGAGACGCTCAGCGGCACCACTTCCGCCATCGGCGGCTCCACGGGCGCCTCGCCCTGCACCACCCGCAGGCTGGGCTGGACGCGCGCCGCTCCCAGGGCCTGGGCGAGCTCCGCGTCCTCGGTGAACCCCTCCAGCCCGCGCGCCTCGGCGTAGGCGCGCCGCGCCGCCTCGGTGTCTCCGGCCTTCCACGCGCAGCGCGCCACTCCCAGGGCGAAGGCCGCCTGGGCGGGGGCCTGCTTGCGCAGCAGCTCGTACTGGCGGAGGGCCGTGCCGTGCTCGCCGGCCTCGAGCAACTGCTGGGCGTACTCAGCCCGGAGGGCGGTGTCGAAAGGGTCGGAGGCCAGCAGGCGCTCCAGCTCGGTGCGTGGACGCATCATCCCTAGAATCCTCTCCAGCGAAGCCATCGGCGCAGCAGCGGCGGTTGAACCCAGGAGTAGAGGGCGTAGAGCAGGAACGCCAGCCCCAGCGCGGCTCCCAGGCCGGGGGCCACCCGGCGCAGCCCCAGCAGCCCGAAGGTGGCTACCCCCCACATCACCATGCTCGCTCCCCAGCCGAAGCGCAGCAGGGGCCAGATCGGCAGCGAGCTCCAGTGCGTGATGGCGCGCAGCTGCACCAGCGCCTCCAGCGCCTCCGGGTCCGAGGGCCGGGCCCGAAGCAGCTCCCGCGCCACCTGGAAGGCCTCCGGGTAGCGGTGCTGCGACTGCAGAACGGTGAGCAGTGCCCAGGCCACCGCCTCCGTATCGGGAGAGCCGCGCACCAGCTCCGCCACCCGGGCCGTCGCCCCGTCGAGCCGTCCCTGCACCACGGAGACGAGCGCGTCGAGGAGGCGGGCCAACTCGAGGGCGGGGTCCAGCCGCAGCGCCTCGTCCACCAGCGCGCGGGCCTTCTCCACGTGCAGGGTCTCCAGCATCAGCCGCGCGTAGAGCGCGTAGAGGAGCGCCTCCTCGGGCAGCTCGCGCAGCAGGGAGAGCACCTCCTGCTCGGCCTCCGCGTAGCGCCTGGCCTTCAGGAGCAGCTGGAAGCGCAGCACCCGCGCCCCGGTGTGCTCCGGCGCGCGCCCCAGCACCTCGGCGACCCAGCGCTCGGCCTCCGCGTGCCGGCCCGCGCCGTGCTCCACGCGTGCGGCAAGGAAGAGCAGCTCCGCGTTGTCCGGGGCCTCCCGCAGGGGGGAGGCCAGCAGCCGGCGGGCATCGTCGAAGCGCTCCACGTCGAGCAGGTGCTCGACCTGGCGGGAGGTCTCGGGAGCAAGACTCATGGGCGGAGCCCTCAGCGCAGGAAGACGGCGAGGCCAACCACCGCCCCGTGTACCAGCATGGCGACGAGCAGGGCGGGCACCACCGTGCCCCAGGGCCTGGCGTAGCCGAGGCTCGACATGTCCGCGGCGCGGAAGTGCGCGCGCATGGGCAGGTAGCACGCGCCCCACGCGAGCATGCCGAGGAGGTTGTTGCCACGGCGGACCATCAGGGAGCTCCGCACCCCCGAAGGCATCCACTCGGCGGCGAGATCGGGGCGCGCGATCGTCACGAAGGAGACCACGAGCGCCACCACGCCGAGCAGCGCCGCGGCGGCGAGCACCGGCATCGCGCGGTCGAGGCGGCCCAGCCGCCGGAAGTTGGCGGCCATCACGTACAGCGCGGCCCACGGTCCGCCGAAGAAGGCGGTGAGGAAGGTGGCGCGCTGGGAAAGCAGCGCCTGCTGGGGAGCGGACTCCGTCAGGGTGGGCTGCAGCAGGGCATTCGTGTGCGGCTCGGAGAGGGACATGGGGGTGGGCAGTGTAGTGCCTCCCGGAGCCGGAGCGAAAAGGAACGGGCGTGGGGCCCCTGCCGGAGGGGCGGTGTCTCACGGCTGTGGTCGAACCCACCTCGCCTCATCCCGAGACGGCCCTCCGCACCGCCGGGCGTTGCACGTGGCGCTTGACGTACTCCACCAGCCGCGGATGCCCGTCGAGCAGCTTCAGCGTGTGTGCCAGGTGGAGGATGGAGGCCATCACCACATCGGCGGCGGTGAAAGCCCCTCCCACCAGGAATTCACTGCCGCCGAGGCCCATGTCGAGGAGGTCGAGCACGGCCTCGAGGCGGGTCCCGTGCCTGGCGAGTTCTTCATTCGCGTGCGCGCTGGCCTTCTTCTCCTCGGGCAGCTGCGCGTGCCAGTAGAAGGCCATCACCGCGGGATCGAGGCTCACCTCGGCGAAGGCCATCCATTGATAATAGGGGCCGCGCTCCGCGGAACCCATCGGCGGCGCCAGCTGCTTCTCCGGGAACCGGTCGGCCAGGTAGAGGCAGATGGCCAGGGACTCGAGCAGCGTGACTTCCCCATCCACCAAGGCGGGGACTTCGCCCAGAGGATGCACCGCCAGGTATTCGGGGGGGTTGTTCTCCTGTCGGGTGAGCTCGAGCTTGACCAGCTCGTAGGGCACCCCGAGCTCCTCCAGCAGCCATCGGGGACGGACTGCTCGGGTTCTGGGGGCAAAGTAGAGCTTCATGTGTGCACTCCTGAAGGTGGCGGGAGGCGTCACCATGCGGCGGCCAGGGCTCCCAGACAATGCGGCTACGGGCGAACTCATTGTCAGGCTAGGCTTGACGGTCTGCCCTCGGGCCGGGCCTCATCAAGCAGGTCGACGAGTCTCGCCTTCAACAGGCCTTCCATCCTTCTCATGCATCACGCTGAGACTCTCGATCAGGAAATCCACCGTCGCCCGAACGCCGGGCAACTGGCCGCGCCGGTGGGGCATCAGGAGGGTCGTCGTGACGGTCCCCGCCTCCCACTCGGGTAGTACCCGGACCAACTCGCCCGATCGCAGGGACGCACGACAGAAGCTCTCGGGCAGACAGGCCACGCCGAGACCGGCCTTAGCGGCTCCCAGCAGCACGGTCGATTCGTTGGCCACCATAACGGTGATCGGGCTGATCTCGACGCGCTCGTCCGCGGAGCCGCGCAGGCGCCAGCCGGTCGAGCCCGGCGCGTTCACGAGGCCGTCATGGCGCCCGAGATGCTCGGGCCGCTCCAGCGGCTCCCGCGCCGCCAGGTAGCCGGGTGCGGCCACGAGGATGATGGGCTCGCTCACGAGCTGCCGCTGTACCAGACCCGAGGCTGGAAGCGGTGCGAAGTGGGAGCGCACCGCGATGTCGTAGCCCTCCTGCACGACATCCACGAAACGATCGGTCACGTCCAGATGCACCCGCAGCTTGGGATAGGTGCGCGCGAGCTTCGGCAGTTGCTCGGCCAGGTAGAGCTGTGCCGTTGGCACGCTCGCGGTCAGCCGAACGGTACCGCCAGGCTCGGCGACGCGCCTGCGCACCACCTGCTCGGCGGCCTCCGCTTCGATCAGCACCGCGCGCGCGTGCTCGTGGAAATCACGCCCGACCTCGGTGAGCGTGAAGCTGCGCGAGGTGCGATGGATGAGCCGGGCATTGAGGCTCGCCTCGAGTTCCGCCACCCGCTTGCTGATGGTCGCCTTCGGCACGCCGAGACGACGCGCCGCCGCCGCGAAGCCGCCGTGTTCGACCGCGGCCACGAAGAGCACCAGGTCATTGAGGTTGAGCATCGAGGTCCCAAAGTACACATGCGTAGACGCTGCGTCACCGTTCTGCCCTCTACCCGGTCAAAGTCCACCGCGACAGAGTGATGGCACCCGAATCAACGGGCTTTCGACCACGGAGAATCTCGTGACTCCCATCCTCTTCTACGGTGTCCCGTCAGGCTGTTCGTTCGGCTCCATCGTCGCGCTTGAGTGGCTCGCGCGGCCCTATCGGCTTTGCCGCATCGAGATGCCGGGCGTCGTCACGAGCGACACGTACAAGCACATCAACCCCATCGCGGAGACTCCCTCCCTGATGAAGGCCGACGGCAGGGTCATCAGCGAAACCATCGCCATCATGAATCACCTCGGCACGCTCGGTATCGACCGGCGGCTCGCCTTCCCCCAAGGCACTCACGACTTCGACCGCTGGAACCAGATGTTGGCCTTCCTCAACACGACCTTCTTCGGCTCGTTCAGCCCGCTCTGGTATGCCTACGAGCACGAGCTGGAGCCGGAGGCGAAGAAGGCGCTGACCGCTTACGGTCGGGCCAGGGTCCAGAAAGCCCACGCCAGACTCGAGGCCCTGCTCGGCGACCGCCCCTGGCTGCTCGGCGAGCACCGCACCCTGGTGGATGCCTACTTCATCGGCATCGCCCGCTGGACCGAGTACCACCACGTGGTCGACCGCCGTGCATTCCCGAACCTGCAGCGGCTCTTCGAGAAGCTCGAGGCCGATCCGGCCGTGAAGTTCGCCCACGCGATCGAACAGCAGCGGCCGGCCGTCTCGGCGGGTGGCTTCGAAGGCGAGGTTCGTCTCGAAGAAGCGGTGGCACATCCATCCCACCATCAGGTTGCGGCAGTGCGAATCACCCAGCACCCCTGAAGGGAACGGGCGGGAGCAGAGAGGCAGAGATGGACTGGGGACATTCTGGCCGTCCCGGGCCAGCTGCTCCGCGATGAGAAAGGATGCGGCGCAGACATACGAAAACGCCACCTGCGACGAGCTGCCGCGGGTCGCGTTCTCGAGCCTTACGGGTGCGGCACCACCACGGAAGTCTTCACGCCGTTGATGTCTCCCTTGACGTTGCCCGACCAGTCGGCGTAGGTGACGCCGCAGCTCGTGCTACACGTCGTGGTCTCTCCCCAGTGGTTCGGACCGAACACGTTGTTGCGAAAGACGAGTCCTTCACCGTTCTCGACACCCACGTCGAATGCCCCGAGAGAGATGAAGTTGCCCTCGGCGACGTAGTTGCGCAACACCGTGCCATCGGCTCCCTGCGTGAACAGCACTGCGGTGATCGCCTGCCAGTAGTTGTTCACGGGTTGCCCGGTCCCGGCATTGAAGCCCGGCTCGAGACGGTTGTTCCGAATCGTGACCGGACCGCTACCGCCGTACGGGAACACACCACCCGTGTGCGCCTCCGATGGATCGGCCAGGTGAGCGATGTAGTTGTCGTGCAACCAGCTGTTCTCGATGGTGGTGTTCTCCCCGCAGAGACACATGCCACCACTGTTCGCCACGTCCACACGGTTCATGTTGATGTAGCAGTTCGGAGCGCATCCGTTCGTGGCGTGATCCGTGAGGGCGGCGTTGGTTCCGCCGAGCGGCACGGGTTCCGGACGAATGGTGGTGTCTATGATGTTGAGCGTGAGTCCACCGTTCGAGTTGTTGAGGATGCTCCGTTGGTTGGTCCCCGCGGGAGGCGCGATGATCGAGTTCTTGATCGTCACCGTGCCCGAGCAGTTCGTTCCGAGGTAGATGAATCCGCGGATGTAGACGTGGTCGAGTACAACGGATCCGCAGGTATAGAGGTCGTATTCGCCGTTTGGTGGTGAGATCTCCGTGTAGCCGGCCGGCACCGGAAGATGGGCGTCGGTTTGGCTGTACGTTCCGACACCCGGCGCACCGACACTCCAACGATCAGGAAACGTGTTCCCGGAACTGGATGCTGTGGTCGTCGTGGTCGGCTGCGCGGTCGTCGTTGGAGTCGTTGCCGAGGCATCCCCCATGGTCGCCCCGCCGACAACCAGGAGCGCCCCCAAGGCGACGATTCCCAGGGTCCGTCGTTTCCGCCTTCCATGCATCCATGCACGCTGGAACATCCTCGAGCCCCTTTCTTGCTTTCAGGTCTTCTCAAGGTAATGAGGATTATGATGTCTGTCACGTATCGGGAGCGTGACGGTGCCCGGTTTCTCAATGGCGGCGAGCGCAGCGCGCTTCAGATAGTGGCCGGGGTCCTCGTCCGAGGGTGACGTGCTGGCCGAGAGCACCGCGGCGCCCTCGCTTCGCATCCGAGACGCCCTTCCGAGGGGGATGCCGCCTGGCTCGCAGTCCCCGGGAGAGTCCGAGGACCCTCGCTCCTCGTCTGCAAGCCGTGACGGTCCTGCCGCGAGGGCAACACTGCCCTGCCCGCCCGAGGGCTACAGCGACCGCGCGCACGCTGCCAGAGTCGTCGGCATGTCAAGACGCTGCGGGTCAGAGGAGATCGGAGAAGTCCGGGGCGCGCGCGCTCAGGAAGGCCATCAGCGTGGCGAGGCGACCGGGCGTCAGCCGGCGATCCCGGCGCAGCATGACCACGCTCGCGGCGGCGCCGCGGAAATCAGCGAGGACCTCGACTGCCGCGCCGTTCCGGAGCGAGGCGGCCGCGAGGTAGAGCGGGACGCATGCGATGCCGCCGCCCGCGAGCATCGTACCCCAGACGGCTTCGCCGTCGTCGAACGCGAACCGCGCCCGTGGCTGGTAGGTCTCCCCGATCGTGCCGGCCACCGTCCGGTGGGGCCACGGCTGGATCCGTCCGCTCTGGGGGTTCCGGAACCTGACGAGGTCGTGCTCGTCGAGCTCCGCGATCGTCCGCGGCGCGGGTCGCCGGGCGAGGTAGCTCGGCGCGGCGCAGATCACCCACGGGCACGTGAACCAGGTTTGATGGATGTGGCCTGGCAGACCGACGAGGGAGCCGGATCGGATCGCGAGGTCGATGCCGCCGTCGGCAAGATCGAGGATCTCGTTCGTCGCGCGGACGTCGAGCTGGATCTCGGGATGAAGCCGCGCGAGCTCGCCGAGCATCGGCACGAGGACGTGCCGGACGAACCCCACCGCCGCGGTGATGCGCACGACGCCGGCGTCGCCGCTGCCTCTGGCCTGCCCGGCCGCTTCCTCGAAGGCCTCCGCCGCGCGCACGGCCTCGCGCGCCGGCTCGAGCAGCGCCTCTCCGGCCTCGGTGAGAGAAAGCGCGTGGGTCGACCGGTGGAGGAGCCGCACGCCGGCGCCCTCCTCGAGCCGGGTAAGCGCCTTCGACACGCTCGCCGCCGACATCCCGAGGCGGCGACCGGCCTCGGCGACCGAGCCGGCGTCCACCACGGCGATGAAGCATCGCAGCTGCGGAACGGAGACCTCGAAGTCGATGGCGCTCATGGACCGCGGCGGTGTACCGCGCGAGCGTCGGGCACCGCAAGGCGCGGGCGCTCCTCGTCTCGGTCGGGCTCTTCCTCGCGACGGGCTGCGCCGCTACCGCACATCTTCAGCAACGTACCGAAGCAGACTCTCGAGTAACGAAAGGAATCCAAATGATTGCGTTCACTCCCGCCGATCTCGATCGCTTCCTCCGCGAGGACGACGGCGCGCCGGTCGTCATGCTCAACCTGCTCCGCTTCCGCCCCGACGGCGGACGGGAGCGTTACTTCGAATACCTGCAGCTGGCGGGTCCGCTCGTCGCGCGCTACGGCGCGGAGATCCTCTACGCGGGCGACGGCACGACGCCGCTCGCGGCGGAGCCGGGCCAGGCCTGGGACACCGTCGCCCTGGTCCGCTATCCGAGCCGGCGCGCCTTCGCGGACATGCTCGCCGATCCGGAGTACGCGGTCGCTGATCCCGTGCGCATGTCGGCGCTCTCGGAGGCGGTCCTGCAGCCCACGCGTAGTATCTTGCCGGCCTGAGCGTACGAAAGCGAAACGCCGCGGTCGTCTCGAACCGCGGCGCTGGCCCCTCTGCACCAGCCCTCACCCTCGACAGGCCATCTATTCGCCCTATGCGTTGCGAGGTCCACTGGGCACCAGCGCCTTCACCCCTTCACAAATAGCACTCGCCCGGGAGCGGCTCCCCCGTTAAGAGGCCTCTCAGACCAGAGCCGCGAATGACGATCGATCTCGAGAAGCTTGCCGCCGTTCCCAGCCCCATCCCACCCCGGAGCGCAGAGGTCGAGCGTGGGGTTGCCGATTCCGTCGCCTACCTCGGCTCGGATGCCGCGCTGCACAGCATCGAGCGCGATCCGTACTGGCCCAAGTGGAACTCCCCGTGGTGGCACATGCTGCTGCTCCACGAGCTCGGCGAAGCACGCCAGATCCCCTCGCGCACCTCCGCGGCGATGGCCGCGAGGATCGATCGCCTCTTGCACCTCTTCCCGATCCACCCGAGCGATGCTCCGGGTGCGGACACGCAGCGCGACAGTGCCTGTCATTGCGCCCTCGGCACGATGTACCCGGTGCTCGCCGCGTGCGGCATCGACGTCGAGCGGACGCTGCCCTGGGTCAAACCCTGGTTCGTGCGGTACCAGATGGCCGATGGCGGCCTCAACTGCGACAACACCGCGTACCTCCAGACCGGCGAGTGCCCCAGCTCGATGGTCGGGACTGTCGCGCCGCTCGAGGCCATGCTGCTCGGCGGAGCCGGAGCGAGCGAGCAGCGCGCCTTTGCCACTCGCGCCGGTGGCTTCCTGATTGACCGTGCCCTCATTCACGACTCGCGGACCGTGCACAACGCCGAGGAGCGCGGTGCGGCGGTGGCCTGGCGCGCGCTCACGTTCCCGCGCTTCTACTTCTACGACGTGCTGCGCGGACTGGCCGCCCTGGTGCGGTGGGCCGAGGCAACCGAGCAGCGGCTGCCGGAGGCCGCGGCCGCCACCGTCGTCAATGCCCTCGTCGAGCGCTGGCCCGACGGCGTCGTGCGCGTCGAGCGCCAGGCCCATGCCGGGATGACCACCATCCTCCCGACGGCCGATCGCTCGCCCAGCCCGCGTGCGCAGGCCTCGACGTTCCCGCTGCTCGATGCGGTGAGCAGGCTGGGCGAGCCGTCCGAGGCGCTGACGCGGCAGTGGTCCGAGGCCCGCGCCGGCTTGCTCCGGCTCGCCCGCGCGGGGCGCCTCGTCACCTAGCCGTGCTCATTCGAGCTCCACGATGCAGGCCGCGGCCCATGGCGGTCCGTTCAAGAAGACCGTGATCCGGCCATGAGCCGCCTCCCCCAGGTCATGGGCCTGTGATGAGGTAGGACACCGTGCCGCTGCAGCTGAGGAGAAGCACCCGGCACGGACGACGTAGGTCCCCGCTCCGCCCGAGGGCACGGTGTAGCTCAGATAGGAGAGCAGACCGCCGCAGCTGTCGTCATTGGCGGTGACCTGCGCCCCCGCACCGTCGTTGAGCCGCAAGTAGGTGTCTCCTCCTGTGTTCTTGGATACACGGCGTGAAGGCGTTCAAGAAGGCTGGGAGGGCCGGGCCTGTATTCCTCGAAAACCCGAAAAAAGCCGTGGCTGCCTCTCTTCCAGCCATGACTCCACGGTTCGTCACCTCCCTCGCCGCGGCGCTGTCGATCGCCGCCCTTCCCCTGGCCTCCTCCGCCCTCGCGGCGCCCAACATCACCAGCCCCATCAAGGGGCTCGCGGGCAAGTGCGTCGACGTGCCCAACGGCAACACCGCCAATGGCACCCGCATCCAGCTCTGGGATTGCAACGGCACCAACGCCCAGAGCTGGTCCTTCGTCGCCGATGGCACCCTCCGCGCCTTCGGCAAGTGCCTGGACGTGTCCAACTCCGGCACCGCCAATGGCACCGCCATCCAGCTCTGGGATTGCAACGGCACCAACGCCCAGCAGTGGATCCACACCGCCGCCAATGATCTGGTCAATCCCCAGGCCAACAAGTGCCTGGACGTCACGGACGGCAACAGCGCGAGCGGCACGAAGCTCCAGCTCTATGACTGCAACGGCACCGGCGCCCAGAAATGGACCGCCAACGTGCGCCCCGTCAACAGCCGCCGCACCGTCGTCTACTACCAGACCCAGTATGTCAATGGCGTGTACGTGTCGCCGCTCGGCCTGACGAACAACAACACCCGCGTCACCGACGTCATCGTCGCCGCCATCCACCTCAACTCCCCCACCCAGGTGCACCTCAACGACCATCCGCCGAGCGACGCCAGGTTCACCCAGATGTGGGCGGATCTCTCGGCCATGCAGGCCCGGGGCGTGCGCGTGCTCGGCATGGTGGGCGGTGCCGCCCAGGGCAGCTTCCAGCGCCTGGACACCGACTTCAACACCTACTACCCCATCCTCAAGAACATCATCACCACGTACAAGCTGGATGGCGTGGACCTGGACGTCGAGGAGTACATGTCGCTGGCCGGCATGGAGCGCCTCATCCGCGCCCTGCGCGCCGACTTCGGCCAGAACTTCGTCATCACGCTGGCCCCCGTGGCCACCGCGCTCTACGGCGGCGGCAATCTCTCCGGCTTCAACTACGAGCAGCTCTACCAGAGCGTGGGCTCGCAGATCTCCTGGTTCAACGCCCAGTTCTACAATGGCTGGGGTTACATGGGCACGCCCTCGGGCTACCAGACCATCGTCAACCGTCGCGTCATCCCGGCGCAGAAGGTCGTGGCCGGCATGCTGAGCAACCCCGGCAACGGTGGCTCGGGTTACGTGGACATCACCACCGCGCAGAACACCGTGCGCAGCCTCGTGGTCTCGTACCAGGAGTTCGGTGGCGTCGCGAGCTGGGAGTACTTCAACTCGCTGCCCGGTGACCGCGCCGCCCCCTGGCAGTGGGCGGGCACCATGTCCTCGGCCATGGGCCGCTAGACGTTCATCCCGCCACGCGGTGGCGCGCTCAAATCGACGCGCCAACGCGCTCACGGAGTTCAGTCCAGCAGGTTCGCCAGGCCCGCGTACGTATTGGGTCCGGGGATGCCGTCGATCGGGCCCGCGTAGCCGCCGCGGCTCGCCAGGGATTGAAGCACCTTGTAGGTGTTCGTTCCCGGTACCCCATCGATGGGCCCCGTGTACCCGGCGCCGCTCAAGAAGGTCTGGAGGCCCTTCCACGAGTTCACCCCCAGCACGCCATCGCTGGGACCCATGTACCCGCCCAGCCGCGCGACCCGCTGGAGCGCCGCGTACGAGTTGGTTCCCATGACGCCATCGATGGGGCCTGTGTATCCAAAGCCTCGCAGGACGGTCTGCACGCCCTTCCAGGAGTTGGTTCCCATGACTCCGTCGATGGGGCCCGTGTAGCCTCCCTTCGCGGCGAAGCGCTGGAGCGCCGCATACGAGTTGGTTCCCATGGCGCCATCCACGGGCCCCGAGTATCCGTAGCCGCCGAGCACCTGCTGGACTCCCTTCCACGTGTTCGTGCCTGGGACGCCGTCCACGGCGCCGGTGTACCCACCGGCTCGAGCGATCCGTTGCAGTGTCACCCCCTGCGCGTTGCTGACAGGAGGCACACCGCCGGATGACCCGTTCAGGTACGCCTGGATTCCGTTATACGTATTGGGCCCGGGGATGCCATCGATTGGACCCGTGTAGCCACCGTCCTGGGCAAGGAGTTGCAAACCCTTGTAGGTGTTGATGCCCGGAACGCCGTCGACGGGCCCGTCGTAGTACCCCAGCTCGCGAAGGACTCTCTGCACCCCCATCCAGGTATTGACACCGGGGACGCCGTCAATGGGACCGGTATAGCCGCCCCGTCGGGCCAGGTTCTGCAGAATGGTTCCCTGTTCGGTGGTGATGACGGGGTCGCCTCCGCCAGAGCCACCACCCGGTATGGCGGTCGGCGGGGGAGGCGTCGCGCCAGCCGGTGGCTGACTCAGTCCGGCGAACGCGGACACCTTGGCGACGTTCAAGTCGAGAGGAATTCCATTCTGGTTTCCGGACGAGGTGTACTGATGCATCTCCCACGTCGGAAAGGCAGACCCGATCGTCGGGTTGCCCGGAGTGCCCGTGTAGTGGGCGACCCACAGCTTCGAGCCAACGGCCTGGGTCTGGGGCCAGGTGTGGGAGGTGAGCAGGCTCGAATAGGTGTACAGGAACGGCGCCTTGCCCAGGCGAGCCTTGACCGCTTGCATGAAGGTCGCGGTCATGGAGTCGTTCCAGAAGATGCCGTTGTCGATCGCCTCGTTGTCGAGGACCAGGAGGTCACCTGGCCGGTGGTCATACAGGTGGTCCATGAAATACTGGGCATCACCCGCGGGGTTGTTCGAGCCGGCCACCCAATAATGCCCGACGATCAACCCGGCCGCGCGAGCCCGGGCGACCTGCTGGGCATAGTACGGCGCGACGTAGATGGGGGTGACGTTGGAGCCGCCTGCCTTGACGATCGCGAACTGATAGCCGGCACCGCGAATGGCGTTGAAGTCCAGATCACGCTGGGTCGTGCCGACATCGATTCCATAGACACCGAGCATCCCAGTCGGTGGAGGTGTTCCGGGGTTCTGGGCCAGCCAGTTGTTGAGACCCGCGTAGGTATACTGTCCCGGGAATCCATCCACGGGTCCCGTGTACCCGCCGAGCTGGGCGAGCCTCTGGACGCCCTTCCAGGTGTTCTCACCTGGGATGCCGTCAATGGGTCCGGAGTAGAAGCCCTTCTGGGAGATGACGGTCTGCACGCCCTTCCATGTATTGGTTCCAGGTACGCCGTCCACGGGGCCCGTGTATCCACCCCGCTGGGCGACGCGCTGGAGAATCTTTCCCTCCTCGACGCTGACCTGGATTCCTCCGGAACCCCCACCAGAGGAGGTTCCTCCGCCGGAGGAGGTGCCGAGCACGTTCCGGATGAGGGGGGCGGGATCGCTGACATTCTCGCCAAACACGCAGCGATCCGTGGTTCCCCGGGTGATGTGAAGATGCGGCCCGGTCCACGCCGACCCATGATCATCCCCGTAGCTCGCCGCATAGGCGATGATGTCACCCTGCTGAACGAAGTCTCCCACGGAGACCCGGGTCCGGATGACGTGGTCGTATCCGGAGAAATCGCCTGGCGCGGATTCCACGGCGATGGTGTGTCCCACGATGGAGGAGTACTGGACGCGGCGGACGGTGCCAGAGCGCAGCGCGGGAATGGGCTGGCCACCACTGGCGGCGATGTCGAGACCCCGGTGGCCCAGGGGGCCGTAATAGGGGCCAGTGACTCCGAAACGAGTCCCCCACCGTGCTTCCGCATAGAACGCTTGCACGTTCGACGGTACGGACAGGGTCATGCTTTGTTGCTGGAGCTCGGAGCCCTCCTGTCCCATCCCACCACAGCCTGTCAGGGCGGCCATGCTCAGCACCACCATCACGGTGGTCCATGTAAGACCCTGGAAGAACCCATTCGATGTGGACCTGCTGTTCATACGTCTCCTCTCATTTGAAACCAGAGCAAGCCCACTTCACGTGTCGAAGCGATAGGGTGTCTCTTGGATGGAAGCCCGCGTCGCGAACCGCTGACAGAAGTCGTTCAGCTCGGAATAGGAGGCAGTCGGCAGGACGTCCCGAAACTGCAGATGAGTCACGAGGCAGAAGAGCGTGACCTCCAGGTAGCTCAGGTCCCGTTGCGGCGGGAGCGCGGCGAGCGCGGACCTCGCGTTCTCCTCCAGCCACGACATCATGTTGACGAGCCCCTTTCGCATCTTCGCGTGGTGGGCATTGCTGTCGCTGGCGTCGGCCAGCTTGCCCATGATCAGCGACACTTCGGTCGCCATGGCCTGGAGAACGAGCTCCTGCGCATTGGCGAGCACCGGTTCGTCGAGATCCTCGGGCCATACCACGCGGGGTCTGGGACTCGACCGCCGCCACAGCTCGCGACAGACATTGAGGGCACCGAACCAGACACCTTGGGGCGTCTGCAAGGACGGTATCCTGAGCGCGGGGTTGCCGCCGTAGTCCTCCGGATTGGAGGACATGAGATCGCGCACCACCCGAAAGGAATAGTCGATGCGCATCTCCGCGGCGAATATCCGCGTGATGCGCGTGAAGTGTGAGCTCGAGCGGCCGATGATGACGGGTCTGGCGAGCTCTTCGATTGCAGCTGGCATACGTGTTCCTCCGAGCGCGGGGAGCTACGTATGTCGACTGTATGTTTTTTACTTACAGTGCACAAGGGGCCGTTGACAGCCTCGGGGCTCAGTTGCCGAGGAAGACTTCGCTGAATGCCGAGGAGGGGGGAACACCATGCGGACATTCATCCTGGCGCTCACGGCGGCGGGCACGCTCCTGGCGTGCAAGGGCGGTGGCACGGCGGGCGCGGCCAGCTCGACCAACTGCTCCACCTCCTCCGGGGGCGCGTCCGGGCTCACGTCTTTCGAGGAGGGCCTGGTGGGCCCGCTGCTCTCGGACGTGCGCGCGGGCGTGCAGCCCTGGAGCGACCAGAGCATCGGCATCTGCAAGGGCCAGGGCCGCGACTGCGAGGAGTTCCTCGGCACCAGCGCCGAGGAGCTGCCGCCGGGCGAGTACATGATGCGCGCCGAGCTCAAGGTGCCGCGCGTTGGCGAGAAGGGCACCTGGAAGGTGAAGTTCGAGGCGGAGTGCACCACGACGCGCAAGACCGAGCGCGGCGAGACGACCACCACGAACACCACCAGCAAGGAGTACGAGGTGCAGTACGCCGGTGCGGAGCGCGGCTCGCGGCTGTCGCCGCTCTACACCATCCGGAGCCCGGACCCGAGCGGCGAGAAGCACTGCAACTACAAGCTCACCTCGCTGCACCCGGACAGCCCCTCCGAGTGGAAGGGCAGCTGGTCGGTGCCGCAGGGCTGAATGTCGCACGTCAGCAGGGGTGGTCCCTGGGCCGGCATCCGCCTCGCGGGCCCCGCTCCGAGCGGCGGGTTCGATTCCCGCCGCCTCCACTCTTCAGGGCTCCAGGTTCTCCGGAACCTGGGGCCTTTTGTTTTTTCGGGGGGAGCACTGGTGCCAAGGCGCCGGTCGCGTCCTTTGACACCTTCTCAGCGTCCTTTGACACCTTCTCAGACACCTTGAGGCGCGGGCCGAGCTGGGACACTGCGCCCGCTCGCGTGTCGATTTTCCGCAACACCCATACCCGGGCTGTCTCCTCTTGCTGGGGGCTGGTTCCCCACGACTCGATGCAGGAGGACCCGATGAAGAAGAAGATGCTGCGTGCGCTGGCGTTGTCCCTGTCGCTGTCCCTGCTCGCCACGGCGTGTGGCGACTCCAACGCGAATGAGGATGGGGACAAGTTCCAGTGCCATGCCATGGCCTGGTGCACGAACATGGTGGGGGATGACACCGAGGTGACGGACGCGCCGGCGCTGACCGGAGGAACCATCAAGGATGGCATCTATCGCCTGGAGCAGGGCCGCGGCATCGGCTACGCGGAGGCGATGTACATCAAGGGCGACAACATCCTCTTCCTGGGGTCTGTCTGGCGCAACTACCAGGGGACCTGGAAGGTGACCAACGGAAAGCTGGAAGTGGTGGAGTTCGCGCTCTGTGACGAGTCCAGGAACAAGCAGCTGGACGATACTTGGACGTATACCGTCGCCTACGCCGTCCGTGGGGACGAGCTCTTCACCATGAGCGATGCGGACGACCCGAAGGTCCTCAAGCGCTGGAAGCGGGTGGACGACCTGTGCGATACGACCAACTCGTTCAAGTGCTGGGGCGGCGGCCTGTGCGCCTGTGAGTCCACGGTGAACAAGCCCCTGACGGGCAACGAGAACTGCACCCTCCCCTACTGACGGGTAGAAGTCCTCGCCCCTCAGTCGAGCAGCTGCATCAGGTCCGCGCGGGTGATGGCGGCGCCTCCCGACTCTCCGCTCAGCGCGGACTCGAAGAGCGCGCGCTTCTTGTCCTGGAGCGTGAGGAGCTTCTCCTCCACCGTTCCCCGCGACACCAGCCGGTAGACCATGACCGGCCGTTGCTGGCCGATGCGATGGGCGCGGTCGGCGGCCTGCGCTTCGCGGTGCCCCAGAAAAACCCGCGTCCTCCGCAACTTGCAGCCCCCTGGGGGCGATAACCTTCCCACGGTCACACTTCACAAGGTTTTCGAAATGCGAGTCTCCTCCGCCGCGCGCATCACCCTCTCCGCAGCCAGCTCACCTTCGATGCCCACCCTGAAGCTCGGTTCGTCCGGCGCTTCGGTGAAGACCCTTCAGCAGGCGCTGGCCAAGGCGGGCTTTTCGCCGGGCGCGGTCGACGGCCAGTTCGGTCCGAAGACGGCCGCGGCGGTGAAGGCGTTCCAGAGCGCGAAGGGCCTCGTCGCCGACGGCATCGTCGGGCCGAAGACGTGGGCCAGGCTGAATGGCGCGGCAGCTCCTTCGGCTCCGGGCGGTAGCGGCCCCACCCTCAAGCAGGGCCACAGTGGCGCTCCGGTGACCGCGCTTCAGAACCGGCTCAATCAGCTCGGCTTCAATGCCGGTGCGGCGGATGGTCAGTTCGGTCCGAAGACCACCGCGGCGGTGAAGGCGTTCCAGAGCGCGAAGGGCCTGGTCGCCGATGGCGTCGTCGGGCCGAAGACCTGGAACCAGCTCGGCATCACGGTGAGCGGCACGCCCACGACCCCCCCCAGCACCGGTGGCGTGCGCGGCAACTCCGCTCTCGCCAACAACGCCCGCTCGGTGGCGTTGGGCATGGGTGGCTACTCGAGCCAGGGCCTCTGCGCCACGGGCGTGAGCCGCGCCATTCAGCGCACCTACGGCATCAAGGTGTGGGGCAACGGCAACCAGATCGACGACAATCTGCCGAGGGACAAGTTCAAGCAGGTGAACCTGTCGCTTGCCGAAGCGCTGAAGATCCCCGGCCTCGTGCTCACCTGGGAGAAGACCTCCACGCGCCTTGGCAGCATCTACGGCCATACCGCCATCACCTCGGGCGACGGCCGCAGTTCCTACAGCGATTTCGTGGAGAGCAACACCCTGGGCGCGGGCGGCCGCAGCGGCTTCAAGGTCTTCATGCCGATCTAGGTTTTCGACCGCTCGGCGGGAGTTGGTGTGCTCTCCGGCGTCGAGCCATCCAGGACTGGATGAACGCGTCAAGCTCGGAGCCAGGCTTCGGCTTCCGCCCGGGAACGAACGAATCGCACCAGGGGGTGCACTTGATGTTCGTAGGCAAGCTCCTTGAATCGCTCGCCGTGGGCTTCCGGGTGGGGCACGACGAGCGCCACGCGTAGCCGGTAGTTCACGAACTTCTGAAGAAACTCGCCCGCCAGCCCACTGCGAAGGTTGAAGAACTCCGGGGCGAGGTCTTCCTCGGTGAAGAGGATTCCCTCCGCCCCGAAGCATGCGCCGATGGCGTCGGTCACGTCCCGGACGGCTCGGATGGAAATGCCTGCTTCGGAGGCAACGAGGACTCCGCGTTTTTCACTCATGGTTCATCGTACCCGAGCCGCCGTCGCCACCGAGGAACGGTGTGCGCACGGCGATGCACATTCGTGTGGCCTGCTGCTGGAGGCCCGCTACCTCACCGGAGAATACGGGTTGGCGCGCGCATCGTCCCGCGCGAGAAGCGCGAGGCCGGTCCACGCGCTGGACGCGGCGTGGGGCCAGTTGAAGTAGGACCAGCCGAGGCCCTCCCCCGTCTTCGCCTCGGCCCCGGGGGTCGCGACGAGCCCCGCGCCAACAGTCCCCGGCGCTTCGAGCTGCTGGCGGACCAGGCTGTCGAAGTAGGGCTCCGCGCCGTCGCGGAGGTCGCCGCCCATGAGATGAAGCGCCATCGCAGCCCCCGCCGTCACCTCGTTCTGCACGCCCTCGCCGGCGAGCGCGAACTTGAACCCCGCGAACCCCGCTGTGGTGGTCGAAAGCCGATCGAGCAGGAAGCGGAGGCTCGACGCGTTGCCCGCCGGGTTCAACCCCGCGAGGGCCGTCCACGTCTGCACATCGGCCGGCACGACACCCGCGTTGAGCACGTCGCCCACGCCGGTACCGGTCACGTAATAGCCCTCCGGCACGTGACAGGCCTTCACCAGTCGTTGGGCGCGCTGGGCGGCCGCGACCCAACGCTCCTCGCTGGTGAGACGGTACAGGTTGGTGAAGAGCGCGAAGGCGTCGACGTTGTGCTCGACGGACCGCCACGCGCGCTTCTGCCCCCACGCATCCTCGCCGCCGGTGTACCCCTGCCAGGCGTCCTTGGACGCGTGCTCCGTGTACACCCACCGCGCGATGCTGATGGCGTGGTGCAGGTAGCGGTACTGGCGCGTGGCCGCGTACATCCGGGTCAGCGCGATGCCGGCCCAGCACGCGTTGCCCACATCGCGGGTGGCGCCGTCGGCGGGGAAGATCGACGTGGCGTACCCCTCGGCGCGGTCGAGGAGCGCGGTGGCGTGCGTCGCCGCGACGATGCGGCCCCCGCCGATCGGATCGTGCTCCAGGGCGATGCACAGCCCGTCAGCGAGGTCGCCCGCGCGCCGGAGATCGCCGCGCGCCGCGAAGTAGATCGACGCGACGGCCGTGTCGTACGTGTCCGCGCGGTAGAACAAGTTGGATTGGGTGCCCACCCGCGGCTCGCCGGGCACGCGGTAGGTCTGGACGTAGCGCGGGCCCGACACCGAGAAGGTGTCCATCTGCTGGGCGAGGAACAGGTCGATGCGGTCGAGCGCCGTGGCGGAGGCGTCAGGCTCCACCACACGCCCCAGCGGCCAGGCGCGCACCACCGTCCGATCACGAGGCTTCCTCCCGCTCTCCCGCCCCTTCCAATCGACGAGCTTCAGGAGCTCCTGGGTGTGGTTGGTGAGGTGCTCGCCCCACCAGTCGTACACCTTCTGCTTCTGCTCATCCCCGTAGGCCACGACGCGCGCCGCGGCCTCCTGCTTCTTCTCGAAGTAGGCGGGCTCCATCCCGATGGCCTGCACCCAGCCCGTCTCGAGCCCGCCGAGGAACTCCGTCCGGTACTTGTTCGGGCTCATCCACCAGAGCGCCATGTCGTCATAGGCGGAGAAACTCACGATTTTCTTCTCGCCGGTCGCGCTCGGGCGCCGGTCGATCTCCTTCTCCATCACCTCGCCGACCCCGCCGGCAATCTGTCCCATCCGGTACCAGAGGAAGCGGTCGCGCAGCCGGCCCGCCAGCTCGGAGTAGCGGATGGCCGCCGTGTCGAGCGCGATCTGGTTCTCGTAGCGCTCCGGGTGCTGTTGCACCTGGTGGAGAAGCGCGGCGGTGTGCGCCACGGCGATGACCACCAGCGCATCCGTCAGCAGGTACAGGTACCGGTCGGGCACCGCCTCCACGCTCGCGGCCGAGATATCGGCCTGGACGAGCAGCACGGCAAGCCGGTACCGCCGCTCGTCCAGGTCCACGACGTTGGCGTAGTCGGCGAACGCGGCCCCGAGCCCCTGGAGGTCGGCCTTCACCCGCTCGAATGCCGCCGCCCCCACCGCGACCTCCACCCGCTTGTCCACGAGCGCGGTGATGCGCGACTCGAGGACCCGGAAGAGATCCTCGGCCGGCATGGGGAACAGCCAGTCCTTGAGGAGCCCCGGGAAGATCGCGCTGTCGAGGAGCCACCTGAGGAAGGGGTTGACCCCCGCGCTCGTCGCCACCGCGCCAAGGAGTCCCTTGACCACGTCCGCCGCCACGATCGCCACGGCCACCTCCAGAGGAGGCGGTACACGCTATGGGTCACGACCGTGTGCGGTCAACGAGCACGACGCGGGAGCGGTTCGAGGTACGTGCCTTGCTCCATGGCTACAGCAGATCCGCGCTGTGCGGCAGCGTCTCGAGGCCGCCCGGGCTCGGAGTGAAAGCCCTCCAGGGGGCACGTCGGGCCGAGGCGGACCGCGTATCCTTCGTGCTACGAGAGCCCTGGGGGGGCGTTGGCCGGTGCGCCCCTGGACTCGCGAGCCCATGCGCACGGACATCCCTCTCCCCGAGGAGCTTCTCGAGACGGTTCTCGGTTCGATGACGGCGGTCGCCGCCGAGCGGCTGCGGGCGGAGCCCGGGCTGCGTCAGGGACTCTCCCGGGCGTTCGAGGCGGCGGCCTCGCTGCGTGGCGTGGCGCCCGAACCGCGCGTGTTCGCGCGGCACCTGGGCGCGCGGCTCGCCGAAGCGGACGACCCCGCGCGTGCCCTGGAGCGCCTGCATGCGCGAGACCTGGCGCTCGCGCTCGCCTGCGCCCTGGAGACGCCCGGGGCCGCGGACCTGCTCGAGGAGGAGGTCCTGGGCAGGCTGCGCGTGCCGCTCTCCCGCCTCCATTCCTCGCCCGCGTTCGTGGACGAGGTGCTCCAGACGCTCCGGGCGAACCTGCTCATGCCCCGGGTGGGGGCGGCGCCACGGCTCGCGGGCTACGCGGGCGTGGGCTCGCTGTTCCACTGGGTGAACAGCGCCGCCGTGCGGCTCGCGCTGCGGATGCGCAAGGCTCATGGGCAGGAGGCCCAGGTGGACGCCGAGGTGCTCGCCGCGCACCCCGCGCAAGGGGGCCTGGAGCTGGGGTTGGTCCGCGAGGAGGCCCGCGCGCACGTGCGCGCCGCCTTCGTGCAGGCGGTGGCGTCGCTCGACGACGAGGACCGGGAGTTGCTGCGCCTGCACTTCGTGGAGCGGCTCTCCCTGGAGCGGATGGGGGCGCTGTTCGGCCTTCACAAGTCCACCCTGTCCCGGCGGCTGTCCGGCGTGCAGGCGCTGCTGGAGAAGCGCACGCGCCGGTGTCTGTCGGAGCGGCTGGCGCTCTCCTCGGAGGAGCTGGACAGCGTGATGCGCGCCATCCACGGCCGCCTCGACCTGAGCCTGTCCGGGCTCCTGGCGGCGAAGAAATGAGCTGTCCGGACGAGAACGACCTCGCTCGCTACGTGAACGGCCTGCTGTCGGTCGAGCGCGAGCATTCGGTGCGCACCCACATCTCCGGTTGCGCCGAGTGCCGGAGCGTGCTCGCCGCGCTGAGCGCGTCGGAGGAACCACCTCCCTCGATGGGCGCGGGTTTGCTCGCCACGGGCACGCGGGTGGGGCGCTACGTGGTGCTGGGCCTGTTGGGCGAGGGTGGCATGGGCCGCGTCCATGTCGCGTACGACCCCGACCTGGACCGCAAGGTGGCGCTGAAGCTGCTCAATCCGGAGCGCCTCCGCGGGGACTGGCTGGACCTGGCGCGACAGCGGCTGGAGCGCGAGGCCCGGACCATGGCGCAGCTGTCCCATCCCCATGTCGCCAGCCTCCATGACGTGGGCGAGTACGAAGGACAGCTCTTCCTGGTGATGGAGTTCCTCGAGGGCGGAACGCTGCGGCGTTGGCTGGCGGAGCGGCCTCGCTCGCGCCGGGAGGTCCTGGAGCGCTTCATCCAGGCGGCGGACGGGCTGGCCGCCTCGCACGCGCTGGGCATCGTCCACCGCGACTTCAAGCCGGACAACGTCCTGCTCACGAAGGACGGCGTCGTCCGCATCACCGACTTCGGCCTCGCCCACGCGACGGCATCGCCCGGCGCGGGAGCGGCGTCCGACACCTCGACGACGAGTGACTCGCTCACCGTCACCGGGGCCTTGCTGGGCACGCTGGCCTACGGCGCGCCCGAGCAACTGCGTGGCGAGCGCGGCGATGCCCGCTCCGACCAGTTCTCCTTCTGCGTCGCGCTCTACGAGGCGCTCAATGGCCAGCGCCCCTTCGAGGGGACGACCCGCGAGGCGCTGCTGGAGGGGATGGCGCGTCAGGCCGTGCGGCCGGAGCGGCCCGGTGTCCCGGCCTGGCTGCGGTCCGTGGTCCGCCGGGGGCTCTCCGAGGACCCGTCGAAGCGCTTCGCCTCCATGGGCGAGCTGCGCGCGCGGCTCGCCCATGACCCTGTCGCACGGTGGCGCAACCGGACCCTGGTGGCGCTGGCGGGCGTCCTGGTCGCCGCGGCGCTGGGCGTGCTCGCCCGGCGGGAACCGCGCGAGCTGTGTCAGGGGAGCGAGCGTCACTTCGCGGGAGTCTGGGACGGGGCGGCCCGCGAGGCCCTCCACCGCGCGTTCCTGGCCACGGGCTCGACGGACGCGGAGGCCTCCTTCGCGGCGGTGGCGGCGGCGCTGGAGCGCTGGAAGGCGGACTGGGTGCGCGAGCACCAGGAGGCCTGTGAGGCCACGCGTGTCTGGGGAGAGCAGTCGGACCAGGTGCTGGGCCTGCGCATGGCGTGCCTCGACGAGCGGCTGGGGGAGGTGACTCGCCTGGTGTCCGTGCTCCAGGGCGCGGATGCCCGCACGGTGGAGCGTGGCTTCGGCCTGGGTGGCTCCCTGGCGAGCCTGCGGCGCTGTTCCGACGTGAGGACGTTACAGGAGGCGGTGGCGCCGCCCGAGGACCCGGCGGTCCTGGCGGAGGTGGCGGCCATCCGGGTGGAGCTGGCGCGGGCGAACGCGGAGCTGCTCGCGGGGCATACCCCGGAGGCCCTGAAGGTGGCACTGGCCGCGCGGGAGCGCGCCGTGCGCACGCGCTACCGCCCCGTGGAGGCGGAGGCCCATGTGCTGTGCTCGATGATCCAGTCGGATGCGAACGCCTTCGATGCCGCCCGGGACTCCGCGGCCCAGGCGGCCCTCGCGGCGGAAGCCGGGCGACACCATGGCGTGCTGGCGCGGGCGCTCTACAGCCTGGCCTGGGTGACCGTGCATGGCCTGGGGCAGACGCGGGAGGCGTGGGCCCACCTCCAACGCGCCCAGGCCGTGGCGGAGCCGCTGCGCGACCCCGAGTTCGACGCGCTGCTGGACTATGTCCGCGCCGAGCTGCTCGAACAGGAGGGCCGCTTCGCCGAGGCGGAGCCCCTGCTGCGCCAGGCGCTCGACCGCGTCATCGCGAAGGGCGCGTCGCACGCCGCCACGCGCGCCGAGCTCGCCGGGCGCCTGGGGCTGCTGGCCCGTCAGCAAGGACGGCTCCTCGAGGCGAAGCGCTGGCAGGAGGAGGCGGTCCGACTCCATGAGGAGCTCCATGGCCCCGACCATCGGGACACCGCGCGGGCGCTGGCGAACCTGGGGGGCACGCTGGGCTACACGGGAGAGTTGTCGCGCGCGGAGGCCGTCATCCAGCGGGCGCTCGTCATCCTCCAGCGTGTCCTGGGAGAGGGGCACCTCGCGGTGGCACGCACTCTGTCCAACCTCGCCTTCGTGTACTTCGAGTGGGGACATGGCCCCCAGGCGCGCGAGGCCGCGGAACGGGGCTTCGCGCTGTCGCGTAAGAGCGTGGCCCCGGATGTCGCGGCGTCCATGTTGATGGTCCTGGAGTCGAACCGGCTGGGAGTGCTGGGGGAGTTGGGGGAGCGCGAAGCCGAGCTGGCGCATGCCCGACGCACCCTGGCCCACCGGGAGCGTACGTATGGAGCGGCCCACCCGGAGGTCGCCCTGGACCAGCACGAGGTGGGAAGGCTGCTGAGGTTGCTGGGGCGCGCGCGGGAGGCCCGTGCCTTCCATGCGCGCGGCGTCGCGCTCCAGGAGCCGCTGCTCGCCCGGGACGAGGTGGATGGAGAGGGGCTGCGTTGGCTCGCGGATGCCCTGCTGTTCCTGGGGCGTGTCGAGGAGGCGCGAACGCAAGCCGAGCGGGCGCTCGCGGCGTTGGAACGGGACAGGGGCCCCCTGGCGCCGGAGCGCATCAAGGCGCTGGTGCTCCTGGGCGACATCCACCTCGCGGGGAACGCTCCTGAACGGGCGGTGCCGTTCCTGCGGACGGCGCTGGAGGCGCTCGCGCGCGAGGGGGTCACGTCCGCTCGGGTTCCCCTGGCCCGGCGGCGGCTCGCCCGGGCGCTGCGGTTGTCCGGCGCCCCCGCGGAGGCCTGCCAGGAGGCTCGGCGGGCCTGGACGGAGTGGGGGCCCTGGCGCGCGGGTTACCCCGGGGAAGTCCTCGAGGCGCGGGCCGAGCTGGGGCCTTGCTCCGACGAACCCGAGTAGCACGCATGGGCGCGAAGGGCTGACCCTCCTGAGGACACACCGGGCTCGGGGCGCCGGGCCTGCCGACCTTCACCGGACGGATGAGCCCTACTTCGTCCTCCGTGAGGTCAGCCGAGCGGGAAATCGCTCCTCGACCCCTGGCAGGAACAGGGGCCGACCTTCGCGGGCGGCCTGGATTGCCAGCTGGAAATCGAGGTCGCCATAGCGGTCGAGCACCGCCGGGTCGAAGAAGTCTGCTCCGTCCCCAACCCCTTCGTTCTCGATGTCCGGATCCAGCGTCTCCCAGCCTCCGCGCGGCGCGTAGAGCAGCGAACGCACACCTCCGTCCGCATAGATGTAGGCATGCGCCCCGAGGAAGCTCGCCCTCGCGCGCAGCTCACCCGTGGCGCTGAGGACGGCATTGCGGTCCCCGTACTGGCCGAAGAGACAGTCGTCCACGAACACCGAGCCTTCAACGAAGACCCGCGCCCCATTGCCGAACGAGAGCGTTCGGGCCTGGAGGTCCCCTCTGACGATGACGAGCCCGGGGCGATAGTCGTCAGTCCACAGGTTGAGGTGGCCGGGTGACTTGAGGGGACCGTCGACCAGGACGACGTACGGGCCGTCGCCCGTGTCGATGTCTCCTGAACCGTCAACGCCCCCGTCGATGATGCGGACCGTGCAGGAAGGCGGACCGTTGGGGCGCTCGAACTCATGGAGTTCCGCCTCCCACCGGTGAAGGTGGAGGCGGGAGTGGAGCTCCGCGAACGTCGTCGCCCGGCCCAGGTCTTCGAGTCTGTCGGTGGTCATGAAGGGCATCATGCCTCCGGGATGGCTGAGCCTCGAGCCCGAGAGGGTGTCAAAGAACTTGAGCCGCACGACCCGGCACGACGCGCTTCACCTCGTGCAAGGCGCGGTAATAGCGATCCTTGCCACGCGATTCAGACATGCCATGTCCCCGCCCGAGGGAAGGGGGACGCTCGCGGTAGGGACGGCCCTTCGCCTCGAGACATTGGCCTTCCCGATGCGGCCTGTCGTTCGTGGACATGGGGCCTTCCACTTCGGTTGACCGCGTCGGCCTCCTGGAGGGGTCGATTTCGCGGCTCGATACCCTGCGGGCGTACCGGCACGATTCCGCCCCCGCCGTCCCTTGACGCGCCCGGAAGGTTCGTGTAGTTGAAATTGATAGTGATAATCAATTTCAACTTGGCGACGACCGCCGGGTGGAAGGAGCGAGACGTGGCGCGGAATACGGGACCTCGGGGCAGGGTGTGCCGCCGGTTGGGGATTGCGCTGTCGAACATCACGGCGAAGGACCCGGACAAGGATCCCGCGTTGCGCCGGCCCTATCCGCCCGGGCAGCACGGCGCCTCGGCGCGCCCCTCGGTGAGCGACTACGGGCAGCGGCTGCGCGAGAAGCAGAAGCTCAAGCTGTACTACGGGCTGATGGAGGCGCAGTGCCGCAAGGCCTTCCTCGAGGCGCGCCGCTCGCCGGGCAACACGGGCAGGGTGCTCTTGCAGCTGCTCGAGCGGCGGCTGGACGTGGTGGTGCTGCGCGCGGGGCTGGCCACGAGCATCCGCCAGGCGCGCCAGTTCGTGCGCCATGGCTACCTGCTGGTGGACGGGCGGCGCACCAACATCGCCAGCTACCGGGTGAAGGTGGGCTCCGAAGTGCGCTTCTCGCTCGCGCACCGGGAGCTGCCCATCGTGAAGGAGAGCTTCGAGCGGATGAAGGCCCGGCAGGTGCCGGGCTATCTCCAGGTGCTCGACGGGGGCCAGGGCGTGCGCTGCGTGCGCGAGCCCGAGCGCGAGGAGATTCCCGTCACGCTCAACGAGCCCTTCATCGTGGAGTTCTACGCCCAGCGCGTCTGAGCCCGCCGCTTCCACGACAACGTCACGCCTTTCAGGCCCGTCGTCGGCGGCACAGCCGCTCCAGTCCCTGCTTGTCGTTGGCGTGAGCTGGGCGCGGCGATGGTCTCCGCCGCCCGTGGAGCGCCCTCTTGGTAACTGGGCGTGGCTGAGCCATTACTTGCGTCATGCGTGGAGCGCGCTCTTCCTGGTTGCCGCTGCCGCCTCGTACCGGCGGGTACGCGCTTTGCCGTTTCATACCCAGGAGGGCCGCGCGGCCTGGCGCGACCAGCGCGTCAGCCGCGCCACGCGCCGCGAGCGGCGTAACAACGCCGGTATCACCCAGGGAATGATTGGCGACCGGTCCACTTCGTCCTGCATAGTACGAGGATGAGCACAGTCCTGGTGACAGGTGGATCGGGTTTCATCGGCAGCCATTGCATCCTGCGGCTCCTGGCGGCGGGCCATCAGGTGCGCACCACGGTGCGCAGCCTCGAGCGCGAGGGCGACGTGCGCGCCATGTTGAAGGAAGGCGGTGCCGAGCCGGGCGATCGCTTGTCATTCGTCGCCGCTGACCTCGAGAACGACGCGGGTTGGCCGCAAGCCGTCGCCGGCTGCGAGTTCGTGCTGCACGTGGCGTCGCCCTTTCCTCAGAACATTCCCAAGAACGAGGAGGAACTGATCGTGCCCGCACGCGAAGGCGCGCTGCGCGTCCTGCGTGCCTCACGCGCCGCGGGTGTCAAGCGCGTGGTGCTGACCTCTTCGTTCGCGGCGATCGGCTATGGCCAGAATCCGCGAGGAACGCCGTTCAACGAGTCGAACTGGACGGATCTCCAGGGCGATGACGTCATCCCCTACGTCAAATCGAAGACCCTGGCCGAACGCGCGGCCTGGGATTTCATCGCCAACGAAGGCGGCGGCTTGGAGCTCTCCGTCATCAATCCGGTGGGCGTGTTCGGCCCGGTCCTGGGGCCTGACTACTCGACCTCGATCCTCATGGTGCAGCGCCTGATGGACGGCGCCATGCCCGGGTGCCCGCGGCTCTATTTCGGCATCGTCGATGTACGAGATGTCGCCGACTTGCACATCCGCGCCATGGCCCATCCCTCGGCCAAGGGCGAACGCTTCCTCGCCGTCGCGGGCGATTTCATGCCAATCATCGGCATCGCCAAGGTGTTGAAGGACCGCATGGGCGCATGGGCCAGACGCGTGCCGACCCTACAACTGCCCAACTGGCTGGTGCACCTCGCCGCGCTGAGAGACCCCGCGGTGCGTCAGATCCTGCCCGAGCTCGGCAAGACGAAAAACGCCACCAACGAAAAGGCCAAGCGGATGCTGGGTTGGGCACCGCGCTCGAACGAGGAGTCCCTCGTCGCCACCGCCGAGAGTCTGGTGCGGCTCGGGCTTCTGAAGGACAGCCCGAAAAAAGGGTAGGCTCACTCGACGCGTGCGACCGTCTCGTGGGCAATCCTACGGAAGTGCGCCGCGGCGGGCGACGGTTCCGGACCTGAAAAGGCAATCGCCAGCTCCGCCCATCCCGAGGCGCCGCGCAACTCCCTGAAGGCCACTCCCTTCAGCCGAAGCGCTCGCGCCGACATGGGAGCGATGGTGATACCGAGGCCCGCTTCGACCATGCTGAGGACGGAGGGCCAGGAACCGGCCTCCAAGAGGATCTGGGGCGAGAACCCCGCCGCCACACACATGCTCGTGATCGTGTCGTGCAGACCGGGTGCCGAGTGCCGGGGGAACAGAATGAAGGCCTCGCTCGCCAGCGACGACAGGGCGAAGACCTTCTCGCGAGCTCTGCGATGCGACGCCGGGAGCGCCAGGATGAAGCGCTCTCGGAGCAGCCGTTCGACGGTCACCCCTTCATACCTGAAAGGCGCCCGGAGGATCGCCAGGTCCACGTCTCCGGCCAGGAGCGCCGCACCGATCTCCTGCCGCTCTCGGTCGTCGATATGAAGTGTCACCTCCGGAAACCGTGACCGGAACCGGAGTACGATGCCAGGCAGGAGCCCAAAGGCCGACGACGCACCGAAGCTGATCCTCAGTGTTCCGCTCTCCCCGCGGGCCGCTCGCTGAACGGCGGTGATCACGTCCTTGCGTTTCGCCAGAAGCTCCCGGGCGTCCTCCAGGAGCCGACTCCCCGCCGGGGTCAGGGCCACGCGCCGGCTGGTCCGGGTGAGCAGCTCAACTCCAAGCTCGGTCTCGAGCCTGCGGATCTGCTGGCTGAAGGGGGGCTGAGCCATCCCCACCCGAGCGGCGGCCCGGCCGAAGTGCAGCTCTTCCGCCACTGCGACGAAGAGTTGGAGCTGGCGAAATTCCATATCCAGACGATATCCGTCTTGATCGAACTCGAAAGATATATTGGTAACGCATGATCCAGCCTCCTACCCTCGGCTCATGCGACGCTCGCTCTTCCTCCTCCTCGGTATCCTGAGCACGCTCCTCGCAGGCGCCCCCGCCTGGGCAGAGGAGGCCGGCGCGCCAGCTCCCTCGGCCCAGCCCGATGCGCAGCTGCAGGCGCGGCTGGAGCTCTCGGCCCGGTACAACCGGCTCGTCGAGCTCATTCGCGACAGCCTCGTACCGCCGCAATGGCTCCGCGAGGGGGAGCGGCTGATCTTCTGGTCGGCAGTGGGGACGGACAGCGGAACCTGGGTGCTGGCCAACGCGCGGACGGGAGCGATGAAGCCACTGCTCCCCAGCGCTGAGCTGCGGACCCAGCTCTCTCAGCGGGTAGGCAAGACCGTTCAACTGCCGCAGACGATGGACTTCGCCATCGCACCGGATCAGCAGGGGATCGTCTTCCGATTCGAGGGACAGCCCTTCGGCCTGAGCCTGTCCGATGGACGCATCACGGCGCTCTCCCCGACTGACAGGGCGGTCCTGGCGCTCTCGCGGAGCAACCTCTTCTCCCCCGATGGCCGAGCCGTCGTCGTGCAGCATGAAGGCGGCTTCGCGGTACTGGGCAGCGACGGACGCACGCGGGTCGAGCGCAGCGGCGAGGAAAACTACGCCTGGCAGATTCCCGACAAGGCCTGGTCTCCTGACAGCCGCTTCCTGATGGCCATTCGCAACGACCTGCGCGGCGTCCACAAGGTCCCGGTGGTCGACTACACGAGCGCGCTCGAGCGCGTGACCCTGGTCCCCTACGTCAAGAGCGGGACACCCCTGGCGCGCTCGGAGCTCTACGTGGTCGAGCCGGCGACCGGCCGCGTGACACGCGTCCCAACGACCGAAGGTGAGACCTACGACTGGTTCGCGGGCTGGCGTCCCGATGGTCGCGAGGCGCTGCTCCTTCACCTCTCCCGTGAGGGCAAGCGGCTGGACCTCTCGGCCGTGGAGCCGAGCTCCGGCAAGCTCCGGCGGGTGCTGCGCGAGGAGCGACCCGAGAGCTTCGTGGCGGGGCTGGACTTCGCCGTGGAAGGCTGGGCCCGACAAGTCACTCCGCTGCCGGACAACAGTGGCTTTCTCTGGATGTCCGAGCGTGACGGATGGCGCCACGTCTATCTGTACGACCATGCCGGCAGGCTCGTGCGTCAGATCACCCGAGGCCCCTTCCCGGTCCATCAGGTGGTTGGCGTCGCTCCCAAGGGTGATGCGGTCTTCCTGCTCGCCTCCGCCGACAGCGCCGCGCCCTACGAACACCTCTTCTACCGGGGAAGCCTGAAGGGAGGCGCGCTGAAGCGGCTGTCGTCAGGCTCTGGCATGCACAGGATTACCCTCTCCCCGTCGGGCGGGTATTACGTCGACGCCTGGTCTTCTCGGGTGCAGCCGAGGCTGCGGGATGTGGCGTCCACGGACGGCGCGACACGCTTTCGCCTCACGACGGCGGATGCGAGTGCCCTCACGGAGCTGGGCTACAAGCCACCGGAGGCGCTCACCGTCCTGGCCGACGATGGCGTCACGCCTCTACACGGGGTGCTCTACAAGCCGCGCGACTTCGACCCCGCCAGACGCCATCCGGTCATCGCCTATATCTATGCGGGCCCCTTCACCACGGCCGTGCCCTGGAACTTCATCGGCAATGCCATGTCGCTCAATGCCAATGCCATGGCACAGATGGGCTTCGTCGTCATGATGATCGATCCGCGTGGCACGCCGGGTCGGAGCAAGGCCTTTCAGGACGTGAACTACGGCCGGATCGGCCAGACCGAGATTCCCGACTATGTCGCGGGTCTGAGACAGACCGCCGCCACCCGTCCCTGGATGGACATGGAGCGTGTCGGGATCGTCGGCCACTCGTGGGGCGGCTACTTCGCCCTGCGCGGCATGCTGACGGCGCCGGAGATCTTCAAGGCGGGCTACGCGGGAGCCCCAGGCGCGCTCGAAGAGGAGGCGATCATCAACGAGCCCTACCTCGGCCTCCCGAGCGACAACCCCGCCGGCTATCAGGCCGGGTCCAACCTCGCCCTGGCTGGAAACCTCAAAGGAGCCCTCAAGATGATGCACGGCTCCAGCGACGTGAACGCGACGCTCTCCACGACCATGCGCATGGCCGACGCCCTGATCCGCGCGGGCAAGCACTTCGAGCTGCTCATCATGCCGGGACAGCCGCACAGCCCCGAGCCCCCCGCGGCTCGCTACTATCTCGACGACATCAACCTGTTCTTCGTCCGGACCCTGGGCGGTCCGCGGTGAGCGACTGCTCCGCCGGAGCCCGAGAGGGTGTCAAAGAACTTGAGCCGCACGACCCGGCACGACACGCGGTGGGAAGGAGAAGAGAGGAAAGCGCGCCGAGAAATGCTTGGGAGCGGAGTGCAACGACGCCAAAGGACCGGAGCAGAAGCTCGCTTCCGCTGGATTCAGTCTTGTTAGGATCGGGAGAATGACTGCTTCCGCCCTGACGTCTCGTGGTTACGCCGGTGAGGCGGACCTGATTCGCATGCAGGCCCTCGTGCGCGATGCGTGGAGCCAATACGGCCCGCATGTCGAGTGCACCGTGGGGGACCTCGACTGGAGGATGTACCGGCGGGCGACGGTTGACCCGGGTGAGAACATCCGCCTCTGGGAGGCCGGCGGAACCCTGCTGGGCTTCGCGTGGTTCTTGCTCAATGGCGACCTCGACCTCCTCGTGCATCCACGCGAGCACTGCGCCACCGTGGTCGCTGACATGGTGCAATGGGGCGAGGCACGGCTGCATGCGATCGGCGGCTCGGAGCAGCCCGGTCGTCAGCTCCACGCCTGGGCGCTCGCGAGCAACAAGCCGCTCTCCCGTGCGCTCCGTGCCACCGGGCTGCGCCCCATCTCCACGTCCTACCTGCACCTGTTCCGCACACTCGATGCGCCGCTCGACGCGCCGTCGCTGCCCGCGGGGTACCACGTACGAGCCGTTACCGGACTCGCCGAGGCCGCGAAGCGTGCCGCCGTGCACCGGGCCTCATTCGGCTCGGAGCGGGTGACCACCGAGGTCTATGCACACCTGATGCGCAGCGCGCGCCACTACCGCCCCGAGCTGGATGTGGTCGTGACCGCGCCCGATGGTGATTTCGCGGCGATGGCCCTGGGCTGGCTCGATCCGGACAACCTGGTGGGCGAGCTCGAACCCGTTGGCACGGCGCCCGCTCATCGCCGCCAAGGGCTCGCGCGCGCCGCCTCGCAGGAGGCCCTGCGGCGCCTGCAGGCGGCCGGGGCGCGCTCGGTGGTCATCTACGCGCTACCGGACAACGCCGGCTCGGTCGAGCTGTACGTCTCGCTCGGCCTGCGCGAGCTCGACCGCAACGTGGGTTTCGTCCGGCCGGCAGGCTCGTGACCCCTTCGTCCACGCCCCCCCTCGCACGCTCCACGCCTACCAGCTCAACAGCCACTGCATGCGTCGAGCTCAAGTTCGTCGAGCCGCCCGCCCCCAAGAAACGCATCCTGGGGCAGTCCGATACGCGGCCTTGAGGAGGCTGGCGAGCGCCCACTCCACTCACTGCCCGAGCGACTGAGGCGGTGGCTTCGCGCTGTAGGCGGGTAGGTAGCACTCCCCCTGGTACTCGTGGAGGGAATCCGGGCACGGGGCCTTCAGCTTGTGAGGTATCCAGCACGCGCCGACGAGCTCCACCTCGGTGTAGCGGGTGCAGGGAGGGCGCTTCTGCCCTTTGTAGGGCTCTTTCGGCAGAGGCCGGGCGAGCACGGTTTGTCCTTGGGGTGTCGTGGTGTCCACGAGCCCCCTGTCGATGGAGGGAGACGGCACTTCGGCTGCCGCGGGCGCCTCGTGGCTCATGGGCACTGGCGGGGTGCTCGGGGGTTGGGACACCGAGGCCAGACGCACCAGCGCGAAGAGCAGGGCGCACACCATGGCGGCGCTCACCATGCCCAATTTTGGGCTCCATCGGAGGCGGGGCTCGTGGGTGTCGGCGACGGCGCGAGCCATGCGCCGCACTTCCTCGAGCACACCCTCCAACGTGAACAGCAGCGACTCCGCCGACTGCCTGTCCTGGGCCCTGGCCCAGGCGGTGTGCTCCACTTCCATGGCCGAGTAGCCCCGTGAGGCCCAGGAGCCGAGGAGCACCCGCCAGTCTTTCCGCGGTGCCGCTCTCTCCTCGGCGGAGTGCTTGCGCACCAGGGCCGTGGCCCCGCTCGTCTCGTGCGTGGCCAGGTAGAGCTCCACCTGACTGTCATGAGATTGCTGCACCTGCTCCTGGAGCAGGTACGGCCCCAACCGCTCTGTTTCCTCCCGATTCGCTTCGGACTTCTTCTCTTCGTCCATGCGTGCTCCTCACAGGCCTCTCCGCATGCTGCTGGTGGCCAGGTGCTCTTGTTCGCATGGACCGAGCCCGACTTCCAGGAGGTACCCGGTGTGTCAGGTGGGGGCCTACTCACACCCTTGGGGCACACGCCTGCCTGGTGATGATGGGCGCTCGCCTACTTCGCGAGGCCTTCGAGCTTCGCGACGAGTTCCGGCGAGAACGTGCCCCGCGCGAGGCGCTGGCGCATCTGCTTGAACACGCCTCCGCGCCCGCGGTGCGGATCGCCGGCACCTTGAAGGACAGCGGTGCTCGGTGGGACATCCGGGCTTGCGGAGCTCCACGCTCGTGCTCCGCGACGAGTTCACCCCACGCGCTGGCCTCCGGGGAGGAGGTTCAGTCCCCGCCCGGGCAGCCGGACGTTGAGCCTGTCCCGCTGGCGCAGCCGGGCCGCGTCCACCAGCATCCGCCCCGCCCAGCGGTACACGTTGAACTCCGCCACGAAGGCGCGTAGCGAGCGCATCCGGGCGGCCTGCTCCTCCCGGGGCATCTCCACCGCGGCGAGGATGGCGGCGCTCGCTTCCTCCAGGTCATACGGGTTGACGATGAGCGCCTCGGTGAGCTCGCGCGCCGCCCCGGTGAAGTGGCTGAGCACGAGCACGCCCTGCTCGTCCTCGCGCGCGGCGATGAACTCCTTGGCCACCAGGTTCATTCCGTCGTGCAGCGAGGACACGTAGCAGAAGTCCGCCGCGCGGTAGTAGCGGAACACCGAGAGCGGCTCGTGGTGGGCGCGCAGCAGGATGATGGGGCGGTAGTTGCCAGTGCCGAAGCGCTGGTTGATGCGCTCGGCGAGCACCTCCACGCTGGCGTTGAGCTGCCGGTAGCGCTCGATGACCGTGCGGCTGGGCGCGGCGAGCTGCACGAAGGTGAGCCGGCCGCGCAGGTGCGGGGCGCGCTCCAGCGTGCGTTCCACCGCCTGCAGCCGCTCTTCGATGCCCTTGGTGTAGTCCAGCCGGTCCACGCCCACGCCGAGCAGGGTGTCGGGAGGCAGTCCGAGCTCGGCCAGCACCGAGGCGCGGCACTCGCGCGTGGGAGGCGTCGCCTGGGCCCATTGGCTCGGCCACTCGATGGAGATGGGGTAGGGGCGCACGAGGCTCTGCCGCTTGCGGTGCACCACGGCGTTCTGCTCCCGATCCAGCCGCGCCTCCATGAAGCGGTCCACCGCGTCCAGGAAGTTGTTGCAGTGCGCCTGGGTGTGGAAGCCCAGGATGCTCGCGCCGAGCATTCCCTCCAGCAGCTCCACGCGCCACGGGCAGATGCCGAAGCGCTCCGAGTTGGGCCAGGGGATGTGCCAGAAGGTGATGATGGTGGCCCGGGGCAGCCGCTCGCGAATCATCCGGGGCGCGAGCGCGAAGTGGTAGTCCTGCACGAGGATGACGGGGTCCTCCCCCTCCACCTCCTCGCAGACGGCGTCGGCGAAGCGGCGGTTGACCTCACGGTAGTGCCGCCAGTCCTCGGCGCGGAAGAGGGGGCGCGTGTCGGCGATGTGGCACAGCGGCCAGAGGCCCTCGTTGGCGAAGCCGTAGTAATAGCCCTGCTCCTCCTCCTTCGACAGCCACACGCGCCGCAGGGTGTAGGACTGCTCGCCCGGAGGCACCCGGATGCGTCCGTGCGCATCGGCCGTCTCGCGGTCCGCGCTGCCGCTGCCGTGCGCCACCCACACGCCGGAGCACGCACGCATCACCGGCTCGAGCGCGGTGACGAGGCCGCTGGCCGGATGGGACACCTGGATGCCGCCATCCGCGGCGCGCTGGTGGATGTAGGGCTCGCGGTTGGCCACGATGATGACGCGCTCGCCACTGAGGTGGCGCGACAGCGTGCTCTTGAGCCGGTTGGCCGTCCAGGTGCCGCCCTCGCCCTCCTGCTCCCTCTCCTGGTGCAGCCGCTCCACCAGCTCGCGCACGTCCCGGAGGATGGGCTGGAACTCCCGCGCGGAGTCCTCCGGACCCACCCCCTGCAGCAGCCGTCGGAGCTGCTCGCTCCATCCGCGCCAGGACATGCGCGCGGCGATGAGCGTCACCACCGGCGCCGCGATGGCCAGGATGGCGAAGGCCACGAGCAGGAAGGACTGCGTCGTCCCCTCGCGCCGCTGCACCCAGCTCAGGTCGTGCACCAGGATGACGAAGCCCCGGACGCGCGAGCCCTCCAGCAGCGGTACCACGTTGGCCTGCACCTCGCCGCCCTCGAGCCGGGTGCGCACGGAGAAGGATGTCCCGGAGTCCTTGGAGGCCGCACGCTCCGGCTCCGCCTGGGTGCTCCGGCGGCCACAGCCGAGCGCTTCCGGGTACTCGGGCGTGCTGGCCAGGCGGTGCGGGCTCGCGTCACAGACGGCGGCGGCCATGATGCGCTCGTCCCGCGTCAGCTCTCCCAGCAGCCGCGCGAGGCCCTCCCCATCCCCCAGCGCGATGCGCTCGAGCAGTGAGTCGCGGGCGCCACTCACCGCCAGCTCCGCCCTCAGTTGGATGTCCTTCTCGAACCAGGCCCGGGTGGTGCTGGTCACCGCGAAGAGGGCCACGCCCGTCAACAAGGCGAGACCCACCACCAGTGCGATGACGAATCGTGCGGAGCGTGACATAGGAAAGTCCTTTGAGCAAAAACCATGCATTTAACACTCTTCGGGTTTCCGAAACACCCTCTGGAGAACCGAGGGCCGCTCCAGTGCACACTCCGCCGGGCGGTCAAAGGAGGAGCGGTGATGAGTGCCAGAGAGAACAGTGCGTCCGTGGCGGTGCCCGCGCAGCACCCCACCGTCCATGAGGCGCTGTTGGAGCGGTACCTGTACGTGCTCCAAGCCGATCCCCACATCCTCGCGGCCGCGGCCCGGCCTGGGGGAGAGCACACGGTGCAATGGGCGGCCGATGAGCTGCGGCACACGGCGGCCACGCTGCGCGGCGCCGCGCTGGAGGACGCCGAGTACGAGCTGCAGCGCGTGCTTCAGGAAGCCCGCGAGCGGCTGGGCCTGGTGCGGGGGCGCTGACGCCCACCGAGAGGCTACCCGCCGTATACGTGCACGATGTCGAAGCTTCCGGTGAGTGCACCCCACGTCCGCAGGCCCATTCGGCCAGAGACGTACTGCGAGTCACGACCGGTGCCCAGCGTCTGCCACGTGCCGCCCGGCTGGTAGACGCCCATCGTCAGCGCGTCGCCCTGCACCGAGAACCGGATGTTCATGTACTTCCCAGCACCGGAGGGCCAGTTGTAGAGGCCATTGGCCAGCGTGGTCCACGTCCCCCCGTTGTTCTTCGACACCGTCCACTCGTAGCCGACGTTGGTGCGCTTGAGCTCCGCCTGGTAGTAGTGCGTCGCATCCTGCGCCCTGGCGACCAGGGCGATGCCGGAGTTGAGCGGCGCGCTGTTGGCGAGCACCGAGGCGTCCAGGGTGTACGTCCGCCAGCCGGGATTACCTGCCAGGGCCAGGTTCTCGCCGCCGGTGCCGGTCGCGCAGTACTCGTAGGAGACCGGGTGGCAGACCGACCAGGTGCCGATCTGCGGCGTCCACTGGTTGGCGTTGTTGCCCTCGAAGTCGTCGTTGAACAGCCGGGGTTGCTCGGCCGGCTTCATCCGCCAGAGGTGATCGCTGGTCCCGTTGTCGCTGTACTGCACCACGTTGGCGCTGTCTGACTTGGAAGCTCCATCGACTCCGAGGACGAGCCCGCTGTTGCGGTTCAGGATCTTGAACTGTCCGCCGCCGGCGTCGATGAACCGCCAGAGCTGATCGCGCGTCCCATTGTCCTGGTACTGCTGGATCTGCGCGCTCAAGGCCGTCGACGCGCCCTGGACGGCGAGGACGAGACCACTGTTCAGGTTGACGACCTTGTACCAGCCGCCGCCCGCGTCGACCCACTCCCACAAGTGGTCCCACGTCCCGTTGTCATGGTACTGCTGCACATTCGCGCTGTTGGCCTGCGAGGCCCCGGCAACGGCCAGCAGCTTGTCGCTGTTGACGTTCTGGATGACGAAGATCGGTGCCGACCAGACCTCGAGCTCGCTGAGTCCCCAGCCCGTCCCGCCTCCGGCGTTGGGGGCGACCACCCGCAGCTGGCTCGTGGTCAGGGGTGGGAAGGTGATCTGGTTGACCGTCGCCGCCGTCGGCGTCGCTGGGGAGCGGAGCTGGTTGGGCACGCTCGCCCATGCACTCCCGGTCCAGTATTGCAGGTCGTAGCTCGTGGGCGTCCGCACCCCGCCGCCGTCGTCGTAGAAGTACAGCCTCACGTCGGATGTCGTGATGTTGCGCTGGAAGTTCACGCCGAAGGAATCGCTCGCGTTGGCCGTCGCGTACGTCGTCCAGCGGCTGTTCTGCGGAATGCCGTTGCGGTAGACGATGCCGTCGATCGCCTTCCAGACGCTGTCACTGCCGCCGCCGAATGTGTACGACGCGAACGGCTGAGCCTTGTACGCGATGCGCTGGCCGTTGGCGGCGATGTTGATCTTGCCGCCGTTGTTCGACTGGACGATCGGCGCGCCCACGTTGACCGTGATGGCGCCGAGGCCGGGCTGGCTGGCGACTCGCACCCCATCGACGTAGATGTGCAATCCCACGCCCTGTCCGTACCGCGAGCCGAGCCGGTCCCACAGGACGGTGACGTTGTGCCCGTGGTACGGGGTGTTCTCCAGCGCGAAGTAGTCCCACGACGCCGGCGCGAGGGGCCTGATCGTCAACGTGTCGCCGGGCTGGCCGCGCAGACCGATCAGTCCCGAGATGACGTTGTCGTTGTAGGTCGAGTGGTTGTAGTCCTCGCTGTGATTGCCGCCGTCATATATCCACGAGTTGGCGTCGGCGTCGTGCGCCTCCGCGACATAGGGGACGCCGTTCTTGTACTGCGTCGCCGCGTAGCCGTGCAGCAGACTGACGTAGTTCGCCGCGGTGATCGTCGACTGGGCGGGGTAGTCGTTGAGCAGGTTGGCCAGACCGGTCAGGGTCTGCGACGTCTCATAGGGCCAGGACGGACCGGTCCAGTGGCAGCAGCCCTTGTAGGCATCATAGTTGAACCACCTGCTGCGCCGCTCGACCGTGGTCGGCCCGTACGTGGCGGCGAAGCCCTGCGGGTCGAGCAGCTGGGCGAACGCGACGGAGTTCGAGGCCTGCGGCATGTTGAACATCCATGGGACGAAGCCGTGCTCCTCGCGGGTCCCGAGCAGGGCGTAGCCCGGGTTGTTGTCGCGGTGCATGTGGAAGAAGAAGCTGCGATTCGGGTCCCACAGGCGCGCCTGCATCGCGCTTTGCAGTGCGTTTGCCCGGTTGTTGTATTCCGTCGCGGTCGCGGTGTCGCCGACGAGGTTGGCGATGTTGGCGATCGCCCGCGCGTCCCCGTACTGGTAGGCGTTGATGGTCGGCCGGTAGCCGGCACCGCCGTGATAGGGGTCTGGCGATTCGTAAGACGCGGGGGTGAGCTCGGTCGCGTCCCACACGGGCACCTGCCAGTAGAGGCCGAGCGAGGAATTGAATTGGTTGTCCCAGCCGCGGTACTGCTTGATCAGGTTCGGCAGTTGGGCGACCACGAACGCCCGATCGCCGGTGGCGAGGTAATGCTGCCACACCGAGCTGGCCGCCCAGAAGCTGTACTCGTGCGCCCAGTCCGACGTGTTGGGGTTCACCTCCTCGGTCATCGGCTTGGGGAACTGCCCCGGCCCGGCCAGCCAGTAGTTGATGACGTCCTTCACGTACTGGTGGTCGCGCAGCCAGCGACCCTCGTTGATGTGGTGGCCGGCCGCCGCGACGATGCCGCCGTAGGGGGCTCCGTAGAAGACCGGCTGGAGGAACTCGTTCGAGAGATAGCCGTACTCCGCGCCGGTGTAGACCAGGTGCTCCTTGTAGGTCTGCCAGCGGTAATAGTAGACGCCCTGGATCTGGGCGTCCGGCACCTCGAGGAACGGGATGTTGGCCTCGAACCACGGTTTGTCGTTGATGCCGCCGAGCAGCGCGGTGTGGTTGAGGAAGGACGTGCCGCCGGTCGCGTTGCGCGCGTAGACGGTGGGCGCGTTGATCGCCCAGGCCGTGCCCGCGGGGACCGAGGAGGTCGCGGCGGCGAGGAGGGCGGCCGTCGCGACGCGGAGACCACGTCTGGAGATGACACGGCAAGATGACCGGGTTGAGGGCACCGGGCGCTCCTTGTTTTTTGGAGAAAGGGTGCGCGGATGCTGCTCCCGTCTGTCCAAGGAGTCAAAGCTTTTCCTGTTTTACACGTATGGGAGAGGATGGGAGGACGGTTCACCCCGAGGTTGTGCGTGATGCTGCGCAGGGCCAGCTTTACCGCGCCCTACCGCGCAAACCCACAGTCAGTACTCCTTCGAACAGAGCTCGACCATAAACCCCGAAGATGGGGTTTTTCTGTTGTCTCTCCCTGCTGAGAGCAGCCACCGCAACCAGCGGTTCACGGCCTGCCGTGGCATCTTTCGGACTGACATTGGGCATGATGCAGCGAATACAGTGGCCTGAGAACTGGATCTCTGGAGCCCCCTCACTCCACTGCAAGCTGGAAAAGCCCTCTTCAGCGAAAGGTGCAAGATCCGCATGATCCACCACCAGATTGGGACGGAAACGCTCATATTCCACCGGAGCATGCCCCCGATCTGCGAGCCGCTGGTTGAGTTGCCTGAGTGAAGCCATGGAAAGGACATGCAGGGGCATCAGGGCTTTGCGGGTCAGGCCATTCTGTCCGAGGCGAGCCAGACGCAGGGGCCGACCCAGCACAGCTGCCAGCCATTCGCTGGCTTCATCTCCAGCATCCTGACCGGAGAATGTTTCATTGACCTTGTCGTCATCATTCCAGATCTTCACCTGACAGGGACTCTCTGGCAGATGACGAGGGACCTTCAGATCTCTGAACCCCGGGGCCTGAAGCACCATGGTTTCACCTTCAAACCTGGGTTGAACCCGTGCCATCTGGTGGATTTCACCCATCCAGACCTGCTGGTTTTCACGGTTGATGATGACCCACTCCCGGTCTCCAGCCAGACCGGACTGAGGGGTGACCTGAGCAGCCGAGACCTGAATCCCCGCACAGGATTTGATGGGATAGATCCACAGGCTGACAAGTTGAAGGGCAGAGGAGAGGGCTGCTTCAGTCATGGGCATCCTTTTTACGTGGAGGGCTGTCCAGCTGTACCGCGGCGAAGCCCGTCGCGGCCAGCCCCGCCAGGAACAGCACGGGCCCCAGCAGCAGCCCGATGCGCGAGGCGAGCCGCGCGGGCATCACTGCTCCACCCTACGAGGGTGCTTGAGCGCACGAGAGACCTGAGCCTGGGCCATGACACTCCGCCGGGCCCGACTTTCCGGCGGAGGACGGCCGGGGCCAGCGGCCGGGCGGAAGCCCTCCACGCGTCCGCGAGCCCTCCCTGGCCGTCCCGGTGCATACACGTTACGGAACGAGCATAGAGGGAACGCGTCGCGAACGGGGACCTATGGCAGGGCGCCGTTGGTGATGACGATGTCGTCGATGTACCCCCGGAAGTCCCCCCGTGCTGGCGGGCCGGTCGTAGCTCATGAGGATGCGGTCGAGGGTCTTCCCGCTCAGCCACTGGCCCACGTTGCTGTGAATCTGCGTCCAGCGCATAGGCGGAATGGGGGCCGTGTTGAGGGGGCGGACTGGTGCAAAGGGGTCGAGGAGGGCCGCTGCCGGAGCGAGCAAGGGCGTGAGCCGCGCCGGTGCAGGGGGCAGTGCAAGGGGCTTGGGGCACACTGCTGCCATGGCCGCCCTGCCTTGAGGAGAGAAGCAGGGTGTGATGAGCAGTGGCTGCGCCAGCCTGTCGTTGCTACATTGCTATAGCAGGCTCGCGCTGGAGCGCTCTCAACACAACTCGGGATGGAGTAGGGGCGGCGCAAACGGCCGGAAGTCCTACGAAAACCGCCCTCGACCGCCCTCGACCGCCCTCGACCGCCCTCGACCGCCCTCGACCGCCCTCGACCGCCCTCGACCGCCCTCGACCGCCCTCGACCGCCCTCGACCGCCCTCGACCGCCCTCGACCGCCCTCGACCGCCCTCGACCGCCCTCGACCGCCCTCGACCGCCCTCGACCGCCCTCGACCGCCCTCGACCGCCCTCGACCGCCCTCGACCGCCCTCGACCGCCCTCGACCGCCCTCGACCGCCCTCGACCGCCCTCGACCGCCCTCGACCGCCCTCGACCGCCCTCGACCGCCCTCGACCGCCCTCGACCGCCCTCGACCGCCCTCGACCGCCCTCGACCGCCCTCGACCGCCCTCGACCGCCCTCGACCGCTCTCGAGAGTTCTCGCCGGATGCCTCTGGCGGCAGGTTCGATTCCCGCCGCTTCCAATAGAGGTTGCCCGCCAAAGGATGGAAGGCCTGTTGAGGGAGTGGGCTGGTGCAGAGGGGCCGAGAAGGGCCGGCGAGGTCACCTGGGCAAAGGTATCACACCGTCGGACACCCGGGCAGAGGTGCGGCTTGCCCCCTCCAGCGCGCACCGCTTCAACACCTGGATAATGACCGCCCTGCGGATGCCGTTGCTCCTCAGTCCTGCCGCTCCCCGGTAGCCCGGGCCCTGCGGCAAGCGGACCAGGCGTGGGCTGCCGCCTCTTCGGACTCGTGTAGGTATTCGACCCGGAAGTGCGGAGGGATGCATCCGCCGGACGCCTTCGCAATCCGATCCTTCAGGAAGGCGAGGTGCGCGTCCGCCAACGGCAGGATGCACGTCTCTCCCGGCGTTCCTCCGACAATCCAAGGACCCGGATGAACCTTGACGTAGTCGATCTGGTGAAGCCGAGGGAGCTTCAACTGGAGCCCGGCGGACCGACGATTCGCGTCCAGTCCCCAGTGCCCCGTCAGACGTTCCCCGCTGTTCATCGGGGCCAGCTCACGCACCGTCACTACATCGAAGTGCCCGGGCGCGCCTGCCCGTGTCTGGACCGAGAGCAGCGTGCCGTCGAGCACTCGTGGCAACACGGCTCGCGCTTTCAGGTCGAACACCTGCGTGTCATCACCGCCCACCAGGAGGAAACCGTCGTCCGACGTGAACTCGAGTGCAAGGGGCTCATTGATCCGCGAGATGTTGTCGATGACGTGCGGCCGGTCCTCATTCCATCGCCACACCTCCACGCGGTACCAGTGCGTATGCTCCTGGGATACTTGGTACCCTACAGCAAGGATGCTCCCATCGCTGCTGAGCGCCAGGGTTTCGGGCGAAACCTCTTGTCCATCCACGGGCTCAGGCGCTGGGAGGTTGCGCATCGCACCGCTTGGGGCCGTCCAGTTCAGGGTGAGCTCGGCGTTTTGCACGGCGCGGGAGGAGTCGCTCCTCGAGAAGGAAACCGCCACCCCGTGCAGGCTCGCGGTTGCATCGGGTAACGACCACGCGAACACCTCACGCGGAAGCTTCCCCCGTGCTCCCGCCACAACGACTACCCAGCCCCCTCCATGCGAGAAGCGCACCTGGATGCAGTCCTGCCCCTCCAGCGCGAGTTCCCGCGCCGGAGCCCCTGGCTCCATCAGGTTCCAGAGCAGGGCGCGCGTCCGCGAGCAACCCGCGAGAAACCTGCCGTCGCTGGAGAAGGCTGGAAGGTGTCTCCAGTCATCTCGATGGCTGTAGTAGCTGGGACCCTCCAGGCGCATCTGGACGTCCCGGAGGTGCTTCCCGGTTGTGCTCGACGCGCCCCATTGCCAGACCTGCAATCCGTCACCCCGTTCGACCAGCCCCATCACCCCCCCCTCCACGTCCATCTCAAGCAGGCGAGGGAGCACATTGGGACCCGAGAGCAGCTCGGCGCCGTCCGGGCGTCGTGCGTTCCATCGCTCGATACGCCCTCCCTTTTCCGCGATGACAACGGTGTCTCCGGCAGCCGCAGCGGAGGCGAGTTCGAGCGATGGGGCAGACCGGAGGTTCCACACGTAGGCATAGGGCTCGCGTCCTGCGAGCGTGTCCTGATGCCCGCAGTACATCCAGACCGCCTCGTCCGCCGGATCGATGGTCAGCGGAGTATTGAAAAAGCCCCCCAGCCCTGGACACGCCTGGAGGACTCCCAACATGGGGAGCGAGGCGTCGGACAGAGGCCCGTCGCCGCGATGCTCCGGGAGAACGGACAGGTCGAACACGGCCACTGACTCAGCGGTGTGCAGGAGCACATGCCTCGAGTGCTCCGTCATAACGGGCATAACGGACTGGGCATCCTCTCTGCGCTGGAACAGCTGTGCATTGCGCGAGGGGTTTGCCGAGTCAAATGCAACGAGTAGTGTCTCCGGGTTGAGACCTCCGTCGGGCTCGCGCACCTGACACCGGGCAACGATCCGCTCGCCACGCATCGCGAACCCCAACACGATGGGGTCGGCTTTGTGCCCGCCGCACAGCGCTCGGGCCCCGCCCGGTTCGGAAACCCTCCACAGGAAGGCCTGATCAGCCGCCGCGAATGCGACTTGGTTCCCCGTTGTGGAGAGGTGAAGGTCCCGGAATGATTCCTCGCCGGCGGCAGCCGTGGCCACGAGGGCAGGGCGCAGGTCGGGCGCACCCAGTGTCCAGTGAACAAGCCGCCCATCCTGCTCGACCGTCAGCAGGCGGCCGCCCTCGGCGCTGATCCTGGCGTCCTTCACGTGCGGACTCAGTCCCATCAACTGCTGGCCAGAGCGGACGTTGAAGACCCGAAGCCGCCTGGCCGTGGAGCCTCCGGGTTCCTCCAGTGTCAGGAGCCACTGGCCGTCACCCGACTGCACCATCCCCTGGCCAAACTCACCCGGGTCGGACAGCTCCGCCACCTTCGTTTTCGTGCCATCTGGCCACGCGCGGATGAGCTCGGCAGCGGTCGTACCCGGGTCGGTCTGACAGAAGACAAACGCGTGCGCGTCGTCCGGTGCCGCCGCGAATGCCAACGCATACCCTCGCGGCGGGGAGCACGCGGCCTGGACCCACACCGGTGCGGCCCTCGGCGGCCGCGATTTGGAAAACAAGTCGAGGGAGAACGGGCGCTCTCCCAGCATTGAGGAGAGGGTCGGGCGGTACCAGAACGGGAAGTCCCGCTTCGTGACGATATCGCGAGCCAGACTCTCGTGGAGCAGGTCCCATGCGAGCGGACGAAAATCCGGAGTCGTCGCCGGGTCCGTCACCTCCGCCAGGAAAAGGGCGCTGATGGTGGGTTCCGCGTAGCGGGTCTGGAGGGCCGCCGACACGAGGCTGGCATCGTGGTTGAGGCGCTGCTGCGCTTGGACTCTCAGCTGCGCCTCGAACTGGGCCTGCTGCGTCCGCCACGCCCACCCGATGAGAAGGAGGACCAGGGTCACGGCAGCGCCACCGAGCACCCGCGTCCAGAACCGGGTGCACCGGCTCGACGCAACGAGGGCCTGCTCCTCCGCGGACCACCCGCGCATTCCGGGCCGTCCCGAGAGGACACGACCGAGGTCCGCGGTATCGATTCCGGTGCGCGTCGCCACCCAGTCTGGGAGGCGGTTCTCGAGCACGCGGCGGGCCCGCTGGCCGGGTGCCTGCGAGCGCGCGAAGCGGGAGCGAACGTGGAGCGCCAGGGTGTCGTGGGCCAATCTGCGCCCACCCGCGCCCGCCCGGTTCAGGAGATACAGGCCCTCAAGGCGCTCCAACAGCGGCTCGAGTTCCGGCACATGCCCATAGCGTGCGCGGCACTCCTCGGACGACCGGGTGGCTGCGCTCCCCGCATCCGTTGTGTGCCACTCGAGGAGGTCCAGCGCGAGACCACTCTCCTCGTGCCTTCCCAGCCGCACGTCCTGCCGCAACTCCAGGAGCTGGCGGTCCAGGAAGTCGCGCAGGTGGATGCCCTCGCTCCGGATCTGCTCGTACAACTGGCGGCTGAAGACCCGGGTGCCATCGGCGGCTGGCCGCGCCTTGGCATGCTCCCACATCCGGGTGAGGAGGATTTGAGCGACCGGAGCAACTGGAGAGAGGGGGTCCGCCAGAAGGTCATCCGCCACTCTGGCGGGGAGGTCCGGCTCCGCCATCCGCAAGCGGTACGGGTCCCCCAGACGCTCGGACGGCAGACCCGAGCACACGACTTCGATGAGCGCGCTGCGGTCGAGCCGTCCAACGGCGAAGTCCTCCCACCGCAGGCCTTGCCAGGCGTCCAGCCGGTCCGCGACGTCCTTGAACCACTCCTTCCGGATGGAGAGGACCAGCCGGCCCCTGACGCTCTCCGGTCCGCGCGACAAGAGCGGTCCGACGAGGGAGAGGAAGTCGCCGAACTCGTCGCCGACCTGCGGACGGGTCCATACCTCCTCGACCTGGTCCAGGACGACCACGAGCGGACCGCCGTCGGCCTCCGCTGCGGTCCACGCGCCGGGCAGCGGACCCTCGAGCAGCTGCTCAAGCGTGGTCGAGAGGTCCCCCGTGCGCCGCGCGTAGCGCCATGGGCTTTGCAGGCGCGGCAGGAGACCCGCGTGGAGCAGTGACGACTTCCCCACCCCGGACTCGCCATGCACCACCAGGACGGGCGGCGCGGAGGGCTCTCGGAGGCGCTCCAGGATGAAGCCAATCTCGCGACAGCGGCCGGCGAAGATGACGGCATCCTCCGCCGAGAAGGGCGCCAAGTACCGGAAGGGTTCCTTCGGGGGCTCGCCAGCGACTCCCGGCAGCCCGGCACATGGGTCCGGCCACCGGAGCAAGTCGCGGCAGGCGTCGGCGATGACCCTGGTGGGACAGGCATACAGAGTCCCGGCGACGTTCCGTCCATCAGAGAGCAGGCTTGAGCGCAGCACCCCATGGATCGCACCGTCGATCAAACACGGTGCCCCGGACAGACCGCGCACTGGCATTCCGGTGCTGGCGCCAGCCTCGACGGAGAAGAGCTGCAGCGCGCTCACCCCGTAGAACCTCGCGAGGTGATTGCGCACCTCGCCTGAGACAACCATGCCGTCGAGTGGTTGTGCCTCGGGAAAGCCGAACGTTTCGAACCGCACGCCGGAGGCCTTCACCTCCGCGAGCGGCAAGGGACTGGCGCCGGGCGGACGCGAGCAGCGCAGCACGGCCCAGTCGTGCTCGACGTCGAACCGCTCGAGCTGCCCTTCCACGGTCGCCCCGTTGGGGAACTCCAGCGCAATGACCGGCAACCGCAGGTGCGGCGCGCCCTGCCCGCGCTCGGCGACCACGTGCAGTGCCGTCAGCACCAAGTCGCCTTTGCCCTTCGTGTCGGCGACCAGCGTCCCCGTCCCCGTGGACTCGCCCGCGCGAATCCTGGCGATGGCTGCCCGGATGTCAGCCCGCATTCGGTGCGCTCGGCCATGTTTCGAGAGTGGCTGCGGCCACGCGTGCCCGACCCCACCGCGACTCGAGCTGGAGCTTCACGTAGGTGTACTCCCGGAAAATCCACTTCCCCAGCCGACCGAATTGGAGGTCTTCGACGAACTCCCGCAGGGCGCTCAGCGCCCGCTGCTCGTCCGAGTGGAAGATGGCCTCGGGCAGGCGAATGCGGTCAGCCCAGGTGCCAGAGTTCAGGTACTCGCCTCCGTCGAGGCGGATGTGCTTCGGCAGGTGCGTGTGGCCGAACACCACGTAGCGGAACCCGGAGCCCAGCAGGCGGGTCACGGCCGTCATGTATGGGGCCTCGGTCTCGACATCGCGCGAGAAGCTCTGGTCCGATGCCAGGGTGCGCAGGGCACGGAGCAGGACCGGGAGGCGCTGCTCGAGCGTCGGGCCGCTCCGCGCGAAGAGGCTGGCGAGGCTCGAGAACCAGGCCAAGCGGTCGCCAGCGCCGATGTCCCCCGCGAACAAGCTTTGTGAGAACTCCCGCGTCCCGCGCTCGCCCAGGACACTCTCCCCATGGGGAGACCCGGCCGGCGACGCCCATCCACTCGCGCCCATCCCCATGTCCAGCGCCGGGCCAGTGCCCCTCGCCGGCGCGGACATGTCGCCCGCGAATTTCACCTGGCCGGTCGAGTCGATGCCACGCGAGATGCTGGGTGCCAAGCTCTCGATGATGCCGCGCAGTTTCCCCTTCGACGAGGGGTCCAGCGCGAGCAGCGTCGGGATGACCGCTCCCGTCTCAGGCTTCAGCAGGTCGACGAAGGCGAACTGCTCCTTCATCGGGTTCATCACGTCGGCGACCATCCGGCTACCGGGAGGGGCAGAGAACGCCGCGCGGCTCAGGTCCTCATCGCGGCGGGACATCGCTGAGCGCAGACGTCGCAACCCATCGTGGTCGACCTGGTTGAAGCGGTCGTATCGGTTCCCGTGCTCGATGACCGCGTCCCCCCGAACCAGTGCCTCGTTGTCATAGACGAAGTCGAACGGTCCGAGCTTCGAGAGGAGTGCCTGCCGAACCCGTGGGTAGGACAGCTCGATGTCGTGATTGCCGAGCAGCACTGTCAGAGAGTGACCCGCTGCGACGAATTCCGCGAGCGCTTTGAAAACGTCCGCATCGGGCTCTCGTGACGTCATCCTCTCGAGCAAATCCAGAGCCGTCTGCTCGTCCTGATTCCAGGCACGCCAGTGCGGCACCTGCTCGTGACGCTCCGCCAGGAAGTCGATGAAGTCTCCGTTGATGACCAACTCCACGGGGCCTGAGCGCGCCGCGACATGCCGGATGAAGCTCGCGAGGCGACCCGGCTCCGTCATCAGCCGGAAGCCCCGTTCACCCTCCACCGGCTGGCCGCCGACATGCAGGTCGGAGATGACGAAGACTTCAGAATCAGGGGCGGGTAGACCTATCTTCATCAGGAACTCCACGAGGGAAACCCGGATTTGGTTCAGCTCCGCCGAGCATAGGAGAAACAGAGACCTCTTTGACATCCAGCAGCCTGGGAATAGGCGCCGGCAAATCACGTCTCCACGTCCAGGACGACCGTGGGCTCCTCCTCACCACTGGAGCGCGTGGGGCCCCGAGCCTCCTGCTCCACCTTGCGCACCAGCGCCTCCTGGCTCAGCCGGCCAGGGCTTACTGTCCATGCGGATAGGGCGCGTGCGCTCCCGTCAGCCCGCATAGCTGTTTGCGCAGCCGCTGCCCTCTCGGGGTGCGCATAGGCGGAATGGGGGCCGTGTTGAGGGGGCGGACTGGTGCAAAGGGGTCGAGGAGGGCCGCTGCCGGAGCGAGCAAGGGCGTGAGCCGCGCCGGTGCAGGGGGCAGTGCAAGGGGCTTGGGGCACACTGCTGCCATGGCCGCCCTGCCTTGAGGAGAGAAGCAGGGCGTGATGAGCAGTGGCTGCGCCAGACTCAGCACCACGCCTGCTGGGGTGGTCCCCGTGCCGGGGCCAGCTTCGGAGCCTGCGCGGGCAGTCCCAAGTGCTCCAATATCGCGCGAACCCCAGCGGGGAGCGTCAAGTACGCCAGCACCTTTCGCCTGCCTCCACACCGGGCGCAGGCGAAGACGTCCAATGCAAAAGTGCGGCGTAGCAGCCCCGCCCAGTCTACTCGCGGCCTCCTCACCTTCTTCGGCTCCTCCACCGTCGCTGCCAGCGCCTGGCTCTCCTCCTGCGGCCTCGGCCCCGGCTCCGCCCCGGCTTGGGGGACCAGAAATGGCCGCAGTTTGGCGCCTGGAGCGAAGACGCTATGGAACCTCGTGAGGTTTGTCCGAGGCGGAGGCACCAGGGACGCCACACGCCGTATGGGGGATTTCCAATTCTCTGCAACCGCGACGAGAGCTACCCGGTGACGGTTTTCGGATGGGAAGCCTCGGCAATCTCCGGGCCTGGGGGCCAGCCGATGTTCGAAGTCCACGCGGAACTGCCATTGGACGCGGACGGCATCGCGGCGGCGGCGGAGCTTCTGGCGAAAGTGGCGGTGGATATCTCGCGTCAAACGAGGGACCCTGTGCGCAAGCCGGGTGTTCCGCCACGGGGTCTGCCAACGCCCAAGTTTCCAGAGCACATCCGCTCGCCCGAGATTCCGCATCGCCTGGGGTGGCTGAACTACTGTCGGCCTCCTTCGCACGGAGCATCGGGTTCCCAGACCCGGCGCGCGACGCCGACCTGCTCTCTCGCTTACGTCGTACCGCGACGGGCGGGTGGGTTGTTCAGCTCACGGACGCGCCGCTCGAGCTCGACAACTCCGCCCACCTGGACGCGCTCCCGCGGGCCTATGAGCGTTTTCCTGAGATCGGCGGGCTTGAACCCGCACCGCTCGCGGGACACCGCTGGCCGCCCCACTGCTCCGCACACCCCGCCCGAGCCGCGGTGGCCCTGACTCTGGAGCCCGCCGGGCGGGCCGCGAGGGCCGTTGCAGGTGCTCCCATCTGCCCCAAGGCGGAGGGCCCGGGTCGGGGTTAGACTTCGCCAATGAACTCCAGCCCATCCACCGGGCCGTCTGTCGTCGTAGCGGAGCTGGGGCCCACCAATACGGGGAAGACCCACCGGGCCATCGAGCGCATGCTCGAGCACGACACGGGCATGATCGGCTTGCCGCTGCGCCTGCTCGCTCGCGAGGTTTACGACCGGGTGACCGCTCGAGTGGGCGAGGGGCGGGTCGCCCTGATGACCGGCGAAGAGAAACGCCTGCCGCCACGGCCCGACTACTGGATTTGTACAGTCGAGGCGATGCCGACCGACCGAACGGTCGACTTCCTCGCCGTGGATGAGATCCAGCTCGCCGCCCACCGGGAGCGCGGGCACGTCTTCACCGACCGGCTGCTCCACGCGCGTGGGCGCCGGGAGACCTGGTTCCTCGGCGCGGACACGATGCGGCCGATGGTCCAGGCGCTCATCCCCCATGCGTCGATGAAGCGCGCCACCCGCCTGTCCCAGCTTCGCTACTCCGGGACCCGCTCCCTGAAGAGCCTTCCTCCGCGCTCGGCCGTGGTCGCGTTCTCCGCGGACCGCGTGTACGAGCTCGCCGAGGCGCTGCGCCGCCTCCGGGGCGGGGTGGCCGTGGTGCTGGGCGCGCTCTCCCCGAGGACGCGCAATGCCCAGGTGGCGATGTACCAGTCCGGGGAGGTCCAGTACCTCGTGGCCACCGATGCCATCGGCATGGGACTCAACCTCGACCTCAACCACGTGGCCTTCGCGGCGCTCTCCAAGTTCGACGGCGCCGAGCAGCGGGACCTCTTCCCGGACGAGCTGGCCCAGATCGCCGGCCGCGCGGGGCGCCACTTGAATGACGGGAGCTTCGGGACCCTGAACACGCTGTCCGAGCTGCCTCCACGGGTGGTTTCGGCCATCGAGTCACACCGGTTCCCAGCGGTCCGCAGCCTCATCTGGCGCAATTCGACGCTCGATTTCTCGAGCCCGGACTCCCTGCTCGATTCGCTGTCGCGAGCTCCGCGCCACGCTGCCTTCGTCCGGGTGGAGCGCGCGGACGACTTCGATGCGCTCCGGGAGCTCTCGCACGTTCCCGCCATTCGAGAGATCGCCACCGACCGGGCCACGGTCGAGATGCTGTGGCAGGTCTGCCAGATTCCGGATTTCCGCAAGGGACTCTTCGGTCAGCACGTCGCGCTGTTGCGTGAGACCTTCCTTCAGCTCTCCGAGGGTGACGGGAAGCTGGAGCAGGACTGGCTGGCCAGACAGGTGTCTCCGCTCGATGATGTCTCCGGAGACATCCACACGCTGATGGACCGGCTGGCCGCCATCCGCATCTGGACGTACATCAGTCATCGTTCGAGCTGGCTGCACGACGCCGAGCAGTGGCAGGAGCGCACCCGCCGCATCGAGGACGCGTTGGGCGATGCCCTTCATGAGCGGCTCGTGGAGCGCTTCGTGCAGCGGGCCGCGCGCAGGAGTGCACGCCGGTTCGTGAGAGCCGCCGCGAGCCCTCAGTCCGCGTCGGACAGCCCCTTCGCCAAGTTGGGGCTCCTGCTGGGGGAGGTGCCAGGCGCTGAGGGCGGCGCGATGACGGAGGAGCAGTTCGTCCAGCGGGTGGTCGACGCGACGCATGACGCCTTCCAGGTGGACGCGTCGGGAAGCATCTCGTTCGATGGTCAGCCGCTGGGCCGTCTGGTTCCCGGGAAGGACCGGCGCTCTCCGCAGATCGCGCTCGCGGAGCCGGAGGTCTGGACCGGAGGCGCGCGGCAGCGGCTCGAGCGCCGTCTGGTGGCGCTGGCGCGCGATCTCGTCACCGAGGCCATGGGCGGCTTTCCCGCCGAGGCCCTCACCGGAGCGGGTCGCTCCGCGCCGATGCGGGGCCTCGCCTACCGTCTGGCCGAGGGGCTGGGAGTGATTACCCAGGGTGAGGCGCGCGAGCAGTGGCGGCTCCTGGATGACGAGGAACGAGAGCACTTGAGGACGCTGGGCGTGTGCGAGGGGCAGCGCTACCTCTACGTCGCCGAGGCGCTCGCACCGCAGGTGCTCGAACGGCGCTGCATGCTGACGGCGCTGTTCCATCGGAGTCCGTCACCCAGGAGCGTTCCCCGAGAACCGGCTCTCGCGGTCGCGGAGCTTGGCGGCTGGAGTGCGCGAGCCTTCGGATATGAGGTGCTCGGTCCCGTGGCGTTGCGGATCGATGTCGTCGAGCGGCTCGCCGAGGCGCTGCGCCACCCGCAGGGGGCTCGGCAGGTGCACACGTTGCTGCAAGAGCTGGGTCTGGAGAGCGGTGTTCGCACGCGGGTGCTGCGAGAGCTCGGAGGACAGTCCGGGCGCCCTCCGTTGAAGAGGCGGCGGCGACGGAGGGGAGGCAAAGCGCCGACGGCTCCTGACAAGAGTGGAGCCGATAAGCAACCAGCTCATGCTGGCGTGGGCTCGCCCCGGTTTCGTGAACAGTAGGGTCGAGTGGAGGCTTCGATTCCCGCCGTCTTCAGGAGCACACCGCTGAGAGCCGGTAGCGCTCCTGTAGCAGGGCGGTCGTCAATGCCATCATCAGCACCGGCTCCTGCGCCACCCGCTCTCGTGGCGTGAGCGTGGGCAGCCGCTCCAGCAACGCCAGGACCTTCCCCGGGTCGAAGAAGGGCTGTGTCTTGAAGGCACTGCCGCGCAGCACGTCTTGCACCAGTCCCTGTGCCCTCGATGAGCCAAACAGTGTCAGGGGCGGCGCCATCAGCGGGTGTTTCTGCCTGCGGTAGACCGCTTCCGTCAGGTACGGCTTCATCGCCTCGCGCAGCACGTACTTCTCCACCGGTCCCCGGATCTTCAGCTCCATCGGCACCGCGCGCGCGAAGCCATGCAGCTCACCGTCCAGGAAGGGCAGTCGTCCCTCGACGCCGTGTGCCATCTCCATCCCGTCGCCCAGCGTCCGCAGGATGTAGTTGGCCAGCGCCAGCTTCGTCCACAGGTACAGCGACTGCTCCACGCGGTGCCGGCCCTCGAGCTGGCCCTCCACGTCCACTCCCGCCATCAGCACCGCGTACGCGTCCCGACCCTCGAAGCGCCGCAGGTACTCTTCCGTCAGGACCCCGTGCACCCGTCTGCCCAGCGTTCCCTTCGCCTCCAGGAAGCCCGGCACGAAGCCCAATGCCCTCCGTACCGCCTCCAGCGGCAGGGACTCGCCCTCGGGCAGTTGTACCCCCGCGGACGCCAGGTTCGTCTCCTCCAGCTTCCCCAGCCGCTCGGTCCTTCCCGCTCCCGCGGCCTCCGCCTGGAGCAGGTCTCGTCGCAGATGCGGGTAGCCCGCGAACACCTCGTCCGAGCCCTCTCCCGTCAGCACCACCTTGAAGCCCGCCTCGCGCACCGCCCGGCTCAGCAGGTGCTTGGCCACCAGGTGCCCGTTGATGGCCAGCCCCTCTCCTTGCGCCACCGCCTCGGGCAGGCCCTCCACCAGCGCTTCCTGCCCCACCCGCACCGGGTGCAGCACCGCCCCCACTCGCGCCGCCGTCTCCTCGGCCAGCGCCAGCTCGTCATAGCCCTCCGCCTCGAAGGCGAGCGTGAAGCAGTGGATGGGCTCCGCGCTCTCTCTCGCCGCCAGTCCCACCACGGCGCTCGAGTCCAGCCCTCCGCTGAGCTGGAACGCCACCGGCACGTCTCCCCTCAGCCGCAGCCGGACCGCCTCCTCCAGCCGTGTCCGCACCCCCTCCACCCACTCGGCCTCCGTGCGCACCGGTCGTTCCCCCTCCAGGCGCGGCACATCCAGGTCCCAGTACCGTTGCACCCGGAGGTGTCCGTCCACCGCCAGCACCATGTGCCCTGGCGGCACCTGCCTCACGCCCGCGAACAACGTCCGGTCCGGCGGCACATACTGGAGGCTCGCCGCGTGGAAGAAGGCGGCCTCGTCCCACGCCGCGGGCAGCCCCGCCGCCAGCAGCGCCTTCGCCTCCGAGGCCAGCCACAGCCCTCCGTCCACCTGCGCGTAGCACAGCGGCTTGACGCCGAAGCGGTCCCTCCCCGCCAGCAGCATCCGGTTGCGCCCGTCCCACAGCACGAAGGCGAACTCGCCGCGCAGGTGGCGCAGGCAGCCGGCTCCGTGCTCCTCGTACAGGTGCACCAGCACCTCGCTGTCCGAGCGCGTCCGGAAGCGGTGCCCTCGTGCCTCCAGCTCCGCCCGCAGCCGCTCGTGCCCGTACAGCTCGCCGTTGACGATGGCCCTCACGGACCCGTCCTCGTTGGAGAGCGGCTGGGCTCCGCCCTCCACGTCCACCAGCGCCAGCCGCCGGTGCCCCAGCGCCACCCGCCGGTCTCCGGACAGCCACAGCCCTTCTCCGTCCGGTCCGCGGTGGCGCAACGCTCCCACCGCCCGGTGCAGCGCCTCGGCCTGTACGGGCCGCTCCTCCGAGTACCACGCCACCAGCCCGCACACGTCCGTCGCTCCTTCTCAGCCCCTGCCCGGGGCGAAGAAAACCTTGCGCTCCTCGCTGCGTCCCGCCGCCTCGAAGAGCGCCGCGTGCGCCTCCAGCGGGTGCACCTCGCCCAGCAGGTCGTCCACCTTCAACCGGCCCCCGGCCAGCAGCGCGAGCGCCTCGGAGAAGGGGCCGTAGGACACCGCCTTCAGCGTCACGTCCTTGAGCACCGCCCGCGCCACGGGCAGCGCCACCGGCTCGTGCCGCCGGCTCTTGAGCACCAGCGTGCCGCCCGGACGCAGCGCCTCCAGCATGTCCGCCAGTGCCTGGTCGGAGAGCTCCGTCTCGATGATGAAGTCGTACGCATCCGCCGCCAGCCGCTCTCCACGGCGCGGCGCGTACAGCGGCACCTCGTTCAGCCCGTGCGCCGCCAGCACCCGCCGCGTGAGCTGGGCGATGCGGTTGTCCCCGTAGATGAGCCCCCGCTGACCGGGCCGCATCCCCGCCTCCAGCACTCCCAGCGCCGCGGCCACCGGCTCCACATAGGCCCCCAGCATGAAGGGCAACCCGGGAGGCAGCCGGTGCACCGCCGAGGCCGGCACCCGCACGTACTCGGCGAAGGCCCCATCGTGGTGTACCCCCAGCTGCGCTGGCCGCCCGCACCGCTCGCTCCTCCGACACCCGGGACACTCCCCGCACGCCAGCAGCGGGTGGACCGTGACTCGCTCGCCCGGTGTCAGGCCTCGCACCGCCCGGCCCACCTCGGCCACCGTGCCCGCCAGCTCGTGGCCCAGCACCAGCGGAGGTCGCACCGGTAGCCGGCCCTCGGCCACGTACACGTCCGTGCGGCACAGGCCCGCCACCGCCACCTGGATGATGACGTCATCCTCGCGCGACGCCACCGGCCGAGGTACCTCGCGCAGCCCCACCGTGCGTTCGTCCTTGACCAGAGCCCTCATGCGTCTCGCCCTGGTGCGGCCACTCGGAGTGACATCCAGCTCCTGACACCGCACCGCGCGGCTCATGCTAGCACACAGGGCCCTCGTGCTTCCCATGCACTAGACTTCCCGGGATGACGCGAGGATTCAGGGGCAAGGACGGCCTGGCCGTGCTGCTGTGCGCGGGGGCGCTGGGGTGTGTACGGGCTCCTGTCATCGAGGACGGTGGCGGCGACGAGGAGTGGACCTCCGCCTCGAGTGAGGAAGCGGCGCCCGAGGTTTCCGAGCCCCAGCCTCCCATCGAAGCCATTCCCGCCCCTCCGCGTGCCTCCAACTTCCTGGTGATGGGCGGAGGCAGCGAGCCCGCGCGAAATGAGATCGCCCTGGAGAAGAACGTCCTCTACTTCCAACGGACGCTCCAGGCGCTCGGGCTCGCTCCCGATTCCGCCTCCATCTACTTCGCCAATGGGAATGACGGGAAGGCCACGGTCCGCTATCTCGGCGAGGGCTCGCGCGAGTTGTTCAAGGCCCCCGAGGTCCCCCACCTCAAGGGACCGGCGACCCTGGAGCGCTTCCTGGAGTGGGTGGAGCAGAGCGCCCGGAGCACGCCCCAGCGGCCGGTCTTCATCTACTTCACGGGCCACGGTGGCCTGAACGGCCGGAACCTGAACAACAACCACCTGGCGCTCTGGGACTCGGACACGCTGACGGTGAGGGCCTTCGGTCTCTTCCTGGGCAGGCTTCCGAGCACCACACCGGTCGTCACGGTGATGTCGCAGTGCTACGCCGGCTCGTTCGCCAACTTCATCTACCAGGACGCCAATCCCCGGCGGCCCGTGGTGGCGCAGCCCCGCTGTGGCTTCTTCGCCACCGTGGAGTACCGCCCGTCCGTCGGGTGCACCCCGGAGGTGAACGAGGCGGACTACCGGGACTACAGTTCCAGCTTCTTCGCGGGGCTCGCGGGCGTCAGCCGGACGGGGATGGCGGTGGGCTCGGCCGACCGGGACGGAGACGGACGGGTGAGCTACGCCGAGGCCCATGCGTTCGCCAAGGTGGATGGCGAGACGACGGATCTGCCCGTCTCCACATCGGAGGCCTGGTTGCAGCGGCGCGTGAAGATCGGCGACCTGCGCCGCTTCCTCTCCGCCCCCATTGTCGAGGTATCGCGGACCGGACGCCCGGAGCAGCGCTACGTGGTGGAGTCGCTCGTGCGGAGGTTGCGCTTCGTCGCCGAGCGCTCCTGGGTCGACAACATCCAGACCACGACGCCGGAAACGGAAGAGTCCGACGCCTATGCCATGCGTCTGCGCATGGAGTTGCTCAACATCGGCATGGAGCAGAAGGTCCGTGCGTCGGGGGATTCGCCATCGCTCGCCGTTCTCGATCGCCTGCTCCAGTGCGAGGGGGGCTCCTGGGACACGCCTTCGGGTCCAGCCACGGTTCCGGTGGCCCCCTTGTCCGAATCGACCGCACGGTGAGCATGAGGTCTCCTCGCAAGCCCCTCTTCCTGCTCGCGGACAGCTCACTGCTGTTCTGGCGCAGTGGGGACAAGCCCTTCCTGGAGCGTCTCCGCCTGTTGACGGATGCGGACCTCGCGGTTGGCCCCATCCGAGCGGCCTACCTGGGCGCATCCAACGGGGACGAGCCCGCCTTCTTCGACATCTTCACCGCCGCCATGGAGCTGGCCGGCATCTCCCACTGCCGGATGATTCCCTCGCGGCCCACGGCCGAGGACCGTGATTGGCTCGCACGGGCGCACGTCATCCTGCTGGCGGGAGGAGATCCGCTCCTGGGGTGGAAGTCCTTCCAGGAGAATGGCCTGGAGGCCGTCCTGCGGGAGCGCTACCTCGACGGCGCGGTCCTCATGGGCATCTCCGCGGGCGCGATGCAGCTCGGAACGCGGGCGTGGAGCGAGTCCGGGCCCGGTCCCGAGGCGCTGTTCCCGGTCCTCGGGTTGGCCCCATTCCTCGTGGGGGTCCACGAGCAGCCGGACTGGACGGAGTTGAAGCGTGCGGTGCGGGGGGCCGGCCCGGGGGCTCGCGGAATCGGCATTCCAGCGGGGGGAGGAGCCCTCCTGCATCCGGACCAGACCCTGGAGCCCATGCGCCACCCCTTGGTCGAGCTCCGCTATGAGGAGGGCTCCTGGCGCGAGACCCCGCTCTTCCCACCGCGGGTACTTCGTTAGTACGCCGTCAGACGAGGCCCGGGAGCTCCCCGATGTAGTCCGGGTGCCCGAACGTCGTCCTCTTCGGGAGCCCGAAGGCGTTGGCGATGGAGACGAGCAGCTTGTTGTGGGCGACGGCGCCCTGGAGGATCCCCGAGCCCGTCCAGGTGCTGAGCGGATCCACTCCAGGGCGCAGCCGCAGGTAGCGGCCCATCCGGAACCTGCCGCCCGCGCCACCCGCCAGCACGATGGGGACGCCCACCCCTGTGTGCCCCGCGGGGTTGGCCAGCTCGTTCCCCCACAGGATGACGGTGTTGTCGAGCGCGGTACCGTTCCCCTCGGGCACGGCGGCGAGCTGGTCCATCAGGTACGCCACCTGCCGGGTGTACCAGAGCTGCACCTTCACCATCCGCAGCCGCGTGGCCTCGCGCTGGCTCGCATCTCCCGAGTCCAGCATGTGCGCGATGTTGTGGTGCACGTCCTCGTTGATGTCCAGCCACGGCATGGGCGGCCCCGCCATGAACAGGGTGACCACGCGGGTGAGGTCGCACGCGAACGCACGGGCGATGAGCTGCATGTGCAACTGGACGAGCGTCGGGTACAGGTCCAGTTCGGTGATTTCGTACTGGTTGTAGTCGTGTGCGGGATCCCACACGGGCTTGGAGCAGCCCGCCAGACCGGAGGACTCGAGGCGCTTCTCCATGTCCCGCAGGGCCTGCAGGTGCGAGTCGAGCTTCTGGCGCTCGTCGGTGCCCAGCCGTCCCCGCAGCCGTGAGGCGTCCTTGGTGAGGAAGTCCACCAGGCTCCTGCGGCGCGCGAGCGCACGCCGCGCGGCCTCGGGGTCTCCCGGGTCCGCCATGTCACCGAACAGCCGCGTGTAGACGTCGAACGGGTTGAGCTCGAACGGCATGCGGGCGGCATTGGAGGCGAAGCTGATGCTGTTGTACTTGCTCTGCGGGGAGAGGCCGCCCTCCCACGCATTGAGGTTCATCGAGCGGAAGCGGGTGGCGCCGCCGATGTGCGCGGCCTGGGCCAGCTCCTGGTCCAGCGAGATGCCCTCGGGGAACTCCTCGCCCCCCTTCATGAGCACCTTGCTCCCGGTGAGGAAGGTGACCGGCGCGCCCTCGTGGCCCATGGTGCCGTGCTCGTAGAGCACCCTGTAGTCCAGCCCGTCCAGGATGAGCAGCTTGGAGCGGTGCTTGTCGAGCGGCGCGAGGATGGAGTTCGGGTAGCTGATGTCGAAGTCCGTCTCGCCACCCCGTGGTGCCCAGTACTCGGGCACCGTCCCGTGCGGGGTGAACAGGGCGATGAAGCGCAAGGGCGGCGTCTGGGTCTGGGCCTTCGCCCCGAACGGCGCGGCCAGGGCCGTGCCAGCCAGCGCCTGGAGGATGGAGCGGCGGGAGAGGTTCGTGAGCATGGGGAATTCCTAGGGGGAGGGGACGCGGCGCCGGGTGAAGGCCGGCGTACGGACCAGGGACTCGAAGGCGGCGGCGAGGGTGCGCTCGCCCGCGCGCAACTGGCTCCGCATGGACTCCAGCGACTGGAGATCGCCGTCGAGCGAGTCGCGCCCCAGGCCATACCGGAACACCTGCAGCGCGAGGCAGTCCGCCACGCTGTCATCCCCGGCGAGCTGGCGTGCGAGCTGCGCTCCTCCGGTGAAGGAGAACGTGTTGCCCGCCAGGACGACCGAGCCGCTCGCGTCCACGGTCCGCCCGTTCTCCCGCGTCCGGTGTCCGCCGAGACCGTCGAAGTCCTCCAGGCCGAAGCCGATGGGATCGATCTGCCGGTGGCAGCCGCTGCACATGGGGTCTCGCGTATGCGCCGCGGTGCGCTCGCGGGTGGTGCTGTCGGGACGGGGCTCGGGCGGGACGGTCACCACGTCCGGTGGCGGAGGAGGGATGTAGATGCACAGCAGGCGGTCCAGCACGAACTTGCCGCGCCGGATGGGGGAGCCGGAGTCGAAGGTGGAGTACGTGGCCAGGAGGCTGGCCTGGGTGAGGATGCCCGCGCGCTGCGAGGGCAGCGGCACCCGCGAGAAGCTCGTGCCCGGGCGCTGCGTCAGGCCGTAGAACTCCGCCATCCGGTCGTCCGCGAGGGTGTAGTCTGCGGCGAGCAGCGCCCGCAGGCTGCCCTTCTCGTTGGCCAGGACGTGGTCGATGAACGCGTCCATCTCCCCTTGCATGGACTCGCGCAGCGAGGTGTCGAACTGGGGGAAGACGAGGTTGTTCTTGTTGAGCGAGCCCACCTTCGTCAGCCCCAGCCACTCCACCACGAAGCGGTGGAGGTGCTTGCGCGCGGCGGGCGTGCCGACCAGCCGGCGCACCTGACGCACGCGCTCCTCGCCGTCCGCGAGCGCGCCCGACCCGGCCGCCGAGAGCAGCGCGGCGTCCGGCGGGCCGGCCGTCACGAGGTAGGAGAGGGCGGAGGCCACCTCGTGGGGCGTCAGCTCCACCACCGCGCCGGGGCTGGCTCCGGTGGGACCGAGCTCGCCGCGGTACAGGAACGAGGCGGAGGAGAACATGCCCTGCAGCACCAGCTCCACGCCGTCGCGGAACGTGCCGCCGTCGCGGCCCGCCGTGTAGAGCGCGAGCAGATCGCTCCGCTCCTCGTCGGTGAGGGGCCGGCGGAAGGCGCGCGCGCCCACGGCCGCGATGAGGTCTCGCGCACAGTCCTGCTCCGCCTGCCCGGACTTGCAGGTGTGGAGCGTGGACAGGTCCTCCACGGCCTGCCTGGCGAGCGCGGCGGCCGCCGTGTCCACCTGGTCCAGGAGCAGCGCGGAGACCTGCAGCTTGTCGTGCGTGGAGAAGCCGAGCACGGTGTCCTCGGCGGCGAAGCTCTGCCCCACGGTGACGGGCCTGCCCAGCACCGCCGAGGCGGTGTTGTCGTACTCCGCACGCGTCAGCCGGCGGACGCGCGTCGGAGCGGGCTCCTCGTTCGCGGTGGGGGGCTGCCCCGCATCGGGCTTCTCTTCGACCTTGGGGGGCGGGCTCGTGCAGCCAGCGGCCAGGGCGCCCAGGAGCAGGGTGAGTGGAAGGTGAAGGGTGCCGGCTTTGCGCACGAGATGGATCCCCCGGGTGAACAGCAGGGGGAATCCTGCAATAACCGGAATACAAGATCAACACTCATGAGCACATCAATGACTGACGGCCGAGGGGCTCAGCCCCTCCACCAGCTGAAGTCGAGCGGCTTGCCCGTCTCCAGGAGGGTCTTGAGGCTGCTGAGGATGGCCTGCCATCCGCCGGTGACTTGCTGGAGCCCCTTGCTGCCCGGCTCGAAGCCCTCGTGCGTGACGACGAGGCGCAGCACCGTGGGGGTCTGCTCGATGGTGGCGATGTAGCTGACGTGCACGAACTGAGGCTTATCCATCCTTCTTCTCCTGGCTGTCTTCCAACGCTTCCTTCAAGGCGCTGAGCGCCCGCAGCCGTTCGCGATCGAACTTCCCGATCCACCGCTCGTAGATGTCGTGAATGGGCGCGGGGTTGAGGTAGTGGAGCTTCTCGCGACCCCGCCAGACGGTGACGACGAGCTGGGCGGTCTCCAGCACCACCAGGTGCTTGGTGACCGCCTGCCGCGTCATCGAGAGGTGCTCACACAACTGGTTCAACGTCTGCCCGTTCTCCACGTGCAGACGATCGAGCAGCTCCCGCCGGGTGGGGTCCGCAAGCGCCTTGAAGACCTCATCCATACCGACACCATATGCAACCTGGAGGTTGCATGTCAAGGATGGGCGCCGAGATGCTCCGTGACCCATGTGGAGATTTCCGCCGCGCGGTCGCGGGCGAACATGTGGTCGCCGCCAGCGAGCACCCGCAGCCGGGCCCTGGGCAGCAGTTGCTCGAGACGATGGCCGACCGCCACGGGGCTGATGGGATCGGCATCGCCCCAGAGGAGCAGCGTCGGGATGGAGATGCGGTGGAGCTCCGCCGAGAGATCCGTCCGGTCGGAGAGGATCCACTCCGCGGCCTTCGGGTATTCCGCGCGATAGGACGCGCGCCAATCGCTTGCGCCGTGGCTCGCCACATCGATGCCGCCGGAGGTCGCCGTCAGGATCAGATGGCTGATGCGCTCCGGATGGGCGAGTGCCAGCCGCACGGCGACGACGCCGCCCATCGATTGCGCCACGACCACACTTGGGCTCTCCAGCCTGCTGGCGGCATGCGCCACCGCATCGTCCAGGCTCTGGAGCCCCGGCTCATGCGGCTCGTGACCGAGACCCGGCCAGCTCAGATAGGTCTTGCGCCAGCTCGCCGGCAACAACGCGCCGAGCGGATGCCAGAAGGATGCGGCGCCGCCGGCGCCGGGCAGGAACAGGACGTGGTGGTTCATGTCCACCATCCTCGCCAGGGAAGGGCCGCTTCTTCAACGAGACTGAAGCCATCGCCGGAACCAGGCTTCGCCACTCACCAGGGTGATGCCCAGCAGCACCAGCACGGCGCCCCCGACGAAGTTCAGGGACAAGGGCTCATCGAGAATCAGCACACCCATGCTCACGCCGAACAGCGGGGTCATGAAGGAGAACACCGCCAGGTTCGAGGCCAGATAGCGGCGTAACAGCCAGAACCAGATGAGATAGCTGACGAAGGAGACCACCACCCCCTGGAACAGCACGCTGGCAACCGCCCGGGGCGTCAGTGCGACATGGCCGACCTGTCCGTTCATGACGGCGATCAGCAGCAACAGCACGAAGGCGACCGCGAGCTGGTAGAACAGCGTCAGGCTCGGCGGTGCCTCCGACAACTTCGAGCCACGTATCACCACGGTGGTGGCTCCCCAGGCCATGCCCGCCATGAGCCCCATGGCATCGCCCAGCAGCATCCGCGAATCCATGTTGGCCAGGGAGATGCCACCACCAAAAGCCACCGCGATGCCGACGAAGCACAGGCCGATCCCCAGCCATTGCAGCCGGCGCAGACGCTCGCTGGGCAGGAGCAGGTGCAGCCCCAGGGCGGAGAAGATCGGCGAGGTGTAGAGGAACACCGCGATGTGCCCGGCGGTGGTGCGTTCCAGCCCCAGGGCGATCAGCAGGAACTCCAGGGCGAACAGCACCCCGGAGAGCAGGCCCGCGGGCAAGGTCCCCTGACGGAGTCCCTCCCAGCCGCCGCGCCAGAACATCAGCAGGGCCACCAGCAACGCGGCGATGCCGGAGCGCGCCGACGCCTGCACGATGGGCGCGATGTCCGCCGCCGCCAGTTTGATCGCCACCTGCTGCAGACCCCAGGTCATGCAGAGGGCGATCATCAGTTGGAACGAGAAGGCATCGGCACCACGTCGCTCGTTCATGGCGCGGCTCCAGCGGCACGCACGCCGTCAGGCGATTCAAGAAGGACGACCGAGCGGAGTACGGGCAGTGGCATGGAGGTGTTTCGGCGGGCAGGCAGGCGTGAGGCGTGCGGAGAACCGCGCCCCTCGGTACAACGTCGGCGGGTTCTGGTCGATCCTGTTCTTGCTGGTCGAGACTGAAATGGGAGCGCACACACATATGCTGGACACACTCTGGAGCCACTACCGCGCCGGGGGCCTCGAGGCGGCCGCCAGCGTTGCCGGGCCTTCGCCGGAGGGGCTCCTCTATCTGGCGATGCTCGCCTTCGCGGATGAGCGCCACGCCGAGGCCGCCACCTTCGCCGCCCGCGCCGCACAGGCCGCTCCGGCGGACCCGCTCTTCCCCGCGGCCGCGGCCTACCTCGCGCGGGTGGCCCGGGAGGGCAAGCGCAACGTCTACGTCTCGGCGGAAGGCTTTGGCGCCTTCATTCGCGGTGGCGGCAACGTCGCCCTCTACCGGGAGACGAGCCGGGCGTTGGCCCGGCATTACCCGGGCGAGCCGTTCGAGCTCCTCGACATCGGCGTCGGTGATGGACTGGCGCTGCTACCCGCACTGACGCCAGCGGTGCGGAGGGTGACCCTGGTGGAGCCGGCGGCGCCGCTGCTCGAACGCACCTCGGCGGAGCTCGTCGCGCGCGGTGTGAGCCATGAGCCCTTCTCCGGGCGCTTGCAGGAGCTCATCGCCAGTCCCGGAGGGGAGACGCGGCGCTGGGCCGTGGCGCAGGCCACCTTCAGCCTTCATTCCATTCCACCGGCCGAGCGGCTCGGGCCGTTGGGCTGGCTGCGTGCCCACTGCGACACACTGCTGGTGGCCGAGTTCGACGCGCCCCTCATGGACGAGCCGCTGAAGCCGGACGTCATCCGGCATGTGTTCGGCCGCTACCGCGAGGGATTGTCCGAATACTCCGGCTCCGACTTCGAGACGGTGACGCAGGGCTTCCTGATGCCGGTGTTCTTCGGGTACGTGGACCGCGGCGCCACACGTACCACCTTCGAGCAACCCGTGAACGGCTGGGAGGCCCAGCTACGAGAGGCGGGCTTCGCGCGTGTGGACCGGCAGCTGTTGTACCCCTACTGGTGGGCTCCTGCCTGGCTGCTCGTGGCGCACGCGCGGTGACAGGAGCCGCCAGTCCTCACTGATCGTCGCAGGGCGTGCCCAGCCGGACGCCGGTGTAGGGCCCCAGCTCGTTGTAGATGAGCGGCAGGTTGTCGGAGACGGGAACCACGCGCAGCTCGAGCCGCTTCTTGTTCTGGATCCACATCGAGGGCTTCTGCTGGTCCACCACGAGCCGGAGGTCTCCCTTCTTCGTGGAGAAGATCTGCCCCTCCGAGTCGGAGACGAGGTTGACCATCTCCTGGAGCTTGAGATTGCCCTTGGGCCCGATGGACACCCGGAAGCGCTTCTGGTCCTCGGGATGGAAGCCCCGCTCGACCAGGTAGTAGATGCCCTTGCTGTCGCGCAGCAGCGCGTAGGGCACGAACTTCTGAGGGTTCGCCTCGAACGCAGCGGCCAGGAGCAGCTCTCCGGCCTTCTCGGACTCGACGAAGGTGAAGGGGATGGTCCGCTCGCCGCATCGGACCGCGCAGTCCCCCTTCTCCTTTTCCACGATGACCTTCGAGTACACGCGCATGTCCGCGCCGCGGAAGTTGGGGTTGCTGTTCGCGTCGACGAAGCGCGGCTCCAGGAAGGTGTTGCTCATGTACTTCTCGACGGGCACCTGCACGAACGTGCGGCCGTCCCCGTAGAAGAGATGGTCCGGGCCATCCTTGTTGGGTGACAGGGCGAAGTAGTGGCCCTTCCCATCGGTGCAGAGCGTGGTCTTCTCCAGGAGCCGCTTCTCTCCCAGGTTCTGGGCCTTGCCCCACGGGGGCTCGATGGCCCACGAGGCGTTCGACGAGAGGAGGACCACGGCGGCGGCGAAGATGTGACGAGCAGGCATGACGCGCTCCGTCCTAAAGGTTCTTTTCGAAGTACTGGATGGCGAAGTCTTCCTGGTTCCCGGCGTCCTGCTGCGTCGTCCAGGTCACCTGTCCCGCGTCGACGGACAGCGTCATGGCGTCGCCGAACTGGCAGCGCACCTGCCGCACCTTCTCGCGGATGATCCGCTTGCCCACGTTCGTGTCGCACAGCTTCTCCAGTGCGGTGAGCGGGTTCTGGCAGAAGGAAGCGACGCTGTAGGTCTTCAGCAGGTCATCCGAGATGGTGTCCCAGACGATCGACGCGGTCACCGAGGTGCCGCAGGTCTTGTTCATCGACTTCAGCGTCTCGGCCAGCGACTGGTCGTGCCTGGCCATCGTGCCCGGGCGGTCGAACGCCGCGAGCCTGGCGAGCGTGCCATCCGCCTTCTGCTTCTCGTACACCGAATAGATGTCGCTGGCCTTCAGCGCCTGGGTGCGCGGCTCGTCATAGGAGACGGTGATGCTGTCCCTGTGCCCGGGCACGAAGAGCAGGTGACTCTGTTTTCCGTACCGGGAGCGCACGATCAGCGTCGTGTAGTCCTTGCCCCGAAGCGTCGTGGTGTAGTCCTCCTTGTTGCCTTGGGCGCTGTGCTCGTGCAGGAGCGCCTTTCCGTCGAACTCACCGCCCGTGCCCTGGACGTAGACGAGCGCCTTGTGTTCCTGCACGGGCAGGAGTGGGATGACGGAGACTTCCTCGCCCTGCGGGCCCGAGAAGACCTTGCCCGCTCCGATAGGGGCTGGGGCTCGGGTCGTGGCGCAGCCGACCAGTCCCATCGCGATGACCGCTGCCAGGATGATTCTCACGTTCACATGTCCCCCCGTGAAGGACGTGGGTTCAAAGATTGATCTCATATTGCTTGCAGTACTGACGTACCCGGGTGCGCTCCGCCGAGGGGACCTTCGCCCACTGCGCGCGGGCATTGGCGAGGTCGCTCTGGTGGCAGTGGGCCCGGGTGAGCACCGAGAAGGACGCCCCGGTGATCTTCATCCGTTGGCTGCGGCGGGCGAGCCGGATCGCCTCCGCGGCATTGCCGTCCTTCAGTGCCTGCTCCGCATCCGTCAGATCCTTCCGCACCTCCTCGGGCATCACCTCGGGAGGGCCCTGGCGCGCGGTGGTTCGCGGGGTGGGACGGGTCTCGGCGGTGGTGGTGGCGGCGACCTGCTCGGATGGCGCGGACTCGCTCGGCTCGGACCCGGTGGGAGGGGTCTCGGCCGGAGCCGTGACGACGGCCGGGGGAGGGGTGGCCGGCTTCGGGGGCGGCTCCGCCTTCGCCGTGCTCTCCGGCGTGCTGACGGCCGGGGCGGGCGGAGTCTGGGGGCGCAGCCACCATCCGGCGGCCGCGACCGCCACGAGCAGCACCGCCACCCCACCCGCGATCAGCGGGACCTTCGACTTCGGCTGCACCGTGGGACCCAGCGGCACCGTGTTCCCTGGAACCTCCGCCTGGGGTTGGGTCGTGGGACGGCGTCCCGGCACCGTATTCGCGGGTTCGTCCGCCCGGCGCGTCGGGAACGAGGACGGGGAACCCGGTGCCCTGGGGGTCGCCTCGGGACGCGCCGTCGGCTGCGGCTGGGACGGGGGAAGGCTCTGGAGCGGGGTTCCCGTCAGCTCGGCGATGAACGACGCCACATCCGGGAAGCGGTCCTTCGGGTCCTTCGAGAGCGCCCGGTCCACCGCCGCGATCACCGACGGGGGGACGTCCGGACAGAGCAGTCCCAGCGCGTCCGGGGGCTGATACACGATGTTGTAGATGAGGCCCGCCACGGAGTCGCCGTTGAACGGCGGCCGGCCGGTCAGCATCTCGTAGACGATGCACCCGAGGGCGAACAGGTCCGAGCGGGCATCCACCTCGCGGTTCTTTCCCATCGCCTGCTCGGGCGACATGTACCGCGGCGTGCCCAGCAGCACGTCCTCCTTCGTGTGGACCGTCTGGGCGCTGGCGAGCTTCGAGATGCCGAAGTCGAGCAGCTTCACCTGCTGGCCCACCACGCCCCCGGACTCGGTGGGGACGAGGTACACGTTGCCCGGCTTCAGGTCCCGGTGCACCACGCCCGCCTGGTGGGCGGTGTGCAGGGCCGAGCCGATCTGCCGCGCGATGAGGAGCGCCTCCTGGAGGGGGATGGCGCCCTGGCGCAGCCGCTTCGAGAGGCTCTCGCCGCGCAGGTGCTCCATCACCAGGTACGGCGTGCCGTCCTCCAGGCTGTGGAAGTCGAACACCGCGACGATGTTCGGGTGGCCGAGCCGGGAGGTGATCTCCGCCTCACGGCGGAAGCGCGCGTACACCTCCGGGCTCGTCTCCTCCTGTGCGTGGAGGACCTTCACCGCCACCTGCTTGCCGGGCAGCCGGAGGTGTTGGGCCAGGAAGACCGTGCCCATGCCTCCCCGACCCAGCTCCGAGACGAGCTCGTAGGTGTCTCGAAGGATGGTTCCGATGCGGATGGAGCTTGCGACTGGTTGGGTCATGAGACGTAGCGGGGCAGATACAACAACTGACTTCCTCGTTCCGCTTCTTTCCCACATCCCTCTGACCCTGTTCCAGAGACCCTGGGCGCAGGTCCTGCTCCCAGGTTCCGCGCGAATGAGAAAACGGCGCGGAGGGACCTCACGCCGGACGGCGCGGGCTTCTGGCTAGCTCTCCGGAGGCGGGCACACGATGGGGCAGGTCTGCCCCTGCTCCACGCACGTGCCGCCGCAGCAGCCCGACAGGTACTCGCAGCCCGCGGTCTTGCCGCAGATGCTGGACGACAGCCCGTCGCAGGTGGCCTCGGGCAGGGCGCTCTGCTCGCCCGGCGGAGGCGGACACGCGATGGGACAGGTCTGGTACTGGTCCACGCACATGCCGCCGCAGCAGCCCTTCAGGTACTCACAGCCCGCGGTCCTGGTGCAGGTGCTCGCCGACAGCTCCCCACAGGAGATCAACTCGGAGGTGGCGCTACCGGTCTCGGTGCCCTCCTGCGTATCGGGCTGGCACCCGACAAGCCCAGACACCACCAACATCATCAGTCCTGCGAACAGATGCCTTGCGAGCATGAACATTCCTTCGACATCGCGGGCGGCATTGCCCGCGGTCGGCTTGCAATAGCAAAGAGGACCAACCGCGCGAAAGGGTAGGGCGGGGTACGCCCCGCTTCAGCGCTCGGCGCGGCGCTGGAGCTTCACCACCTCGGCCGTCACCGTCACGCTGCTGGGCAGCGGGATGAAGAAGAAGATGGCGCCGAACACCTTCGTCACCGGCAGGTACTGCGTCTGGCGGAAGCGGACGTTGATGGCGCCATCGCCGCCCATCTCCCGCACCTGGGGAATGAGCACGTCCTTGAAGCCGGCGTCGAGGTCCGTGCCCACCACGTCCACGAAGCCGAAGAGCAGCACGCCCGAGCGCGTGGCCTGGACCATGCCGAGCGACTCATAGGGCTCGGGGATGTCGCCCGCCGTCACGAAGACTTCCCCGCCGCTCCGGTCGGACGGGACGGAGGTGGTGTTGACGACGGTGCAGCCGGTGAGCGCCACGAGCGCGAGCGCGAGGAGGGAACGCATCGAAGGAGGCCTCACGGTTGGGTGGGAAGGAAGTGGATGATTTCGCCGGTGACGGTGATGTTGCGGTTGCGGGTCTTCACTCCACCTCGGCCACGCGCCGCGTTGGTGAAGGACTCGGACAGGTCGGAGGCGCGCTCCACGTCGGTGGGCGGGTTCTCGTCCTCGAACTCGATGTTGATGACACCGTCGCCGCCCATCCTCAGGGCCGCATCCACCAGCGCCTTCTTGATGGTGCTGTCGAGGGCGGCATCTCCCAGGTCCGAGATGCCCGCCACGGTGACGCCGTAGCCCATCACCTGGGCGAAGCCGAGGGTGCGGTAGGGCCGGGGCGAGCCGCCGGTGCTGAGGTACAGGCCGCGACCGCCATCGGGCGGACGGTCCGAGAGCTTCGTGCCGCGCGACACGGCACTGCATCCAACGCACAGCAGCAAGGGAAGGAGGAGCGGGAGTCTCACCGGGTTCTCCAAGGCGCGGAACGGGTTCAACGAGACACGGTCGTGGCCGAGGCCGGCACGGCACCCGGGGCGAGCTTCACCACCTCGCCACTGATGGAGACCTCGCTCGGCAGCGGGATGAAGAAGAGCAGGGCGAAGAGGATGCGGGTGGGCAGCGGGTACTGCGTCTGATGGAAGCGCACGTTCATGATGCCGTCGCCTCCCATGCGCCGCACCTCGGGGATGAGTGACTCATACATGCCCCCCTCCAGGTCCGCCGACGCCAGGTCCGCGAAGCCGAAGAGCAGCACGCCCCGCCGCGTGGTCTGCACCAGCCCGACGCTCTGGTAGGGAACCTTCAGGTCCGACGTGGTGACGAAGACCTCGCGCGTATCGCTCATGGGCGGCACCCGGACCACGTTCACCGAGGTGCAGCCAGCCAGCGCCATCAGAATGAGGAGTCCAGACAACCCTCGCATGCGGTCTTGCCCTCCCTCGTCCGCAGGGGAGCCGAGGATCGGTGGATTCGGGCTTTTGGGGCAATCTTTATTTTCGCGGCCGGTCTGACAGGAATTCCCGAGCGACATGTCGAATGTCGAATGTCGAATGTCGAATCGAGTTTCGAGCTCGTGGACGCGTCATTACAGCCTGTGTCGGAGGGACACGAGCATGAACGTGAACACGACGCAGGCGCCGGTACAGGCGGGTCTCGAGGGGGTGGTGGTGGCCGAGACCCGGTTGAGTGAAGTGGATGGAGAGCGGGGACGGTTGGTGATCGCCGGGAGCGACGTGGAGTCGCTCGCCGGAGTCATCTCCTTCGAGGAGGTGTGCGCGAGGCTCTGGGCGCCTCATGCGAAGGAGCCGCTCCCGGGCTCGCTCCAGGCGGCACTGGGCGAGGCGCGGGTGCGTGCCTTCGGCCTGCTCGAGGGGCTGGGAGACGCGCTCTCGGCGGAGGACGGCATGGACGCACTGCGGGCCGCGGCGGCACACGTGTCGGCGCGCTCCGATGGCGAGCTGGGGACGCACCTGCTGCTGACGGGGGCCCTCGCGGTGTTCGCGGGAGCCTGGGCGAGGCGCGGACGCGGGCTGGCTCCCGTGCGGCCGGACCCGACGCTGTCCCACGCGGCCGATCTGCTGCGCATGGTGACGGGCGAGTCCCAGCCCGACAGGGCCGCCGGGCTCGATGCCTATCTGGTCACCGTCTCCGACCACGGGCTGAATGCCTCCACGTTCACCGCGCGGGTGATCGCCTCGACCGGTTCCGACTCGGTGTCGGCGGTGGTGGGCGCCATTGGCGCGTTGAAGGGGCCCCTGCATGGTGGAGCGCCCGGGCCGGTGCTGGACATGCTCGATGCCATCGCCCGGCCGGAGCGGGCCACGTCGTGGCTCGAGGAGGAGCTGCGGGCCGGCCACCGCATCATGGGCATGGGCCACCGCATCTACCGCGTGCGCGACCCTCGCGCGGCGGTGCTGGAGCGTGCCATCGAGCGGCTCGAGCGCGGGGGCCTGCGGACCGAGCGGCTCGCCCTGGCTCGTGCCGTGGAGCGCGCGGCCGAGGACCTTCTCCGTCAGCGCTACCCCGACCGCCCGCTGCGCGCCAACGTGGAGTTCTACACGGCCGTGCTGCTCGACGCGGTGGGGCTGGACCGGACGATGTTCTCGCCCGCCTTCGCCTGTGGCCGCGTCGCCGGGTGGCTCGGGCACGTCTCCGAGCAGCGGACCACCGGGCGGCTCATCCGCCCCGCGTCGCGCTATGTGGGGCCGATGCCGGACTGAGAGGGAGGGGCGCGAGACGTGCTCGCCTGGAGGGCATGGTGGCGGGCCAGGGGCAGCCAGGGGCGTGTTATGACGCCGCGATCATGGATGTCCCACCCCCCGTCGTGTCGGATGCCGCCCCGCCGGAGGCGGTGCGTGCCCAACCGTGGCACCTCGCCTTCGGCGTGCTGATGGGGGTGGCCACGGTGGTGGCGCTGGCCACCTTCCTCGACTACGGGCTCACCTGGGACGAGGACATGCAGCGGCAGTACGCGGAGCGGGTGCTCGCCTGGTACCGCACGCTGGGGCGGGACCGTTCCGCGGTCGATTTCGCCAACCTCTACCTCTACGGGGGCTTCTTCGAGGCGCTCGCCCAGTGGGTGGGGGAGCGCTTCCCCGCAGGTGTCTACGAGGGCCGCCACCTGGTCAACGGCGTGTTCGCGCTCCTCGGGCTCGGGGGCGCGTGGCAGCTGGGGCGCAGGTGCGGTGGCCCGCGCGTCGGCTTCCTCTCCGCGCTCTTCCTCGTGCTGCACCCCCTCTATTGGGGACACGCCTTCAACAACCCCAAGGATCTGCCCCTCGCCACCCTGTCCGTGTGGACCCTCGCGGCCGTGGTGCGCGGGATGGAGCTCCTGCCGCGCGTGCCCTGGCGCCAGGTGCTGCTCACGGGCGGGGCCCTGGGGCTGGTGCTCGCGGTGCGCGCGGGCGCCATCTTCCACTTCGGCTACGTGGGGCTCGCCTGGGTCGGAGGACTGCTCGTCCACCACTGGCGCGCGGACTCCCGCAGCCGCGAGCTCCTGCGCGACGTGGGCCGGCTGGGGTTGGGACTGCTCCTGGTGCTGGCCGTGGCCTGGGGGGTGATGGTGTTCTTCTGGCCCTACGGTCTGGTGCGCCCGTTCAAGAACCCGCTCAATGCCATCCGCGAGGCGGCGGCGTTCGAGTGGGACGAGCCCCTGCGCTTCCTCGGCCGGGACGTGCGTGGGCGGCGCCTGCCCTGGACGTACCTGCCGGTGTCCATCGGCATCAGCCTTCCCGAGTTCTTCTACCTGGGCCTGCTCGCGGGAGTGGGGGCCTGGGTCGCCCGCTGGCGCGCCGGGTGGCGGTGGGCGGGGCAGGGGTGGATGAAGGCGGGACTGCTGCTCTTCGCCATCCTCTTCCCCATCGGAGCCGTCATCGTGGCGCGCTCCACCGTCTATGACGGCATGCGCCATTTCCTCTTCGTCCTGCCGCCGCTGGCGGTGCTGGCGGCGTGGGGCGTGTCCTCGCTGTGGGACGTGGTGGGGGCTCGCGCGGTGCGGGTGGGAGTCGCGGTGGCGTGCGCGGCCGGAATGGCCTGGGTGGTGGGGGAGATGGTGAGCCTGCACCCCTACCAGTCGGTGTACTTCAACCGGCTGCTGGCGGGGGGCCTGCGGGGCGCGGCCGGACGCTTCGAGACGGATTACTGGGGCGCCAGCTACCGCGAGGCCGCCGAGTGGCTCCTGCGCGAGTACCACCCGGACACGGACGAGCCCATCGTCGTGGCCAACCGCTCCGCCGACTTCCTCTCCTCCTATTTCCTCGAGCGCGCCTCCGGGGGGCGCTTCGTGGGGGCGTACGGACGCGAGCCGCACCTCATCCTCGCCACCGAGCGCTGGGACTGGCACAAGCGGACGCCGGGGCGGCTCCTCCACGTGGTGCGCCGCCAGGGCGTCCCGCTGGCCTACGTCTTCGAGGTGCGCCCACCCGCTCCGCGGCGGTGAACGCCGGGAGGGCCTTCCCGACCCTCCCGTCGCGGCGGGATTGCCGCTACTTCGTCACGATGCCGCAGGCGATGCGGTCACCGGCGTTGCCGGCCGGATCGCTCTGGTAGTCGTCCACACCCGCGTGGACGACGACGGCCGCGCCGTCCTGGTCCTCCACGTCCTTGAGCTTCAGGCCGTGCGCGAAGAAGTCGAACTGGATCTTGCCGTCGGCGGGCACGTGCAGGTTGGGCAGATCGCCCTCGTGCTTGCCCTCGGCGGCGAGGATGCCGTGCTTCTTCTTGGCCGGGTTGAGGTGGCCACCCGCGGTTTTGAAGGGGGCCTCGCACTTGCCCGTCTCGTGGATGTGGATGGCGTGCTCACCGGCCGGAACGTTGGAGAGCGTGCCCTTCACCAGCACGCCGTGGGGCGTCTCGGTGAGCGTCACCTCGCCCAGGGACTGGCCCTTCTGGTCCTTCACGTCGGCGCGGGCGGTGGCGCCACCGGCGGCTGGCTTGTTCTCGGTCTTCTCGGCGGCCTTCTCCTCCTTCTTGGTGGCGGCCTTCTCCTTGGCGGCGGGGGCCTTGCCCTGGGCGAACGCCGGGCCTGCGAGGCAGAGGACGGCAGCGGTCAGCAGCGCGCGAGTCTTCATACGGGGTATCTCCTTCTCCGCGGGAATTCCCGGTTCCGGACTTCCGGGCCGAGAGTGAAGGTGGACACTAATGCGCCGTGCGTGTTCCTCAAGGCTGGAGAGCAGTCAGGGGGACGGGCACCACCCGAGAGGCGCCGTACACGGGGGCCCACCGCCGCTGCACATCGGGGCCATTGAGGAAGCGCACGATTGCCCGGAAGGCGGCGAGCGGGCCACCGAGCCCCTCGGCCCAGGCCAGCCCTCGTGGAGAGAGGTTGGGCACGAGCGGGCCCAGGGACTCCTCGGAGTGGAGGACGCGGGTGATGTCGAGTCCCTCGTCGCGTACGCGCTGGGGCACGAGCAGGGGCGCGAAGCGGGCGTGCCGGTGGTCGTGCACGCAACCTTCCTCCTCCAGGAGGGCGGCGGACAGGGGCAGCTCGCGCACGTTGAAGAGGAGCTTCACCGCGCCGCGATGTGGATCCCACGGGCCGCGCAGCCGGTGGTCGCCGCGGGGGATGAGGCGCCGGTCCAGATAACAGAAGGCGCGAGCCTCGGAGGGGAGGGTGCCGCGGTGACGCGCTCCGGCATAACGGAAGAAGGGACGAACACAGGCCGAATCCACCGCGAAGGGGGGACCTTCCTTCAAGGCCCGCAGCTTGGGCAGCAGGGCCGCGGGAATCCCCTGCGCGCGGGCGAACTCCCCGAGTGCCTCCAGGGGGGTGCGCGCGAAGTCCTCGAGGCGAGCGAGAAGCCGTCGGGGATCCTCATCCACGAGCAGCTCATCGAAGCGGGTCTTCACACCGGTCAGACTCACGGGGACGAGCGAGGTGAGGGGCTCGCCCTCGGAGCGCCAGCGGGCATCGAGCTCGGCGGCCTCTGGGGGAGTGGGAGCCAGACGCCACTCGGGGGCCTCGGGAGTAAAGGGAACCCCCACCATCCCCTCTCCCTCCGGGAGAGGGTCGGGGTGAGGGTACCTGGAGTAAACGGCCCGAGCCCGTGCATCCAGCGGCGACGTCCACACGGTGATGCAGGTGCGCACCTGCGTGCCCGCGAAGGCGCCCGGCCCGAGGTCCACCACCTCGCGAAGAGACAGCGTGCGAAGCAGCGTGTCTCGCAGGGGCGCATAGAGGAAGGCGTCGAGGAGGCTGGTGGGGGTGATGAAGGCGAGCACGCCCGGGCGCGAGGAGAGCCGGTGCGCGGCGAGCAGGAGGAAGAAGGCGAAGTCGTCGCGCAGGCTGGTGCCCGGAGGGAGCGCGAGGGGCAGCAGGGCGCGGAGGCGGGCGTAGGCGTCGCGGTCCTTCAGGAGCGCGGAGGTGCCGTTGTAGGGCGGATTTCCGACCCAGACCTCCCGGTGCGAGGGGGGAAGGCTCGCGAGCAGGGGCTCGAGCCCGCCGCGCAGCGCATCTCCCACGCGGACGTCCGCGCCAGGGACGCGAGCCTGACAGGCGCGGGCCACCTCGGGGGAGAGCTCCAGACCGGCGAGGTGGGCCTCGGGGCGTGCGAGTGCGGCGGCGGCGAGGAAGGCCCCGGCACCACAGGCGGGGTCCACCACCGCGAGCGGTCCGTCGCCGGCATGGGCGAGGGCGAGCGCCAGCGTGCGCTCCACCAGGGGCGCGGGTGTATAGAAGGCTCCGAGCGCGCGCCGGTCGAGTCCGGAGAACTGATGGACGAGCGCCTCCTCGTCGAGTTGAGGCATCCGTCATCCATCCTACTCCGGCGCGCTTTCCTTGCCGGGCCGGACCGTAGCAACATGGCCCCTCCAGGGTGCCCCATGCCGCCTCCGCCGTCCAAGCCGAAGGTTCCAACCAGGGATGTGCCGCTGGGGGATGATGACGAGGCCCCCACGCAGATGCAGCCGCGCAAGCTCGCCCTGCCGCGCGCCCCGTCGCGCGAGAGCGAGAGCACCGTCGTTGGACGTCCCTCCTGGTCGGGCGGAGACGGGTTCGAGGCCTCCGAGGTGAAGACCAGCCCGGGACGGCCGGCCTTCACGGGAGGGCGAACCAACCCCGGCGTGCCGGCGCTCTCCGGGGAGGCCACCAGTCCGGGGCGGCCGGCCTTCACGGGCGTGGCCCCCGAGGTCCGCAAGAGCCTCTTCCATGACCGCTCCGCGCCGCCGCGAGGGCTGCTGCCGTCCGAGGCGCTCCTGGCGGGCCTGGACGAGGCGCTCCAGAAGGCCGCGCAGCTCAAGGCCCCCGTGGCGGCCGTGCGGGGGCAGCTCAAGAAGGACTGGCTCCCCCTGCTGCGCCTGGCGGTGGAGCAGGCCGGTGGGGACGGGATGGATGCCTACGTCACGCAGCTGCTGGCCCCGCCGGGGCGCAAGGCGACGTCGCCCCTGTTCGGAGACCTGGCCTCGGGCATGGAGCGGCTGGAGGCCGCCGCGGACGTCAACGCCCTGAGCACGGTGGCACAGGAAATCCGCGCCACGGTGGCCAGTGCGCTGGGAGACCCCTCGCCGCGCGCCATCTCGCTCAAGCTGTTGGAGAGCGAGCTGGATGGCCGGGTCGAGGTGGACGCGATGCTCTCCATCCGCTTCGCCTCGAACGCCGAGCTCATGACGCGGCGGGTCGAGGCGGAGAAGACGCTGGAGGAGCTTCGCAAGCAGATGCAGGTGCTGACGGGCAAGCCGCCAGGAGGCATCTTCTCCAACTTCGCCCGCGTGAAGGTCGAGAAGCGGGTGATGGACGCCGAGGCCCGTCGCCGCGGCGTCCGTTGAGTCCCCTCAGTTGCGCGTCACCGGAGCCTCGGGGCTGGAGGCCACCGCGTCCGAGGCCGGCGTCTCGGGCCCCGAAGCCACGGCGCCCGCGGGGGTGCCCCTGCCCGGCGTCTGCGCCACCTGCGTCATCAGCGCCGTCATGCGCCGCGCGAAGCGGTTCGGATCCTCCACGCTGCTGCCCTCGGTGAGCAGCGCCTGGTCGTAGAGCATCTCCACCCACTCCGTCACCTGGGGCGAGCCCGCCTCCTTCTCGTTGAGCGCGCGCAGGTGCTCGATGATGGGGTGCGCCGGGTTCACCTCCAGGATGCGCTTGACCCGAGGCACGCTCCGGCCGCGCTCGCGCAGCAGCCGCTCCACGAACGCGTGCGAGCCGCCCTCCGGCACCACCAGGCAGCACGGCGAATCCGTGAGGCGATCCGACACCCGCACCTCGCGCACGTGCTCCTTGAGCACCTCCTTCATCCGGTCCGCCAGCGGCCCCAGCCCCTTGGCGCGCTGCTCCTTCTCGCGCTTCTCCTCTTCCGTCTCCTCGAGCTTGAGATCCGCGTGCATCGCCGACACCAGCGGCTTGCCCTGGAACTCGCGCAGCCCCTGCGACGCCCACTCGTCCACCGGGTCCGTCATGTACAGCACCTCGTACCCGCGCTTCTTCAGCGCCTCGAGGTGCGGCGAGTCCACCACCGCCTTCCGCGACTCGCCGAAGACGTAATAGATGGCCTTCTGGCCCTCCTTCATCCGCGACACGTAGTCCGCCAGGGAGGTGAGGCCCTCCTCACGCGAGCTCTCGTAGCGCAGCAGCGCGCCCAGCTTCTCGCGGTGCTCGGTGTCGACCGCCAGGCCCTCCTTGAGCACCGGGCCGAAGCCCTGCCAGAACGTGCGGTAGTCCTCCGGCTTGTCCTTGGCCAGCTTCTCCAGCATGTCCAACGTCTTCTTCGTCACGTGCTTGCGGATGGCCTGCACCACCGCCGAGTCCTGCAGCAGCTCGCGCGACACGTTCAGCGGCAGGTCGTCCGAGTCCACCACGCCGCGCACGAAGCGCAGCCACTGCGGCAGCATCTCCTCGCAGCGGTCCATGATGAGCACGCGCTTGACGAACAGCCGCACCCCGCGCTGCTGCGGGCTGTTCAGGTCGAACGGCGGCTGCTTCGGCAGGAAGAGCAGTCCGGTGAAGACCTGGTTGCCCTCGGTCCGGAAGTGCGTCCACGCCAGGGGCGGCTCCCAGTCGTGCGTCAGGTGCTTGTAGAACTCCTGGTACTGCTCGTCGGTGATCTCACTCTTCGAGCGCTGCCACAGGGCGCTGGCCTTGTTGACCACCTCGAGCTGCGTCTCGGTCTTCTTCGCGTCCCCCTCGCCCGTGGTCTTCTTCACCTGGAGCTTGATGGGGTGGTTCACGTAGTCCGAGTACTGCGTCACCAACGAGCGCAGGCGCCACTCGTCGAGGAACTCCTTCTGGTCCTCCTTGAGGTGCAGGACGATGGAGGTGCCGCGCGTGGCGCGCTCGGCGGGTTCCACGGTGAAGCTGCCCTTGGCATCCGACGTCCACCGCCACGCCTGCGTGTCCTTGCCCGCCGCCCGGCTCACCACCGACACCTGGTCCGCCACCAGATAGGAGCTGTAGAAGCCCACGCCGAACTGGCCGATCAGGTTGACGTCCTTCTGGCCCCGCTGCGACACCATCTCCAGGAACTCGCGGGAGCCGGAGTGGGCGATGGTGCCCAGGTTCTTCACCAGCTCGTCGTGCGTCATGCCGATGCCGGTGTCCTCGATGGTCAGCGTGCCCTTCTCCGCGTCGGGGATGAGGTGGATCTCCAGTGCGGAGGCTCCTTCGAGCAGCTCGGGCTCGGTGACCGAGCGGAATCGCAGCTTGTCGAGCGCGTCCGACGCGTTCGACACGAGCTCACGCAGGAAGATCTCCTTGTGGCTGTAGAGGGAGTTGATGACCAGGTTGAGGAGCTGGTTGATCTCCGCCTGGAACTTGTGGGTCTCCCGTTGAGTATCGACGGACATTTTTCCTCCGGGCGCCTCGGCGGGCGCGGACGCCCTCCCTGTAACCATTGAAAACGGGCTGTCCAGCCATCTGGCTCGCCTGGCAGTAGGGCGGGCAGGGCCTTTCTGTCCTAGGCTGTGACGCCTGGGAGGACAGCGTGGATACGACCGCACCGCACTTCGGACCGCCGCGGGGAGAGCAGGAGCTCGCCACCGCGTGTGACATCGTCGCTCAGGCGTTTGGCATGAGTCCGGACGAGATGGGTCCCTGGCTCCAGAGGGTCCAGGACGGGCAGGGCCAGTTGAAGGTCATGCGCGAGGGGGGGTCGACGGTCGCCACGCTCGTCTTCATTCCCATGGGGCAATGGTTCGGTGGGCGATCGGTGCCCATGGTGGGGATCGGCGGGGTGGGGGTAGCTCCCGCCAGCCGGGGCCAGGGCACGGCCACCCGCCTGATGCAGACGGGTCTGCGGGAATTGCGCGCCCAGGGCGTGCCCCTCGTCAGCCTCTATCCCGCCACCCAGCCGCTCTACCGGCGCGTGGGCTTCGAGCAGGCCGGCTCGCGCTTCGAGATTCGCGTGCAGGTCTCGGGGCTCGACTTCCAGGAGCGCACCCTCTCGCTGCGGCCGGTGCGGGCGTCCGACATGCCGGCCCTCCACGAGGTCTACCGCCGCCATGCCCAGCGGCAGCAGGGGTGGATCGACCGGACCCCGTATACCTGGAACCGCGTCACCCACCCCAAGGGGGAGACCGCCTACGGCTACCTCGTGGAGGGCAAGGCCGGGGTGGAGGGCTACCTCTACCTCACGCGCCGGGCGGATCCGCGCAACCTGAAGCAGGAGCTCAACCTCACGGACCTGGTGGCGCTCACCCCGGCCGCGTGCCGACGGCTGCTGAGCTTCATCGGCGACCACCGCTCGCTGGCCATGGAGGCGGTGTGGCGCGGCGGGCCGGTGGATCCCATCCTCTTCCTGCTGCGCGAGCAGACGTACCAGGTGAAGCACCTCTTCTACTGGATGCTGCGCGTGCTGGACGTGCCCGCGGCCCTCCTGGCGCGCGGCTACCCGGTGGGGCTCTCGGGCGCGCTGCACCTGGAGGTGGACGACGACCTCTTCCCGGAGAACCGGGGCCGCTTCGTGCTGGAGGTGGAGAACGGCGAGGCCGAGGTGCGCCCCGGAGGGGATGGGGACATGAAGCTGCACGTGCGCACGCTCGCGTCCCTCTACAGCGGCTTCCTCTCGCCCGCCGCCCTCCAGCTCGCCGGGGTGCTCGAGGCGGACGAGACCTCCCTGCGCACCGCCACGGCGCTCTTCTCCGGACCGCCGCCCTGCATGCCCGACATGTACTGAGCCTCGGGGCGACTCCCCGGCTCAGACGTGCCGGCGGAACAGGAGCGACACGTTCGTCCCTCCGAAGCCGAAGGAGTTGCTCATCACCGCGTCCACCCGGCGCTCCCGCGCCTTGTTGGGAACGCAGTCCAGCCGGATGCGCGGATCCTGACGCTCCAGGTTGATGGTGGGGGGCAGGAAACCCCGGGTCAGCGCCAGGATGCTGATCGCCGCCTCCGCCGCGCCGGCCGCCCCATTCATGTGGCCGGTCATCGACTTGGTGGAGGACACCGCCAGCGAGGGGAGATGCTCGCCGAACACCGCCTCGATGGCTTCCGCCTCCAGGGCATCCCCGATGTCCGTGGAAGTTCCGTGGGCATTGAGATACCCCACCTCCGCGGGGCTCATGGCCGCGTCCTTCAGCGCGAGCCGCATGGAGCGCCGCGCGCCCTCGTGACCGGGCGCCGGAGAGGTGACGTGGTAGGCGTCACTGCTGGCGCCGTAGCCCGCGAGCTCGGCGTGGATGCGCGCTCCCCGTGCCAGGGCGTGCTCCCGCTCCTCGAGCACCAGCATCGCCGCTCCCTCCGCGATGACGAAGCCATCCCGGTCCACGTCGAAGGGCCGGCTGGCCTTCTCCGGGGCGTCGTTGCGGGTGGAGAGCGCCTTCATCGCGTTGAAGCCCGACACGGCCAGGATGCAGACGGGCGCCTCGGACCCGCCCGTCACCGCCACGTCGAAGTCGCCCCGCTCGATGCCCCGCATCGCCTCGCCAATGGCGTGGGCGCTGGTGGAGCAGGCCGAGTTGGTGGCCCAGCTGGGGCCCTTGATGCCGTGGCGCATCGTGATGTAGCCCGCCGAGAGATTCACGATCATCTGGAGGATGAAGAACGGGCTCACCCGATCCGGGCCCTTCTCGAGGACCTTCCGGTACGTCTCCTCCAGCGAGGAGATTCCGCCGATTCCACTCCCGACGATCGCCGCCACGCGCTCGGCGTTGTCCGCCGTCACGCGGAAGCCCGAGTCGGCCAGGGCCATGTCGGACGCGGCCACCGCCAGGTGCTCGAAGCGGTCCATCCTCCGCAGCTCCCGCCGGTCGATGAAGTCCTCCGGCTTGAAGTCCGGCACCTCGCCCGCGAAGCGCGTCTCCAGCGCGCTCGCATCGAACAGCGTGATGGGGCGGACTCCACTCCGGCCCTCGATGAGATTCCTCCAGCTCGCTTCCACCCCGGTGCCACACGGCGTGATGAGCCCGAGCCCCGTCACCACCACTCGCCTGCGCTTCATGGTTCTCTCCTGGAATCGAACGGTCGTATGATTTTCGGGCATGCGTGCTCCTCGTGGGCGCGTCGTGGAGTGAAGAAGTCAGTTCATGGCCTGGGCCAGCAGGTCCTCGAACGCGGCGAGGGCGTGCTCCTGGGCCCTGGGGTTCTGAAGCAGCCGGTGCGAGTGGTGGTAGCTGAGCAGCAGCCCCTGGACGGAGAAGGCCAGCCGGTGCACATCGAGCCCGGCGCGCAGCTGCCGCTGCTCCTGGGCCTGGCGCGCGAGCTTGACGATCAGCAGCAGCAGGCTGCGCATCTGCGCCACCACGCTGTCGCGCACGGGCCCGGGGCAGTCATCCACCTCGGAGGAGGCGGAGAGCAGGATACAGCCGCCGGGAACCTCGGGGCGGCTCAGCCACGCCAGCCAGCGCTCGAACAGCGTGCGCAGGCGCGGCAGTCCGGGCTCCATCCGAAGCGCCGGTTGGACGACCCTGTCGTTGAAGGCTTCCGACGTGAAGTCCAGGACCTCGAGCTGCAGGCTCTCCTTGGAACCGAAGTGGGCGAAGAGGCCCCCCTTGGACATCTGGGTCTCCTCGGCCAGCTTGCCAATGGTGAGCGCCTCCAACCCCTCCCGGCTGGCCACCCGCACGGCGGCGTCCAGGATGCGCTGGTGCGTCTGTTCTCGCTTGCCCACGAGGGATTATTACGACCGTTCGATTTCTGGCGCAAGCGGCCGGAGTCCGAATCTCAGGGCACCCAGGGGCCGAGCCCGGCGGGCGCTCCGCCGCAGGCCGCGCGGAGCCGCGCGAGCGCCTCGTCGTAGGAGAGGGTCTCCGCGGCTTCCTTCACGGTGGGGGAGACCCAGTCCCGCCAGGAGCGGAGCACGGTGACGTGACGGCCACTCTCCGCCTGGGCCTCGGAGAGGTGCACGAGCAGCCGCTCCTCCAGGGCCTCGCGGGCCTTCGTCCACTCGCTGTCCTTGTCCAGGCGGACCACCCGGTCCCGCTCCACCGCCGACAGCAGGGTGCGCGCCTGGGGGGCGAGCCCCTCCAGCGAGCGGCGGCGCCGCGACGGCTCCATGGCCACGCGGTACACCACGGGCCACAGCGAGGCGTCCACGAAGGCCACCTTTCCTTCCACGAGCCGCACGGCGAGCACCTCGTCCGAGGCCCTCAGCATGCGGCCGAGCCGGTACATCAGCCGGCCCTTGGCGTGGTTCCTCCAACTCCCGTGCACCGGGCCTCCGGCCACGGCCTCGACGAGCGACGTCACCCCGAGGGCGGGAACCTCGGTGACGACCAGCCTCTGCCGGATGAGCTCCAGGGCGTCGTGTTCGGTGTGGACCACGCTCGCGCTCCCTTCGGGGGCCGCCGCCAGGTACCCCGGACGGAGACCCACCGCACCGACATGGGCCGCGTCGCCCATGCCGATGCGTGTGAGATGCCTTCGCGTCAGCCCTGGTCGCCGGTGCCCTTGTCATGGTGCGAGCAGCCACACGCGGCTGCCTCGCCCGAGCCGCCCTGGGCTGCTGCCTGGGCGCAATGCGGACAGCCACAGCCCTTGGCCTCCGCCTGAGCGGAGCCCTCCTGGGCCTTGGCGTGGTGCGCGCAGCCACACCCCTTCTGGCTCTCGCCCTGTGTGCCCTGTTCCATGGAGGTGCTGGACGCGGTGGCGTCCTCGCGGGGCGCCGTCTGGGTGGTGGCGCAGCCGGCGAGCAGGGACATCGTGGTGGTGGAGAGGACCAGCAACAACGTACGTACGCTCATGTCATGACTCCTTCGACCGGGGGGGAAGGGGGGGCAGGTCCGAGGATGCCAGTCCCTCGGTCGGGAACGCTTCAGGCCACGAGCGAACCCCCAGGGGAGTGGAAGGAGTCGTCATGTACTGAACGCGGCCGGTATGCTCCGGGCCGGGTCACGGTGTCGCGGGAGGACGTCCCGATGCTCGAGCAGCTCCTCGGTCTCTGGCATGGGCTCTCCTCGTCGGACAGCGGCATGAAGGGTCCGCTCGTCTGGGCGATCCCCGTCCTGCTCGCGATGATGGTGCTCGAGGCCCTCGTGAGCGCGCTCACGCGTGACGGCCACTACGACGCACGAGACCTGCTGGCCAACCTGGGCATCGGCATGGGCAACGCCGTGGCGAACCTCGCCTGGAGCCCGCTGGCCCTGGCCGCCAATGCCCTCGTCTACGCGCACACGCCGCTGCGCATGCCTCCGGACGCCGTCTGGGCCTGGGTGCTGCTCTTCTTCCTCGAGGACCTCTGCTACTACGCCTCCCACCGGGCCGAGCACGGGCTCCGCATCCTGTGGGCCTCGCACCAGGTGCACCACTCCTCGGAGCGCTTCAATCTCAGCATCGGCGTGCGCACGCCCTGGCTGCATGGCGCCTTCCTCTGGGTGTTCTGGGTGCCGCTGGCGCTGCTGGGGTTCTCTCCGCTGATGATCGTCACCCAGCAGGGGCTCAGCATGGTCTGGCAGTTCTTCTCCCATACCGGGCATGTGGGACGGCTCGGTCCCCTCGAGCACCTGTTGAGCACGCCGTCGAACCACCGCGTCCATCACGCGCGCAATCCGCGGTACCTGGACAGGAACTTCGGCGGGGTGCTCATCCTCTGGGACCGGCTCTTCGGCACCTATGTCCCCGAGCGGGAGCCTCCCGACTATGGCGTGCCGGGGGCTCCGCGCTCGTACAACCCGTTCATCCTGGTGCTCCACGAGTGGGGGGCGCTCCTCCGGGATGCCGCTCGCGCGCCCTCGTGGTGGAAACGCCTGCGCTGCCTCGTGGGCCCGCCCTGAGTCTCATAGGATTGCCTGGTGAGGGGCCCTGCGGGTACTCCCAGGGTCGGGAAAGGAATGCCCGTCCGAGGGGTTCCGCTCAAGTATTCCGGACTTCGTGCGGATTCTGATATTTCCGGAATACAGGTAATGTCCGGCCAGGGCCGGAGCTCAAATCACCCGGGGGGGTGCTCATGGAGATGAGGAGCAAGGGAATCAGTATCGCTCCGCGAGAACCAACCTCGCGGTTGGACGAGGCGACGGCCCAGCTGGAGGTGCTGTGGAACGCGCCCCTGGGCATCGCCTTCGTGGACCAGGAGCTCCGGATCCTTCGCCTCAATCGGGCCCTGGCCGAGATGAAGGGCCTTCCCCTTCCCGAAGCGCATTCGGGCAAGCTCCTCGCCGACGTGCTTCCGCCGGGCGAGGCCTCGCGGGACCTGATCGAGCGTGCCCGGCGGGTGCTCGTGACGGGTCAGCCCCTCACGAATGTCGAGCTGGAGTGGGGGACGCGGGAGCAGCCCGGCCAGCACCGCTTCTCCCGGGTGAGCTGCCATCCCGTCCACGATGGCGTGGAGGTGGTGGGCCTGTGTGTGTACGTCGAGGACATCACCGAGCGGATTCTCGTGGAAGAGGCACGCCTGGTGAGCGAGGCCGGGCTGAGGCGGCTGTTCGACTCGAACCTCATCGGCATCCTCGTCTGGGAGCGGACGGGGCGCATCCTGGATGCCAATGGCCGGCTGCTCGAGATGTTGGGGTATCGCCGTGAGGACTTGAAGAGCGGGGGCCTCGACTGGCTGGCGATCACTCCTCCGGATGACGTGGGAGCCCACGAGCGTGGCCCGGAGGAGCTGTTCTCCTCCCAGGTGCCTTCCGAGCGGGAGCTCGTGTGCAAGGACGGCAGGCGGGTGCTGGTGCTCCTGGTGGGCGCCTTCTTCGAGGGCTCCCGGTCCGAGGGCATCACCTTCGTGCTCGACATCACCGAGCAGAAGCACGCGCGTGAGGCCCTGCGCGAGAGCGAGCTGCGCCTGCGGGGCGTCGTGGCCGCCCTGTCCGAGGGCATCGTCTTCCACGATGCCTCGGGCGCTATCGGCTTCTCCAACGCGGCGGCCTGCCGGCTGCTCGGTCTCACGCAGGATCAACTGCACGGCCGCACCTCCTTCGACCCGCGCTGGCAGGCCGTGAAGGAGGACGGCAGTCCGTATCCGGGAGAAGAGCACCCGGTCATGCTCGCCCAGCGCACGGGGACTCCCCAGCTCGACAAGGTGATGGGGATCTACCGTCCGGATGGCTCCCGGGTCTGGTTGTCCATCAACGCGCTTCCGCTCTCCGGTCCCGATGGAAGGACTCCCCGGGGGATGGTGGCGTCCTTCTTCGACATCACCGGGCGCAAGGAGACGGAGGCGGCGCTCCGGGTGAGCGAGGAGCGCCTGCGGATGGCGATGGACTCGGCCGCCATCGGCACCTGGGATTTCAACCCGGTCTCCCTCGGGCTGCTGTGGGACTCCCGCACCCGGGCCCTCTTCGGGCTGCCGCCGGACGCGTCGGCGGACTATGGCGTGTTCCTCTCGGGCCTCCACCCCGAGGACAGGGAGCGCACGGAGCAGGCCATCCAGGCGGCCCTGCGGCCGGAGAGTGGCGGGCACTATGACATCGAGTACCGCACCGTCGGACTCCAGGACGGTGTCGAGCGGTGGCTCGCGGCCAAGGGGCGTGCCTGGTTCGACGACAAGGGCCAGGCCGTCCGCTTCGTCGGCACGGTGCTGGAGATCACCCAGCGCAAGCGGACCGAGGCCAGCGCGCGCTTCCTCTCGGAGGCCAGCCGCCTGCTGGCGGAGCGCCTGGACAGGCCCGAGGAGATGCTCCAGCGGGTGGCCCGGCTCACCGTCTCCACCCTCTCCACCTACTGCATCATGATCGTGGTGCAGGAGGACGGCGGCCTGTCGCGTGTGGCCGGTGCGCACAGGGACGCCTCCAAGGAGGTCTTCATCCGGGCCTCCTCGAAGTTGGGGACCGGGGCCCGGGAGCCGACCCCCCTGTTGGAGGTGGTGCGTACCGGCAGGTCGAGCCTCGTGCGCGACTTCACCCCGGAGGTCCGGCAGCGCTATGCCGTCAGCCCCGAGCACCTGGACGTGATGAACACGTTGGATGCCTGCTCGATGATGTGCGTGCCGATGAAGGCCCGGGGGCAGGTGGTGGGCTTGATGCTCCTGGCGGCCGCCGCGCCCCAGCGGAGGTATGACGAGCAGGATCTCGTGCTCGCGGATGAGCTGGCCCAACGGGTGGGCATGGCCCTCGAGAACATCCGCCTCTTCCGCGAGGCCCAGCATGCCGTGGGTCTGCGGGACGAGTTCCTCTCCATCGCGAGTCACGAGCTGAAGACGCCGCTCACCTCGCTCAAGCTGCAGCACGCGCTCATCGACCGGTTCCTGGGGCCGGAGACCCGGGCGGCGGTGGGCCCGAGGCTCTCGGCGGCCATCCGGCAGGTGGAGCGGCTCTCCTCGCTCGTGGGCAGTCTGCTGGACGTGAGCCGCATCGGGGCCGGCCGGTTGACGCTCGAGCCCATCGACATGGAGCTCACCCAGCTCATCCGTGAGGTGATGGATCGCTTCTCGGAGGTGTTCGCCGTGGCGGAGTGCACCGTGGACTTCCCCGCCACGCCGCCGGTGCGCGGGTACTGGGACCCCCTCCGGTTGGATCAGGTGATCGTCAACCTGCTCTCCAACGCGGCCAAGTACGGGGCGGGCAAGCCCATCCACGTGCGCGTGGAGGTGGAGGGGGCGTTCGCCCTGGTGATGATCCAGGACCAGGGCATCGGCATCGCCCCCGACGACCTGCCCCGCCTGTTCTCCCGTTTCGGGCGAGCGGTGTCGGAGCGGCACTACGGCGGGTTGGGGCTGGGGCTCTTCATCTCCAGGCAGATCATCGAGGCCATGGGGGGTAGCATCCGCGTGGAGAGCTGGCCCTCCCGGGGCTCCACCTTCACGGTGGAGCTGCCACTGAGGGCGGGCCCGCCGAAAACCCCGTGAACTGGAGGTTCACCGTGGAGCGCACGACGCTGCACTCAGACAGAGCACCGAAGGCCGTTGGTCCCTACTCGCAGGCCGTCGTGGTGGATACCACCCGGACCGTCTACCTCTCCGGCCAGACGCCCATCGAGCCCTCCACGGGCGAGCTGATCCAGGGAGACGTGAAGGCGCAGACCGAGCGGGTGCTGGAGAACCTCCGCGCGGTGCTCGCCTCCGGTGGGCTGGACTTCTCCCACGTCGTCCGGTGTGGCGTCTTCCTCGTCGACATGGCCGACTTCGCCGCGATGAACGAGGTCTACGGGCGCTACTTCCCCGGCAAGCCACCGGCGCGGACCACCGTGCAGGTGGCGGGGCTCCCGCTGGGAGCGCGGGTGGAGATCGACTGCATCGCGGTGGTCGTCCGCTGAAGCGCGTCACCCGGGCGGGGGCACGAGGCGCCCCAGCCCCCGCCGGGGACGGTGCTCAGGTGGTCTGGGGACTCGAGGTCGGCACGGACACGGGGACGGGCGTGACCGCTGGGGCGGGCGCGTCGGCTTCCGCACCCACGTGCATGCGATGCCGCACCTCGTCGAAGCGGCCGGCCGCCGTGGGCTCGGGGGAGAGCAGCGACACCACCCAGCCCACCAGGAAGGCCAGCGGCATGGTGACGAGGCCCGGGTTCTTCAGCGGGAAGAGCGCCTCCGTGTGGCCCAGCAGATCCACCTGCACCGTGGGCGACAGGAAGATGAACAGCACCGCGCTGACCGAGCCCGTAATCATGCTGGCCACCGCGCCGCGCGTGGTGAAGCCCTTCCAGGCCATGGACAGCAGCAGGGCGGGGAAGTTGGCGCTCGCGGCGATGGCGAAGGCCAGGCCCACCATGAAGGCCACGTTCTGCCCCTTGAAGACGATGCCCAGGAAGATGGCGAGGATGCCCAGGCCCAGGCTGGCCAGGCGGGCCACGCGCAGCTGCTCGTGCTCCGGCGCCTTGCCCTTGCGCACCACGCTCGTCCACAGGTCGTGCGAGAGCGCCGCCGCGCCCGACAGCGTCAGTCCGGCCACCACCGCGAGGATGGTGGCGAAGGCCACCGCGGAGATGAAGCCGAGGAAGGGCTTGCCACCCACCGCCTCGGCCAGCATGGGCGCCGCCATGTTGCCGCCCTTGTCCACGAGCTTGATGGCATCGCGGCCCAGGAGCACCGAGGCGCCGAAGCCGAGGATGAACGTCACCAGGTAGAAGTAGCCGATGAGGCCGGTGGCGTAGAACACCGAGCCGCGCGCCGCCTTCGCGTTGGGCACCGTGTAGAAGCGCATGAGGATGTGGGGCAGGCCCGCGGTGCCGAACATCAGCGCCAGGCCCAGCGACACCGCCTCCAGCGGGCTGGACACCAGCTTGCCGGGGGCGAGCACCTCGGGGCCGTACTGGTCCGCCGCCGCCTGGAAGAGCGCCAGCGGGTTGAAGCTGAACTTCACCAGCACCATCAGCGCCAGCACCGTCGCGCCCGCCAGCAGCAGCACCGCCTTGACGATCTGCACCCACGTGGTGGCGATCATCCCGCCGAAGAGCACGTAGAGGATCATCACCACGCCCACGATGACGACGGCGGCCTCGTAGGACAGGCCGAACATCATGTGGATGAGGTTGCCGGCGCCCACCATCTGGGCGATGAGGTAGAAGCTCACCACGGCGAGCGTGCCCACCGCGGCGGAGATGCGCACCGGCGTCTGCTTGAGCCGGTAGGCCACCACGTCCGCGAAGGTGTACTTGCCCAGGTTGCGCAGGGGCTCGGCGATGAGGAACGTCACCACCGGCCAGCCCACCAGCCAGCCCACCGAATAGATGAGGCCATCGAAGCCGGAGAGCGCCACCAGGCCGGCGATGCCCAGGAAGCTCGCGGCGCTCATGAAGTCACCGGCGAGCGCGAAGCCGTTCTGCACGGCGCTCACCCCGCCACCCGCCGTGAAGAACTCCGAGGTCGTCTTCGTCTTGCGCGCCGCCCAGTACGTGATGGCGAGCGTGAAGCCCACGAACACCAGGAAGAAGACGATGGCGATGGTGTTGGGCTCGCCAATCGAGGTCGCTGCCTGCTGTGGATTCATTGGTGTGTTTCCCCTGTCAGCGACGGAACTGGTGGAGGGCCTTGTCGTACGTGTTGTTGGCCCACAGGACGTAGATGCCGGTGAGCACCCAGGCGGCGGCGATGACCAGCGCGCCCAGCAGGATGCCGAGAGAGAGCCCCGGGGCGAGCTGCTTGCCCATGAGCGGCTTGTCGAAGGCCACGAGCAGGATGAAGCCGAAGTAGGACACCAGCGTGCCGGCGGTGAGGACGGCGGCCACGCGCCATCGCGCCGCCGCCAGGGCTTCGAGCTCTTCGGCCTTTGTCTTCTGGGACATGGTGCGGGGTTCTCCTTGGGTGGGCACGCGCACCTCCCAGGAGCAACGCTCGTTCCAGCCCGCGGCATGAAGGGTCTCGCGGACTTGGCGCCTGCCACGCCGCGTCAGATGTTTCGAAAGGTAACGTCCCCGTCACCCCGGTAACGCCGGCCCCCCGCCCCTCGGGAGCCCCACCAGGCATTCGTTCACGGAGGTCTCCGCGGGGCACATTGCTCCGTCTGCCGGAGGTGTCCATCCCTTCACACATCCAGGGGGTGGAGGCCGATGACGCGCGAGCGGTACCAGAGGGAGGGGCAGCCGAGCGGAGCGCACGGTCAGGGAGCGCCGCCATCCGGGGCGCTGCCCTTGCCGACGCTGCGTGTCATGGACGCCATCGCGCTCATCGTGGGCATCGTGGTGGGAGCGGGCATCTTCCGGACGCCCTCACTGGTGGCGCAGAACTCGGGGGGTGGGGGCACCGTGCTCCTGCTGTGGAGCCTGGGCGGGCTGGTCTCCCTCATCGGGGCCATGTGCTACGCGGAGCTGGCCAGCACCTGGCCGAACGCCGGCGGGGACTACCACTACCTGCGCCGGGCGCTCGGAGAGTCGTTGGCCTTCCTGTTCGCCTGGGCGCGGCTGACGGTCATCCCCACCGGCTCCATCGCGCTGCTGGGGTTCATCTTCGGGGACTACGCCTCCCAACTGCTGCCGCTGGGCGACCACTCGTCCGCCGTCTACGCCGCGCTCTCGGTGGTGGTGCTCACCGGGTTGAACGTGGCCGGCATCCACCTGGGTAAGTGGACGCAGAACCTGCTCACGGTGGCGGTGGTGGTGGGGTTGGGGTTGGTCATCGTCGCCGGGCTCCTCTCCCCGCCGCCCAATCCTCCACCGGTCACCGGGGGGACTCCTGGCGGGGCGGGCCATGCCGGCTGGGGGCTGGCGATGGTGTTCGTGCTGCTGACGTACGGCGGTTGGAACGAGGCGGCCTACATCTCCAGCGAGCTGCGCGGAGCGCGTCGTGGCATCGCCTCCGCGCTGCTGTGGAGCCTGGTGGCCGTCACCTGTCTCTATGTGCTGGTGAATGTGGCCTACCTGAAGGCGCTGGGGCTGGCGGGGGTGGCGCAATCGGATGCCGTGGCGGCGGAGCTCCTGCGGCGCGTGGTCGGGCCCGGGAGCGCCCAGCTCATCAGCCTGATCATCTGCGCGGCGGTGCTCACCTCGTCCAACGCCACCGTCCTCATGGGCTCGCGCACGAACTACGCGTTGGGACGCGACTTCCCGATGTTCTCTCCCCTGGGACGGTGGAGCGCTCGGGCGGGCTCGCCGGTGAACGCGTTGCTGGTGCAGGGGACGCTCTCCCTGGCGCTGGTGGGCGTGGGCGCCATCACCCGGCGGGGCTTCGAGACGATGGTGGAGTACACCGCGCCCGTCTTCTGGTTCTTCTTCCTGCTGACGGGCATATCGCTGCTGGTGCTGCGCCGGCGCGAGCCGGACGTGGTGCGCCCCTTCCGCGTGCCGCTCTACCCGCTCACCCCGCTGCTGTTCTGCGCGACGTGCGCGTACCTCCTCTACTCGAGTCTCGCCTACACGGGGACCGGGGCGCTCGTTGGCGTGGCGGTGCTGGCCACGGGGCTGGTGCCGCTGGTGCTCATGCGGCGGAAGGCTCGCCAGCCAAGGAATCCGTTGCACGGAGGTCGTACACCATGGGGACTCGGAAGGCAGCGATCGGCGTAGCACTGTTGGCGGGCCTCGGGCTCGGGGGCGGCTCGCTCGCCACGCAGGCACCCGAGGAGCAAGACTCCTCGGACTTCGTCTACGTTCCCCCCAACATGGGGCGTGCGGATCTCCCCGAGCGGGCGCCGGACGTGCCGTACGTGCCCACCTCGCAGAATCTGGTGGACGCGATGCTGGAGCTGGCCGGCGTGCGGCAGGGGGACGTGGTCTACGATCTGGGCTCGGGAGACGGCCGCATCGTCGTCACCGCGGCGAAGAAGTACGGTGTGCATGGGGTGGGCATCGACATCAACCCCGAGCGCGTCCAGGAGGCGGAGGCCAACGCGCGGTCCGCGGGCGTGCAGCGGCTCACCGAGTTCCGGCAGGAGGACATCTTCAAGGCGGACATCGGTGATGCCTCGGTGGTGACGATGTACCTGCTGCCGAGCGTCAACACCCGGCTGAAGCCCAAGCTGCTGCGGGACCTGGAGCCGGGGACGCGCATCGTCTCGCACGCCTTCGACATCGAGGGATGGGAGCCGCTCAAGACCATCGAGGTGGATGGGACCACCCTCTACCTCTGGGTCGTCCCCGAGAACCCATCCCAGGTGCGGTAGCGCGCCGCGACCGGGTCAATCGAGGAAACGACGTTCCCAGCGGCGCAGATCCTCCGGGGTGAAGTCGGTGCCGCCCTGGGATTGCTCATGGTAGAGCCAGGGCTCCAGCACACGCGCCAACTCCCGGTAGGCTGGCAGTGTCTGGCCCTGCTCGGTGTCACCTGCCTCTGGCCAGGGGCCGAGGGTGACGACGGCCCGGTCACCTTGCATGTCCTGCACGGTGGTTCCCGGCGAGTGCAACCGGGAGCGCAGCCCGGACGTGCCCCCCAGCTCGCCGAGCACCGGTTGGCCCAGGAAGGTCATCCACGCGGAGCCTCGCACCTGCGTGCCAAGGTGAAGCGAGTAATCACCTGGTTTGGGAATGTCCATGCCTGGGTAGCGGAAGCACTGCTGTCGAATCTCTCGTTCCACGCCCAGAAGCTCTGTGTCGCAGTTGAAGGAAAGACCCACGTAACCGGAGCAGAAAGGCAGGTGGCCCGCGACCTCGAATGCCAGCTCACGGAGCTTCTCCGGCCCATGTTCCTCGAGATACTCGGTGGGGAGCCAGAAAGACGCCGCGCACGTCATCCCCAGCCGATCAGCCCTGGATGGGTTGTCCAGCGGCCTCCCGTAGTATCGGAATCGATACCGATCCTCCGCGTTCGATGCATCTCGCAAGTGGATGATGGGCCAGCGGCGCTTGTTCATCTTTTCCCGGATGTGCTCCCAGCCAGCATGATCCAGCTTCTGCCAGTCCCCCTCCTCATCCGCATAGAGGCCGAGCGCATCTGGTCCTACCGTACGCAGGTACGCCGTTAGCGCGTTCATTACTGCGCGAGAAAGCTCCGCATGAGGGCGGTGCATATAGAAATCGAGGCTCAGCCCCTCGCGTATCAGCAGGTACCCGCTGCGTGAGCAGGTGCGAATCCGCGGGTAATGGTGGCTTGCCATCAAAAGACTCCCAAGCGGGGGACGATCATCCGTGGCTTTGGTCCCAGTGCTTCCTTGACGAAGGTCATCTTCCAGCAGCAGGGCGGACCTGTCCTCGAAAGGTGGACACTACGCCGAGCCGCTGGTGCCTTTCATACAGAGTCTCGGGCTCGCCGTGGCTCTCGCGCCGGGCCGGCCCCTATTGTCGGGCCATCGCCCGAGGCTCGCGCATGAGTGTCCGACCCAACATCTACGCCCCCAACATCTGGAACAATCCGCACTCCTTCTACTCCTCACTGCGGCGTGAAGCGCCGGTCAGCCAGGTGGAACCGGGTGGCATGTGGGCGGTGACCCGCTACGAGGACGCGCTCCATGTCCTCAAGAATCCGCAGATCTTCTCGTCGGAGGGCCTGCGCGCGGCCACACAGCCCGCCTGGCTCGGGCAGCGCAACCCGGTGAGCGACTCCATCCTGGTGTTGGATCCACCGGACCACACCCGCCTGCGCTCTCTCATCACCCGCACCTTCTCGGCCCCGGGCGTGGCCCGCCTGGAGTCCTTCGTCCGCTCCAATGCCGAGTCGATCGTCGCCGACATGCTGGCGCGCCGCCGGGTGGATTTCGTCGAGTCGATGGGTCTGACGCTCCCCTCGCGCACCATGAGCGCGCTGCTGGGGCTGGACACCTCGCTGGCGCCGCGCTTCAAAGGCTGGGCGGATGCCATCGTGAGCTTCGGCATCACTCCTCCGGATGCCACGGAGCGGCAGGCCGAGCTGCGCGCCACCCTGACCGAGCTCAAGCATCACCTGGGACAGGTCCTGGAGCTGCGCCGGCGCGAGCCCGGCAACGACGTGGTCAGCGATCTCCTCCAGGCCCGGGCTCAAGGAGGGGTCCTCTCGGATGACGAGCTGCTGGGCTTCCTCGTCCTGCTGCTGGTGGCGGGGCTGGAGACGACGTACGACCTGCTGGGCCTCTGCGGACTGATGTTGGCGGACCAGCCGGACATCTGGGCACGCTTGAAGGCGGACCGCACGCTTGTGCCGAAGTTCGTCGAGGAGGTGCTGCGCTTCGAGTCGCCCTCTCAGTCCACCATGCGCATCACCACCCAGGAGACGGAGCTGGGTGGGGTCCGGCTGCCCAAGGGGGCGGTGCTGATGGTGCAGTTCGTCTCGGCCAACCGGGACGAGTCGGTCTTCCCCAACCCCCACCGCTTCGACCTGGACCGCACGGGTACTCCGCACCTGGGCTTCGGCCATGGCATCCACTTCTGCGTGGGCGCCCCCCTGGCTCGGCTGGAGGCGCGGCTGGCCGTGGAGGTGCTGCTCGAGCGCTGCTCCAAGCTGGTGCGCGAGCCCGGGCCGGTGCAGTGGAACGTGGCGGTGACGACCCGCGGGCCCGCGGTGCTCCCCCTGGAGCTGCACCCGGCCTGAGCTGCGAGCGCCTGGCGTGGCTCAGGCGCGGATGCGGGGAATGCCCAGCCGCTGGCGCTTCTCCCAGAGCGCCTTGCGGCTGATGCCCAGCCGGCGCGCCAGCTCCGTCTCCCCCAGCTTGTCCTGGTGCTCCAACACGAAGCGGCGGAAGTACTCCTCCAGCGAGTCCGGTGAGGCGCTGCCCTCGATGCCGGGCTCTGGCAGCTCGTGCGTCTCGAAGGTGATGTTGCCACCGGGCTCCAGCGCGAGCAGCCCGGGCGTGACGAGCGGGCCATCGGCGAGGATGACGGCGCGCTCGATGGCGTTCTCCAGCTCGCGCACGTTTCCGGGCCAGGGGTGCGTGGTGATCGTTGTGAGCGCCTCGGGCGAGAAGGTGGCGGGCGGCCGGTTGAGCCGCTGGCACGCCCTCTCCAACAGATGCTTCGCGAGCGCCGGGATGTCCTCGCCGCGCTCGCGCAGGGGCGGCAGCTTGATCTCCACCACGCGCAGCCGGAAGTAGAGATCCTGCCGGAATGCGCCCTCCTGGACGCGCTTGGGCAGGTCCCGGTGAGTGGCGGCGACGATGCGCACGTCCACCTTGCGCGAACGGGTGGCTCCCACGCGTCGCACCTCGCCGTCCTGCATCATCCGCAGCAGGCGGGCCTGGGCGGGGGCGGGCAGCTCGCCAATCTCGTCGAGGAAGAGCGTTCCTCCGTCCGCGCTCTCCACCAGGCCCGCGTGCGCGGTCTGCGCTCCGGTGAAGGCCCCCTTCTCGTGGCCGAACAGCTCGGACTCCAGCAGGCCCTCGGGGATGGCGGCGCAGTTGACGGCCACCAGCGGGCCATCGCGCCGGGGGCTCTGCGCGTGGAGCGCCCGCGCCACCAGCTCCTTGCCGGTACCGGACTCGCCCAGCACCAGCACCGTGGCAGGCGAGGCGGCCACCTTGCGGATTCGCTCGAAGGCGTCGCGCATGGCCAGGCAGTTGCCCACCATCCCGCTCACCGCGTACGTGCGCTCCACCTCGCGCTTCAGCGCCGCGTTCTGCCGGTTCAGCCGGCCCTCGCGCAGCACGCGCTCCACCTGCAGCAACAGCTCGTCGTGGTCGAAGGGCTTGGCGATGTAGTCCACCGCTCCCAGCTTCATGGCCTCCACCGCCGAGCGCACCGTGGCGTAGCTGGTCATGATGAGCACCGGCACTCCCGGCGCCTTGGCGATGACGTCCGTGCCCGCCGCGCCCGGCAGGCGCAGATCGCTCAGGATGAGGTCGAACGTGTCCAGCTCGTGGTTGGCCTCGGCTTCGTGCACGGCGCCGGCCTCGGCCACGTCGTGCCCCGCCCGCGTCAACAGGCGGCGCAGCTCGGTGCGGATGACGGGCTCGTCCTCGATGACCAGGATGCGGCTCATAGGTGCTTGCCCCCCTGTCCGAGGTCGCTCGCGGAGGCCCGGCGCGTTCTTCGGAAGGCTTGACCGTAAGGGTAGTCCCTCGGACCCGTCCTGTCTCCACCTCCAAACGGTTTGACGAGGCGCGTCATGCCCGGTGCGCGGCTCGGACCCGCCAGGCCGGAGCGCGTGCGGGAGGCGGTGCGGGATGTGCTGAAGTCCTGAGCCGCCGGGCCTTTCTCAGGGCACGGCCACGGCGCTTCCTCCATCCACGCGCAGCAGCGCGCCGTGGATGTAGTTCGCCAGCGGGCTCGCCAGGAAGGCCACGGCATGCGCCACGTCCCTCGGCACGCCGATCCGTGCCTGTGGCGTCGGATAGTACTCCTCGACGATGTGTGCCTTGACCTCTTCCCAGGTCTTGCCCCAGCCACGATGCACTCCCATCATGAACATGTGGGATTGCATCGACTCGGTCTGGATCAGTCCCGGGCTGACCGTGTTCACGGTGATGCCCGAGTCTGCCAGCTCGAGCGCGAGGCTCGCGGTCAGGTGGTTCATGGCGGCCTTGGAGGCGCCATAGGCGGCCATGTCCGCGAGCGGGCGGGTCGATACGTTGCTCGAGATCTGGATGATTCTCCCGAAGCGTGCCTCCTTCATCGCGGGGACGAGCGCGTGGATGAGCTCGATCGAGGCCACGACGTTGATGCGGTAGGTCCGCTGCCACTCCTCGGGGGGCGGAGTGAACCAGCCGGGCATGGCGAAGCCAGGGGCGTTGTTGACGAGAATGTCCACCCCGCCGAGCCGTTCCCGGGCCTCCGCCGCGAGGCGCCATCCCGCTCCTGACGGCTCGAGGTCGACGACGAGGGGGACTGCTCGCCCGCCAGCGTCGCGGATGGATTGGGTGATGGCCTGCACGCGCTCGGCGTTGCGGCCGTGGATGGCCACGGTGGCGCCTTCGGCCGCCAGGGTCCGGGCGATCTCCTCGCCAATGCCCATGCTGCTGCCAGTGACGAGGGCGCGCTTGCCCTCGAGTTCCAGATTCATGGAGCCTCCATGTCTTCGCTTCGGGAGGAGTCGCTCAGGCCACCAGGCGCTCGAAGTCGATGCCCAGGTCCTGACAGAGGATTTGTGCCGAGGCGCGGCCACTGCCCGCGCTGATGCTGCCGCCTGGGTGGGTGCTCGAGCCCGTCATGTAGAGCCCGTCGATGGGGGTGCGGTACTGGCCCCAACCCGGCAGCGGCCGCAGGGCCATCGACTGGAAGAGGTAGTTACCGAGGTGTGTCGATTCCCCCTCGATGAAGGCGGCGTTGCGGCGCTCGATCTCCCGCGGGTTGATGATCTTCCGGTGGATGAGGTTCGACGCGCTCATGTTGGTCGTGTGCCGCTCCAGGTGCGAGAGCACCTCGTTGGCCACTCCCATCTCGATTTCATCCCACTTCTCCGCTCCCTGCTCGAGGTGGTAGGGCGCGTAGCAGTGCAGGTAGCCGGTGTGCTTGCCGGGCGGTGCGCGCGTGGGATCGAACAGCGTCTGCGTGACCATGGCTGGCACGTCCGGCCGGAGCTGGCCGCGCTGGAGATCATCGAAGTAGCGGCGGAACTCCCTCCGTGTCGCGGGAGAGAATTCGACCATGGCGGAGCGATTGACCTCCTCACCGGCCTTGTAGCGGGGCGCCTCCTCGAGGGCCATGAGCTGGCAGAAGGACTGGAAGGGATTGATCTTCAGGCGGCGCACCCGGTGGGGCATCTCGGAGGGCAGCTCCTTGGGGTCGAGCATCCCGAGGAAGAGCTGCTTGACGTTGACGCCGGACACCACGGCCCGCCGCGCCGTGAGCGTCTCGCCCGTCTCGAGCTCCACCCCGGTCGCCTTCCCGCCCTGTACGAGGATCCGCCGCACGCCACTCCGGGTGCGCACCGTGGCTCCGTGGTCACGCAGACATTCCGCCAGCTTGTCGACGAGCACCCCGCTTCCTCCCTCGGGCACGCCGATGCCGAAGCGGTGGATGAACGGGGTGAGCATGTAGAGATGGCTCCCCGTGCCCACCTCGTGCGGATCGAAGATGACCTCGCTGGCCTGGCGGGCCATGGCGATCTTGAGCCGGTCATCCTCGAACCACTCGTCGAGCAGCTGCATGCCGCTCAGCATCAAGGCATGCATCGTCTCCCGTCCCGCGTCGCTCTGGTCGAGCATCGAGAAGAGCTGTCCGGTGGGCGGACAGGCGGAGAACATCGTGGGCAACATCATCTCCAGCCCGTCCCCCGCCCATGCGCAGAAGCGCTTGTAGGCATCCGCGTCACGGGCCGAGAACTTCTCGGCGATCGATGCGCAGGTGCGATCGATGTCGCGGTAGCAGATGAAGGAGCTGTCGTCGGGAAAGACGACCGAGTAGAGGATGTCCGGGTAGTGATACTTGAGCCCGTACTTCGACATCAGCCCCAGCTCGTCGTCGAGGAGGAGCGGGTTGGCCTGGATGGTGATGTGGCAGGTCGACGCGGGGTCGGACTTGAATCCCGGGCCGCACAGCTCGCGAGTCACGCAGCCGCCACCGAGCCCGCCACTCTTCTCGAGGACACAGACGTCGAGCCCCGCCTTGGCCAGATAGGCCGCGGCGGTCATGCCGTTGTGGCCGGAGCCAATGACAATCACATCGTAGGAGGGGTTCTTCATGGATTCATGAAATTTGGGATTGGAGGCCGAACCGCTGCTGGAGGACACACGCGCTGAGGGCGGCCAGGAGGATGGGGTCCAGCGCGTTACGGGTGGGAAGGTCCATGCCAGGCAGCCGGTCGAGCAGGGCGAGGACCTTCTGGGGCTCATAGAAGGGCAGGGCTCGGAAGGCCGGTCCCCGCAGTGAGTCCTGCACCAGCTCGTAGAACCGGCTCCCCTGCGACAGGGTCGACGGAGGCGCCATGAACGGGTGTTTCTGTCGCCGGTAGACGGCGTCCGTCAGCACGGGCCGTGCCGCCTCGCGCAGCACGTACTTCTCCGTCGTGCCGCGGATCTTCTGCGAGATGGGGAACGTCCGCGCGAGCTCCACCAGGGGGTGGTCGAGGAACGGCAGCCGACCCTCGATGGAGTTGGCCATCTCCATCCGGTCTCCCAGCAGGCTCAAGACGTAGTTGGGAAGCCCGCATTTGGACCAGAGATACAGCGACTGGTTGACGGGCGCTCGCCCGGTGAGCTGGCCGCGCACATCCAATCCGCCGAGGAACAGGCGGTAGGCGTCCCGCCCGGCGAAGTGTGTCGCGAACCGCTGGGAGAAGAGGCCTCGGCTGTGGGTCGCGATGTTGGAGAAGCTCGCGAGGAACGAGGGGACGAACCCGAGCACCCGCGAGATGCTGGCGTTCTCGGGGTTGTTCGCATCGGGCAGCAGGGTGCCACGCGAGACCTGGTTCGCGGCCCGGAGCTCCTCCAGGGCCCGCTCGATGGCCGCTGGATCCTGACCCCGCTTGTCGTGGAGCAGCATGTCCCGGCGGAAGTGCGGGTAGCCGGCGAGCACCTCATCGGAGCCCTCTCCCGTGAGGACGACCTTGTAGCCCGCCTTCCGCACGGCGCGGCTGAGCATGAACTTGGCGACGCTGTTGGCATTGATGAGGAAGGACTCCCCGTGCCAGACGGCATCCGCGAAGTGGTCGGCGAGATCCTCCTGGCGCACGGGAATGGGCGTGAAGCGCGCGCCCGCCTTCTTCGCCATCTCTTCGGCGATGGAGGACTCGTCATACTCGGGACGGTCGAATCCGAGCGTGAAGGCGTGGATGGGCTTGCCGCATTGCCGCTGCGCCAGGCCCAGCACGGCACACGAGTCCAACCCGCCGCTCAGGTACATGCCCACGGGGACGTCCGCGTGGAGGCGCAGGCGGATGGCCTCGTCCAGGGCCGTACGGAACCGCTCGACGTACGTCTCCGTCTCCTGGGGAGCCGCCTGTGTTTCCTCGGTCGGATAGTCGAAGTCCCAGTACTTCAGGAGCTGGAACTGTCCCTCCGTCGCCAGCCCATAGTGCCCGGGAGGAACCTGGTGGATGCCCTCGAAGAGGGTCCTGTCCTGGAGCGGGTTGAGCAGGTGGTGGAACTGGAAGACGGACTCATGATCCCACCGGGCGGGCACGCCGGCGGCGAACAGGGCCTTGGCCTCCGAGGCGAAATACAGCGTGTCGCCGTGCCGGGCGTAGAAGAGGGGCTTGATGCCGAAGCGGTCCCTCGCCACGAAGAGCAACCGGTTGCGCTCGTCCCACAGCACCAGGGCGAACTCGCCCCTCAGGTGGTGGAGGCATTGCGGACCATACTCCTCATACAGGTGGAGGACGATCTCGCTGTCGGAGCGGGTGCGGAAGCGGTGCCCGCGCTCCTCCAGCTCACGCCGGATGCGCTGGAAGTCGTAGAGCTCGCCATTGACGACCACTCGCAGGGATTCGTCTTCGTTGGTGAGCGGCTGATCTCCGGTGCTGAGATCGATGATGCTGAGCCGGGCATGCCCCAGCCCGACGCGCCCGTCTCCCCGGAGCCAGTACCGCTGCGCGTCGGGACCGCGATGGTGAAGGGCACGCGTGGCGCCAGCCAGTACGTCTGGGGAAATGGGCCCTTCCTTGGACAACAGGGCGACGAATCCACACATACATCCTCACCAGGTTCGCGTAGGAGAAGGGAACGGCTTCGGGACCATCAGAAGGAGAGCGACTCCACCGACTCGCTCTCCTCGGACAGCAACTCATCGGCGGCCGAGCGTCTGTCGAAGAGCGGGTACTCCATGGGGCTGGGACCCTCGGCGACGACCATGGCCACGGCGAACCCGGCGCTGTGGCTCAAGCTCAGCTTGAACCGGTGGATGCCGAGCTGCTGGGCGATCTGGTGCGCGGCCCCGGACAGCCGGAGCTCGGGCTTTCCGTCGGCGGCACTGAGCACCTCCAGCTCGTGCCAGTGCAGTCCCTCGGGGGCCCCGAGCGCCTTGATGACGGCCTCCTTCGCCGCGAAGCGCGCCGCGAAGTGCTGCCCTGGCTGCTTGCGGCCACGGCAATACGTCCGCTCCGCCTCGGTGAAGACTCGCTCCTCGAACCGCCCGTCATGCCTTTCCAACGCCCTGGACAGGCGCCCGATCTCGCACAGATCGATTCCGATGCCGATGACCATGGATGACTCCCACTTCCGTGCTTCGTACCGTGCTGCGTGGTGCGTGCCCGAGGGAGTCGCTCCCTCGGGACCGCGTGGACCGCGTCAGGGCTTCGCCGACATGAGCGAGTAGAGGTCGCCGACGGTCTTCAGCTTCTTCTCGACCCCGTCGTCGATCTCGACATTGAAAGCCTTCTCCAGGGCGCTGCAGATCTCGACCATCTCGGTCGAGTCCACATCCAGATCGTCCTTGAGGGAGATCCTGGCGTTGATCTCCTCGATCTTCCGCTCGAGCAGGTTGGACAGGATGCTGTTGATCTTCGATTCGACCTCTTGCGGCATGGGAATGTCCTCGATGTGTTGTGGGGTTTGTTTTCTCTACCTGCCCGAGTCGCGGCGGATGACCAGGGACGCGTTCATGCCGCCGGAGCCGCGCGAGTTGATCAGGACGGCATCCAGCTGGTTGACGGCGGTGGCCTGGGTGACCACGGACAATCCCAGACTCGGATCCTGCTGCTTCAGGCCGACCGTGGGCGGGAGCTGGCGGTGCTCGAGGGCCAACGCGCCCCAGGCCGTGTCCAGCGCCCCGGCCGCCCCATACAGGTGGCCGGTCATGGACTTGGGTGCAGTCACGGGCAGGCGGTGGCGGAGGTCTCCGAACACCTTCTGGATGGCGGTGGCCTCCTGCTGGTCTCCTTCCCGGGTGGCGAGCCCGTCCGCCAGCAACAGGTGGATGTCCCTGGGCTCGAGCCCGGCATCCTTCAAGGCGCCGGACATGGCGCGCGACAGGCCTCCCTCCTCGGGAGGGAGCGTGGCCGGGTGGCACGCGTCGCTCGACAGGCCGAAGCCGTCGATCTCCGCGTAGACATGGGCACCGCGCCGCAGGGCGTGCTCCCGCTCCTCGAGCAGCAGGAAGGTGGCGCCCTCACCCGGCAGCAGGCCCTGCCGCGACACGTCGAACGGGCGGTAGGCCCGGGGCGCGGTGGCGTCCTGACCCCCGGCGATCACTCCTTCCGTCACGCAGGCCAGGTAGGCGAAGGGCGTGAGGGGGGCTTCCGCTCCACCCGCGAGGATGATGTCCGCGGAGCCCTGGGCGATCGTGCGCGCCGCATAGCCGATGCTCACCAGGCCGCTGGCGCGGTCACACACCAGCGTCTTGCTGTGGCCCCGGAGCTCGAACAGGATGGAGATCTGCCCCTGCGGAGCGGCGGGGAACCATGCTGTCGCCTGGAAGGGGCTGAGCTCCTTGTAGCCCAGGGTGTGAAGCTTGCGCAGCTCCCGGTCGGTGAAATCCCAGCCACCGAGGCAGTTGCCCACGAAGACACCGAAGCGCTCGCGGTCGACCTTCTGCAGGTCGACCGAGCCATCCTCCAGCGCGAGCTTCGACGCGGCCACCGAATACTGGGTGTACGGGTCGAGCTTGCGTGCCAACCGCATGGGCATGAAGTCGGAGGGGCTGAAGGCCTCCAGCGCGCCTCCTTCCCAGCCGGAGCGCTCCGCCAGCGGGTCGCCGGTGAGGGGGCGGATGGACTGCTTCCCAGAGAGGGTACTCGCCCAGGCGTTGCGTTTGCCGATACCGCCAGGGGTGATCATTCCAAGGCCAGTGATGACGACGCGGCGGCTCATCGCAGACCTCCAACGAAATCAGGGTTCGAGAAGACGACGGCGCTGTGGATGCCAGAGAAACCGCTCGCCTCCTTGAGGACGACATCGAGCTTCTGCTGGATGCTCTTGTTGGGCACGTAGTGCAGGTCGCAGGCCGGGTCGGGCGTCTCGTAGTTGATCGTCGGAGGGAGCTTCCCGGTGTGCAGGGCGAGCAGGGCCGAGATGCTCTCGAGGACGTTGGCGGCGGCCAGGGGGTGGCCCACCATGGACTTCAGCGAGCTGACGTGGATTTCATAGGCGTGCTTGCCGAGCACCTCCTTGAGCGCCGTCGTCTCGTTGACGTCGTTCTGCCGGGTGGAGCTGCCGTGCGCGGAGACGTAGCTGATCTCCTGGGGGCGGACGCGGGCGTCCTCGAGGGCCGCGCGCAGGGCCCGCGCCAGGTCGTGACCGTCCGGCGGCAGGTCCGTCATGTGGAAGGCGTTGTTGCAGGAGCCGAACCCTCGCACCTCGGCGTAGATGGGGGCGTTGCGCCGCAGGGCGTGCTGGCGCTCCTCGAGGATGAGGATGCCGGCACCCTCGCCGAGCACGAAGCCGTCGCGGTCGGCATCGAAGGGACGCGACGCCTGGTGCGGAGCGGCGTTGCGCTTGCTGGAGAGCGCGCCGACGACGTCGAAAGCTCCCATGGCGATGGGGGTGATGGGCGCCTCGGAGGCACCGCAGATCATCACGTCCGCCTCGTTCGAGCGGATGCGGTCCAGGGAGAACCCGATGGCATCCAACCCCGCGGTGCAGCCGGTGCTCAGGGTGAAGCAGGGCCCGAATGCCTTGTACTCGGTGGCGAGCTCCGCCGAGGCCACGTTGAAGGTGGCGCCCTGGTAGAGCCAGCGCTGTGCCCACGCTCCGTTCAGGGGCGCGGTGCCCCCCTCGGTGAGCACCAGGAACTCCTCCTCCATGAAGCGGGTGCCGCAGATGGCGTTGGCCACGCACACGCCCAGCCGCTCGTGGTCCAGCTTCTGGAAGTCGATCTTCGAGTCCCCCGTGGCCATGCGCGCCGCCGCCAGGGCGAACTGGGCATAGCGGTCCAGCCGGCGGATCTGCTCCTCCTTCAGCCCGAGATCCCGCGGCCGGAAGTCCTTCACCAGTCCGGCGATCCTGGACCTCAGTCCATCGAGCGGGAACCGGTCCACCTCGAAGATGCCGGACCTTCCCTCCAGGGTGTTGCTCCAGAAATCGTTCAGGCCGATCCCGTTCGGGGCGATGATGCCCATCCCGGTAACGACGACACGTCGCTCTTTGTTGTTATGTGTTTTCACCTGTTGCCGCTCCGGATGGCGAGTTGCTAGTAGTTGCCCAGACCGCCGCAGATGTTGATGGCCTGCGCGGTGATGCCCCTGGCGTGGTCGGAAGCGAGGTAGGCCACCATGTCCGCCACCTCCTCGGGGGTGATGTAGCGGCCGATGGGAACGCGCTGCTCGATGCGCTTCTTGGCCTCTTCCACCTGTACGCCCCAGATGCGCGCGTAGTTGCCGCGGACCTTCTCGGCCATCCCGGTCTCCACGAAGCCCGGACACACCGCGTTGACCGTGATGCCCTTGCTCGCCAGCTCCAGGCCCAGCGACTTGGTGAAGCCCACCACGCCATGTTTGGACGCGCTGTAGGGGGCGCCATGGAGGACGCCCTGCTTGCCGCCCGTCGAGGCGATGTTGATGATGCTCTGGAGAGAGGGGCTGGCCTTGAGCACCGCCTTGGTGGCGTAGAAGACGCTGTTCAGGTTGGTCTCGATGACCTCCCGCCACAGCTCATCCTCCACCTCGCTGGTGGTGCCACCGCCGGGGCGGCCCGCGTTGTTGACGAGCACCTCGATGCCTCCCAGCGAGGAGACCACGTCATTCACCATCGAGTAGATGGACTGCGGCGAGCGCACGTCGCACTGGGCGATGACCGCCCGGACGCCAAACGCTCGAATCTCGGAGGCCACCTCCTCGAGCTGCTCACGCGTACGCGCCGCGAGCGCCACGTCGAATCCATCCTTCGCCAGCCGCAGGGCCGCCGCCTTGCCAATGCCGCGACCCGCCCCCGTCACCAGCGCCCGCTTCCGGTTGTTGCTCTCGTTCCTGGCCGTCTGCTGCATGGGTTCTTCTCTTTCTGGGATGTGATGTGCTTGCCGCTGGCTTCAGGCTGACAGCCGCTTCTGGATGGCCTGCATGGTTCCGCGGCTGTTGGCGTTGATGGCCTTCTCGACGCGGTCGAGTGCCTCCCCCGCGCTCAGCTCCCCCCAGAACTGCTTCACCTTGTCGGGCTTGAGCTCGACCAGGTGCCGGGAGGTGACGCGCACTCCGCCGGAGACCGGCTCCAGCAGCCACTCGCCGGTGTGGATGCGAATCAACGGAGGGGGCTCGGACTGGAAATAGGAGACGCAGGAGGAGGGATTGCAGTGGCGCACGGTGCGGATGCGCTCCTGGCCAGCCTGGGTGGACACGGTCATGATGAACTCCTGGTGGTGGCCGTCGTCGTAGACCATCTCCACGGAGTGGCAGTGGGGCAGGAGCCTGGGCCACTCGTCCGCCCGCTTCAGCAGCTCGAAGATGGCCTCGGGCCGGGCGGCGATGACCAGCTGCTCCTCGAACTGCCTGCGCCACGCATGGGTGGCGCTCTTGGAAGGATCTCGCTCGAGGTATTCCTTGATGGCGGACAGCTCACGCTGGCTGTTGGTGTCCACCGAGCGCGTCATGAACTCCAGCGCCTCCCTCGGGTTGGTGACGCCCTGGATGCCGTGGTTGGGGTCGAGCTGCTCCTTGATGTCGAAGCGATGCTCCAGCACCACCAGGGTGCCCTTGCGCAGGGGGAAGAAATGCCAGACACCTTCCATCCAGCTCAGCAGGGGAGAGGGCTTGACCTGCCGGAAGGTGATGACACGCGAGTCGCGGAAGAGCTCCCGCCGCGAGCGCCAGGTCATCGGCTGGCCGTTGGCCAGCGCGGTGAGCTCGATGAGCTGAGAGCGCTCGTCTTGCTCGATGACCTTGGCGGCCTTGCACGGCGGGAAGATCTGGGGCCAGCGCTCGACCTCCAGACAGAGCTTGTAGGCGGCCTCGACGTCGGCATCGATCTCGATATGGTGTTCCATCAGGTGCATCGGTGTCTCCTCTCCTGCGTCAGACAATCGCCACGACGCGGCACCAGGCCGCGTCGGCACGCGCCAACTTCACTGGGAAGCACGCCACCTTGAATCCATGGGGCTGGCTGATCCCTCCCAGATTGGCCAGCCGCTCGAGCTGGCAGTACTCGCGCTCCCGGCCGAAGAGATGGGCGGGCCACAACTCTCCCGGGTCCCGGGTGCGCAGGTAGGCGTTGATCATCCGGGGGAAGGGCGCGTCGAAGCCGAAGCTGTCGATGCCAATCACCCGGATTCCCTGCTCGATGAGCCAGGCCGTGGCGGCGCGAGTGACACCCCGGAAGTGGGTGAAGTACTCGCGCTTGCCCAGATGGGCATCCCCGCCGGTGTACAGCAGCACCACGTCGAGCGGCTTGAGGCGGTAGTCGATCCGCTCGAGCGCGGCGGCCACCTCCTGCTGGGTGACGGGTCCCTGCTCCGCCGGCCCGCGGACATCCAGCACCACCCCATCGCGGAAGCACCACTCCAGGGGGACCTCACAGATGGTGCGCGCCTTCTCCCCCTGGGCATTCTTGTCGCCGTAGTGGAACGGCGCGTCCATGTGGGTTCCCGTGTGGGTCGTCAGGTAGTAGTGCATCAACGACAGACCCTTGCCGTCCGGGAAGTTGCGATGGTCGAGCCCCTTGCCGAGGTGGTGTTTGAGCCACTCGCGGACCGTGGCGAACCAGGAGCCACGCACCGCGTGGATGAGGCCCTTGCCGAGCAGGTCGGCCCCCTTCCGGTGGTCGATGTATTTGACCGTGACGGGCTCTGGCTCCCAGTACCGTGGATCCACGGGAACGCTCAGATCGATGAACCGTTGCGCGGGGCTGGACGCGGAAGTCCGCGAGGCTGGAGAAGACATGGTGGGAGGGGTGCTCTCAGCGCCGGGCGCCGGCAGGGAGGGGAGCGGTGGCTCCGAGCTTCTGGGCCATCCAGTCGCCGAAGCGCGGGATGAAGTCCGCGAAGTAGTTGGTGCTCACATGCCGCTCACGGGGATAGGAGATGAGCTCGAATCCACCCCGGGCCCAGTCCTTGAAACGCTTGCAGGCGACGAAGGGGAAGACGTTGTCCTGCTCGCCATGGATGCACAGCAGCGGGGCGGTGAGGGCGGGGGCGTCGTTCAAGTGCAGACGCTCACGGGCCAGGAGGTTCATCGCCTCGTCGTCCTTCTGCTTGAAGACGAAGCGGAAGTCCGTGCGAACCCGGGGGTTGATGCTCAGGTAGTTCTCGAGGTCGAAGGTGCCGGCCAGATTGATGCAGGCCTTGATGTCCTGGGGGTGGAAGGCCGCCGCCCGGCTGGCCAGATATCCGCCGTAGCTCACCCCGAAGATGCCGATCCGGTTCAGGTCGATGCCACTGTTGCCGCGCATCTTCCGCAGCACGGCTCCCACCACGTGCTCGAAGTCGGGCGTCAGCGGCTCCACGCCGATGAGCTCACCCTGGCCAGGGCCGTCGAAGAGCATCACCGCCATGCCCCGCGCCAGGAACGTCTGGGCGAACACGAAGAGCTCGACCTCCTTGGCCGAGTCCAGACCATTGACGAGGATGACGCAGGGGTGGGGGCCCGGGGTGGCCGGGCGCATGAAGTAGGCCGGCAGGGCGTGGCCCTTGTACGCCACGGTGAGCGGCTCCGTGGGGTACTCCAGATAGGGGATGGCCCGGTGGAAGACGCGGGTGACCCACATGCGCGTCTCGTGCTTGAGTGGCGGGTTGTCGAAGTACATGAACTCCGCGAAGTGGCCGGCGGCCGCGGCCTTGAGCAGCCATTGCCGGGCCGTGAGGTGGTGGCCCGCGGCCAGGGCCTTCTCCGCGGACTGCTCGTAGTCCTTCCCGAGCTTCAGCCAACGGTCATGCCAGTCCCGCCAGTCGACCTTGCCCGGGGCGCCGGGCTTGAAGCCCTCCAGCGCGATGGTGGCGTCTCCCCAGTCCAGCCCGGCGAAGACCAGGCGCGTGAAGAACGCCTCCCAGGCGTGGAAGGCTTCCACTGGAAGGCTCCGGGTCTGCGGGAGCTCGTTCGATACGGACTGGCCAGGGTCTTTCGCCACGTTCTGCATGTGATGGTGCTCCTTGAAGGTGAGGCGGGTGGAGGTTGTTACTGGCGCTCGGCCCAGTCCTTGAGGTGCGTGAGCACCTGCGCGGTGTTGGAGTAGACGTTCCGCCCCAGCTCCTCCCGGGCCTGCACGGTGGGCTGCGCCGGCTCGAAAGTGTGGATGACCACCAGCTTGGAGCCACCCTCACAGGGCTCGACGCTCCAGGTGCCGTGCATTCCAGCGAACTGGGGCGGCACGGTGATCATCTTGAACTGGATGTGCTGACGCTCGTGCGCATAGTGGCGGTGCGAGCGGATGGTGTTGGTGCCGAAGGCGTTGCGGACCGTCATCTCCATGATGACCTCTCGCGTGTCCGCGCCCACCGCGCTCTGCTTCACCGACAGACAGGTGGGGAAGACCTGGGGCCAGGACTCCACCTGCGTACAGCAGCGATAGACGATGTCGGGGGTCTGCTTGATGATGATCTCGTTCTTGACGGAGGTTTCCATGGCGGATTCCGGGAGTGGCTCTCCCCATCCGCCGGCTGGCGGCAACGAGGAGAGGAGGTGGGTTCGAGGCGAAAGACGGTCGCGGCTGGGACTACTCGATTCTGGAAGTCTGGCGGGGGATGAGCCTGCCGCTCAGATTGAAGCCATCCCGCATCATCAGGGTGAGCAGGTAGATGTTGGTTGCCCCCGCGAGGATTTCCACGAGCTGGAGCACCGTGAACAGCGTGCCGAAGGAGCCACGTAGCGCCAGCATGTAGAGCGTGATGGCCAGGGGGGTCAGCACCAGAAATCCATTGGAGGCGATGAACCGCATCCGGGCCTGCTTCTTCTGGATGAGGGCGCTCTTGCGGTTGGCGGCCAGCGAGCGCCCCACCGCCGCCGTCGCGATCATGCAGGGAACCGCGAAGACGAGCGCATAGGCGATGTAGCGTTTGGCGGCGAGGATCCAATCCGTCCTGCCCGAGAGCTCGACGATGCTGGACGTGATGAAGAAGCTCAGGATGAGGAGGAGCGCGGTCGTGCCGAGGATGGCGTGGATGCGGTTCTTCATGTCGTGGCGCTCACTGTCCCTTGTGCGTGCCGTCGCTCTCGAGGCCGGCGGCCGGCGGGACCTGCTGTTTCAGATCATTGATGACGAAATCGAGGATCTCGTTGGCGACAGCGATGATCTGTTGCGCTGTGTAGCCATTGTCCCTCAATTGCAGGATGAATCCTCGGACGGTGCTCTCGGAGTTGTGAGACTTTGCCATGGCCAGCATGTGAACTTTCTGTGAACCGGTAACGCCGGATGGAGAGGGCGTGCGCGGAGGTGCTCACACGTCAGGCTTTTGACGTGTTGATGGCTTTTGAGAACGTGAGAGAGTGGAGAAGTCCGCTCTCACTGATTTTTATTGTGCAGACAATCATACCGCTTGGCAATGCTGTTTTCTTTTGTGCAACGCGGGTGCCAGCTTCGGGAGATCCTCAAGTCGCCTGGAATGCTAGGAGTGGGAGGAGTTGGGGTGTGGCGTCTCCGCGCAGATGTTTCGTTTCGCGGTTGGAGACCAGCAAAATTTGCGTCTCTCCGCTTTGGGAGTCTTTGATTTGAGAGTCAATCCCGGGTGATGGTGCACGGCTGTCAGGATTCAGCCGGCGGCGGCTATCAGTCAGGATTTGAGGGGGAGCTCACGCCCGGGCAGCGGGCGGAGGGGTGTTCCGTCTTCCATCAACCGGCGCGGTGTCGGAGGATTGCCTCGGCGATGCGCGTGCGCTCTTCGGGCGTCAGGGCGCGGGTCTTCTCCACCATGGGCTTCATCGCCTCGAAACCTTCCGGGGAGACCCGCGGAGCGCTCTTCCCCTCGAGGAACTGGACGAGCTCTTCCCGCGAGGAGTAGTGCGTCGAGATGAGGCGGAGGGAGGGGCCCAGTCCCTCGGTGGACGGCGTGTGGCACGAGGAACATCCATGTTTCGCGAGCACGGTGTCCGGTGCCTCGCATCCCACGAGGAGCCAGGCGGCGAGGAGTGCCGTCGGCAGCGTGGCGGTGTCCTTCATGCGGCCACCATCAGCGCCCAGCGCTGCCGGTAACGCCAGAGCAGGAACAGCTCGCAGGAGACGAGGAAGAGGGCCATGACCATTCCCGGCCCCGTCTTCGCGAGCAGCAGCAGGTAGAGCGCGATGTTGGTGATCACCGGGGCCAGGATGGCCACGCTGATGGGAATGTACCGTCCGGACAACAGCAGGGCTCCCCCCATGACCTCGATGACTCCCAGGAGCGGCCACATGTATCCGCTGGTCATCAGGGCCGCGATGAACGTGGCGGCCTCTGGCGGCACGGGGGGGGTTGGCATGAACGGGTAGAACTTGCTCGCTCCGAAGAGCACGAATACCGCCCCCATCAGCCACCGGACCACGACTTCCAATCGCTGCATGTCGACCCCCTTACATTGTATTGTTGCTCGGACAACTATACGGAGAGGGGAGGGGAGGGGCAAGATTCAATTGTGCGGACAAGTGTTTCTGGATAGATGGAGCCGGTCATGTGGCACGACAAGGAGAATCGGCGACCCCCTCGATTGGCGCCACCGGCGCGACCGGGCATCATCGATGCGGAGGACGCCGTGGAACTGAACGACCAGCTTGGATACAACCTCTATCGCGCAGCGCTCTTGTTCCGTCGAGAGCTCATCCGAGCTTTGAGGGAGCACGACCTCACGCCCGAGCAGTGGCAGACCCTTGCATCCCTCTGGGCGCACGGCCCGCTGTCTCCCTCGGAGATCGCTCGCGTGACCCTGCAGGATCTCCCCTCCATCTCCCGGATGCTCTCCCGCATGGAGAAGCGAGGGTGGGTTGGCAGGGTGGAGGATCCGAAGGACGGGCGTTCGTTCCGTGTGGAGCTCACACGGGAGGGGAGCCATCTGCAGACCATCCTGCCTCCCCTCATCTTCGAGCACTTCGAGGAGGTGCTCGACGGATTCCCCGAGACGCGTCGCCGGAAGCTCCTGGAGCTCCTCCGCGAGCTCCGGCAGGTGCTGGGAGATCCAACCCCCTGAGCCTTCAGGATGACACCGGAGCAGGCGGGGCCGGGTCATGTCGAGCCATCGCCTTTGGAAGGGTGACGCGGATGGTGGTGCCCGCCTCGGGCTGGCTGTCCACCTCCAGCGTGCCTCCGTGCTCCCGGATGATGCTGGACACCAGCGCGAGCCCCAGCCCCGTTCCCTCTCCAGGCTGCTTGGTGGTGAAGAAGGGCTCGAAGATGCGCTGCGCCAGCTCGGGAGGAATCCCGTGGCCCTTGTCCACCACGCGCACGCGTACCTGCTCTCCCGCCTCCTCGGCGAAGAGCTCCACCAGGCCACCTCGTGGCGAGGCGTCGATGGCGTTGGTGACCAGGTTCACGAAGACCTGCACCAGCCGCTGTGCGTTCCCCACCACCTCCAGGCTCTCGGGGCAGTGGCTCACGCACTGCACGTCCGCGCTCTTGCGGCCCAGACGCGAGAGCTGCGCGGCCTCGGTCAGCAGCGGCGCCAGTGGCACCCGGGTGATGGGCTCCCCCTGGCTTCCCGCCGCCCCCGCGTGGCTGAAGGTGACGAGCGCCCGCACGATGGCGTCGATGCGCTTCGCCTGCTGGAGGATGAGCTGCACCCGCTCTTGAATCTCCGCCGGATCCTCCTCGTAGCGGAGGTTCTGCGCCACGCTGGTGATCGCCGTCAGCGGGTTGCCAATCTCATGCGCCACGCCCGCCGCCACCCGTCCCACCGAGGCCAGCCGATCCTGATGAGCCAGCCGCGCGTCCATCGCCTTGCGCTCGGTCAGGTCCTCCAGCAGCAGCACCGCGCCCTCCAGGCGCTCGGGCTCCGCCTCCGAGGCTCCCGAGGGCGTGGCTAGCGAGCGGTGCAGCCGGAGGATGCGCTCGCGTCCGTCCAGCCGCACCTGCGCCTCCGCGTCCGCGTCCGGGCCCGAGGCGAAGCCGGAGAGCAGCTCACCCCAGGGCGGAGGCAGGCGTGACAGCGTCTGGCCTCGTACCTCCTCGGACTTCAGCCCGGACAGCCGCTCCAGCTCCGCGTTCCAGATGACCACGTCCTGGTCCGGTCCCAGCGCGCACGCGCCCAGGGGCAGCTCCTCGAGGATGCGCTGCAGGTAGCGCCGCACCGCCTCCAGCTCGCGCACCGGGCCCTTCATCCCACTCGCGTCCCGCAGCCGCTCCTCCACGAAGCGCAGTTGCTCGGCGAGCGCCGTGCGCGCCTGGGGGTCCACCTGCAGCGCCTCGCTCACCGCCAGCCGCGCCAGCACCGGGCCGAGCAGGCCGGACAGGTTGCGTTCGATCTGATCCCTCAACCGGCGCAGCTCGGCGGGGCGGCGCTCCCCCTGCGACAGCCCGAGCTCGGCGAGTGCCCGGTCCAGCTCGGCGACGGCGGCGTCCGGGCCGAGCACGGGGGCCAGCTGGCGGCGGAACTCCTCCGGAGAGCCGGCCGTCACGCTGCCAGCGGCGAGCGACGGGGCCTCGCGCGCGCACAGCCGGGCCGCCTCGGCTTCCTCGGAGGAGGGCCGCGTGGCCAGCGACAGGCCGACGAAGGCCAGCGCGTTGAGGATGAGGGAGGTGAAGGTGACGAAGCCCCAGGGCTCGACGGTGGAGAAGCCCAGGAGCGCCGCCAGCGCCGTGGCTCCCGGGGGCAGGCCGCCGCCGAGCCACAGCGGCCGCAGCAACAGCACGCCCCACACGGTGGTGCCGGCGGCCAGGCCCGAGAGGAAGCCCACGCGCGTGGCCCGGGGCCAGAAGAGGAGGCCCAGCAGCCCGGGGATGAACTGCGCCACGCCCACGAAGGAGACGAGCCCCAGGTCCACCAGTCCCGCGGCCCTCCTGTCGAGCAGCAGGTAGAAGCCGTAACCCGCGAGGATGATGGCGGCGATGAGGACGCGCCGCGCCCAGAGCAGCCGGCGGTACAGGTTGCCCGGCGCGCGCGCGTAGCCGAGCGGCAGCACCAGGTGGGTGAGGCACATGGGCGCCATGGCCAGGGTGGTGACGATGACCATGGCGCTGGCGGCGGAGATGCCGCCGAGGAAGGCCAGCAGCGCGAGCGCGTGAGCACCGCGCGACGCGGGCACCGCGAGCACGTGGAAGTCCGCCGGCCCCGTCAGGCCCAGCGCGGTGCCGGACCAGAGGACGAGCGGCACGGCCACGTTCATCAACAGCAGCAGCAGCGGAAAGGCCCACGTGGCCGTGGAGAGCGCGTCGCGCTCGGGGCTCTCCGTGAAGGCGACGTGGTACTGGCGCGGGATGAGGAAGGCCGCGGCGCAGGAGAGCACGAGCAGCGGTGTCCAGGAGGCCTCGCGCGCGGGCTGCTGCATGGCGCGCAGGGCCTCGGGGTGCGCGTCCAGCCAGGACTGGAGTCCACCCGGACCGCCGAAGATGGAGACCACCGCCCAGGCGCCCACGAGCACCAGGGCCACGCCCTTCACCAGCGACTCGAAGGCGATGGCGAGCGCGAGGCCCTCGTGGCGCTCGCCCGGGGTCAGGTGGCGGGCACCGAAGAGGATGGAGAAGACGATGGTGATGATGCAGAAGCCCAGGCCCAGCACGGTGGCCGAGGCCGAGGGGCTGAGGACGCGCGCGGACTCGACGATGGCGCGCACCTGGAGGGCGAGATAGGGCAGGGTGCCGGCCAGCAGCCCCAGCGTCACCAGGGTGCCGGTGGCCTGGCCCGGGTAGCGGAAGGCGAAGAGGTCCGCGAGCGAGGTGAGCCGCAGCTCCCGGGTGAGCTTGAGCAGCGGGCGCCACAGCACGGGGACGAGCAGGCAGGAGAGGGTGGCGCCCAGGTAGATGCCGAGGTAGCGAAAGCCGTGCTGGGAGGCGTAGCCCACGCTGCCGAAGTAGGACCAGGAGGTGGCGTAGACGCCGAGCGCCAAGGCGTAGACGAGCGGGTGCTGGGTGACGCGCGAGGGGATGCGCCCGCGCTCGGCGGCGTAGGCGATGAGGAACAGCACCAGCAGGTAGGCGAGGGAGGCGACGACGAGCGTGCCGAGCTCAAGGGTCATGGCCGCTCCGGCGCGCGGCCCACGCTCCGAGTGCGATGACACCGAGCCACACGGCGAAGGGCTGGTACCAGGGCGCGCCCTCGCGCAGCCACAACTGGCGCAGCGGCGAGCCGAAGAGGAGCGCAGCCACGGTGAACACGAACAGCGAGAGCATGGCCGGTTGTCCCCCCGGCTCCGAAGCGCGCTTCATCGGCTCCGAGCATAGCAGCGCACGGGCGGGAGCCGCGTTCCCGGAGCTGTTAGGCTGCGTCCGCCATGTCCGCCTTCGTCCTGGGGGGGTCGGCGATCGTGCCGTCCCTCCTCCTGCTCTGGTACATCCTCGCGCGCGACAAGAACCCCGAGCCCCGCTCGCTGCTGGTGAAGACGTTCCTGCTCGGGGTGTTCATCTGCCTCCCGGTGGCCCTGCTGGAGGAGGTCATCCAGGGGCTGTTGCGGCCATGGCTCTCGGGCATGTGGCGGGCGGCCTGGCTGGAGGCCCTCTTCGTGGCCGCCATCCCCGAGGAGGTCTTCAAGTTCCTGGTGCTGTTCGGCTACGTGTGGCGCAAGCCCGCCTTCAACGAGCCGCTGGATGGCGTCGTCTATGGCGCCACCGCCTCGCTCGGCTTCGCCACGCTGGAGAACATCTTCTACGTGAGCGAGGGCGGCATGGGGGTCGCGCTGGCGCGTGCCCTGTCCTCGGTCCCGGCCCATGCCTTCTTCGGCGTGGTGATGGGCGCCCATACCGGCCGGGCGCGGTTCTGCGAGACGGAATCCGAGCGCTTCAGGCTCCTGTCCACGGGCCTGATTGGCGCCATCGCGCTGCATGCCGCCTACGATGCCGTCCTGCTCACCCGCAGCGAGTTCGTCCTGCTGATGCCCGTGGTGCTGTTCGTCACCGTGTTCTGGGGGCGGAGGCTCTACAAGCGGCTCCAGGCCGAGCAGGTTCGTGTCCTCCCCGAGGTCACCGAGCAGATCCTCGTGCCGGAGTGGATGCGCGCGGCGGGCGGCATGGGTAGAGCGCTCCCGGCGGATCCATCGGTCCCCTCCACCGGGCTGGTTCAGATTCCTCTCGAGCCTCCAGTTGTCGAGCGCACCTGGTGGTCGTGGTGCAAGCTCATCCTCGGCGGGCTGGGGCTCTCCTTCAGCTCGTTCGTGCTGCTCGGTGCGTCCATGGGGGTCTCCGGGTGGAAGACACCGTGGGGCCTCGCGGAGATCGTCTCCTTGGGAGTGGTCCTCCTGATGGTCGGGCTGCCGTCGGTGGGCTCCTTCCTCATCTTCCGCTCGGGGCTTCGTGGCCCCTTCGCTCCGGCTCGCGGGCCCTGAGCGTCTCGGATGGCTCCGGCTCGCCCCCGGGGTAGAGCACCTCCCGGCCATGCAGCACCGCGAAGGGTGTGAGCTCGTGAGGGGCCGCGCGGGTACGGCTGGTGATGTGCCGCGCCACCACGCCCCGGGCGTACAGTGCATCCGCCACGAGCGAACGGTGGCAGCGCCAGCGCACCGCCTCGGCGCACATCAGGGCCAACGGACCGTCTGGCGTGAGCTCCCGTAGTTCTTCGAGCCCTCGTGCGAACTCGTCGGTCTGCATGTAGTCCGCGTAGCCCCGGAAGCTGGCATTGCGCCACGCGGAGTTGGGGGAGTCCTTGTGCGCGCGCCGCAGGCCTCCGAGCCTTGGTAGGTGCACGTAATGGATGTCCTCTTTAGCGAGTGTTTTCGGCAGCGTGTCCTGGTTGAACTGGGGGTTCGTTCGCGAGCGCGGCACCGTGCGGATGTCCACGAGCGTCCGGATTCCGTGGGCCCGTAGCAGCTCCACCAGTTCCTCCGCCGAGCGCGTGGAGTGGCCCACCGTGTAGATGTCCGCCTTTCCCCAACCCGGTGCTTTCCGTTTCCGCTGCTCCGTGCCCCGCTTCGTGCCCATTGGTGGGTTCCCCTGGCCAGAAGGTGGGCACGGGGACGCACGAGGGGAAGCAAATACCCTCACCCCAGCCCTCTCCCAGAGGGAGAGGGAGCTTGCGACAGTGGGTCAGCGGGGCTCGATGCGCACTCTCGCTCCCCTGCCTGCCCTCAGTACGTCGGCCGCGCTGCCGTCCCGTATGGAGACCTCCAGCAACCCCGTGCTTCCCACCAGTGATAGGGGTTCTCCGGAGGCGACGACCTGGTAGTGCGCGTGGGGCGCTTCCGGGATGGTCGTCGTCCCGATGTGCACCCGGAAGCGCGCCGGCAGCATCGCTCCAGGGAGGTTGGTGATGAGGTTGCCGTAGGTGTCCACGTGGAGCACCTCGCCCACCGGACATCCGTCCTCCTCCTTCGGAGCCGGGAATGAGAACGGTCTCTCCAGGTGGTGCAGCGCCCGGCCCAGCCTCTCCAGGGGCACTCCCGCCGCCAGGTGCCCCACCGCCGGGGCGAACACGTCCCTCCCGTGGAAGGTCCTCGATTGTCTCGGCCCCCAGTATTCCGGCTCGGTCAGCTCGACCGCCGATGCCAGTCCTCCCAGTTGTTCGAGGGCCGGCACCAGCAACCCGTTGTCCGGGCCCACCAACACATCGCCTCGCCGTGTCCTCGCCGCCACGGCGCGTCGCGTCGACCCCACCCCCGGGTCCACCACCGCCAGGTGCAGCGAGCCTTCTGGAAAGGCCTCCACCGCGCTCCACAGCAGGAAGGCTCCCGCCTTCACGTCCTGCGCGGGAACCTCATGGGTGAGGTCCACGAGGTCCACTCCCGGGGCGACCCGGAGGATCGCCGCCTTCATCTGGCCCACGTAGGTGTCCTTCAGGCCGAAATCCGTCAGCAGGCTGATGGGGGGTGGCATCGCCCTGAAGATATCCACGGGCCTCCCGTTCATGGAATGAAGAGGGGGCATTCACGCCTCGGGCTCCATCCGCGATAGAACGGAGACCAGTCCCCCCGGCTCCGTATGCACCTCGTCATTCTCGGATGTGGAGTCTCTGGCCTGTCCTGCGGTGTCCGGCTGCTCGAGGCCGGTCACTCGGTGGAGCTTTGGGCGCGCGAGCTGCCCCCGCACACCACGTCCGATATCGCGGCCGCCGTCTGGTACCCGTACCGCGCTTTTCCCCAGGACCGGGTCACCGCCTGGTCCCGGCGTACCTTCGAGGAGCTGTGTGTGCTCGCCGGGCAGCCCGAGACCGGTGTCCTGCGAGTGCTCGGGCTCGAGCTGCTGCGCGAGCACGCTCCCGACCCGTGGTGGCGGCCGTGCGTGCCCGACTTCCGCCGCGCCTCCCCGGCCGAGCTGCTCCCGGGCTACGTGGACGGCTACGTCTTCGAGGCTCCCGTCATCGACATGCCTCGCTACCTCCCGTACCTGCTGGCCCGCTTCCGCCGGCTCGGCGGCACCGTGCTCCAGCGCGAGGTGCATTCGCTGGACGAGGCGTGGACGGCGGCTCCACTGGTGATCAACTGCACCGGCCTGGGGTCTCGTTCCCTGCTGGGGGACGAGACGCTCGTTCCCATCCGGGGTGAGGTGCTCCGCGTGGCGCCGCTCCCGCTGGAGCGCTTCCTCCTGGACGAAGACGAGGCGCGAGGCATGGCCTACCTCATTCCCCGTACCACCGACTGCATCCTCGGCGGCACGGCGGAGGAGGGCAACGCGTCGCTGGCGCCCGACCCGGCCCAGGCCGAGGCCATCCTCGCTCGCGCGGCGCGGCTGCTGCCCGCGGGCACCCGCATCCAGGTGCTCCAGCACCTCGTGGGGCTGCGGCCCGGGCGGCCCTCGGTCCGCCTCGAGCTGGAGCGGGTGGCGGGGCGCCCCGTCGTCCACAACTACGGCCATGGTGGGGCGGGCGTAACACTCTCGTGGGGTTGTGCCGAGGAGGTGACGGCGCTCGTCGCTCAGGTCGCCAGTGGCGCGGACCCCCTTGGATCGGTCAAGAATCCTTCGAGCACTGGGAGGACGGATGGAAACTGAGCAGAGCCACGAGCGCCTTCAGGCCGTGCTGCGGTTGCCCGCGGCCAGGCGCTACTCGTACTTCCTCCAGCGCGCGGTGGAGTCCGGCGAGGTCTGGGGACTCGATGGCGAGGGGTGGGCGCTCGCGCTCGACGACGCGGGGCGGGACGTGCTGCCGCTCTGGCCCGCGCCCGAGTTCGCCGCGCTCTGCGCCAGGCGGCTGTGGTCCGGCTTCCAGCCTCGCGCCATCAAGCTGGAAGAGCTGCTGGACAACGTGCTGCCGCAGCTCGAGGAGGAGGGGATGCCGGTGGGCATCTTCTTCACGCCGGAAGGTCAGGGCCACCCGGTCTCCGCGCGCGAGCTCATCGACGCTCTGCGCGCGGCCAGCGGGCCCGTGGCCTGAAGTCCCGTGCCCGGGGGGTCTCACGTGGCGTGGAGCGGGAGCCCGCTCCGCCGCGAGTGGAACCTTGCACCTCCAGATACCTGCGCGTACCTGTACCGCCTTGAGGCACACCCGGGCGGGGCTTCTAGCTTGCGTGCCATGCCTGGAGATTCCGACAACAAGACGGTGTACGCGAAGGGGATTGGCCCCCGTCAGGGAAGCGGTGGCTCGAAGCCCTGGGTTCCGTGGCTGGTGACGGCGCTGGTGGTGCTCATCTCCGGTGCCGCGGGCTATTTCGGATTCAACGCCTGGTCGGCGCAGAAGACGCGCGCGGAGGGCGCGGAGAAGTCGGCCGCGGAGGCCCGCGCGCAGGTGGTGGCCACGGAGCAGGCGCGCAAGGAATTGGAGGTGAAGCTCTCGGAGCAGCTCGCGGTGAAGGAGCAGAAGCTCTCGGCGCTCGAGGACGAGCGCACGCGGCTGTCCACCGAGCGCGACCAGCTCTCGCAGGCGGTGCAGGAGAAGGAGGCCGAGCTCGCGCGCCTCAAGGCCACCTACGAGGACATCGAGCAGAAGCTGAAGGCGGAGATCACCGATGGGGAGATCCGCCTGTCCCAGGCCGAGGGCCGCATCCAGGTGGACCTCGTGGACAAGATCCTCTTCGACTCCGGCGAGGCCAACCTCTCCGAGCGGGGCGCCGAGGTGCTGGCCCGACTGGGCACCGTGCTCTCCAAGGTGGAGGGCCGCTCCATCCTCGTGTCGGGCCACACGGACGATGCCCCGCCCTCGCAGCGGCTGGCGGCCACCTTCCCGACGAACTGGGAGCTGTCCGTGGCCCGCGCGGTGAACGTGGTGCGCTTCCTCGGGGAGAAGGCCAGTGTTCCCCCGGGCCGGCTCGTGGCCGCCGGTCACTCGGATACGAAGCCCGTGGCCAGCAACGCCACGCCCAAGGGGCGCGCCCGCAACCGCCGCATCGAGATCCTCCTCATTCCGGATCTCCCGGCGGGCAAGCGCAACGAGGCCAAGGCCGACGCGAGCGCGCACTGAGCCCGTACGTCAGGGAGTGCCCGGGCGGTGGGGCGGCTGCCTGCGCTTCGACAGGCGGACGGAGATGAAGGCGAAGGCCGCCGCCGCCACGACGAGCACCGCCAGCCAGTACCAGAGCAGCGGGCCGCTGGTGACCGCCTGATTCTCTCGCGTCTGCGCGAGCGCCAGCACGGGGGTGAGCAGGTACAGCATCCAGACCGGGATCGTTTGTGAGCTCTTCATCACCCCGGAAAGCTGGCCATGTGTTCCGGGGCTCACAAGCCGAGGGCGTCGTGCCGCCCGCTCGGACTCCGGGCGGGCTTCTTCACGGAGGAGGCGTCAGCGCCATCGAGCCGGGTGAGGCCGCCTTCGGGGCATGCCGTTTCAGCAGGGCCTCCAGCTCGGAGAGCTCATTCGCGTGGAGGATGGGGGTCTTGAGGTAGGTGGCGCGCGCCGCCAGGGCGAGCTTCAGGGCCCGCTCCTGCTGCTGCCCGGCGTCCCAGAGCGCCCGGGCCAGGGCGAACCGGACGGAGGCCGCGTACTCGGGCCGTCCCGGGTGCCTCTCGATGACCTGGAGCGCGTGCTCGAGCAGGGGAATGGCCTCGGTGGCCCTGCCCAGCTTCTGCAGCGCCTCGCCCTTTCCCGCCACCGGCAGGACGCCGGCCGGCGAATCGACGCCCATCACCTTCTCGAAAAGGGGCAGCTCCTTCTCGAAGAGGGGGAGCGCGCGAGCGGCCTGGCCCATCTCCAGGTAGGTGGTGCCGATGTCCACGCGGATGAGGGCCGTGTTGAAGTGGTCGGGTCCCAGGTACTGCTCGCGCAGTTGCAGCGCCTGCTGGCGCAGCCGCAGGGCCTTGTCGTTCTGGCCCCGTATCTCGTGCAGCTGCGCGAGCCCGAGCAGGGCCATCGTGTAGATGTGCTCGTGCTGCCGCGGGTCCTTCTTCGCCACCTCCAGCACCTCCTGGAAGGTCTGCTGGGACTGGGACAGCCGCTCCAGCGAGGTCTGGGCCTCGGCCACCTTCTCGAGCGCCTGCAGCAGGTGGGTGCTCTCCGGACCCGTGAGCTCCCGGAACAGGCGCACGGCCTCCTCGTAGTGCGAGAGGGCGTTGAGATCCCTCCCTTCCGAGGCATCGAGATCGCCATAGGCGAGGTGCAGGTGCGCCCACTCCTCGGAGCGGTTGCCATAGGACTTCTGGTTGATCTCCCGCACCCGGTCGAGCAGGAGGCGCGCGTCGGAGATCCGCCCCTGCGAGGCATAGGCGTACGAGAGGTTCGTCAGGGGCTGGGTGAGGAACGGGTGCAGGGGGCCGAGGTAGGTCTCGCCCATGCGCACGAGGGACTCGAGCGCCCGCTGCGACTCGTCCATGCGATCCAGGTTGCCCAGAGCGGCCAGGGAGTTGGTGGCGTAGCGCAGCGTGGTCGCGCTGGCCGGACCGAGCTGCCGCTGCGCGAGGGCGAAGGCCTTGTCGAAGGACTCGTAGGCCTCGGCGAACTTGCCCTGTTGATAGAACGCCATGCCCTGGTTGTTGAAGAAGATGGCCCGCAGCTCGCCATTCTCCCCCAGCCTGTCCAGCGAGGCCTGCGCGAAGTGCCTCCAGCGCTCGGCTTCCTCCTGGGGGCCGTTCAGGCAGTAGTAGCCCATCAGCCGCACGCTGGCCGCCGTCGCCACGGTGTCGTGCCGGGACTCGAACGCGAGCCACAGAGCGTCCGTGAGCAGCGGGGGCACGCCCTGGTTCTGCCCGGAGATGATCTGCGTCCACGCCCGCGTGAAGAGGGCCTCGGCGTGGACGGGCTTGTAGCCGAGCGTCGCCGTCTTCTCGATGACCTCCGAGGCCAGGGTCAGGGCCTCCCCGTACTTGCCGGCCTCGGTGAGCGCCTTGACGCGGGCCAACCGGGCACGCTCGGCCTCCACGGCCTGGCGCGTGGTGGCGTCCTCGGGGGGCTTCACCTCGGACAGCAGCGCCTCCACGTCCGCGCAGCGCCGCAGGGGCCGCAGGGCGCTGGTGGCGGAGATGGCCTTCTCCACCACCGTGGCGTCGGCCTCGGTGAACACGTCGGTGAGCGCGGCCAGCTCCTTCCGGCTGCCCTCCAGACACGCCATGCGCAGGGACATGACGGCCTCGGACTGCTCACCGCGGATGCGCGTGGCCTCGCAGGTGTCCTGGTGCATGTCCGTCCACGCCGTGGTGTACGCGTTCAGCGCCTCGCGCACGCGCCCCCAGGTGTCCTGGGCATGGGGCTGGCCGGTGGCGAGGAAGGCCTTCTCGATGGCCGTCTGGCGCGGCGCGCCCCACACGTTCTCCAACTGCGCGGGAACGCCCGTGCACACGTGGACATGGTGGTGGTGCCACTCGGTCCAGGCCATCACGCTCGCGCCCGTGACGAGGAGCAGCAGGGCCGCGACGGACAGCCAGCGGCGGCGCACCTGGGCCGGATCCCTCTCCAGGATGGCCAGCAGCGCGTCCAGCGAGGGGTAGCGCGCCTCCGGCGGCGTGTTGAGGGCGCGCAGCAGGGCACGGTGCACGAAGGGCGGCACCTTGGAGTGGGGCGGCGGCGGCTTGATGCGGCCGGCCAGCACGTTCTGCTTGCGCTCCTCGGGAGTGCTCCCCTCGAAGGGGCGCTCACCGTAGAGGGCCTCCCACAGCGACACGGCGAAGGAGAACTGATCGCTCCGCGCGTCCGCCGTGGCGCCGCGGAACTGCTCGGGCGCCATGTACGCCGGAGTGCCCAGCACCGCGCCCCGCTGCGTCAGCTGCAGCTCCAACAGGCTGTGCTGCTTGACCGGGCCCGTGCTCGTGCCCGTGGCGGGCGCGCCGTCGCCGGACGAGGGCTCCTCGGCGGGCGCGTTGTGCGGGCGCGCCAGGCCGAAGTCCGTCACCCGGATGCGGCCGTCCCTGCCCACCAGGACGTTGGTGGGCTTGAAGTCGCGGTGCACGAGCCCGGCGGCGTGCGCGGCGGCCAGGCCCCGGCCCGCGTCCAGGAAGGCGGAGAGCGTCTCCTTCCAGCTCCGCGGCTTCTCCTGGTGCCACTGCAGCAGGGTCTGTCCGTCCACCAGCTCCATGGCCATGAAGACCTGGGCGCCGTGCTGGTGCACGTCGTAGATGGCCACCACGTTGGGGTGGGAGAGCCGGGCCATGGCCTGCGCCTCGCGCAGCAACCGGGCCCGCCCGGGTGACCCCTCGGTGCCCCCGAGCGGGTCCTCGGGCGGCAGCAGCTTGAGGGCCACCTTCCGGTCCAGCACCGAGTCGTAGGCGGCGTACACCATCCCCATGCCGCCCTGGCCCAGGGGATCCAACACCACGTACCGGTCCAGGGGTGTTCCCCGGCCGAGCGCCGGCGCTTCCGGCGGACGGGGGCTGGCGCTCGGACCTGGCGTCGCCCCCGTGCCGAGCGCGAGCGTGCGACGCTCGTCGGTCACGAGCGTACGGCGCTCGTCGGTCACGAGCGTGCGGCGCTCTTTGTCATCGAAGGACCCCATGCCACCTCGCTCCCGCAGGATGTCACGCTCACGGGGCAGCGAGAATGCGTCGCTGCGTCGATTCTCCAGTCAACCCGCGGAGGGCGCCGTGAGGCAGGCCGCCTGGCGGGGGAACGGCCTCAAACGGCCCGCGCGAACCGCTGCAGCGCCTCGCCGGTGAGGCGGAAGAGCTTCCACTCCCGCTGCATCTCCGCGCCGAAGGACTCGTAGAACTCGATGGCCGGCGTGTTCCAGTCGAGCACGGACCACTCGAAGCGCCCGCAGCCCCGCTCGACGGCGAGCTTCGCCAGGTGGGACAGCAGCGCCTTGCCGTGCCCCCGGCCCCGGTGCTCCGGCAGGACGAAGAGGTCCTCCAGGTAGAGGCCCGGCTTGGACAGGAACGTGGAGTAGTTGTGGAAGAAGAGGGCGAAGCCCACCACCTGTCCGGCCTCCTCGGCGAGGACGACCTCGGCGTAGGGCCGGTCTCCGAAGAGGTGCTCGCGCAGCTCCTCCTCTCGGAGGGTGACGACATGGGTGAGCTTCTCGTACTCGGCCAGGGCGCGGATGAGCCGGCTGATGACGGGGACGTCCGAGGGGGTCGCGGAGCGAATCATGCGCGTGATGCTAGCGCGTGGGAGCACGGCCGCCCATGGTAGCGTCCGCCAGCATCCGCACACCCGATACCCGGAGGAGCAGCACCATGCGCAGGTTCGAGTTCGTCGAGGGCACCAGCGCGAAGTTCTGGATGGCCGAGGTCCAGGGCAACACCTTCATCGTGGTGTACGGGCGGTTGGGCACGGAGGGGCAGCGCAAGGAGAAGGATTTCCCCGACGAGGAGGGCGCCCGGCGCGAGTACGACCGCAAGGTGGCCGAGAAGCTGCGCGAGGGCTACCACGAGGTGTCCGCGCAGGCGCCCCAGGAGGCACCCACCAAGGGGGCGAAGGGGGCCGCTGCGGCCTCGCCGAAGCTGACGCTCCCTCCCCGGGTGCGCGCGGGCAGGCCCACCGCCGAGCAGGTGGCCGCGGCCGTCGAGGCGCTCACCCGGCTCGACACCCTGGTGGGTGGACGGAGCTGGCGGGTGGCGCTCCAGGCCCGCCGGGCGCGGCGCGCGCTCCGGGCCCTGGGCGGACTCGAGCCGTCCAGCCACTCCGCCATGGGCCCGGTGTTCTCCTCGTTGATGGAGAAGGTGGTGGCTCCCAAGGAGCAGCCGCGGCTGCCGCTGTGGGCGGCCATGGCGCTGCTGGCCGAGGTGGATGTGGCGGCCTTCGTCCGGACGCTGGAGCAGTGGAAGCGCGCGCCCGCCGGAGCTCCGGCCCTGGCCGCCACCGGTGTGCTGGCCCGTCAGGCCGAGGCCCTCGGCGAGCCCGAGCTGGCGCTGCGCATGGGGGCGCTGCTGACCTCGGACGAGGCCTGGGACAAGCGCTGGAGCGCGCTGCGCCCGCATGTCGAGGGGCACCTGGTGGCGGGGGGCAGCTCGCTGCCGGCCTGGCTGCGCTCGCTGGACGCCGGAGGGGATTCGCGCCTCGCCGAGCGCCTCTCCCGCCTGGGCGCGTGAGGGGTGTACCGTGCGGGACATGACCGTCTCCCGCTGGTTCTGGGTGCCCGTGCTCGTGCTGTGCGCGACCGGATGTGCTTCGGGCAGGAGGGCCTCGCGTGCCCCCTCGGGCTCCGCCACCGAGCAGCGCGCGCGGGACCTGGAGGCGCGCAACGAGGCGATGCGCCAGGAGCTGAACCGCAAGAAGGCCGAGCTGCAGCAGTCCTTCCAGACGATGGCGCAGGCGGAAGGCGCCGCGGGCCTCGGCTCGCTCGGCTGCACCGGAGTGGCTCCGGCCAACGGGCCGATGCAGGGGCTGCCCCGCTCGGGCGCCGTCCACGCCTCGTTCAACCTGCGGGGCCAGCCCTACCGCATGACGGCCACCTTCTCCGCGCCTCGCCCGTCGGGCGGGTGGCGCGTGTCCCAGGGCACCTGCAGGGTGGTGGGGCCGTGAGGGCCCTCCGACTCGGACTGCTGGCGCTGGGGGCGCTCGTTGGCGCGGGCTGCGCAACTGATCCGGCCACGCGCCTGCGTCTGGCCGAGCAGGAGAACCAGCGCCTCACCCGGGAGACGGCGGAGACGGACCTGGCCCTCCAGTCCGTGCACGCCTACACCGAGGAGCTGCGCTCGCCCGGCGCGTCGGGGCGCTCCTTCAACATGTACTTCTCGCCCGCGTCCCTGCAGCAGCTGGCCTCGCAGCTGCTCCCCATGCGGATGGCCGCGCGCAACTTCCACAAGCAGCTCGAGGGCGAGGTCATCGTCGAGAGCCTCTCCGACATCCGCTTCGGCCCGCTCAACACGCTCACCTGCAGGGCCGTGATGCGCGGGGAGAACGTCCGCTACACCGGCAGCGTGCCCAAGGGCTACCAGAACGAGATCCGCAAGTTCCAGGCGGGCGTGGCCGCCGGCGTGGTGGCGGACCTGGTGGTGGAGCTCTCCCTGAGCGAGAGCTCCCTGGTGGCCCGGGCGCGCGCCACGCAGACGCGGCTCAAGGCCAACTCCAACGGCACGGCGGAGGGCATGCTGAGGGATCAGATGAATGAACGGACCCTGCGCTCGCCCTTCGCCTTCGACCTCACCATCCAGGGCAGCGGCGCGGTGCCGCGCCGCATGGTGCTCACCTCCAACCACCTGGTGGTGACGTACGCCCCGTAGTGCTCGCGCTCAGTTCCCGCCCGACGACGAGCTCTGGGCGGGAGCCGACGTGCCCGACAGGTCCGGCTGCGTGTCGATCTCCTCCGCCGGCCAGCCGCGCGCCGCCTCGTAGTAGCGCGGCGCCTTCACCTTGCGCTTGTCCTTGGCGCTCAGGCCCTCGGGGGACACCAGGCTCTGCTCGCCCCCCTTCACGGACTGGACGATGTGGCCGTCGCAGAAGAGCCACTCGGTGCGGCCGTCGGCGAACTTGCGCGCGTAGTACACGTCGGTGCTGCCGATCTCCGGGTTCTTCGCGCACCACGTCTGGCGCGCCGTCTGCTCGCGCTGCGGTGCTTCCTCGTTCCACTTGGCCTGTGCCGCCTCCACCGCGGCCACCGCCGTGGCCTCCACCAGCCGCGTCCGGGACATCTCCACCAGCTCCGTGCCGCGCTTCGTCAGCTCCGGGAAGGCTCCGGACTTCGCGAAGGCGCACGACTGCACCGCCTTGAGGTTGGCCTGGTGCACGTCCAGCACCTTGCCCAGCGAGCCCGAGGCCTCCTTGAGCAGCGCCACCTGCTGCGCGTACTCCGCCGCCTTCGGATCCTTCGCCTGCTCCGTCGAGGACAGGAAGCGCGCCAGCAGTCCGTTCACTCCGCTCAGCTCGTCCGACAGCCAGCGCGGCTCCGCCTCACAGATGTTGGCCTTGGCCCCCGTGTAGTCGCGGTACTCCGCGCGGGCGGATCCCAGGCTGTACTGCTGTGACGGTGCCACCCGCTTCGCCCCGCACGCACCCAGCGCCAGACTCAAACCTCCGACAATCCACAGCTTCCGGCTCAAGAAATTCATGGCTCCCGACTCTATCGGACAAGGACGCGTCCGGTCGAATTGCTTGGAGTTCAAAATACATGACCAGCGGGTTGATCAAACCCCGACAACCCAGGGCCTTTCGTGACAGGGCTGTCACGGTCTTGCAAGAACCCGGTGAGTTGAGCGGTGGACGGTTGAGGCGCTTGGCGCGTCGTCACACAGTCGTGGCGCACGTGTCGAGGGGAGGACCGTCGGGATGCGGAAGCTGCTTCCAGGAGTGCTCGCGGTGGTGGTGGCGCTGGTTGCCTGCAAGGAATCCAACCAGGGCTCCTCCGGAGCCTCGGCGTCCGCGCGGAAGCAGGAGGTGGTGGGCGGGCCGGCCCTGGTGCTGACGGTGGCCTACGGCAGTGAGAAGAAGAGCTGGTTCGAGGAGCAGGCGCGAGCCTTCGAGCGGAGCGGGGCGAAGACGAAGTCGGGCCGCTCCATCCAGGTGCGGGGCCAGGCGATGGGCTCCGGGGAGGCGGTGCAGGACATCGTCTCCGGCAAGCTCAGGGCGCACGTCTACAGCCCGGCCTCCAGCGCCTACCTGCCGCTGCTCAACAGCGCGTGGCTGATGTCCTCGAGCAGGACGAAGCCGGTGGTGGGGGAGGGGGAGCCGCTGCTGCTCTCGCCCATCGTCATCGCCATGTGGAAGCCCATGGCGGAGGCGCTGGGCTGGCCGGGCAAGCCCATCGGCTGGGCGGATCTGATGAAGGTGGCGGCGGACAAGCGCGGGTGGGGCGCGTACGGGCACCCCGAGTGGGGCCGCTTCAAGCTGGGTCACACGCACCCCGAGTTCTCCAACTCGGGGCTGCTGTCGGTGCTGGCCGAGGCCTACGCGGGGGCGGGCAAGACGCGCGGGCTGGCGGTGGCCGACGTGGAGGGCGAGAAGGCGAAGGAGCTGCTGACGGACATCGAGGGCACGGTGGTGCACTACGGCAAGTCCACCGGCTTCTTCGCGGACAAGATGCAGCAGCGCGGTCCGGGCTACGTGTCGGCGGCGGTGTTGTACGAGAACCTGGTCATCGAGTCCTACGGCAAGCCGTCGGACGCACCCTTCCCGCTGGTCTCCATCTACCCGGTGGAGGGCACCTTCTGGTCGGATCATCCGTACGCGGTGCTGGACGCGGACTGGGTGGGGGCCGAGGAGCGTGAGGCGGCGCAGGCCTTCCTGACCTTCCTCAAGGCGCGACCGGCGCAGGAGCGAGCGCTGGCGCTGGGCTTCCGTCCGGCGGACCCGGCGGTGGCCATCGCGGCGCCAGTGGACGCGGCGCATGGCGCGGACCCCAAGCAGCCGCAGACGCTGCTGGAGGTGCCCGGCGCGGACGTGCTGGAGAAGCTGCTGGCCGTGTGGCGCGAGACGAAGAAGTCCACGGACGTCACCTTCGTCTTCGACAAGTCCGGCAGCATGTTGGGCCGCCCATTGTCGGAGGCCAAGGTGGGCGCCCGCCGCTTCCTGGAGTCGCTGTCGGACCGGGACTCGGTGACGCTCATGCTGTTCGACAACAACGTGTACCCGCCGATGGGCCCGCTGGAGCTCGGCAAGGGCCGCGGCGAGCTGCTCGGACGCGTCGACAACATCATCGCGGACGGAGGCACGGCCCTCTACTCCGCCACCCTGGCCGCCTATCAGTCCGCCGTGGCCCGGGCGCGGAAGAGCCCGGGGAAGATCCACGCGGTGGTGGTGATGACGGACGGCAAGGACGAGAGCAGCACCATCACGCTGGCGCAGCTGCAGAGCGGCCTGTCCTCCTCGAGCGAGGAGAACCCGGTGCGCATCTTCACCATCGCCTACGGGCAGGGCGCCGAGGGCCAGGTGCTGGAGCGCATCGCCGAGGCGGGCAAGGGCTCGAGCGCGAAGGGCGGCGTGGAGGACATCGTCCAGGTGTACCGGGACATGGCCTCCTTCTTCTGAGAGCGGGACATGGAACGCATGCGGGGGACGAGGGACGGGATGACGGGACGCGGCAGGAGCGGACATGGCCGAGCGCGGTGAGTCGACGCTGGTGGGCCACCTTCCGAAGGTGCTGGCGCGCTCGGCGGGGAGCACGCTCAACCTGGTGGTGGCGGGCTCGTCGGCGTTGCTGGCGGCGGCGCTGCACTCCTGGGCGGTCGCGGCACTGGGAGGCGCGGCCTACGTCGCGCTGGTGGCCTGGGACGTGGTGTCTCCCGTCTTCTGGAAGGAGACGCTCTCCGGTGCCTCGGACGAGGCGCGCAAGCTGCCCGCCCCGGGCCGGCTGGAGGATCCCCGGGTGCGCGACTCGGTGCGGGCCATCCACCAGGCGCGCGAGGAGCTGACGCGCACGTTGGAGGGCGCGCCGCGCGGGGTGGTGTCGCACCTGGGGCTGGCGCTGGCGTCGGTGCGGGAGCTGGAGGGCCGGGCGGCGCGTCTGGTGCAACGGGGGGAGGAGCTCTTCCGCTACCTGCGCACGGTGGACCTGAACGCGGTGCGCGAGCAGATCCGCCTGTTGGACGAGCAGGCCCGGGCGGCGCGAGACACGGAGGCGCGGGGGCAGTACGAGAGCTCGCGCAAGGCGCGCGAGGAGCATCTGGCGGCGCTGATGGACATCCACGCGGCGTACGAGCGGGTGCTGGCGAACCTCTCGAGCGTCGCGGTTACCTTCCAGGGGCTTCCCGCCAAGGTGATGCGCCTGCGCGCTCTGGACGCGCAGGCCACGGACAGCATGTACGGGGACCTCAGCGAGGAGCTCGGCCGGATGAACGGTGAGCTCCAGGCCTTCGAGGACACCCTGCAATCGTTCAAGGAGGTTCGAGTCGCATCATGAAGCCCAAGGTCTTCATCATCCTGGGGTTCCTCGTCGCGGTCGGCGCGGTGCTCTTCATCACGTCCTCGAACAAGGACAAGGCGCAGCAGGGCGGAGAGACCGCCCCTTCCTCGCAGGCGCGCTCCTCCGGGCCGGCGACGGAGATCACCTTCCTCTACAGCACGGAGAAGAAGGAGTGGGTGGAGGCCGCGGTGGCGGGCTTCCAGCAGGAGAACCCCTCCATCCGCGTGAAGCTGGTGGGCAAGGGCTCGCTGGACGCGGCCCAGGCCATCCTGGACGGCAAGGAGAGGCCCACGGTGTGGAGCCCTGCCGACAGCGCCGTGCTGCGCATGCTGGCGTCGGACTGGTCGACGGATCCGCAGCGCGGGCAGCTGTTCGCCACCAGCGGGGACGACGCCCCGCAGCCGCTGGTCATCACCCCGCTGGTGTTCGTGGTGTGGGAGGACCGGGCCGAGGTGTTGCAGAAGGCGTCGGGGGGCGTGGTGTCGTGGAAGGCCATCCACAAGGCGGTGGCGAGCGACCAGGGCTGGCCGGCCATCGGCGGCAAGCCGGAGTGGGGCTTCGTGAAGCTGGGTCACACGGACCCGACGCGCTCCAACTCGGGCCTGCAGGCGATGCTGCTGGCGACGCTGGAGTTCTACGGCAAGCGCTCGGGGCTGTCGGTGGGAGACCTGCTCAAGCCCGAGTACCAGACCTGGGTGAAGGAGCTGGAGAAGGGCGTGACGCGGTTCGAGACCTCCACCGGCACCTTCATGACGGACATGGTCCGCTTCGGCCCGTCGAAGTACGACATGGCGGTGGTGTACGAGAACCTGGCCATCTCGCAGATCGGCAACGCGCAGGGCCGGTGGGGCAACCTGAAGGTGTACTACCCGGCGCTCACGTTGTGGAGCGACCACCCGGCGGCGCTGCTGCTGGGAGACTGGGTGACGCCGGAGCAGCAGGACGCGGCGCGCAAGTGGCTGGCGTACCTGCGCAGCCGTCCGGTGCAGGAGCGCGCGCTGGCGTTCGGCTTCCGCCCGGCGGACCCCTCGGTGCCGCTCAAGACGCAGGACGCGGCCAACCCCTTCACGCGGCTGGCCTCCCAGGGCATCCAGGTGGACGTGCCCCCCGTGGCCGAGGTGCCGGAGGGGCCGGTGGTCCGCAACCTGCTGACGATGTGGTCGCGCGTGGTGGGCTCGGCACAGCGCTGAGCCCCCCGTGCTCATCAGCAGCAGCGCCCGCCGCCGCCCCGGTAGCGCGCCCGCATGCGCTCGTCGAAGAACTCCTCGTAGCTCATCACCGGCCGCGAGGGGTGGTGCTGGCGCATGTGCGCGACGTAGGTGTCGTAGTCGGGCACGCCGATGAGCAACCGGGCGGTCTGCACCACCCGGCGCCAGAGGGTCTTCGGGGTGTCTCGCGAGGCGTCCATGTCACGGGCCCGCCGTCGCGAGGGGGACATGCGGCGTTTCCTGGGACGTCGGTACCGTCGAGCGGCGGGCCGCCAGCGCCGCGCGGACTCCGAACGTGAGGGTCGCCACCACCACCAGCATGAAGATGACGGTGAGGGTGGCGTCCACGTAGTCGTTGGTGATGACCTGCTGCATGTCCTCCAGCGACTTCGCCGGTGCCAGCACCCTGCCGCCCTCCGCCGCCGCGGAGAAGGCGCGCGCGTGGGCCAGGAAGCTGACCCGGACATCCGCGCCGAACACCTTCTGCCAGCCGGCGGTCAGCGTGCAGCACACCAGCCAGACGGTGGGAACCGCGGGAATCCACAGGTAGCGCTCGCGCTTCATCTTCACGAGCACCACGCAGGCGAGGATCAACGCGATGGCGGCCAGCATCTGGTTGGCGATGCCGAACAGCGGCCACAGCGTGTTGATGCCGCCCAGCGGGTCCACCACGCCCTGGTAGAGGAAGTAGCCCCAGCCCGCCACGCAGATGGCCGTGGCGATCAGGTTGGCGCTCCAGGACTCGGTCTTCTTCAGCGGCGCGTAGACCAGACCGGCCAGCTCTTGAATCATGAAGCGCCCCACGCGCGTGCCCGCGTCCACGGTGGTGAGGATGAACAGCGCCTCGAACAGGATGGCGTAGTGGTACCAGAAGGCCATCATGCCCTCGCCACCCACCAGCCCATGGAGGATCTGCGCCATCCCCACCGCCAGGGTCGGCGCGCCACCCGCTCGGGACAGGATGGAGGACTCGCCAATCTCCCGGGCGGTCTGGGTGAGCATCTCGGGGGTGACGACGAAGCCCCACTGGCTGATCGTCTGGGCCGCCTGCTCCACGGTGGTTCCAATCACCGCGGGCGGTGAGTTCATGGCGAAGTACACGCCCGGTTGCAGCACCGTGGCGGCGATCAGCGCCATGATGGCGACGAAGGACTCCATCAGCATCGCGCCGTAGCCCACCATGAGCGTCTCGCGCTCGTTGGCCAGCATCTTCGGCGTGGTGCCCGAGGAGATCAGCGAGTGCCAGCCGGACACCGCTCCACAGGCGATGGTGATGAAGAGGAACGGGAACAGGTTGCCCGCGAACACCGGGCCCGAGCCGTCGACGAAGCGGGTCATCGCCGGCATCCGCAGGTCCGGCATGGCCAGGACGATGCCCACCGCCAGCAGCAGGATGGTGCCGATCTTCAGGAAGGTGGACAGGTAGTCGCGAGGCGCGAGCAGCAGCCACACCGGCAGCACCGAGGCACAGAATCCGTAGGCGATGAGCATCCAGGCCAGCGCCTTGCCGTCATAGGTGAACAGCGGCGCGAAGGTCGGATTCTCCGCCACCCTGCCGCCCAGCCAGATGGACAGCATCAGCAGCACGAAGCCGATGACGGACACCTCGAGCACGCGGCCCGGACGCAGGTAGCGCAGGTACAGACCCATCAGCAGGGCGATGGGAATGGTCATGGCCACCGTGAAGGTGCCCCAGGGACTCTCGGCCAGGGCCTTGACCACCACCAGGGCCAGCACCGCGAGGATGATCATCATGATCATCAGCACGCCGATCATCGCCACCACTCCGGCGGCGGGGCCCAGCTCCATGCGCACCATGTCGCCCAGGGACTTGCCGTCGCGGCGGGTGGACAGGAACAGGATCATGAAGTCCTGCACCGCGCCGGCCAGCACCACGCCGAAGAGGATCCACAAGGTGCCGGGCAGGTAGCCCATCTGCGCGGCGAGCACCGGGCCCACCAGCGGACCGGCACCCGCGATGGCGGCGAAGTGGTGGCCGAACAGCACCCACTTGTCGGTGGGCACGTAGTCCAGGCCGTCATTGCGGCGCTGCGCCGGTGTGGCCCGTGAGGGGTCCAACCTCAGGGCCCTGTCGGCGATGAACCGGCCATAGAAGCGGTAGCCGAGCAGGTAGATGCTGACGGACGCCACCACCAGCCAGGTGGCGTTGATCGTCTCCCCCCGGTGCAGCGCCACCGTGCCCAGACAGAACGCGCCGAGAATGGCGAGCAGTGCCCACCCCAGTTTGCTTGCGACACGATTCATGGTGTTCCCTTCGCTCGGTGCATCCCGGGAACGTTCCCCAGGGACCGGGCCGGGTCAATGTTCCAGATCGCGCTCCGGGCACCAGTCGTCAGCGCGGGTTCAGCCGAAGGTCACCGGGAGGTGCTCCAGGCCCCGGATGAAGGCCGTCTTGCGCCACTCCAGGCGCTCGGGCTCCACCGCCAGTTTCACCCCCGGCGCCCGGTTCAACAGCAGCTCGAAGGCCACCGCCGCTTCCATCCGCGCCAGCGGCGCTCCCAGGCAGAAGTGGATGCCGGAGCCGAACGCCACGTGCCGGTTGGGCGTGCGCCCCACGTCGAAGCGATCCGGCTCGGTGAACACCTCCGGGTCGTGGTTGGCCGCCATGAGCCCCGCGACCACCATCTCCTCCGCGGGAATGATCTGACCGCACACCTCGATGGGTTCCACCGTGAAACGCGCCGTGCTCGTCTCCACCGGGCTGCAGTAGCGCAGCATCTCCTCCACCGCCGGGCCCATCAGCTTCCGGTCTCCCCGCAGACGTTCGTGCTGCTCGGGGTGCTCGAGCAGCGCCAGCAGCCCACTGCCCAGCAGGTTCACCGTCGTCTCGTGACCGGCCACCAGCAGGAGGAAGACCATGCTGGTGAGCTCGGTGGGACTGAGCCTCTCTCCCTGCTCCTCGGCCGTCATCAGCGCGGTGAGCAGATCCTCCCCCGGCTCGGAGTGCCGCCGCTGGATGAGCGTGGAGAGGTACTTCACGAAGCTCTGGCCCGCGGCCATGGCGTGCTCGGGGTTGCCGTCCGCTGGCGGAACGAACAGGGCCTGTGTCCACTCGCGGAACTGATCGCGATCCTCGGCGGGTATTCCCAGCATCTCGGCGATGACGATGACGGGTAGGGGGAAGGCGAAGGCATCGATGAAGTCCACGCTCCCACGAGCCAGCGCCGCCTCCATCAGCTCGGTGGCGATGGCGACGATGCGCGGGCGCAGCGCCTCGATCCGCCGGGGGGTGAAGGCCTGGGAGACCAGCGCGCGCAGCCGGGTGTGGTCCGGCGGGTCCGAGGCCAGCATGTGCTCGAGCAGCCCCTGCTGGGCGGAGCGGAAGACGGTCGACCGCGCGTGCTCGCTCAGCTTGCGCGGGTCCTTGGTCAGACGCTCATCGCGCAGCACCTCCACCGTGTCGTCGTAGCGGGTCACCAGCCAGAAGGGCACCTGCCGCAGGGGCTCCAACAGGCGGACGATGGGCGACTGCTCGCGCATGCGCGCGTAGAGGGGCCTCGGGTTGGCGCGGTGGGCGGGGGTCCACAGGTCAAGGCTTCTTCCAGGCATGGCGGTTCTCCGAGAAGAGACGGATGCGGGAAGCTCGAGGCGCGTTCATTCTATCGATGCGCGGCGAGGGCCTGGGACTCCCGTTGGGCGTTTTGTTGCTTGGGCAGCGCGTAGTGGGTGCGCCAGAGCGTCAGGTAGGCTCGGGCCTCGGACTCCCAGTGCGCGTCGTCCCAGCCCAGCTCGTGCTGGCAGAGCGCGCGGAGGACGGGCAGGTGTTCCTCGCCGCCGTTGGGCAGCAGCAGCCCCAGCCTGACGCGCCGCAGCAGCAGATCCTCCAGGTGGACGACGCCCTCGCTCCGGGCCGCCCAGCGCAGCTCCGCCCAGAGGGTGGAGCTGCCGGGGATGGTGTCGAGCTCACCGGGACGCGCCGAGGCCACCAGGGCGGACGCGTCCGCTCCGTAGCGCCCCCGCAGGCGCAGGCGGGCCGGTGCAGCCAGGGGCACCTCATCCAGCGCGGGTGGCGTATCGAGGAAGGGTCCCTCGGTTTTCAATGAGGCCAGCTCGGGCAGCCGGTGCCGCAGGACGCGCAGGGCATCGTGCGCGATGGCGCGGCAGGTGGTCAGCTTGCCGCCCGTGACGGTGACCAGTCCCTCCTCCTCGAGCACGAGGTGCTCGCGGGACTCCTTGGACGGGTCGTTCTCGCCGGAGGAGATGACGGGCCGCACGCCCGCGTAGCAGGACACGATGTCGTCCAGCGTGAGCCGTGGCGAGGGGAAGCGGGACTCCACCGCCTCCATCAGGTAGGCCACCTCCTCGGAAGAGATGGAGGGCTCCTCGTCCAGCGAGGGGCGGTGGTCCAGGTCCGTCGTCCCCACGAGCGTGGAGTCCTCCCAGGGCACGGCGCACACGAAGCGCCCGTCGCGCGGGTGGCGGAAGCTGATGCCGTGCGCGAGCGGGAAGCGTCTGGAGGAGAAGACGAGGTGACTGCCGCGCAGCGGGCGCAGCCTGGGCGCGGCGGACAGGTGCGCGCGCACTTGATCGGCCCAAACGCCCGTGGCGTTGACGACGGCCCGGGCCCGGACGGTGGTGGAGCGCCGCCCCACGGTGTCCGACAGCTCGACGCCCGTGACGCGGCCCTCCTCGCGGAGCAGGCCGGTGACACGCACGTAGTTGAGCGCCGAGCCTCCCGCGGCCACGGCCTCGCGGAGGATGCGCAGCACCAGCCGCGCGTCATCGACCCAGGCCTCGTCGTAGGGCACGCCGAGGAGCCCCTCCTCCTGCCCGAGCGAGGGCACCCGCTCGCGGAGCTGATTGGAGGAGTGATTGCCGCGAGGCCACCTGCCGGTGAGGAGCTCGTACACGAAGATGCCGACGCGGCCCTGCCAGTGCTTGCCGCCTTCCCTCGGGTGGCTGGCGAGCAGGAAGTCCAGGGGCACCACCAGGCCGTGGCCCTCGGCGAGCAGCCGTTTCCGCTCACGGATGGACTGGCGGACCATTGGCACGTCGCCGTTGGCCAGGTAGCGCAGTCCGCCATGGACCAGCTTGGTGGAGCGACTCGAGGTGCCCCAGGCGAAGTCCCGCTGTTCGACGAGCAGGGCCTTCAGGCCCGCGCGGGTGGCCTCGCGCAGGACCGAGGCGCCGGTGATGCCGCCTCCGATGATGATCAAATCCCAGGGTCGTGCGAGGGCTCCCCAGAGCGCCTCTCGTTCAGTGGATGCGGACATGATGTGACGACTCCCCCCAACGGCGTGTCAGACGAGCTTGCCCGGATTGAGCAGGCCCGTCGGATCGAAGGTTCCGAGCATCTGGCGGATGGCGGCGACGCCGAGCGGCCCCTTCTCCGCCTCCAGATAGGGCCGGTGGTCCGTGCCCACCCCGTGCTGGTGGCTGATGGTGCCACCGTGGGCGACCATGGCGCGGCTGGCCGCCGTCTTGAGCGCGAGCCAGCGGGCGTGGGTCTCCGCTGCCTCGGCGCCCAGGCGGAAGATGAACGTGGTGTAGAGATTGGAGCCGCTCGGGTACACGTGGGACAGGTGGGTGAAGGCGAGCACCCGCTCACCCCGGTCCGCGAGGGCCTCGCGCAGTGCGCCCTCGACGGCGGCGAGCAACCGGGGCACGTTGCTCCAGGAGGTGGCCGTCTCCACGGTGTCCACGCCCCAGCCGCGCTCCCAGGCGGCGTTGCGCAGGTAGGGCGAGCGGAAGCGGCCCTTCTTCCACTTCTCGCCGAGAGCGGGCACGCGCACGCCGCCGTGCCGGCCCGCGAGGTCCAGCGCCATCCTCCGGCCGTGCTCCACGTTGCGCGCGCTGCCGGACAGGCCGAGCACCAGCATGCAGCTGTCCGGGCCGATGCCCCGTAGCGAGAGCACTCCCGACAGCAGTCCCACCATGCGCGGGTGGCCGGCCAGCGCGAGGTTGATGGCCGTCTCCTCGGGGGTGCTCAGGCGCAGCATGGACAGCGGCGCGCCGCTCTGCGCCAGCTCTCGCACGGCGGTGCGGGCCCGCTCCCAGTCGGGGAAGAAGAGGGCGAGGAAGTCCTCCCGCTCGGGCAACGGGGAGATGCGCACCGTGGCCTCGGTGAGGATGCCCATGCGCCCTTCCGAGCCGAGGACGAATTCACGCACGTCCGGCCCGGTGGCGCTGGCGGGGAAGGTGGGCAGCACCAAGGTGCCCGCGGGGGCCTCGAGCCGCCCTCCGGCGAACAGGTTCTCGATGCGCCCGTAGCCGAGCGACTGCTGCCCGCGCGAGCGGGTGACGATCCACCCGCCGAGCGTGGACTGCTCGAAGGACTGCGGGAAGTGCCCGAGCGTGTAGCCGCGGGCGCGCAGCTGCTCCTCGAGCCGGGGCCCGCTCACGCCCGCGCCGAAGGTGGCCAGCCGGTCCTCCTCGGAGAGCGCGTGGAGCTGTTGGAGGCGCTCCAGGGACACGGTGAGGATGGGGGCGTCACCGGGCTCGACGTTGACATGGCCGACGACGCTGGTGCCCCCGCCGTAGGGGATGATGCGTGCGCCCGCGTCGCGCGCGTAGGCGAAGAGCGCGCGCACTTCTTCCGATTGGTTGGGGAAGGCCACGCCATCCGGGAAGGCCGGCACGTGCCCGTCGCGCATGACGATGAGGTCGGGGAAGCTCTGACCGCGCGCATGGCGCACGCGGACCTCGGGCTCGGTGGAGACGAGCGGATGGGGAGGCAGGCGCGAGGGAGGCACGGAGGCCATCACCTCGGGCAGCGTGGCATCCCGGGGGGTGGTGCCCGGACCGACCCGTTCCGCGAGGACGGCGGCGGTGGTGTCCGGCAGCGGGTAGCCGACGGCTGCGTGTCCCCAACCATTCCAGCGCCTCACGACTTCCTCCTGACGGGGGCGTCCGGCCCTGGTGCTCCCGGGTTCGCTGACCGTGCGGGCCCGCGAGCGCAGTGTGCGGGGCGCATCCGGTACTGGCAAGAGAGGCCCCTGGCCGTGGAGCTGGACTGGTATAGGGGCGCCGTCCGCAAGACCCCTAGGAGTCTCCCATGTCCGCGACCGTCCCATCCCTTCGCGCGGTGGATCGTCTCGAGGTGTTCGTCGTCGTCGACAACGTGCTCGATCTTCTCTCCACCGTCCCATCCACGGTGACGCCGGAGGTGCCCAACCTCGTGCGAGCCGGGATGCGGGAATTCACCGGCTCGTGCCTTTGCTGCGCGGCATGGGGCCTTTCACTGATGGTGACGGCCCATGTCGGAAACACCCGGCACACCGTGCTGTTCGACGCGGGGCCCGAGTCCTATGCCTTCGAGCGCAATGCCCGGCGGCTCGGGGTGGACCTGGGTTCCATCGAGGAGGCCGTCCTGTCGCATGGGCACTTCGACCACGCGGGCGGGCTGCCCCAGGCGCTGCGGATGATCAAGGAGGCCAACGGTGGCCGGGACATCCCCCTGCACGTCAACCCGGGGATGTTCGGCAAGCGCGCCTTCAAGCTCGCCGATGGCCGCGTCCTGCCGCTGGGAGATGTGCCCTCGGTGGAGGAGCTGGCCGCCGCCGGTGGCGCGGTGGTGAACGCGCCCGAGGCCCGCACGCTCCTCGAGGACATGTTCTTCGTCAGTGGGGAGATCGCCCGGGTGACGCCCTACGAGAAGGGGCTGCCGCAGCAATTCCGCCGCGCGGAAGACGGGAGCTGGGTCCCCGACCCGCAGGTGCTCGACGAGCGCTACCTGGCCGTGCACGTGCGGGACCGGGGGCTGGTGGTCTTCAGCGCGTGCTCGCACGCGGGCATCGTGAACGTGCTGAAGGACGCCGCGTGGCGCTTTCCCTCGGTGCCGCTCCACGCGGCCATGGGGGGACTGCACCTCTCGGGGCCGTTCAACGAGCAGTGGATCGACGACACGGTGCGGGACATCCAGGGGTTCGGTTTGAAGCGGCTCGTCCCGGGGCACTGCACGGGATGGAGGGCGACCCAGGCCCTCGTTCGTGCGCTCGGAGACGTGGTGGTGCCCGGCGCGGTGGGGCAGCTCCACCGGTTCGGTCAGGAAGGGTAGGGCAGCGTGGGATTGCCACGGTGGGCGCCGGTGGGCGCCCTCTCACTCATCGTCCTCTTCCTCCATGCCGCGTGCGTGACGCAGGCGCCCATGGGCGGCCGTGGGGCGGGGAGCGGCCACTCAGGGGGGCCGACAGCGGAGCGCGAGAGGCGCACGGCGCCGAGGGAGCCGCGGCCGATGGTTGTCGTCTACGCGGGCCTCGTCGAGGCGCGCGGGAAGACGCGAGTGGTGGCCCGCACCCAGGAGGAGTACCAGCGCGCGGTGGCGAAGCTCGGCCACCGGTTCCTCGTGAAGGGGACGCCCCAGGAGACAGCCCAGCGTCTGCTTCAGGCCATGCCGGAGGAGGAACTGCTCGCTGAGGTGTACCGCGACAAGGTGCTCACGCTGGTGCCGCTCAACGACAAGGGTCCGCTCGTGCCCGAGGCCGAGGCGGCGCTGAAAGTGAAGTACCTGCGCTGGTGCGAGCGGCGCGGAGGAGGTGACTGCCTGGGCCTCTTCGCGGATGGGCCCTACCTGCGCACGGACGACAGGCGGACTCTGGCTCTGGCCCTGGCCTTTGGTTCCGTGCTCGACGAGACGCAGGCGGCCCTGGGGCGGGAGCTGAGCCCGCGGGCGATTCTCTCGTCGCTGGTGTGGGCCGCGGGCCTGTATCTGGCGCTCTGGCTATTTCCCGATCCGAGCACGAAGGCAGTGGCGGCCGCGCTCTCGGTGGTGCTCCTGGCCTGGTTGGGCCTGGACGCCATGTGGGGCCTCGTGGACGGGTGGGCCAGCATGGCGCACCGGGCTCACGAGGCCACCACGTTCGAGGAACTGCGCGAGGCGGGCGAGTCCTTCGGGCGGGTGATTGGGACGGATGCGGCCCGGGCCCTCATTCTCGCGGTGGCCACCCTCAGCGGGAGGACGCTCGGGGATGTGGCCGCTCACGTGCGCTCGCTGCCGAGGTTCAACCAGGTGCAGGCGCAGTGGGCGGCCCAGGGCATGGAGGGCTCGGTGGCGATGGCCATGGAGGAGGCGGCCGCCGTGGAGGTGGTGGTGGAGGAGAGCCGCGCTCTCGTCGTCCTCACGTCTCCGCAGGTGCCCGTGGCAATCAACGTCCTGGCGAAGAGTGGTGCTGGCGGGCACTCGGGCACCGTGGTCATCCAACACAGAGGCGGAAACAAGCAGGTGGTCCTCGGCAACGGGACGCGATGGCACCTTCCACGGGGCAAGAGCCCCAACGACATTCCGGCGGAGGACCGACTGGGCGACGAGCTGCAGGCGGCCGTGAGGGAGGAGGCGGGGAGGTGGTCCCAGGCCAGGCTCACGCCGGAGGAGCGAGAAGCCATCAAGGCGATGAGGGACGCAGGAAAGGAGCACTGGGCGAATCTGCTGGAGCGGCAGGCTCGCGGGCGGTGGGTCGAGAGACAGGTGGCAGACCGCTTCCCGCACCTATCCTGGAATAGCCGCGGTGTGGACGTCACCGGACCGGGCGGCCAGAACTACCACTACGAGATCCTGTCTGGTACGGAGTCCAACTTCGCGCTGCACGGGCGACGAATGGCGAGCACCTTCTTTCGCATGATCTTCTTCTGAGGGCCGCGTGACTCCCAACATCCACTACGAGAATCGAGAGATTGAGGGCGAGCGACTGGAGCTTACGGATAAGAAGGCCATTTACTGGCTCGGGCCGAACGTCACGCTCCGGGGCTGTACGCTGGTCACCAACATTTCGGCGCGGTGGCTGCATCTGGTGTCGGGGAATCTGATCGACTGCACCATTCACGCGAAGAGCCAGCTGAAGACCCTTCCGTGGGCGCCAATGAAGCTGAAGGGGTGCCGGTTCAAGGGCCGCTTTACCGGCAACGAGTTCGGGTTCCGCACGGACCTGGACGACAGGTGGAAGGGGGGGGGGATCGAGGACTGCGACTTCTCCGAGGCCCTGCTCCATGGGTGTGGCTTCTACAATTGCGACATGAGCACGATCCGACTGCCGCGCTGGCCGTGCTTCACCTTCTTGGACCCACTCAGGCATGCGGCGGAGCTGCGCCAGCACGCCTGGCCCGGTCGGTTCGGTCGGGTCTCCGTCGAGGTGGTGTGCGAGTCCCCCAAGGGCACAGTCGCGGTGACCTGGCACGCGCCCACCGTCGCCGAGAAGATGGACACGACGGTCGAGGAACTGCGCGCGGCCCTGGAGAGGGTTCCGCAGGTCGTCATGTAGACAGTTGCCGCGCCGTCGCGGACCTGCTTCAGATGAGCCCGTCCCAGCCCTGGTCGTGCCGCCGGAACGCACCCCGGATGCGGTCCACCAGGGCGTCGGGCAGCGGGCCCTTCTCCACGGCGCGCAGGTTGCGCTGGAGGTTCTCCACCTTCGTGGTGCCCACGATGCAACTCTCCACTCCGGGCGCGAAGGCGGCGAAGCGCAGGGCCAGCTCGCTCCAGTCCAGACCCTTTCTCTCCTCGGACTGCCCGTAGCTGGGCGCCGTGTCGAGCAGGTTGATGCCCGCGTCCAGCACCCCGTTCAACAGGGCCTCCGCCTCGGACTCGGACAGCTCCGGGCTGCCCACGGGCCCCGCTCCGAATCCCAGGACGGAGACCCGCGTGCCGCTGTTGCCCAGAGCTCGATGAATCATGAGGTGTTCCTGCTCCCACGCGCGGCCAGGTCGATGAAGCCGCGAATCCAGAGGAGGTTGATGGCGTGGCAGGCTTCTAGCGGAGTCCGGGTGGTCGTCTCCAGCGTCGCGGTGTAGGGCACCCCGCTGCGCAGGAAGTAGTCCGTGACGCTGCCATCGTTGTACTCGATGAGGCCGTCCGCGTCGGTGCGGTTGACCTCGTCCACCTTCTCATTGCGGATGACCTGGGCGTGCTCCGAGGCGGCCCTCATGATGGGCCGGTAGAAGTCCTTGTCCCCGAAGGTATAGGCGTAGGTGGCGGCACCCGGCAGGTAGTTGTCCTGGTGGATGTCGAGCGCGGCATCGGGGGCGGGGTGGCGCACGATGTCCGCGCGCACCGCGCGCGTCTCCTTGGGGCCACCGTCGTAGAGCGCCCAGCGCAGGAAGGCCTCGCCGCGGCCGAGCTCGCCCTTCCACACGCCGGGCGCCGTCTCGTAGCGCATGAAGTCGTTGTTGGGCTTCTCCCCGCCGCGGTTGTAACGGGTGCCATCCTCGAAACCCGAGGGGTTGATGCACGGGTACACGCGCAGGCCCACCCGGCGTTCCCGGGCGTAGGTGGCGATGTCCGCGAAGTAACGGCACAGCGTGAGCGGGCCGGCGGGCTCCTCGCCATGGAAGCCCGAGGTGATCACCAACCAACGTTCGCCCGGCACGGTGAGCCGGAAGAGGGGATATTCGACACCCCCTTCGAGCACTCGGGCGTACTCGTTCACCTCGGCGATATCGACGTAGCCGCGGATGCGGCGGGCGTACTCGTCATAGTTCTGTGGCACTCCCCCAGGTTACTCATTGGGGGAGGGGCCGGGGACGGGACTGGACCCCGGTCCAACCCCCATGTGTGCTTCCGCATGCAATCCGGTGCTAGCGGGCGTTCATGTGCTCACGGACCTCGGACGTCACCTGCTGGCGCTGCTCCGGGGTGAGGATGCGGTGGGCCTCCAGGGCGGCATCGGCCACCTTGTGAGCGAAGGCCCGGAAGGCGTCCACGCGCTCGTCCACCAGCGAATGCACGGCCCTGGCGTCCGGGTTGGGCGACTCCCACTGCTCCAGCATCTCGGCCCTCGCGCCCTTCTGCTCCGCGAAGAGGCGCTTGCCGTCCTCGAAGAGCGAGTCCTTCAGCCCGTGGAGGGCCTGCTTCTGGGCGTCCGTGGCCTTCAGGTCCTCCAGCCGGTCATCCATCCGCCAGGTGATCATCTGCTTCACGCGCTCGGGGTCGCGCGGGCCGCCGAAGTGGCCCCCGCGGAAGCCGGAGAGGAGGACGAAGGCGAGGACGGCGGAACCGGCGACGAGCAGCTTGTTCTTCGTGGTCATGACGTATGCTCCCAGGGGCCTTCCGGGCCCCGCGTTCTTTCCGTGGACGCCGTCAATCGGCGACGGTGTACAGGATGCGAGGGGCCCATTTCGGGGGCTTTGGGGTGACGTAAAGAAGTGTGAAGGCCGCGCGGCGGCCTCCGGCTACGCCCAGGCCCCGGTTCCGCTCGCCCGTCTGGCCGCCCGGCGGGGAGGCTTCCGAGGGGAAGCCCAGGTGTCAGGCCGTGTGTCCCACACCCGACCCGGTGCCTCCTTCACGCCCCGTGCGGGGCATGGCACAAGGCGCCGAGGCCGATTTTCCGGCCTCGGAAACATCGAGCGGCGGAGAACTGGCGCTCTCCGCGACCCTGAACAAATGTGGTGCTGTACGACCCCTTCCTGACTACCTTCCAGCCATGTCCTTTACCCATCTGCACCTGCACTCCCTGTACTCGCTCCTCGATGGGGCGATCCGGATGAAGGACCTCATCAAGACGGTGAAGGAGAAGGGGATGACGAGCGTGGCCGTGACGGATCACGGCAACATGTTCGCCACCATCGACTTCTACAAGAAGGCCAAGGACGCGGGCATCAAGCCGATCATCGGCATGGAGACCTACGTCGCCGGTCCCAAGGGCCGCAAGGACCGCTCGGAGAAGGTGGGCCACCACCTCATCCTGCTGGCCAAGAACAAGGAGGGGTACGACAACCTCAAGTACCTCTCGTCCATGGCCTACCGCGAGGGCTTCTACTACCACCCGCGCATCGACAAGGAGCTGCTCAAGGACCACAGCAAGGGTCTCTTCGCGCTCACCGCGTGCCTGGGTGGTGAAGTCACCGGCGCGGCCTTCCGCGGGGACATGGACCACGCCCGCAGGGCGGCCCTCGAGTACAAGGGCATCTTCGAGCCCGAGCACTTCTTCCTCGAGGTGCAGTCCAACGGGATGCCCGAGCAGGAGAAGGCCAACGAGAACCTCAAGCAGCTGAGCCGGGACCTCTCCATCCCCCTGTGCGCCACCGCGGACGCGCACTACATCAAGAAAGAGGACGCGCGCGCGCACGAGCTCCTCATGTGCATCGCCAGCGGCAAGACGCTCGCCGATGGCAAGCGCATGAAGCACTCCACGGACAAGCTCTACGTCACCAGTCCCCAGGAGATGCTGGAGTACTTCAAGGACACCCCCGAGGCCGTCCACAACACCCAGCGCATCGTCGAGCAGATCAACCTGGAGCTGAAGCTGGGCAAGCCCATGCTGCCCACCTTCCAGGTGCCCGACAGCCACAGTCCGGACAGCTTCATGGCGGAGCTGGCGCGCGCGAACCTCGAGGAGCGCTTCAAGGAGATCGACCTGGCGCGCTTCCGCGCCGGCCAGCCTCCCGTGGACCGCGAACCCTACAAGGCCCGCCTGGAGCTGGAGATCGGCGTCATCCAGAAGATGGGGTTCAGCGGCTACTTCCTCATCGTCCAGGACTTCATCAACTGGGCCAAGCAGAACGGCATCCCGGTGGGGCCGGGCCGTGGCTCGGGTGCCGGCTCGCTGGTGGCCTACTGCCTGCGCATCACCGACCTGGATCCGCTCCCGTACAACCTGCTCTTCGAGCGCTTCCTCAACCCCGAGCGCGTGTCGATGCCGGACTTCGATATCGACTTCTGCCAGGACCGGCGCGACGAGGTCATCAAGTACGTGGGGCGCAAGTACGGGGAGAACAACGTCGGGCAGATCATCACCTTCGGCTCGCTCAAGGCCAAGAGCGTGCTGCGCGACGTGTGCCGCGTGTTCGCGCTGCCCTTCAGCGAGGGCGACCGCATCGCCAAGCTGGTGCCCGAGGTGCTCGGCATCACCCTCAAGGACGCCATCGAGCAGGAGCCGCGTCTCAAGGAGATGATGGAGAAGCCCACCGCCATCGGGCAGGTGGACGGCAAGGACGTCACCACCAAGGACGTGCTGGAGATCGCCCTCGCGCTGGAGGGCCTGCACCGCCAGCCCGGCATGCACGCGGCCGGCGTCGTCATCGCCGACAAGCCGCTGTGGGAGTTCGTCCCCACCTACCAGCCTCCGGGTGAGGACACCCTCATCACCCAGTTCGCCAAGGACGAGGTGGAGGCCGCGGGCCTGGTGAAGTTCGACTTCCTCGGCCTCAAGACGCTCACCGTCATCCAGAACGCGCTCAACCTCATCAACCGCAACCCGCCGGACGGCAAGCCCATCCTGCGCGAGGACATCCCGCTGGTGGGGGACGAAGCGGTCTGGAAGCTGATGGCCGAGGGCGACACGGCCGGCGTCTTCCAGATGGAGTCCAGCGGCTTCACCGAAATGGTGATGAAGCTCAAGCCGTCCTGCTTCGAGGACGTCGTCGCCGCCGGCGCGCTCTATCGCCCGGGTCCGCTCGACTCGGGCATGGTGGACGTCTTCATCAACCGCAAGCACGGCCGCGAGCCGGTGGTCTACCCGCACCCCGCCCTGGAGCCCGTCCTCAAGGACACCTACGGCGTCATCGTCTACCAGGAACAGGTGATGCAGATCTCCCAGGTGCTGGGAGGCTACACCCTGGGCCGCGCGGACCTGCTGCGCCGCGCGATGGGCAAGAAGAAGGCCGAGGTCATGCAGGCCGAGCGGGCCGGCTTCCTCGAGGGCTGCAAGAAGAACAACGTCGACCTGAAGGTCGCCGGGGAAATCTTCGACCTCATGGAGAAGTTCGCCGAGTACGGCTTCAACAAGAGCCACTCGGCGGCCTACGGCCTGGTCACCATCCACACGGCGTGGCTCAAGGCGCACTACCGCGTGGAGTTCATGGCGGCCCTTCTCACCAGCGAGAAGGACAACACCGACAAGGTGGTGCTGCACATCGGCGAGGCGCGCCAGTCGGGCGTGCAGGTGCTGCCGCCGGACGTGAACCAGTCGGACATGGCCTTCGGCGCGGTGGAGGGGAAGATCCGCTTCGGCCTGGGCGCCATCAAGGGCGTGGGCGAGGGCGCCATCGAGTCCATCGTCGAGGCGCGCAAGGAGGGGCCCTTCAAGAGCCTGTTCGACTTCTGCGAGCGCGTGGACTCGCGCAAGGTGAACCGCAAGGTGCTGGAAGCGCTGGTGAAGGCCGGGGCCTTCGACTTCGAGAACCGCCCGCGGCGGCAGCTCTTCGAGAGCATCGAGCGCGCGATGAGCCGCGGCTCCAGCAGCCAGAAGGACAAGGCCGCCGGGCAGAGCTCGCTCTTCGGCATGCTGGGCGGTGGCGGCTCGAGCGGCGGCGCGATGAAGGACGACTACGTCCAGGTGGAGGAGTGGTCGGAGAAGGAGCGCCTGGCGCTGGAGAAGGAGGCCATCGGCTTCTACGTGTCGGGCCACCCGCTGCACCAGTACGACAAGGAACTCAAGCGCTACGCACGGCCCATCACCGCGGTGCAGCGCGCGCGCAAGGACGAGAAGATCACCATCGCCGGCATCGTGGCGGCGCTGCGCGAGCGGCCCACCAAGACGGGTAAGCGCATGGCGTGGGTGACGCTGGAGGACCTGTCGGGCTCCATCGAGCTGGTGTGCTTCCCGGGCAAGGACGGCACGCGCAACGTGATGGGCAAGGACGGCAAGTGGACGAAGGCGGGACCCAAGCCCGGCTTCGAGCACTGGGAGCCGTTGCTCAAGAGCGATGACCCCATCCTCGTGACGGGCACGGTGCAGATCAACCAGCGCGACGAGGACACGCCGGTGGCGGAACTCATCGTCGAGGACATCCAGAGCCTCAGGGCGGTGCGGGAGAAGCGCACCAAGCGGCTGGAGCTGCGGCTGCCGGTGGACCTGGCCACGGACGAGCGGCTGGCGAAGCTGGCGGAGATCGCCAAACAGTACGCGGGGGCCACGCCGGTGGCGGTCAGCCTGCTGTTCACCAACGAGGCCGAGGCGCTCATCGGCAACACCGCGCTCAAGGTGCAGGTGAGCGACGAGCTCATCCAATCCGTGGAGCGGCTCTTCGGCATGAAGGTGGTCGAGTTCGGCTGAGCGCGCGGGCGTGGACGCTGCCCGGGCGTTCTGCTCAAGTGGCCCTTCCTCGCGAGGGAGGGCCCTGAATGACGGCCGCATACCAGTCTCTTCGTATCGAGCAGGCGGATGGCATCGCCGAGGTGGTGCTCACCGGCCCTGGCAAGGGCAACGCGCTCGGGCCGGACTTCTGGCGCGAGATGCCCGAGGTGCTCCGGACGCTCGACGCGGATGACTCGGTGCGCGTCGTCCTCCTGCGAGGCGAGGGCGCTCACTTCACCTACGGCCTGGACCTGACGGCGATGATGGAGTCGCTCGGGCCGCTGCTGGTGGGGGAGGGGAACCTCGCGCTCGAACGCACCCGGCTCCTGCAACTCATCGAGAGGATGCAGGCCGCCACCGAGGGGCTCGCCCGCTGCCGCAAGCCGGTGCTGGCCGCGGTGCATGGCTGGTGCATCGGTGGTGGTATCGACCTCATCGCCGCGTGCGACTTCCGCTACTGCTCGCGCGAGGCGAAGTTCTCCCTGCGCGAGGTGCGCGTGGGCATCACCGCGGACCTCGGTGCGCTCCAGCGGTTGCCGCGCATCATCGGCGAGGGGAACACGCGCGAGCTCGCCTATACCGGCGGCGACATCGACGCGGACCGTGCCCTCCAGATGGGACTGGTGAACCGGGTCTTCGCCACCCCCGACGAGCTGCTGGTCGAGGCGCGCGCCACCGCGCGGAAGATCGCCGAGAACCCGCCCCTGGTGGTCCAGGGCGCCAAGCAGGTGATGGAGTATTGCGCGGACAAGTCCGTGGCGGACGGTCTGCGCTACGTGGCGGTGTGGAACTCCGCCTTCCTTCAGTCGCATGACCTCGCCGAGGCCTTCGCTGCATACGCCGAGCGGCGGCCTCCGCGCTTCCAGGGGAGATGAGTCACATGGCACAGGGTGTTTTCCGGGACGGGCTGTTGGCGGGCAAGGTGGCGTTCGTCACCGGCGGCAGCAGCGGTATCAACCTCGGCATCGCCGAGGCGTTCGTGAAGGCGGGCGCCAAGGTCGTCATCAACGGCCGCAACGCGGAGAAGCTGGAGGCGGCCGTGAAGGGTCTCCAGGCGCACGGCACCGCCATGGGCGTGCCCGCCGACGTCCGCAACTACGAGGCCGTGGAGAAGGCCTTCCAGGCGGCCCATGACGCGTACGGGGAGATCGACATCCTCGTGTGCGGCGCGGCGGGCAACTTCCCCGCTCCGGCGCTCGGCATGTCCTCCAACGGCTTCAAGTCGGTGCTGGAGATCGACGTGCTGGGCACCTTCAACGCGTGCCGCGCCGCCTACGAGCACCTGCGCAAGCCGGGCGCCTCCGTCATCAACATCTCCGCGCCCCAGGCCTACCTCCCCATGGCCATGCAGGCCCACGTCTGCGCCGCCAAGGCCGGCGTGGACATGATCACCCGCACCCTCGCCATCGAATGGGGTGGGGCGGGTGTGCGCCTCAACTCCATCACCCCCGGCCCCATCGACGACACCGAGGGCATGCGCCGGCTCGCCCCCAGCGATGACGCCCGCGAGAAGCTCACCCGCGCCCTGCCCCTGGCTCGCTTCGGCACCAAGCAGGACATCTCGCAACTCGCGCTTTTCCTGGCGTCGGATGCGGCCTCATACATCACCGGCTCCATCATGGTTTGCGATGGTGGCCAGTCTTTGCTCGGCTCTGGCCTCATGCTCCAGGCCATGGGGATGTGAAGCAGGCGGGCAGGTAGGGCGTCTTTCTTCTGGTACTGAGTTTTTCCAGGGGCGGAGTGTCTGGTAAAAAGCACTCTGTCCTTGCCCTCTCGGTATCGGGTGAGGGCTTGGCCCCTCTACCTGGAGACGTTCATGAAGCATGGACCCCCCACGCTCGCGCGACTGGTCGCGTGGAGCGTGTTGTTGCTCGGCCTGTCCGTAGGATGCGGCTCGGGTTGTGGCGATCCCATCGTCAATCCGCCGTCCTCGCGGGAGCAGCCGGACCCAGATCGCTCGACGGTGGAAGTGGACAAGGCCGTGGGCCTCCGGGCCAATGGCCAGGACGCCGCCACCCTCACGGTGACGGTGCGCAAGGCGGACGGAACGCCGCTGTCGGGCCGCACGGTGAAGGTGTCGGTCTCCGGCGAGGGCAGCGTGGTGACGTCGCCCGAGACCACCAACGCGCAGGGTGTGACCACCGCGAAGGTGGCGTCCACCGTGGTCGAGACGAAGACGGTGACGGTGTCCGTGGATGCCGAGGGCGGCCCGGTGACGCTGTCGTCGCGGCCCACCCTGGACTTCATCGTCCTGCCGGCCTCGAAGCTGGCCTTCATCTCGGCGCCTACTTCTGGCACGGCCGGAGCGGAGCTCGGGGTGTTCGACGTGGCCATCCAGAACGCGGATGGCGAGACGATGACGGAGGCAACGAACACCATCACCGTGGCGATCGGCTCCGGTCCGGCGGGCAGCAGCCTGAAGGGCACGGTGACGGCGCAGGCGGTCAAGGGCGTGGCGCGCTTCTCCGGGCTGGTGCTCGAGAAGGCCGCGCGGGGCTACACCCTGGCGGCGAGCGCCCAGGGGCTGACGGGCACGACGAGCCCGGCCTTCGACGTGGCGCCCGCCGCGCTGGCCTCGCTGGGTCTGTCCCAGGTGGTGTCGCCCGTGGCGTCTGGCAGCCCGCTGAGCCTCGAGGTCTCCGCGATCGACGCCTTCGGCAACGCGGTGACGGACTACACCGGCACCCTGCACTTCTCCTCCGATGACGGCGCGGACACGCTGCCCGCGGACTACACCTTCACCGCGGCCGACGCGGGCCGGCACGCCTTCACCAACGGCATCGTGCTGAGGAAGGCGGGCGGCGCCCGGAAGGTGACGGTGGCGGACAAGGCCAACGCGGCCCTCACTGCTTCCCTCTCGCTGGACGTGGTGGCGGGTGCCCCCGCGAAGCTCGTCTTCACCGCGCAGCCCTCCGACACCACGGTGCGCACGGCCTTCGGCGTGGCGGTGGTGCTGTTGGACGCCGCCGGCAACCGGACGACCGCCGGCTCGCCCCTGGTGTCACTCTCCCTCGACAAGGGCGGGGCGCTGTCGGGCGGCGCTTCGGTGGCGCCGGTGGACGGCGTGGCTTCCTTCCAGGGCCTCTCCACCGCCGATGACGCCACGGGTTATGTGCTGACCGCTTCCGGGCCCGGGCTCGTCCCGGCGCTCAGCAACCCCTTCACCGTCACGGACAACCTGAAGCCCGACCAGCCGATGCTGTTCCGGTCGGCCCTCACCTCCACCACCGCCACCGTCACCTGGACGGCGCCGGGCGATGACGGGGCGTTCGGGCGGGCGGCCCGCTATGACTTCAGCTACTCCACCAACCCGGATCTCTCGGGTGCCCAGACGGTGTCCATGGCGGCTCCCAAGGCGTCCGGCAGCGCCGAGTCGGTGTCGCTCACGAACCTCACCCCCGGCCTCACGTACTACGTGGCCCTGAAGGTGTCGGACAACGCGGGCAACTTCGTCCTCTCCACGCTCGAGTTCACCACGCCGTTCTCCACCGCCTCCAAGCTCGTCTTCACCACGCAGCCGCAGAACGGGACGGCCGGCGTGAAGCTGGCCCCCTTCCGGGTGGCCATCCAGGACGCGAATGGCGTGACCGTGGGCAACGAAAGCTCGGCGGTGACGGTGAAGGTGAATGGTGCCACGGGCGCCGGGACGCTCACCGTGAACGCCCTCAACGGCGTGGCCACGTTCGACTCCGTGCGGATCGACAAGGCGGGCAAGGGCTATACCCTGGATGCCTCCGTCGCCTCGGGCAGCATCACCCCCGCGACCAGTACGCCCTTCGACATCGCTCACGCCCCGGCCGATCACCTGGAGATCTCCGGTCCGAGCACGACGGTCGCCTCCCGCGCCATCAGCGTGACGGTGAAGGTGTTCGACGCCTACGGCAACGCCGCGGAGGGCTACGCCGGTCCGGTGGCGCTCTCCTCCAATGACACCGCCGCCGAGCTGCCGGACGCCTGGTCCTTCACGGCCGCCGACAAGGGGCAGCACACCTTCGATGGCGTGGTCCTGAAGACCTCGGGCCCGCGGACCGTCACCGCGTCCGCGTCGGGCCTGACGCCTGACACGCTGAACGTGGAGGTGACCGAGGCACCCCCGAGCAAGCTGGTGCTGACGGGCCTGCCGGCCACGATGAAGGCCGGCGACTCGGTGGAGATCACCGTCGAGCGGCTCGACGGCTCCAACCAGCGTGAGACCGGCTACACCGGCACGGTGCGCTTCACCTCCACCGACGCGAAGGCGGCGCCGCTGGGCGAGTACACCTTCACGACCGCCGACCAGGGCCTCAAGAAGCTCACCGTGCAGATGCTCACCGTGGGCACGCAGACCCTCCGGGTGGAGGACAAGGCCGCCCCGTCCATCTTCGCCACGGCCGACACCTCGGTGACGTGGAACACGGTGGCGAAGCTCGTGCTGGATGCTCCGGGCTCCGTGAAGGCCGGCGACCCGCTGCGTGCGACGGTCACCGCGCTCGACGCCCACGACAACGTCGTGAAGGACTACTCCGGGACCGTGCACTTCTCCGCGGACCCGGCTGACGGGGTCACGGTGCCGGCCGACTACGCCTTCCTCGCCGAGGACAATGGCAGCCGCGGGTTCGACTTCACGCTGGAGAAGGCCGTTGCCACCACGCTGACCGTGACGGACGCGGCTCGGAGCCTGAGCGCCTCCGACACGGTGGACACGGTCTCCCCGGCCGACGCCCGGACACTCGTGCTGGCCGCGCCCACGGGCCCGTTCACCGCGGGCACCGCGTTCACCGTCGACGTGACGCTGAAGGACGCCTTCGGCAACGTGGCCACCGGCTACAGGGGCACCATCGGCTTCACTGCCTCGACGGATTCGAAGGCGGTCCTGCCCGGCGACTACACGTTCGCCGCCGCGGACAACGGCCACAAGTCCTTCCAGGTGACGCTGAAGACCGCGGGCAATCAGCCGCTGGCCGTGAAGGACCAGACCAGCGGCTCGCTGAGCGATGGGAAGTCGATCAGCATCAACCCCGACGTGCCCAAGCTGCTCGCGTTCCGCGACCAGCCCCAGAGCGCCAGGGTGCGCACATCGCTGGGCTCGGTGACCGTGGGCATCACCGACGAGTTCGGAAACCTCGTCGACGTCGCGACGCCCACCATTACGCTGGCCCTGTCCGGCGGTAACGTGTCGGCCGCGCTGGGCGGAGTGCTGACCATCGCTCCGCAGCACGGCATCGCCAACTTCCCGGATCTCACCGTGGACCAGCAGGGCACGGGCTTCCAGATCAAGGCCACGGGGACGCCACTCAGCGACGCCACCAGTGCCGCGTTCAACATCACGGACGATGCCGCACCGAGCGTCGCGCCGCTCACCGTGGTGAGCACGACGAGCACCCAGGTGAAGCTGAGCTGGCTGCCCGTGGGTGATGACGGAGCCGCCGGCACCGCCACCAGCTACGACCTGCGCTACTCGACGAGCGCGATCACCGCGGAGTCGTTCGAGTCCCTCACCGACCGGGTGTCCACGGGTGCCCCCCAGGCCCCGGGGAGCCCGGATCCGGAGACGGCCACCGTCACCGGCTTGAGCCCCTCGACCACCTACTACTTCGCCCTGAAGGTCCGGGACGACGCGGGCAACAGCTCGTTCTCCGTCATCTCGGCGGAGACGGCCAACGCGAGCCCGTGCGTCCCCGACTGCGCGGCGCCCTCGTCCACCTGCGGCGCGGATGGTGTCTCGCTGACCACGACCACGGAGACCTGCGTGGTCGTGGACAACAACCCCACCTGCCAGCCGTCGCAGACGACCACCACGTGCCCCGGCCCCAGCGGCGTCTGCTTCAAGGGCGCGTGCGACACGGCCGCCGCGCCCGCAGCGGATCAGCTGAGTATCTCCGAGGTGATGCACAACCCCAACACGGGCACCACCCAGTACATCGAGGTGTCCAACAACACCTCGAACCTGCTCGACCTCAATGGCCTGCTGGTGGAGTACGTCAACGGCGGCTCGACCACTTCCTACACGGTGGGCGGTGGCGGCTCCGTTCCGGTGGTGCTCGACCACAAGGGGACGTTCGTCCTGGCGCAGGACGCGGACACCGCCAATAACGGTGGGGTCTCCGCCAACGCCGCCTACGGGAACGCCATCACCCTGAGCAGCTCGGGGGTCATCCGGCTCAGCCACGGCGCCACCACGGTGGAGGACTTCACGTACACGACGGCCTTCCCGCAGACCCGTGGCAAGGCGATGAGCCTCTCGTCGGCCGTGATGGGCACCAAGGCCCATGCCCAGTCCTGGTACTGGTGTGACGCGGAGACGCAGCTGGCGGGCGGAGACTACGGCACGCCCAACGCGCCCAACTCCACCTGCGGGGTGGACGCCACCGCGCCGGTGGACTACTGCGTCATCCAGAGCCCGAAGACGTTCCCGTCCACGGATGGCAACTACCCGGCCACCGTGGAGCCGGGCTCCTCGTGGACCATCTACAGCCAGTTCTACGAGCCGAGCGTGACCGACCGGAACACGTCTGGGAACGACTTCTACCCGTTCGTGTCCGCCGAACTGGGCTACGGCACGGACTCCACCAACCCGGCGGCCTGGACGTGGTCTCCCGTGTTCTTCAACGGCGGCTACTACAGCACCACCGCCAACAACAACGACGAGATGATGGGGACGCTGACCCTTCCCTCCGCTCCAGGCACGTACAAGTACGGCTTCCGCTACCGGTTCCAGGATCCGGCCACGGGTGACTACTCGGACTACGTGTACTGCGACCAGAGCGGGGCCGTGACTCCGCCCGCGGGTAGCTACGGCAGCGTGACCGTCGTCTCGTCGGTTCCCGTGCTGACCAACCACGTGGTCATCAGCGAGTTCTCCGGGGGTAATGGTTCCGGTGCCGGCACGACGGATGAGTTCGTCGAGCTGTACAACCCGACCGACAGCCCCGTGGATCTCAATGGGTGGACGGTTCAGTACAAGGCGGCCGCTAGCACGACGGCCTACAGCGGCACGGTCACGATCAACGCGACCACCGCCCCCGGTGGGACGATCATCCAGCCCAGGAAGTACTTCCTGCTCGGAGGTGCCAATTACACCGGCGCGAAGGACGCTTCCTACACCTTCGACTCGTCTGCTTCGACCGCGGCCGGCGGCCACATCCGCATCGGGCCCGGATTGGTTACGACCAATCTCAATGATCCGAACACGGTGGACAAGCTGGGGTATGGCACCGGGAATCAACCCGAGGGCACCGCTGCTCCGTCTCACCCGGCGGTTGGTGGCAGTCTCGAGCGCAAGGCGTACGCCACCTCCACCTCCGCGACCATGGGAGTGGGGGGTGTTGATGCCAACCACGGCAACGGTACCGACACCGACAACAACGCGAATGACTTCGTGACGCGTGCCGTCCGTCAGCCTCAGAACTCCTCGAGTCCCGCCGAGTTGCCGTAGTCGTTCGCTTCGCTGATTGTTCGACAGGCCGCTCCGGGCTACCGGGGCGGCCTCTTTCTTCTGGATGGCACCTCGTCCAGCAGGCGGCCGGTCAGGGGCGGCCGGGCGAGGTGTACGAGGGGACGGGTGCCCTTCGTCCCCCGGGCAGCCATCTTCCTGGGAGACACCCGCGGCAGGAGGATCCAGAGCCGTGAGCGCGATCATCACCTTCGACGATTCGCTCTGGCCGTTGCTCGTCATCCGCCTCACTGGCGCGCTGACGGACGCGGAGTTCGAGGCGTTCCTCGCCCGATCGCTCAGCTATGCACAGCGGGGGGAGCGGCATGTCGTCGTCTCGGACCTGTGCCAGGTGGGCCTCTTCACGGCCCATCAGCGCCAGAGGCAGGCGGAGTGGACACGCCAGCACGAGGCCCTCCTGCGTGAGCAGGTGATCGGCAATGCCACCATCGTGACCTCGGCGCCCGTGCGCCTGGTGCTCAGCCTCATCTTCCACCTCAAGGCCATGCCCATGCCGCACGTCGTCGTCTCCGACATGGGCTCGGCCGTGAGGTTCGTGACGCAGAAGCTGGAAGAGAGCGGGCTCGGCGCGGATGCCGAGCGCATCCGGCATCACTTCGGACTGTCCGGCATCCACGCTGGTTGAGCCCCCGGCCTCCGGATGGCCCGTCACCGGAGGGGGAGGGCGCCCGTGGCCGGGGTGGGCCACGGGCACTGCTTCAGTCCGGGCTCACGACTCCACGGGGGTCTGCTTCACTCCCCAGATCTCCTCGGCGTACTGCTTGATGGTGCGGTCCGAGGAGAAGATGCCCGCCTGCGCCACGTTGAGGATGGCCTTGCGCGTCCAGGTCTCCTGGTCCTTGTACGTGCGCGCCACCTCTTCCTGCTTCGCGGCGTACGAGGCGAAGTCCGCCAGCACCAGGTAGCGGTCCTCCTCCAGCAGGCTGTCCACCAGCGGCTTGAAGAGGTTCTTGTCCTCCGGCGAGAAGAAGCCCGAGGCGATGAGATCCAACGCCTCGCGCAGCTCGACGTTGCGCTCGTACTCGTCACGCGGCCGGTAGCCGGCGCGCTTGCGGGCGATGACCTCGTCCGCCGTGAGGCCGAAGAGGAAGAAGTTGTCGTCGCCCACCACCTGGCGGATCTCCACGTTCGCGCCGTCCAGCGTGCCCAGCGTGAGCGCGCCGTTCATCATGAACTTCATGTTGCCCGTGCCCGAGGCCTCCATGCCCGCGGTGGAGATCTGCTCGGACACGTCCGTCGCCGGGATGATGCGCTCGGCCAGACTCACCCGGTAGTTGGGCACGAACAGCACCTGCAGGCCCGTGGTGCCCGCGTCGCTGTTCACCACCTCGCTGATGCCGTTGACCAGCCGGATGATGAGCTTGGCCAGGTGGTAGCCCGGGGCCGCCTTCGCGCCGAAGAGGAACACGCGCGGGGCGATGATGGTGCTGGGATCCCTCCGCGCCTTCATCCACAGCGACACGATGTGCACCGCGTTGAGCAGCTGGCGCTTGTACTCGTGCAGGCGCTTGATCTGCACGTCGAAGATGGCGTTCGGGTCCAGGTTCACCCAGCACGTGTCCCTCAGGTAGCGCGCCAGGTCCTCCTTGTTCTGCTTCTTCACCTCGGCGAAGGCCTTGCGGAACTGCGGATCCTCCGCGTGCGGCACCAGCTTCTGCAGCTGATCCAGATCCGTCGCCCAGCCATCGCCGATGCGGCTGGTGATGAGCTTGGACAGCCGCGGGTTGCTCCACAGCAGCCAGCGCCGCGGCGTCACCCCGTTGGTCTTGTTGTTGAAGCGCTCGGGGTACATCTCCGCGAAGTCCGGCAGCACGTCGCGCCGCAGCAGGTTGGTGTGCAGCGCCGCCACGCCGTTGACGCTGTGGCTGCCCACCACCGCCAGGTGCGCCATGCGGATCTTCTTCTCCGGGCCCTCCTCCACCAGGCTCATCCGCCGCATCCGGTCGTTGTCGAACGGGTAGCGGATCTGCACCTGCCGCAGGAAGCGCTGGTTGATCTCGTAGATGATCTCCAGGTGCCGGGGCAGCAGCCGCTCGAAGAGCGTGGCGGGCCACTTCTCCATGGCCTCGGCCAGCAGCGTGTGGTTGGTGTAGCCGAACGTGGCCTGCGTCACCGCCCACGCCTCGTCCCAATGCAGGCGCTTCTCGTCCACCAGCACGCGCATCAGCTCGGCCACGGCGATGGCCGGGTGCGTGTCGTTGAGCTGGATGGCGGCCTTCTTGGGGAAGTCGTTGAAGTCCGTGTGGCTCTTCAGGTAGCGCCGGACGATGTCCGCGATGGAGCAGGCCACGAAGAAGTACTGCTGCTTGAGGCGCAGCTCCTTGCCGGCCTGGAAGGCGTCGTTGGGGTAGAGGACCTTGGAGATGACCTCCGAGTCGTTCTTCTCCACCACCGAGCGCTCGTAGTCACCGGCGTTGAAGAGGAGCAGGTCGAACTCCTCGCTGGCGCGCGCCTGCCACAGCCGCAGGGTGTTGACGGTGTTGTTGCCGTAGCCGGCGATGGGCGTGTCGTAGGGAACGCCGATGACCGTCTTGCCGCCCACCCAGCGCGCCACGGGCCGGCCGTCGGCGCCCTGGTGGTGCTCCACGCGGCCGAAGAAGCGCACCGGCACCGCCTTCTCGGGGCGGACGATCTCCCACGGGTTGCCGAACTTCAGCCACTCGTCGGCGCGCTCCACCTGGTAGCCGTCGACGATGTCCTGGGTGAAGATGCCGAACTCGTAGCGGATGCCGTACCCCATGCCGGGGTAGCCGAGCGTGGCCAGCGAGTCGAGGAAGCACGCCGCCAGGCGTCCCAGGCCACCGTTGCCCAGGCCCGCGTCCGGCTCCATCTCGATGAGCGAGGGCAGGTCCACGCCCACCTCGCGCAAGGCCTGCTCGGCGGCGTCGTACATGCCGATGTTGATGAGGTTGTTGCCCAGCGCGCGACCCAGCAGGTACTCGGCGGACAGGTAATAGGCACGCTTCACGTGCTGCCCGTGATAGGTGCGCGCGGTGCGGACCCACCGATCCGCGAGGCGATCGCGGACGGCCAGCGCCAGCGCCATGAAGCGGTCATGCGCGGTGGCCGTCTCCGGGTTCTTTCCGCGCGAGAAGCGGACGTGCTCGAGGAAGCCTCGGCGGACGTTGCGCGGGTCCAGCCCGGTGCGGCTGGGCTCACGTCCCGTGTCGTGCGTGTCGGTCGCGGAGGTGTTCGGCAGATCGGCGACGGGTGCGAGGTTCGACATTCGTGGAGCTCTTCGGGGATGTTCAGGTTGCGAGATGCGCACGGTGCTCTCACTCCAGGACCGTGCGCTGGGTGGGCCAGGGTATCCGTCTCTGGCCCCGCTCGCACCGAAAGAAAAAACGAGTGCTTCCAGGGCGGGCAGGCTGTCCCCCGGCCGGCTCGCGCCAGGGGCTCGTGGACCGGGCCCGCCATGGCGCGGATGCAGGCCTTGGAGGCGGGCATCCCCCTCGGTGGACGGCGGGAAGCGGTGGTGCAGAGACTTGGCCGATCAGATGAAGAGTCTGGTAGTAAGCATGGGCATCCAGGTCCCGCCCCCGGCCTGGGACCCGGAAGGTCTTCCATGCCCAGCGACAAAACCGACCTCGCTCAGCGGATCGCCATCTGCAAGCCCGAGGACACCGTGCGGGGCTTCATCTTCAAGTCCGTGTATGGGCTGGTGGAGCAGCGCGTGGGCAGCGCGGGAACCGACCAGATGATGCAGCAGCTCCGGGTGCACAGGATGCCGGTGGACTTCTTCTCCTACCCGGCGGCGGACTTCCTGCGGATGCTGTACGCGGCCGTGGACGTGTTGGAGCCCCAGTATCCCTCCGTGCTGGATGCCTTCCGGGCGTGCGGGGCCGCCACCGTGACGGGCTTCTTCAACTCCTACGTGGGCAACACGCTGATGCGGCTGGTGGGGCTGGGAGATCCCAAGCGCGTCTTCTCCTCGGTGGACACCATCTATTCCACCCTGGTGAGCTACGGAAAGCGCTCGTACGAGGAGCTCGGAGAGGGCCGCATCCGGCTGCACTACCGCGGAGACATGCAGCCCATCTACTTCCATGAGGGAGCCCTCACGGAGGCGCTGCGCGTGCTGCGGGGCAACGGCAAGGCCACGGGCCGGGCCGTTTCCCTGAACTACGGCGAGTACCTGCTCGAGTGGTCCTGAGCTCCGTCCGGAGGCTCAGCGCCGCTGTCCCGCCCAGAAGAGGTTGGTCCCCGTGGAGTCCGTGGTGAGCTCCAGCGTGCTCATCCGGCGCTCGGGCGGGCCCTCGCACATCACCTGGAACTGCGAGGGGGTCCGGTGGATGACGAACCAGTCGCACACGTACTCCATGAGGGCTCGCCAGGGATTGTGCCCCTCGTGCAGGTTCGTCAGCAGCAGCAGGCCGCCGGGCGCGAGCATGGAGGCCATCGTGTCCAGGAAGCGGGCGATGACGTTGTCCTTGAGGTAGTCGAGGATGCCCGCGGCGACGATCACGTCCATGGGGCCGCTGGGGTCGTGCAGTTTGTCCACGGCCTCGCGGTGGCGCAGCAGCTGGTAGGTGGAGAGCTGGACGTATTGGATTTTCGGCTCGGGCGCGCCGCCGCGGGGCAGGCGCGCCAGCTTGTCGAATTGCCGGCGGCAGTAGTCCAGCGGCGCGGGGTCGAAGTCGCACAGGGTGTAGGCGCCGGTACCGCCCAGGGCGGTGTGCTCCCTCAGCGTATGTTCCGGCCCGCAGGCGAAGGAGAGCACGCGCAGGGGGCGCCCCAGCTCCTGCTCCCGCCGGCGGATGTGGCCGAGCAGCCAGGGGGGCCGCGCGCGGTGCGCCTGCGAGGGGCCGCAGTGGAGCGCGTAATGGGAGATCAACCGGGCCATGGTGGAGACGCCCTGATCCTCGCTGCCGAAGAGCATCTCCACCGTGACGTAGTCCCCGGGGTAGCCCAGGGGCTTGTCCACGCACCGGCGGATGAGGGGACTCTGCAGGAAGTAGGGCTGGATGGCCGCGCGGTGGTGCTCCAGCGCTCCCTCCCGCTCCTCCTCCGTGAGCGCCTTGTCCAGCTCCGTGAGCCGGGCATAGAGGCCGTTGAGCCAGCTGGTCACCTCGGGCGTGCGCCGCCGGAGGATCTCCCGTTGCTCCTCCTGCATCGTCTGGCGCTGCTGCGGATCCCTCGGGAACCGCGCCAGGCGCTCCGGCAGGCCCTGCTGCAGTTCCGCACTGAGTCGGGCCAGCCCACTGTGGAGCTCCTCGGCGGTCTGGATGAATTCGGCGATAGCGGACATTTTCTGCCTGGGGGGATGGGGGGGTACTGCCTGGGGGTAATTTTCCATCCTATCAGGCAGGTCGGCCCTCGCCGAGGGGCCCCCCGCACGGCGGCCTGGCTCGCGGTGGAGCGGAAGGCGCGAGCGGACCCTACATCCCAGGTCTAGCGGCTTTTCGGGGAAGAGCCTATTTCTGGGCGCCCACCGCCGCCACGGAGACGGCGTCGAGCTGCTGCGCCAGAGGGGCCAGCTTCGCGCGGAAGTCCGGGAGCAGGTTCTTGGGCAACGGCTCCGTGCGCGGGAAGTTCTGGTTGAGCGGGTTGACGTAGGCCCCGTTGCGCTTGAGGGCATAGTGCAGGTGCGGGCCGGTGCTACGGCCCGTGTTGCCCGACAGGGCGATGACCTGCTTCTGGCTCACCCGCGCCCCCGCACGCACGCCCGCGCCGAACTTGGACAGGTGCAGGTAGCACGTCTCGAAGCCGTTGGTGTGCCGCAGGCAGACGGTGTTTCCGCCCGCCCCCGTGTTGTGCGCCACGGTCACGGTACCGTCCGCCACCGCCCACACCGGCGTGCCCACCGTCGCCGCGTAGTCCACGCCGTTGTGCGCCTTCACGTACTGCAGCACCGGGTGGAAGCGGCTGCCGAACCGGCTCGTGACGTGCGCGTACTTCAGCGGGCTCTTCAGGAAGGCCTTGCGCGCGCTCGAGCCGTCCTCCTGGAAGTAGCTCGCCCTCCCGTCCGGCATCTCGTAGCGGAAGACCCGCTTGTGGCCCACCGACTCGCCCTCGTACGTCGCCGCCAGCACCTCGCCGTAACGCAGGATGCGGCCCTTGGAGACGAACTTCTCCACCAGCGCCCTCGCCCTGTCCCCCTTGCGCACGTCCCGGTAGAAGTCGATGTCCCAGGCGAATACGTCCGCCAGCACCATGCCGATCAGCGGATCCTCTCCCGCCGCCAGCGCCGCCTCGTACAGCGAGTTGTTGATCTCCAGCGACACCAACCCCACCTGCTTCTCCACCTCGATGGCGCGCTTGCTGCCGACGAACTTGTCTCCGTCGCGCCGCACCTGCCACTCGTCCACCGAGCTCTGCCGGTAGTCGAAGAAGTCCAGCTCGCCACCCTTCATCACCAGGCGGAACTGGTCTCCCACCCGCGACTTGCGGAAGTCGAACACGCCCTCCAGCGCGGAGATGACAGCCCCCGCCTGCTCGACCGGCAGCCCTGCCTCCTGCAACGCCACCGCCAGCGGCTGGTTCGGCTCGATGCGGCGGTTCCTGACGGTGTACTGCGTGGTCGAGGCTTCGGCGAAGGGCGCGGCGAACAGCACACCCAGGCACAGGACGGTGGCGGCGAGTCTCATGGGGCCCGCGCAGTGTAGTGGAGCTACAGGCCTGTGCCTAACTTCCGGCAGAAGATTTCCCCATGATACCGGGCGCTCGGTTGCTCGGCTGCCCTCCCGGATTCAGGGGGACCAGGGTTTGGGCCACGGGGGAGGGGATGACCCTCACCCCAGCCCTCTCCCAGAGGGAGAGGGGGCATACACGGGTTCGGCCCGGTTAGAGGTCGATCTTCTTTTCCGTGTGGTTCTGACCGTCGAAGCGCAGCAACACGCCCTTGTTGTCGTACTTCGTGATGATGCACGTCGGCCGCCGCCACAACGACTGCAGGTTGCGCAATGTCTCCCGCGCGTAGTCACCCTTCAGATCCTGCCCGTCGTGCTTGTGCGCCAGCAGCAGCTCTCCTCGATTCTCGTGGTTGCCGTCCACCACCTCGATGATCGGCTGCCCGAAGTTCGTCAGCCCCTGCAACAACTTGTTCTTCACCTTCCGGAACTCACGGTCCAGGATCTCCCATGAGTTCCTCTTCTCGTTGAAGCCGTACACGAACAGCTTCTGCTCGATCGCGAACTCCGGCGTCAGGAACGTGTCGATGAAGGTGATGTCGTTGTAGTGCTTGCGCACCTCGAAGATCTTCTCCCGGCCCACTCCCAGCTTCTTGTCCCACGAGCGCCGCGCCCTCAGGTCATCGCACTCGTCCCACTCCTTGCCGAACCGGCCCTTGTTCCACCTCTCCTCGATGTCCCGCCACAGCTCGATCCCCAGCTTGTATGGGTTGAGCGCTCCGGGCCTCGTCCCCATCGTCCCCGAGTGCCGGTCCGCGTAGTCGATGACCTCGTCATCCTTCAGCGCCCGCCTCGTCATGATCGTCGAGTGCCAGTAGCTGGCCCACCCCTCGTTCATGATCTTCGTCTGGCCCTGCGGCGCGAAGTAGTAGGCCTCGTCCCGGATGATGGACAGCACGTCCGACTCCCACGGCTCCAGCGGCGCGTGCTCCAGCAGGAACAGCAGCACGTCCCGCTGCGGACGCTCCGGGAACTTCTTGGCCCGCTGCTTCTCGTCCTCCACCTTCTTGCGCTGGCTGTCCAGGAACTCGGCCGGGTTGATGAAGCCGCGCATGTACTCGCGGTTCACCTTGAAGCCCTCCACCCGCTCGTTGGACTTCATCTCGTCCTCGGCCCTCTTCGGGTCCGGGTTGCGACGGATGTGCGGCGCGTGCTGGTCGATCAGGTTCTCCAGCGACAGCGTCCGGTCGATGAAGTCCTCCACCTTCTCCACGCCAATCTTGTCGATCCACCGGCGCACGCGCGTGGCGTGGTTCGCCATGTCGTCGATCATCCGGCGGTTGGTGTGGCGGAAGGAGAAGTTGTTCTTGAAGAAGTCGCAGTGGCCGTACACGTGCGCCATCACGAGCTTCTGATCCACGTCCGAGTTGCTCTCCAGCAGGTACGCGTAGCAGGGGTCGTTGTTGATGACGAGCTCGTAGATTTTCGAGAGCCCGTACTCGTACCCCTTGGACAACTGCTCGTACTCCATTCCCCAGCGCCAGTGCGGATAGCGCGTGGGGAAGCCTCCATAGGAGGCCACCATGTTGAGCTCGTCGTAGCTGACGACCTCGAAGATGGTCTCGAAGAAGTCGAGACCGAACTGGCGGGCGTAGCCCTCGATCTCCTCCTTCAGCTTGCTCAACGGCGGGGTGAGGCTCTTGGGCATCGCGAGCTCCGGCGACCGCGTCAGCGGCCCTTACCGAGGAAGTCCTTGATGGAGGCGTAGATGGCGTCCTTGTCCGCGATCTCGCTCAGGGCGACGTTGTTGGAGTCTCCGATGGCCTCGCGCAAATCCTTGATGAACTGGCCACTGCCATAGGGGCTCTCCACCTGGCCGTAGGCGAACTGGTTCACACTGGGCAGGATGTCCTCGCGCAGCATCTCGATGCACTGCCGCGTGTCGTCCGCGCTCCAGTTGTCTCCGTCCGAGAAGTGGAACGGATAGATGTTCCACGCGCTCTTCGGGTAGTCCGCCTTGATGATGTCCCGGCACAGCTTGTAGGCACTGGAGATCATCGTGCCGCCGGACTCGCGCGTGTGGAAGAACGTGTCCCGGTCCACCTCTCGCGCCACGGCGTCGTGGATGATGTAGCGCGCCTCCAGTCCCTTGTACTGGTGGCGCAGCCACGTATCGAGCCAGAAGCTCTCGATGCGGACGATCTCCTTCTGCTCGTCTCCCATCGAGCCCGACACGTCCATCATGTAGATGATGACCGCGTTCGTCTCCGGCAGCTCCTGCAGCTTGTAGCTGCGGTAGCGCCGGTCCTCGCGTGTCGGGACGATGATGGGTCGCGCCGGGTCATACGTCCCCATCGCGATCTGCCGCTTGAGCGCCTGTTTGTAGGTGCGCTTGAAGTGGCGCAACGACTCGGGGCCCGTGGTGTTGACCCCGGTGTACTTGATCTTCTGGGTGACGATCTTCTCGTTGTGCCGGCGCTCGATGTGGGGGAGCTGCAGCTCCTCCCCCAATATCTGCGCCAGCTCATCGAGCGTGACGTCGACCTCCAGGGAGTGGTCGCCCTCTCCCTGGCCGGCCTGATGCCCGTCCCCGGGCTGTACCGCGCCCGGGGAGAGCTGCTGACCCACCTCACCATCTCCCTGTCCGACGCCCCCCTGCTCCTTGTGGCCGTACTTGAAGTGGGGGATGTCGATGAAGGGGATGGGGATGGCGATGGTGTCCTTCCCCTTCTTTCCGATCATCTCCCCCTTCTGCACGTACTTGCGCAGGTTGGATTTGATCTTCCCGCGGACGATCTGTTTGAAGCGCGAGTGGTCCTGGTGGATCCGCAGCGACACGACTACCCCCTTGGGTCCTACTCCTTGGCGTCACCCCGCGCGAAGATGCTGGCCACGAAATTCAGCACGTCCGTGGAGCAGATCTCGCAGTAGCCGTAGTTCTTCATCAGCCGGTCCTTGACCAGGTCGATCTTCTCCTGGGTCTCCTTGTCCACCACCGTGGATACGAGGTTCTTGAGCTTGATGCTGTCCTTCTGGTCCTCGAACAGCTTGAGCTCCAGTGCCTTGTGGAGCCGCTCGTTGGTCCGGTAGTTGAAGCTCTTGCCGTCCACCGCCAGCGCGCCGATGTAGTTCATGATCTCCCGGCGGAAGTCGTCCTTGCGGCTGTCCGGGATGTCGATCTTCTCTTCGATGGACCGCATCAGGCGCTCATCCGGCTCCTCGTAGAGACCGGTGTACTTGTTCTTCACCTTCTCCTTCTGGGTGTAGGCCTTGATGTTGTCGATGTAGTTGCCGCACAGCTTGCCGATGGCGTCCTCGTCGGCGCTGATGGCGCGCTGGACCTCGTTCTTGACGATGTCCTCGTACTCCTGCTTCACCGAGGTGAGCATCTCGCGGAAGCGCTTGCGGGAGTCCTCGTTGTTGATGAGCGAGTGGCCCTTGAGTCCGGCCTCCAGCTCGTTGAGCACCATGAAGGGGTTGATGCAGCCCTCGCCCTTGTCGCTCACCAGGGCATTGGAGATCTTGTCCTGGATGTAGCGGGCGCTGATGCCCTCGAGGCCCTCGCGCACGGCCTCCTTGCGCAGCTCCTTGATGTTGTCCTCGGTGAAGTTGGGGAGCGTCTTGCCGTTGTAGAGCTTGAGCTTCTGCAACAGCGAGAGGTTGTGCTTCTTGGGCTCCTCCAGGCGCGTGAGGACCGCCCACATCGCCGCCATCTCCAGCGTGTGCGGCGCGATGTGCTTGCCCTTGATGGCGCGGGAGTTGAAGTCCTTCTCGTAGATCTTCACCTCCTCGGAGAGCTTCGTGATGTACGGGATGTCGATCTTCACCGTACGGTCGCGTAGCGCTTCCATGAACTCGTTGTTCTCGAGCTTCTTGTACTCGGGCTCGTTGGTGTGCCCGATGATGACCTCGTCGATGTCCGTCTGGGGGAACTTCTTGGGCTTGATCTTGTGTTCCTGGCTGGCCCCCAGCAGGTCGTAGAGGAAGGCCACGTCGAGCTTGAGCACCTCGACGAACTCGATGAGGCCGCGGTTGGCGATGTTGAACTCGCCGTCGAAGTTGAAGGCGCGCGGGTCGGAGTCCGAGCCGTACTCGGCGATCTTCCGGTAGTTGATGTCACCGGTGAGCTCGGTGGAGTCCTGGTTCTTCTCGTCCTTGGGCTGGAAGGTGCCGATGCCGACGCGGTCCTTCTCGCTGAAGATGAGGCGGTTGACGCGGACGTGCTCCATCACCTTGGAGAAGTCGCCCTTGTACTGCGTCATCAGGTCCTTGAAGACGAAGCGGCAGGCGGGGCACAGCTCGCTGCCATCCGGGATGGTGTAGCCGCTCTCGGGCGGGCACAGCTCGGCGAGCACCTTGGGCCGCCACTCCCGGGGGATGAGGTTGAGCGGCTCCTCGTTCATCGGGCACTTCATCTTCTCGCGGACGGTGACGCCGTCCAGGCCCTTCTTGTCGGTGAGCCAGGAGAAGGTGTACGAGGCGCCCTCGGGCGACTTGGAGTAGTCCTCCAGGCCCTTCTTGAGCAGGCGCGCGATGGTGGACTTGGAGGAGCCCACCGGTCCGTGCAGGAGGATGACGCGCTTCTCGGTGCCGTAGCCCTGGGCCGCCGACTTGAAGACGTTGACCAGCTTCATCAACGGCACGTCCAGGCCGAAGATGGCGTCGCGGCCACCGAACTTCTCGTCACTGAAGAAGTGGTAGCGGATGAGCTTCTTCTTGTTGTCGATGTACTCCGTCTTCCCGTGGCTGAGGATCATGTCGTAGATCCTCTGGAAGGCGGTGCGGGTGACCTTGGGGTTCTTCCGGACGATCTCGAGGTATTCCTCGAAGGAGCCCTCCCAATGGAGCTCCGCGTAGGTCTTCGCGTCCTGCAACGCGGCGATCCTCGCGACCCAGGAAGATGAAGCCTTGTTCTCTACGTCCTTCATGTCTCTCCCTCGAGCCACCCGGAGCGCGGGATTTCCGCGCCTTTAGAGGGCCAAAAAGTGAACCTGGGGGTGTAATGGGCCATTCCAACACCACCCACGACGGGTCCCAGAACGACACGAACGCCCGACCTGCCCTTTTCGGGACCCCGCCGCGGGGTGGGACCGCGTGGCCAGCTCGTGTCGGAAGGGCGCGTCGCCGATGCGGCGGCCCCGCCTCCACGGGGTGAAAAGGCACACTCCATTATAAGGGTGCGCCGGGCGGCGGGGAGGGGGCTCGCGAAAACTCAGCCTTCAGTGAACGACAGTACGAGGGGAAGGGCGGAAATTGGACGGTCAACTGTGGGGCAGCGTCCCCGCCTGCTCTACATGTCGGCGCGCGGCTGACACGGCCCAGGCGGCCAGGGGCCAGAGGACGAGACAGAAGGTGAGCAGTGCCGCCCAGGTGGGCAACAGCTCGGAGGGGCCCGTGCCGCGCAGGGCGGACTCACGCAGGCCGTGGAGGGCATGGGTGGCGGGGAGGAAGCGGGCCACGGCGCGCAGGAAGGGCGGCAGCACGTCTGTTGGATAGAGGACACCCGCGAAGAGGTAGCTGAGGGTGTCCAGGGCGTAGGAGAAGGGGTCGCCCCGCTTGAAGACGAGCACGAAGGCGGCGGACAGCAGGCCGAGCGCACAGAAGGTGAGGGCGCTCAGCACCAGCGTGAGGACGAAGGCGGCCGGGTGGAGGTGCAGCCGTGCACCAAAAAGGAGCGCTCCGAAGCCGAGCAGCCCCACCGAGCGCAGCAGCGCGTTGGCCACGGGCCAGGCCCCCATCAGGGTGACGACGTGGAAGGTGGACAGGGGAGCGCCCAACAGCGGCTCCAGCGAGCCGTCGTTCTGTGCCGCGCGTACCGCGCCGCTGAAGCCCGTCTGCAGGGCACGCAACAGCGCCGCGGTGGCCAGCCCCACCAGCGCGAAGGAGAAGTAGTCCGTCCCGTAGCGGCCGCGCACCAGCGGTGTCTCGCCCACCGTGCGAGCGAGGAAGTAGAAGAGGGTGAGGGTGAAGAGGCCTCCCGAGACGAGCAGCAGCGCGTTGAGCCGGTAGGCCGTCGCCATCTGAAGGTCGCGCCGCAGGAAGGCGAGCAGCAGGCGCATCACGCCTCCTCCCGGGGCACGGCGGCGAAGACGGACTCGGCGGCCGGGCGCACCTGGGCGAAGGTGCCGGCGGCGGCGAGGCGGCCCGCGTCCAGCAGCAGCACGCGGTGGGCCACGGCCTCCACCTCGGCCAGGTCGTGGCTGGCGAAGAGCACGGCCGTCCCACGGGCGGCCACGTCCGACAGCAGGCGCGTGCGCAGGCGGCGCGCGGCTCCCGGGTCCAATGAGCGCGTCACCTCGTCCAGCAGCAGCACCCGCGGCCGGTGCAGCAGCGCCCGCATCAACACCACCCGCGCCTTCTCCCCGCTGGAGAAGGTGCGCACCTCCCGGTCCAGCAGGCGCCGGGCCTCGAGCGCCGCGGCCCACTCCTCGATGCGCGTGTCCACCTCGGGCGGGGGCACGTCGTAGAGCGCGGCGTAGAAGCGCAGGTTCTGCCGCGCCGTGAGGCGGGGCGCCAGGCCCCGGTCATCCGCGAGCGCGGCGCCCACCTCGCGGCGGCACCCGGGACGCTCCCGCACCACGTCGCGCGAGGCCACCCGCGCCGTGCCCGCGCTCGGCAGCAGCAGGCCCGAGAGGATGCGCAGCAGCGTGCTCTTCCCCGCGCCGTTGGGACCGATGAGGGCCACCACCTCGCCGGCCTCCACCTCGAAGGACAGGCCGCGCAGGGCCGTCCTGGGGGCCTCGTTCCGGCCACGCGGTCGCGCCCACGGCCACCAGGGCCGCGGGTACGTCTTCTCCAGGGCGACGACCTCGACCTCCAGCGGTGGCACGTGCGAGCTCCTTCCCGCTAGCCCGTGGGCGAGAGGGACATGAGGTTGGACAGCAGGGTCAGCAGCTCGGAGGGCTCCACGGGCTTGGCCACGTGCATGTTGAAGCCGACCGTCAGGGCGCGCGCCCTGTCCTCCACCCGGGCATAGGCCGTGAGGGCCACCGCTGGCACTCCGCCACCCTCCTCCACCGGGAGCGCGCGCACCTGGGTGATGAGCTGGTAGCCGTCCTCTCCCGGCATGCCGATGTCGGAGACGAGCAGCTCGGGCCTGTGCTCGCGCACGGCGCGCAGGGCCTCGGCCGCGGAGGCCGCGGTGAGGACGTGCGCCCCGTACTCCTCCAGCATCATCTTCAGCACCTCGCGGTTGTCCTCCTCGTCGTCCACCACCAGGATGCGGCGCTTGGCGAGCACGGGGTGGAGGGGCTGCCTGACGGAGGGCAGGGCCATCGACTTCCGGGGCGCGGCGGAGTCCGGCGCCGTCTGACGGGGGAGGATGGGGGGCAGGCGGACGGTGAAGGAGGCTCCGCGGCCCAGGCCCTCGCTCGCGGCGTGCACCGTTCCTCCATGCAGCTCGACGAGGTGCCGGACGATGGCGAGCCCCAGGCCCAGTCCCCCGTGCCGCCGGGTGGTGCCTCCCTCCAGCTGGCGGAAGCGCTCGAAGATGTGCGGCAGGAAGTCCTCGGGCACGCCGGGCCCCTCGTCCGCCACCGTCACCTCCACCGAGCTGTCCACGCGCCGCAGCAGCACCCGCACGCGGCTCCCCCCGGGAGAGAACTTCACCGCGTTGGACAGCAGGTTCCACACCACCTGCTGCAACCGGCCCGGGTCCCCCATCACCAGGTCCTCCGTCTCGGAGAGCTCCGGTTGGAAGCGGATGTCCTTGGCGTCCGCCGCGGGCCGCACCGACTCCATCGCCGCCTGCACCACTTCCGCCAGGTGCACCGGCCGCGTCTCCAGCCGCAGCTTGCCGGTGATGATGCGGCTCACGTCCAGCAGATCCTCGATGAGCTGGGCCTGGGCCTGGGCGTTGCGGTCCACCGTCTCCAGCGCCCTGGCGTGCTTGTCGGGGGCGAGCCGCCCGCTGCGCAGCATCTTCACCCAGCCGAGCATCGCCGTGAGGGGCGTGCGCAGCTCGTGGCTGACGGTGGCCAGGAAGTCGTCCTTGAGGCGGTTGGCCTCCTCCGCGTGCTTGCGCTCCTCCTGCGCCAGGGAGAAGAGCCGCGCGTTGTCGAGCGCCATCGCCGCCCGGCGCGCCACCTCCTCGAGCAGCAGCACGTCTTCTTCCTCGTAACGGCGGCCGGAGGTCTCCGAGGTGACGAACGTCAGCACGCCGAGCGTCCGTCCACGCGCCAGGAGCGGCGCGGCCACGAGGGAGCGTGGCCTCATCTCTTCCAGGGTGAGCCGCAGGTGCTCTGCGTTGTACGCCGCTCGCTCCACGAGCTCCCGGGTCATCTCCGGCAGGTGGACCGTCCTGCCCGAGTGCATCGCCCGGGCGGAAGGATGTTCGTTCCCGGTGGGCGGGAAGCGGCGGAGCTGTTCCGCCAGGGGGGCCAGGGTGTGGTCCGCGTGGGTCACCTCGACACGCTCGATGCGACCGTCCTCGCCCTTCAGGTCCACCAGGCACCAGTCCGCCAGCGACGGCACGGTGAGGCGGGCCACCTGCTGGAGCGTCGCCGCGTGGTCCAGCGAGGCCGCCAGGGCCGCGCTCGCCTCGGACAGGAAGAGGAGTGACTCCGCGCCGCGCGTCTGCTCGTCGATGTCCGTGCAGGTGCCGAACCACTGCGTGATGTGTCCCTCGGAGTCCCTCAACGGCAGGCCGCGCGCGATGAACCAGCGGTACGCTCCATCCGCCCGCCGCAGGCGGTACTCGATGCCGTAGGGCTCTCCCGTGGTGACCGCGCGCTTCCAGGTCTCGAGCGAGTGCACGACATCCTCCGGGTGCAGGGCCTGGCTCCAGCCATCGCCGAGCGCCTGCCCCGGCTTCTGCCCCGTGTACTCGTACCAGCGCGGGTTGAAGTACTCGGTGTACCCGTCCGCGCGGGACATCCAGATGAGCTGGGGCAGGGTCTCCGCCAGCAGCCGGAAGCGCGCCTCGGACTGGCCCTGGAGCTGCTCGGCGCGCTCGAGCTCGGCGAGCGCGGCCTCCGCCGCCTGCCGCGCGTGCACCTGCTCCGTCACCTCCACCGCGAAGAGCAGCACCGCTTCCAGCTGCCCCCCCGCATCCTTCAGGGGCTGGTAGGTGAGGTTGAAATAGCCCTCGGTGAACCGGCCGTCGTTGTCGCGGTCCAACATCACCCGCATCCCGGTGGTCGTGAAGGGCTGGCCCGTCCGGAAGACGTCGTTGAAGATGTCGTGGAGCGGGGAGCCCTTCTGCTCCGGAAAGGCCTCCCACACCGCGCGGCCGAGCAGGGGACGCCCGTGGAGCTTCTCGAGGGCCGGGTTGGCCAGCTCGCACACCTGATCCGACGCCCGGTAGACGCCCACCGCGGCGGGCACCTGCGTGAGGATGCTCTGGAGCCGGATCCGCTGCCGCTCGGCCTCTTCCTGCACGCGCAGGGCCTGCTCGCGCGCCAGCAATTCCTCACGCTCGGCCTCCGCTCGCTCCCGGGCCCGCCAGTCCCGCATGAAGGAGAGCGCCGCGAACCCGATGAAGCCGAGCAGGAAGCTACTGCCCGACAGCACGATGACGTCGGCGCGCTCGGAGGCCTGCCCCAGCTGCGCGTTCTGCTCCTCCAGGCGCCGTTGTTCCTCCTCGCGCAGCTCTCGCTCGAGCACGCGCAGCTCGTCCATGAGCCGCTTGCCCTCGCCGGCGCGGACTTGCTCGGCCGCCTCGGCGGGCTGGCCTCCGCGTGAGAGCGAGATGGTCTGCTCCATCACCTCGAGCTTGCGCTGGATGAGCGCGTCCATCCGCTCGAGGCGCTGGCGCTGGGAGTCATCCTCCGACAGGAGCGAGCGCAGGCGCTCCTTCGAGGGGCGGATGTGGAGGAGCGCTTCCTCGTAGGGGGCGAGGAACAGCTCCTCGCCGGTGAGGAGGTAGCCGCGCTGGCCCGTCTCGGCGTCCTTCAACAGCGACAGCAGGTGATCCGCCTCGCTGATGACATCGAGGGTATGCGTCACGCGGCCCGAGGTCCGCGACAGTTGGTGGGTCGAGCGCAGGAAGAGGCCGGCGATGAGCAGCACGGCGAGTGAAGCCGCCAGATGCCCGGCGAGGACCAGCAGTGGAAACCGATGCGAGCGCCTGGGTGTGTGGGGGCGCGGGGGGTTGCTTGCCATGCGGGCCTTCTTTCGAGGCGCCGCTCCAACCCCTTTACCGGGAGCCCCGGTAAGAGCGGCCGTGGCGCGCACCCGGTCCGTAACACATCACGGCCTCGCGGCATCTCCTGGGGAAGAGGGGAGGAACCCACACCCACACGCCAGCCCCACGAGCATGCGGTCAGGGGAGGAGGGTGGAAAAATACCCCCTCGGCGGGCTGCTCCCTTGGCTTTGGGCCGCGCCTGCGTATTCTCCGCGACCCCATGTCGTCCGCTTCGACCGTCCCCGCCTCCCCGCCGCGTCCCTCTGGCTCCAACCCCGTGCTCTCCGCCGTGCCCGACGTGGCCCGGGAGCCGAGCACCCGGTTGCTGGTGGGCCTGCTGCTCGCCGCGGCGCTGCTCCCGCGCCTGCTGCTGATGCCCTTCAACGAGAACTTCTACGGTGACGCGGTGGCGCGCATGGAGCTGGCGGAGCGCTGGCTGCGCGATCCGCACCTCATCACCTCCTATGGAGATGGGGCCTACCAGTTCGGACCGCTCCACCTGTACCTGGTGGCCTTCGCGCTGGAGCTGGTCCCCGACAAGGCGCTCGCGGGCCGGTTGGTGAGCCTGTTCTTCGGCGTGCTGGCGGTGGTGCCGCTCTTCTCCCTGACGCGGCGTGTCTTCGGCTGGCGCTCCGGGGTGTGGGCCGGGCTGGCCTTCTCCGTATGGGGCATGCACCTGCAGATGTCCACGACGGCGGCCAGCGAGTCGCTCTCGCTCTTCCTGATGTTGTCGGTGTTCGCGCTCATCGCGCGGGGGCTGGACGAGAACCGCCTGGGGCCTCTCTTCGGGGCGGCGGTGGTGCTCAACCTGGCGTGCGCCACGCGCTACGACGCGTGGCTCTTCATCCCGTTGCTCGCCGTGGCGCTGTTCCTCTGGGGAGATGACCGGATCGCCGGTGCCACCCGCGCCGTGAGCTTCGGCCTGCTGTGCCTGCCCTTCCCGCTGCTGTGGATGCAGGGCAACGAGCTGGCGCACGGGGACCCCTTCTACCCCATCCGCGCGGTGGAGCAGTTCCACTCGGACTGGGTGCGCGATGGCATCGCCCGGGTGGGGGCGTGGCGCTACCGGCTGGAGAACCTGGGCTTCTGGCCGGGCGTGGCGCTGCTGACGCTGTCGCCGGGCGTGGCGCTGCTGGGCATGGTGGGCATGAAGCGGATGTGGAAGGCGCAGCCAGAGGTGCGCTGGCTGGTGCTCTCCGCGGTGGTGCCCACCGCGTACTTCACCTTCCGGGCCGCGGTGTTGATGGACTTCCAGCCGCTGGGGCGCTTCACGGTGACGGAGGTGGCGCTGCTGCTGCCCTTCGTGGTGCCGGGCTTCGAGGCGTGCGTGGGCCAGAGCGGGGCCGGGGTGCGCCGGGCCGTGGCCGGGCTGTGCGCGGTGCTGGCGGTGGCCGTGCCGCTGGCCCTGGGCCTCTACACCTTCCGCGCCGACGGCGGTCTGCACGACAGCCTCCGGCCGGTGAGCCCCACCTCCACCAACCCCGTGCCGGTGATGCAGGTGGCGCGCTTCCTCAAGGACGAGGTGGCCGCCAAGGGGGGCGCGGCCATCCTCGACGAGGACCCGAGCTACCTGGACCTCCAGCTCGCCTTCTTCTCCGCGCTGCCGGACGAGCGGCTGGCCCGCGTGCGCTGGGCGACCTTCCGCAAGCACCTGCGCGAGGCCCAGCCGGAGTACCTCGTGCGCTTCGAAAACGGCGCGCTGATGAAGGACCCCGGCGCGAAGCTGGAGGGCCGTACGCTGACGCTGGATGACGTGGCGTACGAGGAGCTGGACGGCTTCTCCGCGCCGCTGCACGTCTACCGGCGCCGCTGAGGGCCGGGCTGCCTGCTCCAGGGTTGGCCATGTGACACACACACGGCCAGCCCCCGGCCACCGGGTGGTCCGCGTCGTGGAAGGAATGGCCCGGGCCCGCCTCGTCATGAGACAACGATGAGCGCCGGGCTCCTGACTCCCCAACTCGAGACGCTCACCCCCGCGCCATGATGTCCGCCGCCCCCCTCACCGCGCCGTCCTCCCTGCCCGCCCAGGCGCGCATCCTGCTCGTCGAGGACAGTCCCAATCAGCTCCTCGCCATGGAGGCGCTGCTCTCTCCCCTGGGCCAGGAGGTGTTGACGGCCTCCTCGGGTGGGGAGGCCCTGCGGCTGTTGCTCGAGAAGGACTGCGCCCTCGTGCTGCTGGACGTCCACCTGCCGGACATCAGCGGCTTCGAGGTGGCGCGCCTCATGCGCGAGCGGGAGCGGTCCCGCCGCACGCCCATCATCTTCGTCACCGGGATGACGGCCGACGCGTACTTCACCAGCCAGGGTTACGCCCTGGGGGCGGTGGACTTCCTCTTCAAGCCGTTCGACCCCCTGGTGCTGCGCGCCAAGGTGGAGGTGTTCGTCGAGCTGTACCTTCACCGGGAGCGGCTCAAGGAACAGGCGGAGCGCGAGCAGGCCGAGCTCGAGCGCACGCGGCTGCTGGGCCTGCTGGTGCAGACTCCGGCCGCCATCGCCATCACCCGCGGGCCGGACTTCGTCTTCGAGTTCGCCAATCCCCTCTACGAGAAGGTGATCGGCCGCCCCGTCGTCCTGGGGAGGAGCCTGCGCGAGGTGATGCCGGAGGTGTACTCCCAACCGGGGGTGATGGACGCGCTCCGGCACGCGATGCGCACCGGCGAGCCCTTCGTGGGCCGGGAGTTTCCCGTGTCGCTCGACCGGCTCGGGGACGGCCACTCGGAGGAGGCCTTCTTCGACCTCGTCTACCAGCCCCTGCTCGACGACCAGGGCCAGGTGGAGTGGCTGCTGACCCACGCGGTGGAGGTGACGGAGCAGGTGCGCGCGCGCCGGAGGCTCGAGGCCACCGAGCAGGCGCTGCGCCAGCGGGAGGCGGAGTTCCGCCGGCTGGCCGACAACATCCCCGACCTCGTTGCCCGCTTCGACCGCCAGCACCGGCTGCTCTACGTCAACCGCCGCATCGAGCGCACCACGGGCCTGCCCGCGGAGAGCTTCCTGGGCCAGACCAGCAGGGACCTCGGCCTGCCTCCGGACAAGGTGGAGAGCGCGTCGCGCGCCATCTCCGAGGCCTTCCGGGGAGGGACGGCGTCGCTCTCCTTCGACCTCTCCACGTCCGAGGGGACGCGGCACTTCGACGCGCACCTGGTGCCCGAGCGGGACGAGCGGGACGAGGTGGTGTCGGTGCTCTCCGTCACCCGCGACGTGACGGAGTCGCGCAACCGCGAGCGGGCGCTGCGGGAGAGCGAGGGCCGCTTCCGGCTCCTCGCGGAGGCGGGCGAGCTGCTCTCCTCCCTGGATGACATGACCGTCCTGCAGCGGTTGGCGGAGCTGGTCATGCCCCGCCTGGCGGACTGGGTGACGGTGGACCTGCTCTCCCACGCGGGGACGGTGGAGCGGGTGGTCTCGGTGCACCGTGACCCGGAGAAGGTGGCGCTCGCCTTCGAGTCCGTGCGTCGCTGGCCCATCGACAAGGACGCCCCTGGCGGAGTGGCCCGCGTGCTGCGCACCGGCGAGCCCCTCCTCGTGAAGTCCCTCACGGACGAGGCCCTGTCCGGCCTGACGCGGAACGAGGAGCACCTGAGCGTGGGTCGCACGCTGGGGGTGACCTCCTCGCTGATGCTACCCCTGGAGGCACGGGGACGGGTGCTGGGCGTGCTCTCGCTGAGCCAGGCGGAGAGTGGCCGGCACTTCACCGAGGAGGATGTCCCGCTGGCCCGGGAGCTGGCCCGGCGGGCGGGGCTCGCGGTGGACAACGCGCTGCTGTACCGCGAGGCGCGCGAGGCGCAGGGGCGTGCCTCCCGTCTCCAGGCGGTGGCCGCGGCGCTCTCCCGGGCCGCGACGCCCGAGGAGGTGGCGCGCGCCATCCTCACCGAGGGGCTCCTGCACGCCGGCACGCACGCGGGCGTCGTCTTCCTCCAGGAGCGTGATGGCGCGCTCCGCAGCCTCCATGACGTGGGCTACCCCGAGGAGTTCATCCGCCGCCTGCGCTACATCCCCCCGGGGGAGCGGACGCCGTACGGGGACGTGGTGCTCGCCCGGGAGGCGCACTGGTTCCTGTCCGCCGAGGAGCTGACGGCGAACTACCCCAGCTTCTCGTGGCTGTCGCCCACCTACGAGGCGCGCGCCGGCCTCCCCCTGAGGGTGGAGGAGCGGTCCCTGGGGTGCCTGTGGCTGTCCTTCCCGGACAAGCGGCGCTTCCCGCCCGAGGAGCGGGACTTCCTCGTCGCCCTGGCGCAGCTGTGCGCCCAGGCGCTCTCTCGCGCGTCCAGGGCTCCCGCGTAGGGCTCGCGCGGGGGGCCGGGCTCAGTGCCGGTGCCGGGGCAGCCGCACCGTGAAGGTGGTGCCGTCGTCCCCGGTGGAGCGCACGTCGAGCGTGCCGCCGTGGCCAAGGACGATCTGCCGGGTGATGAAGAGGCCCAGGCCCAGGCTGCCCCGGCCCGTTCCGGCCTCCGGCCCCTGCCGGTAGGGCTCGAAGAGGGTGGGGAGCAGCTCGGCGGGGATGGGCGCGCCCTCGTTGTGCACCTCGAGGCAGACGCCCGGACCCTCGCTCCAGGTGGACACCCGCACGGGCGTGCTCGCGGGGCTGTGCTGGAGGGCGTTGCCCACCAGGTTGGTGACGACCTGGGCCAGGCGGCCCTCGTCCCATTCACCCTGGCCGTCGCCGCGGGCGTGGAAGTCGATGTGCCGCTCGGGGTGGGCCCCCTGCACCTCGTCCACCACGCGGTGCACGTGCTCGTGGAAGTCCAGCGGCCGACGGTGGATGGGGATGCCTCCCACGCGCGCCTGGGTGAAGTCGAGCAGGTCGCGGATCATCCCGCTGGCCCGGTCCGCCGCCGCGTAGATGCGGCGGATGGCCTTCGCGGTGCGCTCGTCCACGTCCTCGCGCTTGAGCAGGGTGGCGGCCGACAGGGTGATGGCGTTGAGGGGGTTGCGCAGGTCATGGCTGACGATGGCCACCACGTCCTCGCGCACCCGGGCGGCCTCCTGGGCCTCCTGGTAGAGGCGCGCGTTGTCGATGGCCACGGCGGCGCGGTCCGACAGGCCCTTGGCCACCTCCAGGTCCGCCGCCATCGTCGTGGCCCGGGAGCGCAGCCAGGCGAAGCAGATGACGCCGAGCTTGCGGCCCCGGGCCACCAGGGGCACGACGACCACGGACTTCGGTCCGATCTCCTCCAGGAGGGCCCGGTGCTCCGCGTTCACCGCGACGGAGTCCAGCCACTCGGGGGTGACGAGGGGCACGGCCTGCGCCTTCCCGCGCTCCAGGACGCGGATGAGCGGGCCATGGTTCGCCACGGGGGGCGCGTAGGCCATCGTCTGGAGGATGAGCTGATGGATTCTCTGCTCCTGCGTGGCCACCTCCAACCGGTGCAGCTGCCCGTCCTCCCCGAGCAGGTCCACGATGCAGTAGTCGCACAGGCGCGACACGGCCAGCGAGGCGAGCTTCTTCAGGGTGGTGGCGACATCGAGCGACTGGGACAGCAGCGTGCCCGCCTCGACGAAGAGGGCCTGGGCCTCCATGGCGCGCTTGCGCGCGGAGATGTCGCGCACCAGCCCCGTGAAGAAGCGGCCCTGGGGAAGGCGCGTCTCGCTGACGGCGAGCTCCAGGGGAAAGACGCTCCCGTCCTTGCGCCGGCCCCGCACCTCGCGCCCGATGCCAATCACCTTGCGCACGCCCGTGCGCAGGTAGTTGGTCATGTAGTCGTCGTGCTCGCTCCGGTAGGGCTCGGGCATCAGGATGCTGATGTTGCGGCCGATGAGCTCCTCGGGGGCGTAGCCGAAGATATGCACCGTGGCCGGGTTGAGGTTCTGGATGATGCCCCGCTCGTCGATGGTGATGATGCCGTTCACCGCCGTCTCCAGGATGGCCTGGAGCCGCTGGGTCGTCTCGCGCAGGGCCTGCTCGCCCTGCTTGCGCTTGGAGATGTCGCGGGTGACGTCGGAGAAGCCGCGCAGCACGCCGTGCTCGTCGCGCAGGGCGGTGATGACGGCGTCGGCCCAGAAGCGCCCGCCGTCCTTGCGCACGCGCAGCCCCTCCGCCCGGCAGTGGCCCCGCTCCGCCGCGACCTGGATGCACCTGTCGGGGTCCCCCGCGGCCACGTCCTCGGGCGTGTAGAAGACGGAGACATGCCGGCCGAGCACCTCCCGCGCCTCGTAGCCGTTGATGCGCTCGGCGCCCGCGTTCCAGCTGACCACCCGGCCCTCCGGGTCGAGCATGATGATGGCGTAGTCCTCCACCTCCTCCACCAGCAGGCGGAAGCGCTCCTCGCTCACGCGTTGGGCCTCCTCGGCGCGCTTGCGGTCCGTGATGTCCAGCACCGAGGAGCCCAGCAGGAGGAGCTCCCCGGCCGCGTTGTGCACCGGGTAGTGGCTGACGAGCCAGTGGCGCACCTCCCCGCCCGTGCCGGCGGTGATGCCGGAGAGCTCCACGCCGATCTCCGGCTCCCCCGTCTCCAGCACCCGCTGGTAGATGGGCTCCAGGTAGGCGGCGAGCTCCGGGATGACCTCGCGCAGGTGGCGGCCCACGGTGCCCTCGAGGGGGATGCCGTTGATGTCCGCCAGCATCTGGTTGATGCGCACGTAGCGCAGGTTCCGGTCGAGGAAGGCCAGGCCCACCGGGGCGGTGGTGAGGAGCGTGTCCAGCAGGGCCAGGGCCTCCTCCGCCTGCTGGCGGGCGTGCTTCTCCCAGGACAGGAGCGCGGCGTGCGCGGCCTGGGCCTGCTGGCACTCGGTGAGCTCCAGGGAGAGGGCCCCGCGCGTGGGCGGCGGGTGCGCGTCGTGCTGGCGGAGGGACTCGGCCACGCCCTCGGCGATGCGGGTGGTGATGAAGTCGCCGAGGGCGCGCACCTCGCCGAGGGTGAGGTGCTCGCCCGTCTCCTCCACCAGGTCGAGGATGCACCCGTGCAGCACCTGGTACTCGCGCACCAGCGCCTGCACGTCGAAGTCGTCGCGCGGGCGCTGGCCGCCGGGCTGCCGGACTCCGGGGCTCCTTCCTCCGGCGGTGTGCCGGCGCAGCGCCACGGACAGCTCCCGCAGGGTGTCGCCGATGTGGTCCTCCAGCTCGGCCCGGGTGGGGACGCCGGGCGCGAGCCCCTCGCGCAGCCGCGCGAGCCAGCGTTGGACGAGCTCCTCGTGCCGGGCCAGGAGCAGGTCCGCCAGCGCGAGCCGTGAGCGCTCCGGGGGTTGCGGTTCGATGCTCACGGCCGCTTTCCCTCGGTGGGGGACCGCGGCGGCAGCTCCACGGTGAAGGTGGCGCCCGCTCCGGGGGTGCTCTCGACGTGCACCGTGCCACCCTGGACCTCGACGAACCGCCGGGTCATGTAGAGGCCCAGGCCCAGTCCGCCATAGTGGCGCTCGGACACCGCGCGCTCGTAGCGGTCGAAGATGCGTGGCACGTCCTCCGGGGCGATGCCGATGCCCTCGTCCCGCACCGTCATCCGCGCCCGGCCCTCCACCCACGACACCCGGAGGTGCACGGGCCTGCCGGCGCCGTACTTCAGGGCGTTGCTCAGCAGGTGGAACAGCACCTGCTCCAGGAGCCTCCGGTCCCACAGGCCCGGCACCTCGCCCTCGGTCTCCACCTGCAACGCGCAGCCGGCCCGTGCCGCCTCGCCGGCGAGCCGGTCCGCCACCCCGCGCGCCAACGTGCTCAGCTCCACGCGCTCCACCCGCGGCTCGAGCCGGTCCTCGTCCAGGTGGCTCACATCCAGCAGGCCGTCCACCAGCTCCGAGAGCCGCTTTACCTGCCGGCGCATCGCGTCGAGCTGGTCGAGCGTCCGGCGGGCCAGCCGCGCGCCAGACTCGGCCTGGAGATCTCTCCAGAGGGACTGCAACCGCAGCGTGAGGGTGGTGAGGGGCGTGCGTAGCTCGTGGGCGGCCACGGTGAGGAACTCGTCCCGGGCGCGCACGGCCTGCCGCAGATCCTCGAGGAGCCGCTCACGCTCTTCCCGTGCCCGCTGGCTGGCGGAGATGTCGGTATTGGTGCCCACCCACTCGCGCAGCGAGCCATCGGCGTTGAAGACGGGGGTTCCTCGCGCGAGGATGGGGGTGTAGCTCCCATCGGGCCGCCGCACCCGGTACTCCACCACGTAGGGCTTCCGCTGGGCCACGGCCTCGAGCCAGGCCTTGCGTACCTGGGGGCGATCCTCCGGATGGACGGCCTGGAACCATCCGATGCCCAACCACTGCTCCAACGTCTGGCCGGTGAAGGCCCGCCAGCTGGGGCTGTCCTCCACCACCAAGCCCTCGGCATCCGCCGTCCACACCACCTGGGCGGTGGATAGCACCAGCGAGCGGAAGCGCGACTCGCTCAGCTGGAGCGCCCGCTCGGTGCGCCACCACCGGGTGACGTCCTGGACGGTGGTACCCAGGCCGATGATGTCCCCGGCGCCGTCCCTCACGGGGTAGTAGTTGACGAGGTAGTGGTGCTCCTCGTCGTGGGTGGCGGGGGTGCGGACCTCGAGGAGAGTGTCGACGAGCGGCTGGCCCGTGGACAACACGTGCCTGAGCGCCCCCACCAGCTCCGGGGGCAGGTCCGGGATCAGCTCGGGAATGCTCCTGCCGATGTGGTCCTCGGCGGGCAGGCCGTTGATGTCGGCCAGGGTCTTGTTGATGCGCACGTAGCGCAGGTCTTCATCCAGGAAGGCAATGCCGATGGGGGCCGCCCACAGGGAGGCGAACTGCGAGCAGGCGAGCGCATCCCATCCCCCCCAGGGAGACACCTCGGTGGCGCCAGTGGCGGTCGTGTCCGGTTTCATGAGGCCTGTCCGCGCTTGCCCGTCCATGCGTGAAGCCGCCCCGGCCGCGAGACAAGACCGCGGGACGGAAGTGGAGTCCTTTAGGGGACATATGCAGGGAGGGTTCGAGTGGCATGGGCGGCCCCGCCGCACTCGCGCGAGAAGCAGGGGGCCGGGCGAGTCCCCGCAAGAGGGGTAGCGCACCGGTTGATCGCTACTGGACTGAATATCCTTCTGGATTCCGCTTGTAAGAACTCCGGCCGGGACACGGACCCCCTGGATAAGTGTTGAAGATGACAGAGGGGCGAGTTGGCATGCTTCGTGCTCAAAGCAGGCCCGGAATGCGTAGACCCGAGAGCCTGGACAAGTACACCGTGGAAGTCAGCCCCGCCGCCTGGCGGCAGCTGTCCCACCTGCCGTTGGAGACATACCAGCGCATCCGCGAGGAGCTGGATGCGACCGCGGCCCGGTTGAGACCGGCGACTCCCGTGCCCTTGCCGCAGAAGCTCGTCAGGACGGTCGAGACGCGCTCCATCCTGGTGGATGGGCATGTCGCGCTCTTCGAGGTGGACCCGGATCGCAGGCGCCTCACGCTCAGGGAGATCGCCCGCCGCATTCCGTGAGGAGCCCCCGTGACCGGGCGGGTTACAGGGAAACCCGCCAGGGCACTCCGGCCGGGCACTTCGCACCGCCAACCCCGCGAAAACAGGAGGAAATGTACCTCGGCACGCGTTGTGCTCCGGACACTCGCGTCCTCATTCCGGGAGAGATCCACCCATGACGAAGAGCCTGCTGGGAGCCCTTGCCTCCCTGACCCTGATCGCCGCCGCCCCGGTCGACAAGAACGGAGTGCGCACCGTGGAGCTCACGGTGACCGCCAAGGGCTTCGAGCCCGCGAACGTGAAGGTGAAGGCGGGGCAGCCGGTCCGCCTCGTGGTGACGCGCAAGACGGACAAGACGTGCGCCACGGAGATCATCCTGGACGACCTGGGCATCAACCAGCCGCTGCCCCTGGACACGCCGGTGACGGTGGAGTTCACCCCCAGCGAGTCGGGCACGCTGCGCTACGCCTGCGCGATGAACCACATCGGTGGGGTCGTCACCATCCAGTAACCGCTAGCGCGGCTTGAAGTCGTCGGAGCGGATGCTGTAGCGCTTGAGCAGGCGGTGCAGGCTCTCTCGCTCGATGCCAGCGTGCTCGGCGGCACGGGTGACGTTGCCCTCGAAGTCACGCATCAGTGCCGTGAGGTACTCGCGCGAGAAGCGATCCCTGGCCAGGTCGAGCGCGTCCCGGTAGGGCAACTGCTTCGCCGCCGCACCCGGCAGGGCGCCTTCCTGCCGCTCTCGCACCTCGGGCGGCAGGTCGCGCTCCGTCACGTGGGGGCCGGTGGCCACCGCCACCGCGCGCATGAGGGCGTTCTCCAGCTCACGCACGTTCCCCGGCCACGGGTAGCCCATGAGGGCGCGCAGGGCCTCCGGGGTGATGCCCTCCAGCGGGCGCCCCATCGTCTTGCAGTGCTTGTCGAGCAGGTGGGCCGCCAGCAGGGGGATGTCCTCCTTGCGCTCGCGCAGGGGCGGCAGCTGGACCGGGAAGACATTGAGCCGGTAGAAGAGATCCTCCCGGAAGCGCCCCTGGGCCGCCGCGGCACGCAGGTCACGGTGGGTGGCCGCCACCACCCGCACGTCCACCTGCACGGGCCGTGTCTCCCCCACGCGCCGGACCTCCCGCTCTTGCAGCACACGCAGGAGCTTCACCTGCGCGTTCAGCGGCAGGTCACCCACTTCATCCAGGAAGATCGTTCCGCCGTTGGCTTCCTCGAAGAGGCCCGCCTTGGCCTGGACCGCGCCGGTGAAGGCTCCCTTTCCGTGGCCGAACAGCTCGCTCTCCACGAGCTCCGTCGGCAGTGCGCCACAGTTGACGGGCACGAAGGGGCGCTCGCGCCGGGCGCTGTTGAGGTGGACGGCCCGCGCCGCCAGCTCCTTGCCCGTGCCCGTCTCGCCCGTCAGCAGCACGGTGATGTCCAGGCGCGCCGCCTGCTCGATGAGCCGATGCGCCTCCTGCATCGCCGCGCTGTGGCCCACGGCCCCGGTGAAGGAGAAGTCCGGGCTCGGTGATTTCCGCCCCAGCACCTCCGCCTGGAGGCGCAGCCGCCGACGCTCCATCGCCCGTGTGACCAGCTCGACGGGGGCGTCGGGGAGGAAGGGCTTCTGGAGGTAGTCGAAGGCGCCCGCCCGCATCGCCTCCACCGCGTCCGGCACCGTGGCGTAGCCCGTCATCATCACCACCTCGGTGTCGGGGTGGCGGGATTTGACGGCGCGCAGCACCTCGAAGCCGTCCGCGCCGGGCATGCGGACGTCGGACACCACGACGTCGAACTCCTGCGCCTCCAGCAGCGCCAGGGCGCGCGACCCGTCCTCCGCGCACGTCACCTCATAGGTATCGCCCAGCAGCCGGGCGAAGAGCTTGAGGATGTTCTCCTTGTCGTCCACCACCAGCACGCGTCCGCGCGTCTCCATGCCTCACGCCCTCCCTGGCTGCGTGGCGGGCAGCCACACGGTGAAGTGTGCACCGGGCCCCGTACCGGCGGCGGCCTCCAGGTTGCCACCGTGCGCCTGCACGATGCTCTGACTGATGGCGAGGCCCAGTCCCGTCCCACTGGGCTTCGTGGTGAAGAAGGGCTCGAAGAGGCGCTCGCGCGCCGTGACGCTCAGGCCCGGGCCCGTGTCCTCCACGTGCAGCTCGGCGCCCTTCTCCGTCTGCGCCAGGAGCACCCGCACCCGTCCCTCCGCTCCGCAGGCGTCCACCGCGTTGCGAATCAGGTTGAGCACCACCTGGCGCAGCTTCGTCAGGTGTCCCGCGGTGCGCGCCTCGCCTTCGACGTCCACCCGCACGGCTCCGAGCTGGCCTCCCTGCCGCAGCCGCTCCACCACCTCCTCGCACAAGGCGCGCAGGTCCACCGGCTCCGGCTCGGCGGGGAGGGGGCGCGAGAGCGCGAGCAGGTCCTCGACGATGTCACGGCTGCGCACCGCCTCGTCCTCGATGACCTGGAGGTCCTCGCGCAGGCTCCCCTCCGCCTTCTTCTTCATCATGCCCACATAGCCGAGGATGACGGTGAGCGGGTTGTTGATCTCATGGGCCACGCCCGCCGCCAGCCGGCCGATGCCCGCGAGCTTCTCGCTCTGCACCAGCCGCTCCTGATGCTCGCGCAGCGCCGCCGTCATGGCGTTGAACTGGTGGGCCAGCTCGCCGAACTCGTCGGGGGTCGTGATGTCGATGCGTGCGTGCATGTCTCCCGCGGCCAGCCGCGCCGCGCCCTCGCGCAGCCGGGCCACGGGCCGGGCCACGGAGCGGACGACATAGACGCCCACGCCCATGGCCAGCAGCGGCGCGCCCACCAGGAAGAACAGGGTCCACTGGAAGGCGGAGCTCTGGAGCTCGCTCACACGGGCCTCGGCCTCGTCCACCGAGCGGTTGAAGTGGCTCACCAGCCGGTCCGTGCGCTCCTCCATCTGGGACACGAGCCCGAGCGCCCGGCCATGCTCGCGGTCCATGTCCTCCTTCCTTCCCGACAGCACCGCGGGCAGGAGCGCCTCGCGGAAGAGGGTGTCCAGCGACCGCTGTGCGCGCTCGATGTCGGCCACCCAGGCCTGCTCCTCGGGCTCCGAGGCCTGCGCCTTCATCACCTGCGTCAGCCGGTTCACCCGTTGGGCGGCCGTCTCATAGAAGTGCAGGTGGCTGTCGTTGCCCAGGATGAGGGTATGGGCCTGGTGCGCGTAGGAGTCCCGGATGGCGCTGGCCACCTCGAGCGCCGAGCGGACGGCATGCTGCCGCGCCTGCATCTCGACCAGGCGGGAATGGATCTCCCGCATATGGACGAGGACGAGGAGGGAGGAGACCACGAAGAGGGAAACCAGGGCGGCGAGGGCCAGGCTGAGACGTCGGGCGGTGCCTGAGGGGACCTGCATGGATGAGCTCTCCTCCATCAGTAGTACGCAAGGCGGGTGCCACCTGTCCTCCCCGTCGATGCGCGCGCCTTTGCCCCACGGGAGATGTGATTCCCAGAGTTACACAGTGACTCGCCGGGCGCCTGATGGAGCACGCCGTGCCCGGGGTTCCTCTCTCTCGGGCGGGACATGGCCCGTGGCACAAGCCGTGCACAACCCGGGGTCGTGCAACCCACTCACGACATCTCCCGGTCTGTCCTCGCCTCGGGCTGGCGGCGCTCCCCGCGAGGGCACCTGGCTCTCGTGCTGGTGCTGCTCTCGCCGCTGGTGGCGCTCGCGCGGGAGGAGACTCGCACGCCGGTCACTCGAGCGGCTCCCGCATCGGCGCTGCCGACGGACGCGACGCTGGAGCAGCTCCTCGCGGAAGCCCTCGAGGCGCGCCCGGAGTTGCGCCAGGCGGAGGCCCAGGTGCGGGCCGCTCGGGAGCGTGTCCCCCAGGCGGGAGCCCTGCCGGATCCGGTGCTGCAGGTGGGCATCCAGAACGACGGCTTCGACGGACTCATGATCGGCGAGATGGAGGGCAGCTACATCAGCATCATGGCCTCCCAGGCACTGCCCTTCCCGGGAAAGCGCGCGCTGCGCACCGAAGTGGCCCGGCTCGGCGCCACGGCCGTGTCGGCGCGGGTGGCGCGAGCGCGGCTGTCCATCGAGGCCGAGGTGCGCCGGGGCTACCTCGACCTGCTGCTGACGCGCGAGCGGCTCGTGCTGCTGGACCGGCTGCAGGCGCTCTGGAAGCAGTCCGCCGACATGGCCCGCATCCGCTACGAGACGGGCGAGGGGGCCCAGTCGGACCTGCTGCGTGCCCAGCTCGAGCTCAACCGGCTGCGCCAGCGCCAGCTGGCCCTGCGCGCCGAGGAGCGCGTCCGTGTGCAGTCCCTGAACCGGCAGAGCGGCCGGCCCCTGGATGAGCCCCTCCCCACCACCACGCGCGTGCGCGACGTGGGAGTGCCGGAGCTCGGCGACCGCGAAGCCGCGGAACGGGACTCGCTCGAGCGAAGCCCCGAGCTGGCCGAGAGGCGTGCGTTGATGGCGCAGGCGGAGCAGCAGATGGCGCTGGCGCGCCGTGAACGCCTGCCCGACTTCACCGTGAGCGCGGGGGTGATGCCCCGGGGCGGCGACTTCCCTCCCATGTGGCAGGCCAGCGTTGGCGTCAACCTGCCCGTCTTCTCCGGGAGGATGCGGAGCCGCGTGGTGGCCGAGAGCGGTGCCCAGACAGAGTCCACGACCCACGCGGTGGCCGCGCTGGAGCAGGATCTCCGCCTGCGGGTCCGGGAGCGCCTCATCGCCCTGGAGGCGCTGCGCGACACGGTGGCGATCTACCGTGACGGTCTCTTGATGCAATCGGCGGCGACCGCCGAGAGCACCCTGACGCAGTACCGGGTGGGGCGCGCCTCGTTCGCCTCGGTGCTGGAAGCCAACACCGGCATCATCCGCGACGAGGAGGACTATCTGCGGACGCTCGTCGACGCGCAGCGCCTCGCCATCGCCCAGGCCGAGGTGAGCCTGGAGCCCGTGGCGTCGATGGGCGGCGGTGGTCAGGGCGCGGGCGGAATGCCCGGGGCGGGGAGCGCCCCCTCCGCTTCCGCGCGTGGCGCCGCTCCAGCGGGGAGTGCTCCCGGTGCGGCCCCCTCAACCTCTTCCTCCATGTCGGGGATGTAGCCCCGGAGAACCCATGTCCCTCGAGACTCCGCCCATCCCCCCTTCGCCACCCCCGTCGCGCCGCCGCTTCGGAGCCGCCGTGCTCGTCGTCACGGCGCTGGCCAGCGCCGTACTGGGCGGCGGCGTCGTGCACCTGCTGTCGCACGGGCATGAAGCGCCCGACGCTCACGCGCCGGCCCCCGCGGCCGGCACCACCCCGAGCGCCTCCGAGCCGGCGGTCACGAAATACCAGTGCCCGATGCACCCGAGCATCGTGCAGGACCACCCGGGCAAGTGCCCCATCTGCGGCATGGACCTGGTGGCGATGACGCCCGGGTCGGCTTCTCCTGGCGACCCGGGCACCGCCGCGGTGGAGGGCCTGGCCCCCATCACCATCGACCCCTCGCGCCAGCAGCTCATCGGCCTGCGCACCGCGCCGGTGACGGAGGGCAGGGTCGGGGGAACCTGGAGGACCACGGGCCGGGTTGCCATGGACGAGACCCGCGTGCGCCGCGTCACCATGAAGGTGCCCGCGTTCGTCGAGCGCGTGTACGTGGACTTCACCGGCAAGCCGGTGCGGAAGGGGGAGCCGCTCTTCTCCGTCTACAGCCCGGAGCTGCTCGCGGCCCAGGAGGAGTACCTGCTGGCGCTGCGCACGCGGCAGTCCCTGGGCCAGGCCGGAGGGATGGCGGCGGACGGTGACGCCCTGGTGGCCGCGGCCCGACGCAAGCTGCAGCTGTGGGACGTGCCGGCGGCCACCCTGGAGCGGCTCGCCGAGACGGGCGAGGCCACCCGCTCCCTCACCCTGGTGTCGCCCATCTCCGGGGTCATCACCAAGAAGGACGTGGTGGAGGGGGCGCGCCTGGAGGTGGGCGCCACTGCCTACGAGGTCGTCGACCTGTCGCGAGTATGGGTGCTCGCCGATGTGTACGAGACCGAGCTGCGGCACGTGAAGGTGGGCATGCCCGCCACGCTTCAGCTCAAGGCGTTCCCCAACCGGGTGTTCGCGGGGAAGGTGTCCTTCCTGGACCCGGTGCTCGACCCGGCCACGCGCACGGTGAAGGTGCGCCTGGAGTTCCCCAATCCCGACGGCGACCTGCGTCCCGAGATGTTCGGTGAGGTGGTGCTCCGGGGCACGACCCGCGAGGGGCTGAAGATTCCGTCCGACGCGGTCGTCCCCACCGGCACGACCCAGGTGGTCTTCGTGGCGCTGGGCGACGGCCGCTTCCAGCCGCGCGAGGTGCGCCTGGGCGAGTCGGATGGGAAGAGCGTGGAGGTGACGTCGGGCCTGAAGGCGGGCGAGCAGGTCGTCACTGGCGCCAACTTCCTCATCGACTCCGAATCGCGCCTGCGCGCGTCGCTGGCGGCGCTGGCCGCCTCCTCCTCGGGGGGCACCCCGGCGCCTGCTCCTCCCGCCGCCTCCGGCCACGGAGGCCACTGAGCCATGATTCGCGCCATCATCCGCTTCTCGGCGGAGAACAAGTACCTCGTCATCGCGGCCACGGTGGTAGCGCTCCTCGGCGCCTGGTGGACGATGCGGAACACGCCGCTGGACGCGCTGCCGGACCTGTCCGACACGCAGGTCATCGTCTACGGGCGGTGGGACCGCAGCCCCGACATCATCGAGGACCAGGTCACCTATCCCATCACCACCGCGCTGCTGGGCGCCCCGAAGGTCAAGGCGGTCCGAGGCTTCAGCGACTTCGGCTTCAGCTACGTGTACGTCATCTTCGAGGATGGCACGGACATGTACTGGGCGCGCACGCGGGTGCTCGAGTACCTGTCGAAGATAACGTCCCAGCTGCCGCAGGACGTGAAGGTGGAGCTGGGCCCGGACGCCACCAGCGTGGGGTGGGTGTTCCAGTACGCGCTGGTGGACAGGAGCGGCAAGCACCGGCTGGACGAGCTGCGCTCCTACCAGGACTGGTTCCTGCGCTATGCCATCCAGAGCGTGCCGGGCGTGTCCGAGGTGGCGACCGTGGGCGGCCAGGTGCGCCAGTACCAGGTGACGGTCAACCCCAACACGCTGGCCAGCTACGGGCTGTCGCTGGACGCGGTGGTGCGCGCGGTTCGCCAGGGCAACAATGACGTGGGGGGACGGTTGGTGGAGGTGGCCGGGCGCGAGTACATGGTCCGCGGCCGTGGCTACGTGAAGAGCGTGGAGGACATCGAGAAGCTCGTCCTGAAGGCCCAGGGAGGCACGCCCGTCACCATCAAGGACGTGGCCAGCGTGACGCTGGGTCCCGAGCTGCGCCGGGGCGTGGCGGACCTGGACGGGGAAGGGGACGTGGTGGGCGGCATCGTGGTGATGCGCCAGGGGGAGAACGCACTCAACGTCATCGAGCGCGTGAAGGCGAAGCTCGAGGAGCTGAAACCCTCGCTGCCCGAGGGCGTGGAGATCGTCACCACCTACGACCGCTCGGACCTCATCGAGCGCGCCATCGACACGGTGACGCACAAGCTGGTGGAGGAGATCCTCATCGTCTCCCTCATCATCCTCATCTTCCTGTGGCACGTGCCTTCCGCCATCGTGCCCATCGTCACCATTCCAGTGTCGGTGGCGCTGGCCTTCATCCCCATGTACGCGATGGGGCTGAACGCCAACCTCATGTCGCTGGCCGGCATCGCCATCTCCATCGGCGTGCTGGTGGACGGAGCCATCGTCGAGGTGGAGAACGCGTACAACAAGATCCACCACTGGATGAAGGACGGCAAGAAGGGCGACTTCCACCAGGTGCGCCTGGAGGCGCTGATGGAGGTGGGGCCGGGCGTCTTCTTCAGCCTGCTCGTCATCGCCGTGGCCTTCATGCCCATCTTCACGCTGGTGGACCAGGAGGGCCGTCTCTTCCGGCCGCTGGCGTATTCGAAGAACCTCGCCATGGCGATCGCCGCGCTGCTGGCGATCACCCTCGACCCGGCCATGCGGATGCTCTTCGCACGCGTGGAGCCCTTCCACTTCCGCCCGAGGTTCCTGGCGTGGGCGGCGACGCAGGCCTTCGTGGGCAGGTATTACTCGGAGGAGCGGCACCCCATCAGCCGGCTGATGCACCGGCTCTACGAGGGCCCCTGCCGCTTCGTCCTGCGGCACGCGAAGGCCACCCTGGCGGTGAGCGCGGTGCTGGTGGCGACCACCATTCCCCTGTACCTGCAGCTGGGCAGCGAGTTCATGCCTCCGCTCAACGAGGGCACCATCCTCTACATGCCCTCGGCGGTGGAGCCCGGCATGTCCGTGACGGAGGCGCAGCGCGTGCTGCAGGTGCAGGACAAGCTGCTCATGCAGTTCCCCGAGGTGGAGCGCGTCTTCGGCAAGGCGGGCCGCGCCAACACCTCCACGGACCCCGCCCCGTTCACCATGATGGAGACGACGGTGCTGCTGCGCCCCGAGTCCCAGTGGCGCGAAGTGCCACGCTGGTACAGCGGCTGGGCGCCCGAGTGGCTGAAGGGGATGCTGCGCCCCTTCTGGCGGGACCGCATCACCCAGGCGGAGCTGGAGTCGAAGATGAACGCCGCGCTCCAGCTGCCGGGCATCTCCAACGCCTGGACCATGCCCATCAAGGGCCGGCTGGACATGCTGTCCACGGGCATCCGCACGCCGGTGGGCATCAAGATCATGGGAGCGGACCTGACCACCGTGGAGCGGATCGCCCGCGAGACGGAGGCCGTGATGGCCCGGGTGGAGGGCACCCGCAGCGCGTTCGCCGAGCGCGTGGCGGGAGGCTACTTCCTGGACTTCGTGCTCAAGCGAGGCGAGCTCGCCCGCTACGGCCTGAGCGTGGATGACGCGAACATGATGGTGATGACCGCGGTGGGGGGCGACAACCAGTCCACCACCGTGGAGGGCCGCGAGCGCTACGGCATCAACGTGCGCTACGCGCGTGACTACCGCGAGGACCTCCAGTCGCTGAAGCGCGTGTTGCTGCCGCTTCCGGACGGCAAGGGCCAGATTCCCATGGAGGCCATCGCGGACGTGGTGCTCGCGCATGGCCCCTCGATGATTCGCAACGAGAACGGGATGCTCACCGGCTACGTCTACGTGGACTTCGACACGTCGAAGTACGACGTGGGCGGCTTCGTGGAGCGCGCGAAGGAGGCGGTGGCCGCGGGCGTGAAGGTGCCGGCCGGCTACTCCATGACGTGGAGCGGCCAGTACGAGAACATGCTGCGCGTCAGGGAGCGGCTCCAGCTCGTCATCCCGCTCACGCTCGTGCTCATCTTCGGGCTGCTGTACATGAACACCAAGTCTGCCTTCAAGGCGGGCCTGGTGATGCTGGCGGTGCCCTTCTCGGCCATTGGGGCGGTGTGGCTGCTGTGGGCGCTCGACTACAACATCTCCATCGCGGTGTGGGTGGGGATGATCGCGCTGATGGGCCTGGACGCGGAGACCGGCGCCTTCATGCTGCTCTTCCTGGACCTGTCCCACGACGAGGCGAAGAAGCGCGGGATGCTGCGCACGGAAGGGGACCTGGTGGAGGCCATCGTGCACGGTGCCGTGAAGCGCGTACGGCCCAAGGCGATGACGGTCATGGCGGCGATGTTGGGCCTGCTCCCCATCATGTGGTCCACCGGAACGGGCGCGGACGTCATGAAGCGCATCGCGGCACCCATGGTGGGCGGCCTGGCCACCAGCTTCCTGTTGGAGCTGCTCGTCTACCCGGCGGTCTATTTCCTGTGGAAGCGCCGCGAGGTGGTGCCGGGTCCCGCGCTCCCCGAACCGAGCGTCCCGGTGTGACGCCGGCTTCAAACCGCCTCGAGCGGCTCCGTGACGATCTCCACGGTCGTCGTGGTCATCAGCTTGTGGATGGGGCACTGCGCGACGGCGGCGTGGAGCCTCTGCTTCTCTTCCTGGGACAGCGCGCCGTGGAACGCGAGCTTCACCCGGAGCGAGTAGGTGCCCTGGCGCTCGCGCGAGTCGTCGCGCTCCACGTGGGCCTCGACGCGCTCCAGGGCGATGCCGTGCTTCTTCGCGTACCAGGTGGCCGTGAGCGCCTTGCACGCCGCCAGGGAGGCATCGAAGTAGTCATGGGGTCCCGGAGCGGAGGCCTGGCCGCCCATCGAAGGGGGGACGTCGGCGTGGAAGGTGTGGGAGCCGACGTGGATGACCTGCCGGAACGTGCCGCTCTGCTCGGTCTGGGAATCGATGGACATGGGGTCTCCTGGGGTGGGTTCGGACGAGAAGGTCGGGAACGTCGCGGAATGTAGCGGTGGGCGGTAGCCCTGATTAGATGGGTCGGACTGGACGCATTGTTCCACTCATGGAACGACTTCCGGAGCGGGAATCGACATGGACCTCAACGAGCTCCTGGTCTTCGCCAGGGTGGTGCAGGCTGGCAGCTTCACGGAGGCGGCGCGGGGGCTCCAGATGCCCAAGTCCACCGTCAGCCGGAAGGTGTCCGAGCTCGAGGAGCGTGTTGGCGCGCAACTGCTGCAGCGCACGACGCGCAAGCTGCACCTCACGGAGGTGGGCCGGGCCTACTACGAGCACTGTGCCCGCATCGTGGCCGAGGCGGAGGCCGCCGAGCAGTCCGTCACTCGCATGCAGGCCGTGCCCCATGGGCTGCTGCGCGTGACGGCCCCCCTGACCTTCAGCCACCTGGGGCCGCTCGTCGCGGAGTTCATGAAGAGCTACCCCGAGGTGCAGCTCGATCTGGTGTGCACGGATCGCACGGTCGACCTGGTGGGGGAGGGGTTCGACCTGGCCATTCGCGCGGGACGGCTCGCCGACTCGTCCTTCATCGCCCGGCGGCTGGGAGTCATCGAGCGGCTCGTCGTGGCGGCTCCGAGCTACATCAAGGCGCGGGGAGCGCCCAGGTCCCCGAAGGAGCTCGAGAAGCACGACTGCCTCCTCTTTGGCGCGGGGAGGGAGGGGAACGTCTGGAGCCTGAGTGCCGGGAGCCGGTCGGTCGAGGTCCAGGTCCGCGCCCGCTTCGTCGTGAACGAGCCGGACATGCTCCGCGCCGTGACGCTGGCGGGGGCCGGGGTCGCCCTCCTGCCCAACATCCACTGCTCCAGCGATATCGCCGCCGGACGCCTGCAACGCATCCTGCCGGACTGGGGGTCGTCGGGAGCACCGGTGCATGTGGTCTACCCGAGCGCCCGGCATCATTCACCCAAGGTGATGGCCTTCGTGGACTTCCTGCGGGAGCGCTGGCCCGCGCCTTCACCGGAATGATGGGGGAGGATTGTTCTACCCTTGGAACAGTCCATCCTGTCATCCACCGCTAGTGGGGAGCGGGTGTTTCCCACATGCTGTTGTACGTCCTGACGAGCTGCCCTGATCTGCTGGAAGGAGTCACACATGAGCTGGGATGAAACGAGAGAGACACACCTCCCCCCCGGGATGGAGACGCTCATCGTCACCCGTACCCGGGACCTGGGTGATGGATTCGAGGTGCGTCGGGCGCTGCCCTCGGCCCAGCGCCGGATGGTGGGCCCCTTCATCTTCCTCGACCAGATGGGGCCCGCGGTGTTCCGCTCGGGCCATGGGCTCGACGTGCGGCCGCACCCCCACATCGGCCTGGCCACCGTGACCTACCTCTTCGAGGGGGAGATCCTCCACCGCGACAGTCTGGGCATGGTGCAACCCATCCGGCCCGGCGAGGTGAACTGGATGACGGCGGGGCGCGGCATCGTCCACTCCGAGCGCACGGGCCCCGAGACGCGGGCCGCGGGCGGGCGGCTCTTCGGCATCCAGGCCTGGGTGGCGCTCCCGAAGAAGCACGAGGAGACCGCGCCGGCCTTCGTCCACCATGCCACCGAGACGATGCCCTTCCTCGAGGGCGAGGGCGTGCGGATGCACGTCATCGCGGGCTCGCTCCACGGGAAGCGCTCGCCCGTCCAGACGCTCTCGGACATGTTCTACGCGGACGCGGTGCTGGAGGCGGGGGCGGGCCTGGTGATTCCGGCCGAGCACGAGGAGCGTGCGCTCTACCTCGCCCAGGGCACGGTGGAGATCGACGGCATCGAGTTCAGCGCGGGAGAGCTCCTCGTCTTCCGTCCTGGGAGTGAGATCGCCCTCCAGGCCTCCGAGCCGGCGCGCATGATGTTGCTCGGCGGCGAGCCGATGGACGGACCGCGCTACATCTACTGGAACTTCGTCTCGAGCTCGAAGGAGCGGCTGGAGGAGGCGAAGGCGGACTGGAAGGCCGGGCGCTTCGCCAAAGTGCCCCAGGAGACGGAGTTCATCCCGCTTCCCGAGGATCCCCCCGCCCCCGTGCGCTACCCGTAGTCCCCGCTCCAGGGGCCACGACTTGTCTCACGGGAACGGAGGGCACGGTGCCCGGGAGGGCGCGCTCCGACGGGGAGCGGCACCCTCCTGGGCGGGTCTTCCTAGAGCATGTCCTTCAGGGCCTTGAGCGGCTGGATCTTCACGACCTTGCGAGCCGGCTTGGCCTTGAACGTCGTCTCCTGGCCGGTGAAGGGGTTGATGCCCTTGCGCGCCTTGGTGGCCGGCTTCTTCACCACCTTCAGCTTCATCAGGCCGGGGACCACGAACTTGCCGGGGCCGCGGCTGCCCAGGCTCTTCTGGATCTGCTCGCCGAGTGCGTCGAAGACGGAGGTGACCTGCTTCTTGCTCAACCCGGTCTGCTCGGCGATGGACACCAGCAGCTCGGACTTGGTCGGGCCCCTGTCGGAGGCGGCAGCCTTCTTCGCGGTGGCGGTCTTCGTCTTCGCGGCCATCTGATTCTCCTGTGGAAACGGCTGGGTGGTGGCTGGTGCACGGAAATCGGCGCCAGCTCGTTCTGCAATGCCCATAGTCGCTCAAATGCGAATCGGCAACGAGAGAAACACCGCGATCCGGACGCGCTTGTGTTCGCCGTCGGCCCGGGACTTGCGATCGAGCCGCCCATCGACAGGTGAACGCATGGGACTTCGTGCAGGCGCGGTGGGAGTGGGACTCGTGGTCATTTCATTGCTCTCGGTGGGTTGCGGTGACCGGACCCGGACAGTCGACCCGCCGGAGAATCAGGAGCCAGGTCCAGGGGAGGGAAGCGAAGTTCCATCGGACACTCCTCCGGTTCTCTTGGTGGATGGCGGAACTCCCCCGGTTTCCACGCCGGACGGGGGGGATGGTGGGGCGACGCCCGATGCTGGCGAGTCGCCAGATGCCGGGACGACGCCGGACGCCGGCGAGCCGCCGGATGCGGGTCCCTGGCCGGTGGATGCGGTGCTCGACTACTCGCGGGCGTTTGGCGTCGGCAGACCGAGGAGCGTTGGACTCGATGAGGGGCTGAACCTCTGGCTGCTCGACGGCAACCGCATCGGCGTGCTGCGCCCGGGTGACGCGGCCCCGACGTGGACCACGGGGGTCGGACAGGCGCGCCTGCCGTTCGGCCGGGATTCGCTCGCCATCGACTCGACGGTCATCTGCGGCGGTGAGGCCGGGCGCGCCTACGTGGGGTATCGCGCCGCCGAGATGCAGAAGGCGCCGGGGATCCGGCAGCGCACGTACATCCCTGGACCGGGCGATGACTACTACACGCCCGAGCGCTACGCCGAGTACCAGAAGGGAGATCTGGACGCGGTCCGCCTCCAGACCGATGGGTCCGTCGTGCTCGAGGAGCACATCTGGCGCACCACCGGCTCGTCGAACGAGGGCAAGCAGATCGGCATCCACAACACGAACGACTTCCACTACGAGGAGGATCGCAGCGTCCTGAACTGCGCCCGCGTGACGCGCGGCAAGTATCGCGGCGACCTCTACATCACGACGAACCACGGGGTGACCCGCATCCAGGGGCTCACGTACAACAGCCACCGTCATCCGGGCTGGTACCTCATCACCACGAATCCGGACGGCTCGCGGGACGAGTCGCTCCAGTGCCCGCCGATGTATGGGCTCGGCATCGCGCCGAACGGGGATGTCCTCGTCGCCAACGAGCAGATGCTCGGCGTGCTCGTCCCGAGTGCGAAGCTCGAGGAGTGGGACCGCGAGAAGACCTGGGAGGGTCCCACGCCCTGGCGGTTCAAGGGCTTCAATGAAGCGCTCAACGGTCAGGCGGATGATGATTTCTGGCGTGCCTTCGAGCAGACCACCTCGGGCCGCTACTACCTGGGGAGCGAGGAGTTTGGCGTCTGGGCGATGACGCCGAAGTCCCGCTCCGCGGGGAACTGGTCGAAGCTCGCCGGGCTGCCGACGAACCGGATCCTGGCGCTCGAGGCGACGGACGATGGTGCGCTCTACATTGGCACGGATGGCGCGGGTCTCTGGAGGTTGGAGCCGGACGGCGTGACGTTGGCCAGGGTGCCGCAGGTATCCGGCCAGCAGGTCTCGCAGCTCGTCTACGAACCCACCGTGACGCCGAGCATGCTGCTCGTGCTCACCGACCAGGGATTGACCGTGCTCCGCGGCCCGTAGGCAGGACTGCCGCATCCCCTCCCGGGTCCGGGGATGCGGTCGTCACACCTCCTCGGTGGCGTCCAGCTCGTACCTGAGGATCCTCAGGTACTTGCCGTGCGTGTCGTTCTCGTAGAGCTGTCCAAGCTCGTTGAAGAGACCGAGGAGCCCATCCACCGAGTCGAAGGTGAGCTGGTATTGCCCGTAGTTGGGGTCGAAGAGATGGAAGATCCCATCTCCGTCCCCGTGCAGTCCCAAGGCGTGTTTGAAGGTGTAGAGCAGGAAGGTGCCCTTCTTCATCGCATCGAAGTCGATGCCCTGGGCCGTGAGCGCCTTCTTGGTGTCCTTGTCTCCGCCATAGCCATAGAGGTGATAGAGGAGGTAGCGGGCGTTGATGTCATCCGTGCCCACGCGCTTCCTCATGAAGTAAACGCCCATGGCACCAATGGCACGGCTGAACTGCCGGGTATCCCAGGAGATGGAGCGCGCGTTGAGCTCGGTATCGAAGTCCTTGAACAACGCGCCGATGTTCGTGTCGTTGAAGACACGGTGGGTGAAGACGGGATCCTCGTCCTTGGCGGAGAAGATGGAGGCCAGGTGCTTGGTGAGCTTGTGCTGCATCTTCATGACCTGGCTCGTATTGAGCCGGGGACGCGCCGACTTCGCGCGCGCGCGCCAATGCGCCGTGGTCCCCTTCAAGTGATCGGCGCACCAGAAGTAGGCGTGTGCCAGGCAGTTCCCGTCCTTGGAGTAGGTCCGTAGGACGTTGTGCGCCATCCAATCGCTGCCCATGAAGAGGGTGTCGGCCAATCCTCCCTTCAGATACAGCCCGGGAGATGCCTTGAAGCTCATCTGGCTGAACTCCAGCTCGCAGTCCGGATTGGACGTGCTGACCCGCTCGAGCATGGCTTCGAACAGGGGGCGATTGATGGGGGGCATTGCGTGATGGTACTGCCACGACACCTGCTCCCACAACGTTGACGGAGGTGCCATGAGTCCTCGCGCCCTTGCTTCTCTCGTGCTCGCGGTGTGCTGCCTCCTGGGAATGCCCGGTGTCTCCGCCGCTCAGTCCGTTCCAGCGAAGGCCCGTGCCCGGGAGCTGGGAATTCCCTTCGGGGGACAGCCAGGAACCCTCGACGCCATCACGGACGTGCCGGGGGTGGAGGTGGGTCACTCCACGATCGTCTCCGGTCAGGGGCGGCTCGTGGTGGGCAAGGGGCCGGTGCGCACGGGAGTCACCGCCGTGTGGCCTCGTGGGAAGGCGGGGACCGCGCCCGTGTTCGCGGCCACGCATGCCCTGAATGGCAATGGGGAGATGACGGGCACCCATTGGGTGAACGAGTCCGGGTTGCTCTATGGCCCCATGCTGCTCACCAACACCTCCAGCGTGGGCACGGTGCGCGACGCGCTCATCGCCTGGGCGCTGAAGCGAGGCCGGTCATTCGAGCTCAGCCTGCCCGTGGTGGCGGAGACCTACGACGGCATCCTGAACGACATCGACGGCTTCCATGTGAAGCGGGAGCACGTCTTCCGAGCACTCGATGGTGCGAGCCCGGGGCCCGTCGCGGAGGGCTCGGTGGGCGGTGGAACGGGGATGATCTGCCACGGCTTCAAGGGAGGCATTGGCACGGCCTCGCGCAAGCTCCCGGAGGAGCAGGGGGGTTATACGGTGGGTGTGCTCGTGCAGTGCAACTACGGCCAGCGCCGGCTCCTGACCGTGGCGGGCGTCCCGGTGGGCGAGGAGCTCCCGGACCTGCGAGCGTGCACGACGGGGGATGGGGCTCCGTCGAACCCTCTCATCACCGACATGCCCCGGTGCTCGAAGCAGGGGGCCTCCCGGCAGTCCTTCCCCGAGGGAATGGGCTCGATCATCGTGGTCGTGGCGACGGACGCGCCCCTGCTGCCGCACCAGCTCGGGCGGCTCGCCCGGCGCGTGCCGCTCGGTATCGCGAAGATGGGCGGGCTTGGGGAGGACGGCTCCGGAGATCTCTTCCTGGCCTTCTCGACCCAGGCCACGCTCCCGCCCACGCCGGGCCCGGTCGCCCCGGTCTCCACACTCGACAACGAGCGCATGAACCCGCTCTTCGAGGCCACCGTGCAGGCGACGCAGGAGGCCATCCTCAACGCGATGTTGGCCGCCGACACCATGACCGGCGCGGATGGGATCCGGGTCTTCGCCCTCCCGCATGACCGGTTGATGGAGGCCATGAAGAAGTACGGCCGCGAAGGTTCCGACAGATAGTGGCGAGGCCGGAGTTCTCGGCCAATCCTCCGATGCTGCGGTCGCTCGACCGCTTCCGGGAAGGATCCACGCATCGTGATGACTCAGGACGCCAGCAACACGCCCAAGCGGTTCGATGGGCTCGACACGCTGAGAGCGGTGGCCATCCTGCTGGTGTTCGCCTACCACTACAGGGTGTTCGTCAGCGGCACGCCGACCTTCGGTTGGGCCAGCACCGTGGGCTGGACAGGGGTGGACCTGTTCTTCGTGCTGAGCGGCTACCTCATCGGCAACCAGCTCTTCGCCGGCATCGCGAAGGGGAAGACGCTGTCGCTGAAGGCGTTCTACATCCGGCGGCTCCTGAGAACGCTGCCCAACTACTACGTGGTGCTGGCGCTGTATTTCGCGCTGCCCACGGTCATGGGCGGCAGGCCACCGCCGCCCTTGTGGCGCTTCCTGACCTTCACGCAGAACCTGGGGTTGCAGCCGGGGACGGCGTTCTCGCATGCCTGGTCGCTGTGCATCGAGGAGCAGTTCTATCTGTTGCTACCGCTGCTCATCCTCGGTGCGCTGCACTTCGGCGGTTCCCTGTCGAAGCGGGCCGCCTGGTTCGCGCTGACAAGCCTGATCCTCGCCGGCATCGCGCTCCGCGGAGTGCTGTGGTTCCAGTACGGACAGGAGCCGGGCGGTGTCGACCGGGGCTACTACCCGAACATCTACTACTCCTCGTTCTGCCGATTCGACGAGTTCCTGCCTGGCGTGGCCATCGCCATGCTGAAGAACTTCCATCCGCGCCTCTGGGAGCGGGTGATTGGATGGGGCCGTGCCACGCTGGCCGCCGGTGTGCTCGCCACCGTGGGCCTCTTCTACCTGCTCGCGAACTACTACTACATCGAGGGCTACGGTTATGGCTTCGCCATGACCACCTTCGGCTACTCGCTGCTGGCCTGCGCGTTCGCGCTGCTGGTCGTGGCCGCGCTGAGCCCGGGCTCTCTGCTGTACCGCGTGCGCGTGCCGGGCGCCGCCTCCCTCGCGGCGTGGTCGTATGCCATCTACCTGTCGCACAAGCCGCTCGCCCATGTCGCGCGAAAGCAATTGGAGCCCTGGGGCCTGGGGGAGGGTTCCACGGTGGCGATCATCGCGGCCGTCTGCCTGCTCGGAGGCTGGCTGCTGCATCGCTTCGTCGAGACGCCGTTCATGCGGCTGCGCGATCGCCATCATCCGACGAACTTCCACACAGCGGTAGGCGCGGGGGCCCGCCAGACCAGCGAGACGCTGGCCGGCGAGCCCTCGCGATAGACTCCGTCTCGAGCTCAGGCGTGCTACTGCATGCCGAAGCGCTGGCGGTACTCCGTGGAGGTGATGAAGCCGTTGACGACCGCGCTGTAGTCACCTCCCGTGTTCAAGATGTTCAGCCAGAAGGAAACTTCCGACGCACTCGGCTGGCGCCGCAGGAAGTTCGTGTAGCAATGGGTGACGAAGGCCGAGTTGTAACCAGACGAGGCCGGGTTCAGATCCGGGTCCTGCTGGCGGTTCTCCGGTGATTCGAGGATGTTGCGCGCGATGGCGACGCGGTTCGAGGCCAGACAGGTCGCGTTCCCATTGCAGCTCTGCAAAATGCTCACATTGTTGGCGAGCCCGCCCGCGTCGGGCTCGCGCTTGAGCACATCCAGGTAGGTCTGCCGGACGAAGAACTCCGAGCGGTCGATGGGATTGGTCGTGAGGGCCTGACGCAGGTCCGGCAGGGGGCCGATGTGGCGCGGGTCGGAGCCCTGCGGCGTGCCGGTGCCAGAGAGGAGGTTGAGCACCGTGCTCGGGGTGAGCACGCCGCGCCCGGAAGCGCGGGCGGCGCCCTGGATGCTGGCCACCGCGCCGGTGACGACGGGCGCGGAGCTCGAGGTGCCCGAGAAGGTCGCGGTGTACCAGCGGTTGACGCCCTCGGTGCTGTAGAGGTCGCCGTAGCCGGTGGTCGTCACGCTGTCACCCCAGCCCTGCAGGTCCACCGTGGAACCGTAGGTGGAGTAGTCGTGGGGGGTGCGCGCCGTACTGCCCCAGGCGGGCGACTTGCCAGCGCCCACGAGGATGGCGCCCGAGTCGTTGGCCGCCAGGAACGGGTAGTGTCCGTTGTTGCCGGTGGAGTAGATGGCGTCATCCAGGTTCTGGCTGCCGTTGCCCGCCGTCTCGACGACGATCTTGTTCGCCGCCACCGCCGCCTTGATGGCGTCGTACCAGGGCTTGTACCACTCGGGCGGTACGTACTTCCCGGTGCCATTGGGACCACTGATCTGCTGCTCGATGAGGATGACGTCTCCGGCGTTGATGTTGGCCGCGCAGGTCGTCACGGCCGCGCCCACGTTGTAGCCAGACGCCGTATTGGCATACGCGAACAGCTTCTGCGCGTTGTAGGCGATGCCGGTGGTGCCCTCGCCGTTGGACAGGCTACCGTACACCCCCGCCACCGCGGTGCCGTGATTGGTGTTGTTGAAAGGGTCCACGCCGGCGGGGCCCACCGCCGTCACCGTGCCCAGGTCCGCGTGCGCGCCGTTGAAGCTGTACTCCACGTCGCAGATCTTCACGTTGGTGCCGCGCGCGCCCGCCACGGTGTCGGCATAGCGTCCATCGATGCCCGCGGGCGCCGCGTCCTGGTACTTCTGATACGAGCCCGTGCTCACCGAGTAGTAGTCCGGCGCCGTCGGCGGCTCCACGGGGACGGGCACGCGGTAGACGGCCTCCACCTCCGGAAGCTGGAGGAAGGCCGCCGCGATGCGATTGGCATCCAGGCCCACCGGAAGCCGCACGCGGAAGTACAGGTTGAGGTCCGGCTGCGGCTCGGCCGTCCGCTTCTCGCCCTCGGCCTGGAGCGTCTCCAGCGCCTCCTCGGACGCATCGTGAGAGCGCATCCACCTGCCGCCCTCCACCGCCTTCAGCAGCACCGAGGCCTGGGACGTGCGCAGCCCGCGCCCCGCCAGGTCCGTGGGCGCGCCATTGCGCAACCGGATGAGCTGGTTGTCATGAAATTTGATCTCCAACAGATCCGCTTCGACAGACTTCTCGCCACCCAGTGCCCGGACCTGAGCCTCGACGCCCGCCAGCGCCGCCCGCTCCGAGTCCGCCGCCAGCGCTGCGGTGCTCCCCGTCAGCCCGAGAGAGATGAGCCACGAGCTCCACGTCTTGAGATGCATGCCTGCTCCTGCTATTGCGGTGGGGAATCCACGGCGGGCGGCTCTATACGCTTTTCCCAGGTAAAGTCAGTGAGAATCACCGCGAGGAATAGGCACTTCTTCGTGATGTCGTCTCCTTCGTAAGCCCTCGCAAGTGAGCGACCGCGGCGGGCCTCGCGAGTCTTGTGTGTCTCCGACAGGGCGTCGCGAAGGGGTTCACTCCAGGTGAATTTTGGAGGAGCGCGTTCATCCGGAAAGACGTAGAATCATGCTTCCCACTCAACGCAGGAGGAATGGCACATGAAGATGTCCTGGATTCGTGGCATGGGGCTGCTCGTCGCAACGCTGGGCCTGGCCGCGTGTGGTGGTCCCATCGAGGAGGAGTCCGTGACGGAGGTGGCGTCGACCGAGCAGGCCCTCCGGATGTGCAACTTGCAGGGCCAGTGCGGCACCAACGAGGTGTGCGTCGGTGGCCCCGGTGGCACCTGTTACCCTTGCAGCCGGTACCCGCAGTACTGTGACCTCGCCAGGTAGCGGGTCCAGTCCGAGCGGGGCCCTCCCTGGTGGGGGCCTCGCTACGCGGTCGCGCGCGTGGGCAACTCCTGGTGGGTCCTTTCTCCCTTCCAACGCGCCAGCCCGACCACGACCAGCGCGAGAATCAAGACACTGATGGCGGAGCCTTCGAGGCCAAAGTCGCCCCCGGTCAACCATGTGGGCTTGCCATGGAGTACCGGGGTCCACCATCCCTTGGAGGCGTTACCACTCACACCGAATCCCAGGCTACCCTGCGCCCAGTTCCATCCCATATGCACCCCGATCGGGAGTGCCAGGCGACCTGTGCGCAGGTAGCAATAGCCCAACATCCAACCCGCCAGGAAGATGTTGAGCATCGCCAGGACCCTGACGCTTCCATCCATGGCTGGGTCGAAAGGGTGCGCGAGGGCGAAGATCGTGGCGAACACGAGCTGGGACCAGAGCGGGCCCATCCCCCTGATGGCCCGCTGGAACGCATAGCCGTGAAAGAGCGTCTCCTCGAAGAGCGCGACGGCGAGCATCGTCCCCGCACCCTTCAGGAGATTCGAGGCGGCGCCATCTGGCGTCCGCACCAGATGAAAACCGTCGAGCAGCCAGACGCCCAAGGCCGTCAGACCCACGAGACCTGCTCCGCCGACCAACCCGAGTCCAAAGTCACGACCTGAAGCCTTGCTGATGGCGAAGCCCTGGGCGGCAAGGGACGTGCGCTCCAGGCGCGAACATACCCAGGTCGGGACAAACGCTCCCAGGAATGCGAGAACCACCTCCGGCACGAATGGCCTCACGGTGTCAGGCAACATCCTGCGGATGAAGATCAGGCCGACCACGAAGAGGGCCGTCATGAAGAAATAGCCAAGAATCTTCCAGCCGTTGCGCAAGCTGTTTTCGGCATTGAAAAATAGAGATTTCATGATTGTCATTCTTACGGACGGGGGCGTCAGGGCTTGCGTGGCTTGCGACGGATTCCCCGGGTCCTGGCGGGTGCCTCGGTGCTGGACCGAGGCTGTTGGGAGGAGGGGTGATCCGCCATCCGGGCGCGCGCCTCGGCGATACGTTCGCCGAACGGCTTCACCTCGAGCGCGGCGATGGCCGTCTCCAGCGTCAGCGAAAGGGGAGTGGGCAGCTCGGCATCCAGATCGGCTGCGGCGCCCGCCGTGGCTCGCCAGCACGCTTGCAGCCGAGGGAGCAGCTCACGTCCGGCATCCGTGAGTCGAACCAGGCGTTCGCGCCTGTCGCCCGGCTCCGACTGCGCGGAGACCAGGCCTTCCTTGACCATGAGCGCGACCGTCTGCGTCACGGCGGGCTGGGTGATTCCCGCGGCTGCGGCGATCTGACCGATCGTCGATGGCTCGCGCTCCATCAATGCGCGCATGACCGGCGTGTAGCGCGGTCGGTAGGAGAGCCCCTCCTGCGCATAGGCTTCGCTGACTGCACCATCGAGGAGTTCGATCAAATGCCGCAATTGCGTTCCGAGGCCCGCCTTCATGCGGGCATCATATAAGTGCTTATATAACGAGTAAAGGACTTCCCTCCCCTCTGAAGGGCCACCTGGGGCGTCACCCCTCTGCTTCACCCTCTACGGTGGGGTACGCCGACAAGCTTCTAGTGGCCGCCCCCTGCTGCGTCGATGATGCGTTTGACCTCATCATCGAGCAGCGCACCCCCGTCGAGTCCCATGTCCTTGAAGACAGAGGAGAGCTCGAGGCTGACGATGCCATGCAGGCGCGTCCAGAAGAGGACGCCCAGGCGCAGGATGTGCGGCGGGAAGCTCACGTTGCCGGCGCGACGCCGGGACCAGGCCGTGAGCTGGCGGTCGAGCGCGTCGGGAGGCCTGGTGACCGGCCGGTCGCCAGCGATGTCGGCGAGGAGTCGCAGGAGGAGGAGCATGCCTTCGTGGATCTCCGCGATGGCCTCGGCCGGGTCCTTGAACTCTTCTGCACGCCCGCCAAACAGCAGCGCGTACCGGCGTGGATGCTTCAGCGCCCAGCCACGGTAGGCGGAGGCGTACGCGGCCAGGTGCGCGGAGGGTGCGCGCCCTGTCGACGCCTCGGCCGCTTCCCGGACCGCCGTCACCAGTTGGGCGTAGATGTCGGTATGAAGCGCGCCGAGCAGCTCGTCCCGTGAGGCGAAGTACCGGTAGAGGGCGGGGCCGGACATTCCCAGCTCCTTCGCGATCGCGTTGAGAGAGAGCGTCGCGAGGCCTCCTTCGTCGACCTGTCGCAGGGCGATGCCGCGGATCTCACGGACCGTCTCCGCATGGATGCGCTCGCGCCGGGAGAGAGGGGGGTGGGACATGGACCTGAGAATAATAGGGTCACGCGCTTGCGTCATGCGGTTAGTTTAGTTACAACATCTAACCAATATGACAGCCACTAACGAAAGAGCGCGTGCGACCGGTGCCTCCGTCGGCGACTTCCGGCCGCTCGTCCCACTGGCCCTGGCCCAGTTCGTCGTGGTGCTGAGCACCTCCATCGTCAACATCGCGCTGCCGTCGATTCGCGTCGGCCTGGGGCTCGCGCCAGCCGGATTGACCTGGGTGGTCAACGCCTACGTCCTGGCCTTTGGCGGCTTCCTCCTCGCCGGCGGGAGGGCGGCCGACATCCTCGGGCGCCACCATGTCTTCACGGTGTCCCTGGCCGCCTTCGGTATCGCCTCGCTCGCCGCCGCCGTCGCGCCTGGGGCCGGCTCCCTCATCGCCGCCCGAGGCCTGCAGGGCGTCGCCGCCGCCGTCTTGTCTCCCACGGCGCTGTCCATCGCGCTCACCCTCTATCCGGGTGGCGAGGCCCGGAGAGTGGCTCTCGGTGTCTGGGGAGGGGTGTCCGGTGCGGGCGGTGCCGCGGGGGTCATCGCGGGAGGGCTGCTCACCGCGACATTCGGGTGGCGCTCGGTGTTCGTCGTCGCCGTCCCGTTCGTGGTCGTGGCCCTGGCCATGTCCCGTTCCCGGGTCGTCTCATCCCCCAGGCCTTCCGAGCGGCCGGCCTTCGACGCTCCCGGTGCCCTCCTGGTCACCGCAGCGCTCGGTCTCCTCACCTATGGTCTCGCTGGTGCCACGCGCGACGGTTGGCTCTCGGCCCGCACGCTGGGGCTCCTCGCGACCGGGGCGCTCCTGCTCGTCGCCTTCGTCCAGGTCGAGCGGCGCAGTGCGGCGCCTCTGGTGCATCTGGGCATCTTCGCCAACCCGAGCGTGCGCTTCGCCAACGCCGCCATGACACTCGTGGGGGGCGCCTGGGTCGGGCTGTTCTTCTTCCTTCCCCTCTACCAGCAGCAAGTCCTCGGCTATGGCCCGCTCCGAACCGGGCTGACACAACTGCCGCTCGCCGTGACGCTCACGGCCGCCTCGGCCCATGTCCGCCGCATCACCGGGTGGATGGGGGCCCGGAAGACGCTCGTCGCCAGCCTCGTGCTCCTCACCGTCGGGCTTGCCTGGTTCGGCCGGGTCCCGGTCGAAGGAACCTTCGTCGCACACCTCCTCGGCCCCTCGCTCCTGGTTGGCACCGGCCTCGGCATCGCCTTCGTCGAACTGACCCGCCTCGCCACTCACGGCGTCACACTGGCTGAGTCCGGGTTGGCCAGCGGGCTCGTGAGCACCACACGCCAGTGCGGCGGCGCTGTCGGCCTGGCCTTGCTCATGTCACTTGCCGCCAGCCGCATCGGGAGCACCGCGGAGCCCGGAGTGGCCGCCCTCACCGAGGGCTACCGCGCCGCGTTCCTCGCCGCCTCGCTGCTCACGGGTCTCGCCGCGCTCCTGGCGCTGCGCGCACCCACCCCGCCGGCGGCGCTTGCTTCACCTGTAACCCACAACCCCTGACCCACGAGGACACACGCACATGACCACCCCCGCTCCATTCCTGACCGGTCCGTTCACGCCAGTCCCCGACGAAATCACCGCCACCCACCTGCGAGTGCGAGGCACCCTGCCGGCCGAGCTCCATGGGCAACTGGTGCGCAACGGCCACAACCCCATGCCGGGCGTCGTGCCGATTCATTGGTTCAAGGGCAGTGGCATGCTCCATGGGATTCGGCTCCATGAAGGGCGAGCCGAATCCTACCGCAACCGGTGGGTCCGAACGCCCGCCCTCCAGGGCGCGCCCTACATGACCGAACACGGCCCTGACTATACCGCCCACTCCGCTGGCACCCATGCGATCAGCCACGCGGGCCGGATTCTCGCCCTCAACGAGGCGGGCCTTCCCTTCCAGGTTACGCCCGAGCTCGACACCGTGGGAGTGTTCGACTTCGCGGGAAGGCTCACCACTGCGATGACGGCCCACCCGAAGATCGACCCGCGCACCGGAGAGCTGCATTTCTTCGGCTATGGACCCTTCCCTCCGTACCTCACCTACTACGTCGCCTCGCCCCAGGGAGACATCATCCGGGCCGAGGTGGTGCCCGGCGCCGGCCCATCGCTGATGCATGACTTCGCCATCACCCGGCGCCACATCGTCTGGTTCGACATGCCCGTGGTGTTCGACATGAACGACACGTCGGGCATGCCCTACGCATGGAACGACGACTACCCGGCACGAATCGGAATCATGTCCCGCGAGAGCGGAACCGTCCGTTGGTTCGAGGTCGACCCCCTCTACGTCCTTCACGTCACCAACGCCTACGACGACGCGGAGGGCAGGGTCGTCCTCGACGCCCCCGCGTTCGACCGCGCCGGCTGGGTGCGGTCAACGGCCTGGTGGGCGGGTCGTGCCGACCGGGGTCCAAGCCTCCTGAGTGGGGCGAGCCACCGGCGATGGATCCTCGACCCCCAGAAGGGAGTCATCGGCTCGCGGACCGTGGATGACCTCATCGTCGAGTTCCCCACGGTCAGTCCCGCCGTGGTCGGGCAGCCCTTCCGGTACGGGTACGCCCTCGCGCTTCCCGATGGCGAGCGGGGCCCCTGGGCCCTGGCGAAGCACGACCTGACCACGGGCACCCGTCAGCTCCGCTCCTTCGGCCCCGGACAACTGCCGAGCGAAGGGGTATTCGTGCCCGCGGCTGGAGCTACCAGCGAGGACGCCGGCTACATCCTCACCGTGGTGAGCAACGCCGACCAGTCGCCGGCGGAGCTGCTCGTGCTCGACGCCACCCACATCGCTGGCGAGCCCGTGGCGGTGGTGGAGCTCCCCCGCCACGTCCCCGGTGGTGTGCACGGCTCGTGGATTCCGGCGGAGGCATGACCATGGCACTCGCTCCCAGCTCATTCGAGACGTCCATGGACATCGACCGGAATGCCCCCGTCATCGTCGCCGAGGAGATCCGGATCCTGGCTCCACCCGCCCGTGTCTGGGACCTGCTGACGGAGATCGACCGGTGGCCGGACTGGAACCCCGACATCAGCACCGCCGTCCTCGGCGGTGCGGTAGCGGTTGGCTCGACGTTCCGGTGGACGACCGCTGGACTCGCCATCGTCTCCACCATCGGCGAGGTTGTACCCGGCAAGCGGCTCGCCTGGTCGGGCGACACCCATGGAATCTTTGGCATCCACGTATGGACTCTCGATCCCGGTGACTCGACTGGCCGGACCACCCTGGTCCGCACCGTCGAGTCCTGGAGCGGTGAAGTCGTCCGGCAGGATCCCGAGGCCCTGCGAGGCCAGCTCGAGGCCGCCATCACGGCATGGCTCGGCCATCTCCGCTCCGAGGCCGAGACCCTCACACCGAGCACGACCCACCTTTAGGGCTCCCCGTGAGGTGTGGAGGCAGGCGGAGTGTACCCGGCGCAAGAGTCGACCCAGGCCGCGTGGTGCGGTAAAGCCGCGAGCCGCGATGCGGCCTGGCTCATGGACGGCCTCCGCCGGCTTGTCGGCCGGAACGCTGAAGCCGGTGTCCTTCATGCCCAGCGGCTCGAAGAGGCGCTCCCGGAAGAGATGGGATGGTCGCCCGGCGTGAAGATGGCTCCCATGCCCATGCGCAGCGTCAGCAGCTCGCCGACGAGGAGCGGTCGGTGGGCGGGGACGGGGTCATCCACCGGCTCGGCAGACCAGGAGCGCTACGCGCGCCTGGCCGCCGAATAGATGGCGAACACACCGCCCTGCGGATCCATGCACTGGGCGATGCGGTCTCCGCCGGGGACGTCCATCGGGCCGTTGAGCACCTTTCCGCCCTTTTCCGGGATGCGCCTGGCGGTCTCGTCGGCGTTCTTCACGTTGATGTAGTGCAGCCAGTGAGCAGGGGCCTTCATCATGTTGGCGGCATTCGACATCCCGCCCATCGACTGCTTGGGGTCGGTGCCGAACATGAAGTACTCGCCGAACTCGGGGCCCATGTTCATGGACGAGGTGGCCTTCCAGCCGAAGAGCGCGGAGTAGAATTTCCAGGCGCTCTGCCAATCCGTGGTGTTGAGCTCGGCCCAGCTGAAGTTGCCGAGCAGCTCGCGAGGAGCGAGCTCGCCTTCGCGGGGCAGCGGTTTGAAGACGGCGAACACGGCACCCTGCGGATCCTCGAGGACGGCGAAGCGGCCGACGGTGGGGATGTCGGAGGGAGGCGACATCACCTTGCCGCCCATCTTCCGCGCCTCCTGAGCGGTGGCATCGACGTTGTCGGCGTGGATGTAGCCCATCCAGTGCTGCGGAACGCCAGCGCGCTTCATCTCGTCAGGCAGCGCCATGATGCCCCCGACGCCTTTGTCGCCGGCTTTCAGGAGCTCGTAGTCACCGCCCGGAAACTTCTCGGTCTTCCAGCCGATGATGTCCGAATAGAAAGCCTTCGCACCGGCGAGGTCGGAGCACATCAGGTCGTACCAGATGAATCGGCTCATCGCGTTCCTCCAAAGGGGTGGAAAGCGCCTCTCTATTACACGACAGGTCGCCGCAGGTGCGGCGAATGGAGCCGGTAGTCCGCGACAGAACGGACGGGCACGCTGAACGACTCGCGGCCATGTCATTCCCCGTGAACGGACTCGCTCTTCGTGGGGGTCCACGTGTCCTGCAACCCGGTCATCTTCGTGCGTCGCTCGGGCGACGTCGACCTGTTGACGACGCATTGATCGCGGAGATCACCGACGAAATCGAGCGGGGCGAAAACCTTGTTCGTACTGGATTGATAGACGGGGAAGAAGTACGAGGCCGTCGAGAAATAATTGCCTTCGATGAGCGAAACCACGTCATCGCTCGCGCCAATTCCCATGTAAAATTTGCCATCGTGGTAGTTGTTGACGAAGTGCACCGTTCCTGATGGTTTGATTCTCCGCGACCAGGAGCATCACCCAGTGGTGCTTGCCGTTGCAGTAGTGGCCACGGTCCGTCGTTCCGTCCTCGATTCCTCCAGCGCGGGTGTCTTCATCGTGGACGAGTTCCGGTAACACGGCCAGCCGCACCGTCGATACCAGCCGGAGAGGGAACGATTCCGCGCCAGTTCGCAGCCCTTCCGGCTTCGTTGACGCTGTGAACCCGCTGCCCGAGTTGCTTCGCTCATGGCGGGCTTGAAGGGCGCGTGCGTAGTGGATTGAGCGGGTCGTCCTGACGCCTGCCGCGAGAGCGCAGGGCAGCGGGGCGGCCAGCAGTTCCCCCCGCGAGCCGTGCCGGCCTCAAGGGGCTGCGCGCCCGCCGCTCTCCGGGAAGCGTTTGTAGGCTCGCAGGAGCGCGTCCAGGTGCGTGGGGTTGTCCACGTCGAGCGGCGCCTCCGTGAGCCGGAGGTGCGCGCCCCACATTCTACGGGTTGCGGCCCTGCGCTCCCCGGAGGAGTTCGAACGCTGCGTCCCATATTGGGGAATCGGATGCACCGCGCGGCGGCAGGCGGTCGCGGGCGGGCCGGTCGTCCTCGTCCGGGGCCTCTGGATCGGCGCCCGCGTCGAGAAGCAGCCTCATCATCGGGATGTCCAGCCGCGATGCCGCAAGCCCGAGCGCAGTGTATCCGGCCTGCCCGCCCCATTCGTTGATCGTCCTGGCGGCCCCCGCGCCCAGGAGGAGCGAGGCGATGCCCAGATCGCCCACGCCCGCGCACGCCCGCAGCGGCGTGTCCCCTTCGCTGCTGCGCACGTTGGGATCAGCCCCCGCCTTCAGGAGCGCTTCGACTGCCGCCTGCTGGCCTTCGAAGACCGCCACCAACAAGGGGGTCACGTCCCGCCCGACGTTCCATGCGTTGACGTCCGCGCCGTGCTCAAGGAGCGCCATGATCACGTCGAGCCCGCCTCTCTCTGCGAGTTCGTTGATGGCCACATGCAGCGGACGCAAACCCGGCCACTGCGCCTGCGGCTCGTTCGGATCGGCACCACCGGCCAGCAGCGCCTTGACCCGGGACGCATCGTGCTGTTCGATCGCTGCGAAGAGTTCTTTCGACATAGCTCATAGCTCCGCCATCGGATGACCAGGGGCGCAATTCTGGTCTTCAAGCTTCCTGGTATTCGCGAAGCCCTTCTCTACTTCGGTGATTGCGTTCTCATGGCTCGGGTCGGGCTTGCCTCCAAAGCATTCTTTCTGAATCTGCCACCGCTTCTCCAGGAGCTTTTTCTGAGCTTCAAGACGCTGCCGGATCCTAGAGCACGGCACCTTGGCCATCTTCTTATCGTTCCATGATCCGGGCGACTTCGGATCGAGGGGTGGGACTGACCGGTTGAGCAGATCCTTCTCCTCCTGAAGCTCGTCGAGCCGGCTGTTCTTGCAGGTCTGATCCGCGTGGCGGGGGACCCGGTCGTACTCCTCCACGCTGGTGTAGTTCCTACCCGTCGCCGGATTGGTCTTTTTCCGCCAATGGGTGGGAGCCGTGACCGCCGCAACCGGGTCCGAATCAACGTCCGGCACGACCTCCTCTGCTTCCTGACGCTCAAATTCCTCCATGAGCCGCTGCGACTCCTCCGCTACGTCCAGTAGCCGCGCCTCGTACTCCCGTTGAGCATGGACTCCCTTGGCCAGACGCTGAGCGCCTTCAATTCCTTGCGCCTGGGACTCACCAGCGCCGCACCGGCGGGTGTCCAGGGCGTCTTTCCGGTGTTTGTCAATTCCTGTTCCACGGCCAGCCGCACCACGCCGGTTTTCCTGCCCTCGCGGTAGGTGTCGGAGCGGTAGCTGTTCGCGTACGCGCTGGTGACAGTGTTGCCGGGACGTGAGGTGACGTCGAAGCCGAGGTCTCTGTAGGCAACGCCTCCTTCGCCCATGCGCCCCTGGGCGATGAGGCCCGTGAGCCCCACCTGCCCGCCGCACTCGGCCTGGAGGTGTGCCTTGTCCTCGCGGCACTGTTGAGCTTCCGCCCGCGCCTGCTGCTCGCCCTGCCGGTAGGAGGCCAGCGTGCGCTGGTGCCGTGTCACCTCCACCTGCCGCTCGGCTTCGGAGGGGTGCACCACCAGCTGGAAGGTGACGCTTGCCGGGGCCGCACCGTCCTGGAAGTGGACTGTCACCGGTACGCGCTCCCCATCGTGAAGCATCTCGGTGGGGACGAGCGCGAGGCCGACGTCCCCCTCTATCACCCGGAACCGCTCCCGCGAGGCCAACTCCACACGCGCCAGCTTCGAGTCGAAGAACAGGTTGGTGGACAGCTCCGGGTGGATGCACACCTCCGGGGGTTTGTCTGGAGCATCCGCTTTCAGCTCGATGCGGCGTGTGCCCGTCTCGCAAATGGGGAGTGGGGTCCGCTCGGCGGCTCCAGCGGGCGCGGTGAGCAGGACGAACCCCAGGGGGCAGCGCAGGACAGGGCGAACACGGGGCGGGAACCTCCAGGGACGTGGATGAGACCGGAGAAGTGGGCCTCTACCACACCTCCCGCCCGGTAGTGCATGGCGGCTCGCTATCGACAGGTACTCCGTCGGCCTGGTCGAAGTGGTCCACGACCTCCACCTCCGCGACGGGACCGACCAGCATGTTCTCCGGCGTGCTGCCGGGCTGGATGAGCGTGCCGGGCACGTTGCGGTAGTTCAGTCGCAGGCAGACCTTGTACGTCTCCCCGGTGGGTGTGCGGGCCTCGGTGAAGCGGCCGTACACGCGCTTCTCCCCGAAGTAGAGCCGCCCGTAGAGGAGGGTCTTGTGCGGCAGCTTGTCCCCCCAAAGACCCGCCACTCGGAAGGGGGTGTCCTCGTGCACGGGAACAGGCCGGCCCCGTACATCGGACCAGTCGCCGCTGGTGACTTCTCCGATGTCGAGGCCGAGCGTGCGGGTCATGGTCTCCACTGCGCCGGCAGGGCACTCCTGGGGTGGAGGCATCGGGCGCACCGGCGGCACCTGCTGCTGCGCACTGAGGCAGGCCTGCAGGGCAACTCCGGTCAAACCCAGACACACGTTGCGCGCCACGGCCCCCTCGCTCCTGGACTGCGTTTCACGCTGAGGGTCCTTCGTCCTCTGCTTCTGCTGCTTCTTCACGGGAGCTGTGTCCTTTCCGGACGCCGCGGGCGGGGCGGCGGCCGCAGGGGGATACTCCACCGGCGGCGGAGTCGCGGCCCGTGAAGATTCCGGCGGTGATTCCGAGGCCGCCACTTCCTGGCCAACACTGGCCTCCCGCATTGGAGACTCAGCGGGCAACGTGACGGGTGAGGAGACGGTGGCCATCTCGCGCCTGGCCCTCCACTGTCCAGCGAGCCATGCGCCGCCCAGCACCAGCCCCAGTCCCAACCCCACGCCCGCCCAGGCCGCCGCACGCCGCACGCGTGCCCACCGGTTGCCTTTGCCGGCCGCACGAGCCCTGCCGAGCAGTGGCACCTTCCAGGACTCGTCCGCCCGGGCCCTCAGTTTCTCCAATGCCGCGCACAGCGCCACCGCGCCCGGATGGCGTGCTTCGGGCGTCTTCTCCAGCAAACGCAGGCACACTTCTTCCACCGCTCGGGGCACGCGCGGGTTGACGAGGTGCGGCGGCAGCGGCGCCTCGTGCAGCACGGCCTCCACGTCCACGCCTCCACGCTCGCCCAGCAGGAAGGGGTCTCTGCCTGTCAGCAGCCGGTAGAAGACGACACCCAACGCGTACAGGTCATCGCCCACCCCGGCCCGGTAGTGCGCGCCCGGCACGTCCTTGTTCTCCCGGCCGAAGCGCCACGCCTCGGGGCTGCGGTAGCGGGGCCGGGCGGCAGTGGCGGCATGTCGAGCGCACTCATGATGCCCTCACGTCAGAGGTACCTGGAACAGGAGAATGGCGATGTGAGGTCATGGGACTACCTCCCAGGACCTCAACTTAGCAGGTTCCGTACCCCAGCCGCCTCCCTTGATGAGACGCTCGTCGAAAGCGCCACATGCGGAGTCTTCACGGGCCGCAGCCAGGCGTCTGGTCGGCGCCCGCGCCAATGCGTCGGGTCATCCAGCTCTGGGCGACCGCGAACCACTGCTGGGCGTCGAGGATGGTGTTGAGGTCGTGTCCCGCGCCGGGCAACACGAAGGCCTCCACACAGGGCACCTGGGCTCCGAGCCGGGGCTTCTCGGCGGCGATCAGGGCCTCCGCGCTGGAGCAGACCGTTCCGGAGAGCGTGGGGCCGCAGAAGATCCGATCCTCGGCGCCATTGACGAGCAATACGGGGACGCGAATGTCCAGCGGCCGGGCGAGGATGACGGCGAAGGGGGAGAACTCGGTGTCCGTCACCGTCCCCTTGGTCCGCTCGTCCAGGGCGACCACCGCGGGATCGGCCTGTCCCGGAGCATAGAAGGCGCCGTAGCGCGTGCCGGGCTGCGTGGTCATGTACGTCAGGTCATAGCCCTGGCCGAAGAAGGCCGGGTCCAGCGCGGCGGGATACAGCGGCACGAGGACCCGCAGCGGGGATGTGAGCTGGATGGTATGGCTGACGCCACTGAGGATGACGCCGTCCACGTCCCGGTAGTCGCTCGCCTCGTACCAGGAGGTGAAGGAGCCGTACGAGTGTCCGACGAGGACCACCTTCTGGAAGCCGACCGCTCCCGAGGGCCCCGCCACCTGGCCCGCGCGCAGCGCCTGGACCACCTGGTGGACGACGTACGCGTTGGAGTCGATGGAGACGGTGGCCCCGGGCGGATGGGAGCTCTTCCCGCTGCCGATCCGATCCATCGCCAGCGTGGCGAAGCCCGCGTCCAGCGCCGCGCTCACATAGGAGTAGCGTTGGGTGTGGCCGGTGGGGTCCGGGAAGTCCCAGTGCAGATGGGAGTAGGTGATGCCGTGTATCAGGAGCTGCACCGTGGCGGGTGTCTGTCCCGGGGGCAGACACAGCCGCGCGAACACCTCCTGGTCGGCGGGCAGGCCGGGCGCGAGCGCCACGGGAATGTGGTTGTCCTGACAGGCCCCTTGTGTCCCGAGCGCGTGGGAGTCGGGCGCGGCTCCGAGGAGTGCGCCCAGCACCGTCAGGGACAGTGCCGCGTGGGAGAGCTTCCGCCCATTCGATGTCTTCATGTGTGGACCTTGTTAGAGGTGCTCGTAGACGCGGACGTGGTCCACGTACACGCGATGCGGGAACAGGTTCATGTCCACGCCCTGGGTACCTCCCCACGAGCCGCCAATCGCCAGATTCAGCAGGAGGTAGTGGGGCTTGTCGAAGGGCCACTTGTCACTCGTCCCCTCACTGGAGCTCGCCGTTGCGCACGTAGCCGACCTCGTAGCCCCAGCGGGTCGGGTCCGGGAGGCCCGAGCCGTCGAACTCGTCCTGCCAGACCAGCCGCCAGTTGAAGGGCGGGGGCGTGCCCGTCTTCACCTCCACCAGCGTGGGTGCCTCCTCGTGCCACGCGCCGCTGGTGTCCTGCCAGCTGCTGAAGAGCGTCCAGGTGCCATGGGCATCCGTGGTGGTGAAGTCACGGCCGGCCGTCAGCGTGAGCGTCTGGCCGGGCGCCAGCGTCCGCGCCCCCGTGCCGGGTGACAGGTCCACGTTGCCACCACATCCCGCCATCCACACGGCGGCGAGCACATGGATCCACTGAAGCTTCATGGCATGACTCCGCACTTCTAGTAATTCCAAGAATAACACCTCGTTCGAGGAATCCATGGAGTCATGAGCGCGTCCGGGGCGGGGGCGGCTGGCGAATGGCAACTCCCGGACGTTTTCTGGGGGAAGAAGCACTCGATGGGCCAGAGAGAACTCCGACGCAGCGGATGGGCTCGCCACGGGCGTCTCGGACCTCGCAGAAGGCGATCTGTCCGGTGTAGCAGAGCGGCTCTCCTGTTGGCTCGCCGCAGCACCCTTCGCCATCGAAGTAGGGCCCCCTGCTCTCGTGAGAGCCGTTCGCCTGACGACAGGTCCTCGAAGAGGGAAATCCTGACGGGCAACGCTCCACGGATGATGATGTCCGCTCGTTCGCGACACCTTCCGAGGAGTGGCCGATGGACTTTCTGCAAGCGCTGGGGCTCGAGGCCGTGGGTCTGGGCACGGGCATCGTCTTTGGAGCCGTGGGCTGGTTCGTGGTGCGCTGTGTGCTCACCGGCTTCTTCACCGTGGAGCAGAGTGAGCGCGCGGTGAAGGTGCGCTTCGGCCGCGCGGTGAGGCTCGCCGGGGAGCCCACGACGAAGCGGGGTCCCGTCAGCGAGGGCCTGGCGCGCGCGGACGAGGACCGCTACGTCTACCCCCAGCTCGAGGTCATCCATCCGGGGGGCCCCTACTTCAAGTGGCCCTGGGAGCGGGTGGTCAAGGTGTCGGTGGCCACCCAGACGCTCAACATGGCCTATGATCCCGAGTCCCCGAGCGCCAACCAGGGCGGCACGGTGCTCGAGGCCGTCACCAAGGACCAGCTCAACACCGGTCTCACCGGGCAGCTGCGCTACCGCGTCTCCGAGCAGAACCTCTATGCGTACCTCTTCGCGGTGAAGCGGCCCATCGCGCACGTGATGGGCTACTTCATCTCCATCCTGCGCGAGCGCATCGCCAGCTTCGAGGCGCCGCCTCCTCCCCCGGCCGAGGAGGGCACCCTGCAGGCCGTCGAGGCGACGATCGTCTCCGACGTCTCCATCAACGACCTGCGCAAGAACCTGCGCGACCTCAACGAGCACATGGACCGGGAGTGCCGCGGCAGTCTGTCTCGCTATGGCATCGTCCTGGATGCCTCGCTCATCACCGGTATCGATCCGCCGGGAGAGGTGGAGTCGGCGCTCGCCGCCATCAACACCGCGCACAACCATGTCTCCTCGGACATCAGCCTCGCTCAGGCGGCGGCGGACCAGAAGATCGTCCAGTCGCGCCGGGCCGTGGAGATCGAAACCCTGAAGGCCCAGGCCGAGGTGGAGCCCCTGACCGCCATGGCCACGCAGCTCTCGCTGCTCCACCAGAGCGGACCCGGCGCGTTGGAGGCCTACCTGCGCAACATCCGCCTCGGTCTCTTCTCCAAGGCGAGCCAGGTGGTGGTGGGGGTGAAGTCATGATGGGCTTCCTCGTCGGCGCCGTCATCGGCTTCCTCGCCATGACGATGGGCGAGCCCATCTTCCTGGGCCTGTGCCGGATGTTCGGCCTCTACGTCACCGTGGAGGAGCGCACGTGCCGGGTCTATGTGTTCCTCGGCAAGGTGGTGGCCGTACTGGACGAGCCCGGGCTGCACTTCCTCTGGGCCCGGCTCGGATGGAAGGCGCTCCTGGTGAACTGGGTGGGACGCTGCCACGTGCTCGACCTGCGGCTGGACCAGCAGTACCTGCGCAGCCAGGCGGTGAACTCCGAGGAGGGCGCGCCGATGGGGATCGGCATCTGGTACGAGATGTTCATCTCGGATCCCCTCAAGTACCTGTTCGAGAACGCGGATCCGCGCGGCTCGCTGGCGGCCAACGTGAGCAACGCCACCGTGCGCTGCCTGTCCAACATGAAGCTCGCCACCATGCTCGAGAGCCGGCACGGGATGAGCCGGACGGTGCGCACCGAGGTCTCCCCCATGTCGCACGCCTACGGCTACCAGCTCGGCTCGGTCTACATCCGCAAGGTGCACTTCCGCGACGTGGGGATGATCCGCCAGATCGAGGAGAAGGTGGTGAACCGGCTCCGGCAGGTGACCTCGGCCATCCGCCAGGACGGAGCCAACCAGGTGAGCATCATCACCAGCACCGCCGAGCGGCAGGCCGCCATCGAGTTCGCCAAGGCGGCCGCCCTGCGCCCGCGCATTGTCGGCGCGGCGCTGCAGCGGATCTCCCAGGACCCGGCCGTCGCGTCGGCCATGTTCGAGATATTGGAGCTGCAGCGGCTCCAGGAGAGCGGAGCGAAGGTGACCCTCATTCCCGACGGACAGAAGGGCGAGCTGCTCGCGCAGTTGCTGGCGGCGGCACCGGTACCGGTTCCTTCCCGGTGATTCCTTTCTCGGCTCACCCCTCGGCCAAGGGTTCACGTTAGGTTCCCGCTCCCACCTTCCTGGAGAGTGTCGATGCGCGTTTCCCTGGGTGCCCTGGTCCTCGTGGTCTGCCTGCTGCGCGCGGAGGTGAGCCGTGCGCAGGACTCGGGGCCGATCGACCCGGCCCGGGTCTCACGCATCATCCAGACGCTCGCTTCCGACGAGTTCGCCGGTCGCGCGCCGGGCGGGCCCGGTGAGGCCAAGACCGTCGAGTACCTCATCGGTCAGTTCAAGGAGGTGGGTCTGGAGCCCGGAGGTGAGAACGGCGGCTGGACGCAGAAGGTGCCCCTGGTCCACTTCCAGGTGCGCAACGCCGACGCCAGGCTGAGCCTGCGTGCCGGGGGCAAGACGACCCCGCTGCGCCAGGGCCAGGAGGCCATCGTCACCACCCTGCGCCCCATGGAGCGCGTGAAGATCGACAAGGCCCCGCTGGTGTTCGTCGGCTATGGGGTCTCGGCGGCCGAGCGGGGATGGGACGACTTCAAGGGCGTGAAGCTGCGCGGGAAGATCGCCGTCTTCCTGATCAATGATCCGGACTTCGAGGCCCAGGAGGGTGAGCCCGTCCTCGGTCGATTCGGCGGCCGGGCGGCGACCTACTACGCCCGCTGGACCTACAAGTTCGAGGAGGCGGCGCGACAGGGGGCGCTCGGAGCGCTGATCATCCACGAGACGCCGGGGGCGGGCTATGGCTGGTCCACGCTCCAGTCCGGCACGGGCGAGAGCTACGACATCGTCCGGGCCAACCCCGCCAAGGAGAAGGTGCTGCTGCAGGGCTGGCTCCAGCGCGACGTCGCCGCCGACCTGTTCGCCCGCTCGGGCCTGTCGCTCGACACGCTGAAGCTCGAGGCGCGCAAGGCGGGCTTCAAACCGGTGGCGCTCAAGGGTGCCAGCTTCAGCGCGGACTACGCCCTGACCCATACGCGCGCCGACAGCCACAACGTGATTGGCCGCCTGCTTGGGAAGGAACGTCCGGACGAGTCCATCATGTACGCGGCCCACTGGGATGCCTACGGAATCGGTCCAGCAGATGCCTCGGGCGACAGGATCCGCCGCGGCGCCGTGGATGACGCCATCGGCCTGGCCGGACTGATCGAGATCGCTCGCGCGTTCCAGGCAGGGCCCCGGCCCGCGCGCTCGCTCCTCTTCGCCGCCTGGACCGCCGAGGAGCCGGGCCTGCTGGGCTCGGAGTACTACGGCGCGCATCCGCTCCAACCCCTGGACACCATGGTGGCCAACCTGACCATGGATGTGTTGCAGACCGCCGGGCCCGCCCGCGACGTCGTGCTGGTCGGCCATGGACAGAACGAGCTCGAGGACGCGCTCGCCCAGGCCGCCGCGAAGCAGGGGCGCACGGTGACGCCGGATGCGAAACCCGAGCGGGGCCTGTTCTACCGCGCCGACCACTTCTCCCTGGCCCGGCGCGGCGTGCCCGTGCTGCTGCTGATGGGGCTGGGCGGTGGCGCGGATCTGGTGAACGGGGGCAGGGAGGCCGGTGAGCGCTGGGTCGCGGACTACACCGCGCGCTGCTACCACAAGGCCTGCGACGCGTGGAGCGCCGACTGGGATCTGCGCGGCGCCGCCCAGGACATGCAGTTGCTCCATGAGGTGGGCCGCGACCTGGCGAACTCGAATCGCTGGCCGAACTGGAAGCCGGGTTCGGAGTTCAAGGCCGTGCGCGACCGGTCGGCCGCCGCGCGCAAATGAGAGGCGTTTCCATCAGCCGGTGGATCTGCTCTTCGCGGCGGATGCGGCTCCGCGGGGGAGCCGGACGGTGAAGGTCGTCCCCTCGGCCTCGGTGGAGCACACCTCCACCATGCCGCCGTGCGCGTGCACGATGTTGTTCACGATGTAGAGGCCCAGCCCGATGTTCCGGCTCGACGTGTCCCCCTTCTTCGTGCCGCGCATCATGGGGTTGAACAGGCGAGGGAGGAGCTCGGGGGGGATGGGCTTGCCCTCGTTGTGGACGCGAAGCAGGAAGGTGTCATCCTCACCGCGCGTCTCGACGCGCACGAGCGTCTCCGGGGGGCTGTAGGTCAGTGCGTTGTTCAGCAGGTTGGTGACCACCTGCGCCAGCCGGTCTCCGTCCCACTCGCCCCGGCCCTGACCGCTCTGCACCACCTCCACCTCCCGCTCGGGGTGCGCGAACCGCACCTCGTCCACCGTCTGCCGGGTGAGGTGGTGGAGATCGAACGGCCTGCGCTCGATGGGGATGCCCCCACCGAGCCGGGCCCGGGTGAAGTCGAGCAGGTCTCGAATCAACCGGGTCGCGCGCTCGGCCGCCGCCGCGATGCGTGCGATGCCCTTCGCCTGGCGCTCGCTCAGGTCTTCATTCCGTAGCAGCGCCGCCACGGACAGGTTGATGGCATTGAGGGGATTGCGCAGATCATGCGAGACGATGCCGATGAGCTGCTCCTCGAACTCCGCCCGCGTCCGCCTCTCCGCCTCCTGACGTTTCTTGTCGGAGACATCGTGGACGGTGCCGATGAAGCGCACGGCCCGGCCCCCCTCGAAGAAGGCCCGGCCCGTCGCGCGTACCCAGCGTTCCACTCCATTGTGTGGCACCGCCGAGCGGAACTCGGTGTCGTACTCACCCCCGTTCTCACCGGAGAGCGCCCGCTGGACCACCGCGGCCGTGTGCGCGCGATCCTCCGGATGGATTCCCGAGAGAAAGGAGTCGTACGTCACGTCCGCCTCGGGCGGCAGGCCGAAGAGGGCCTTGCACCGCTCGTCCCAGCGCAGCACGCCCGTCACGGGGTCCATGTCCCAGGTGCCCAGCTCCGCCGCTCGCAACGCCAGCCGCAGCCGGTCCTCGCTCGACCGCAGCGCCTCGCTCGCCGCCTTGCTCTCGGTGATGTCCTGCATCACCCCCACCATCCGTACGGCCCTGCCGCCAGCGTCCCGCTCGATGAGGCCGTGGTCGGTGACGTTGACGTAATGCCCGTCCCGGTGGCGGAAGCGGTACTCGTCCCGCCAGCGCTCCGCCTCGCCGTCGATGGCCGCGTGGATGCCGTGGACGACGCGGTCCCGCTCCTCGGGGTGGATGTGGTCGTACCAGCCGGAGATGTGCCCGCCGAGCTGCTCCCGGGGGTGTCCGAAGAGCTTCTCGACCCCCTGGTTCCAGGAGAGCTCATTCGTCAGGAGGTTCCACTCCCAGACGGCATCGCTGATGGCCTCGGTCGCCAGCCGGTAGCGCGTCTCGGACTGGCGCAGCTGCTCGTTGGCCTGGCGGAAGCGTTGGAGCAGGAGGGTCTTCTCGATGATGCCGGAGAGGTACTCCACCAGCGTCTCGAGGTAGCGCCTCGCCTGGGGCGCGAAGGGGCGGAGCTCCGCGATGCCGATGTAGAGCACCCCGAGGAGCTTGCCGTGTGGCCATAGCCGCAGGCCCAGAAGGGAGTGCACGCCGCTGTGGCGCACGGCCTCGGCCACCTCGAGGTTGGCGCTCGCCGCGTCCGCCAGCTCCACGGGTTCGTCGGAGGCGGCCACCCGGGCCACGAAGGAGGCGGAGTCCACCGGGACGGGTCCGGTGTCGGCCCCGGTGCTCCACGCTCCGGTGGATGTGGCGGGGAGGAGCTTCTTCCCGCTCGGGTCCGTGAGCAGGAGCGCGGCTCCTTTCGCGTGCAGGGCCTGTCGCACCACCTCCACCAGGGCCCCGAGCCGCTCGTGGAGGGGTTGGGGGTTCTCGACATCCCCCATGAGCTCGGACGCGAGTGCGTCGAGGCGGCGCAGGGTGCGCTTCTCGCGCTGCCGATCCTCCAGGGTGTCGCCGCTGAACGTGGCGACCACCTGGTTCATCGCGTCCTGGAGCTCCGCGAAGAGGAGCGCCGTGTCCTCCGTGGAGGGCTGCTCCTCTCGTGGAAGGTTCTCCCACAGAGAGGCGATGAGCCGGCCGATGAGGACGTACTCTCCCGTGACCTCCTCCTGGTTGTAGCCATGCCGCAGGCGCAGGCTGATGTGCGTCTCCTCCAGGCGCTTCTTCGTCTTCTCCGGCTCGAGCCGGTGTCCCTGGCGGGAGAGGGCCGTCAGCGTCGAGAGATACTCGGGCAGGGTGTCGAGGACCTCGTAGGGCTTGAGCCCCCGGGCCGACTCCAGCTTGCTTGCCTCCCGCAAGAAGCGCTCGATGAGCTGCTCGCGGTTCTTCTCGATGAAGTCAGCGACCCTGGGCATTCGGTTGTTTCCCGAGCACTGACGATGGGGATGCTCACGGCCCCGTACCAGTCCCAACGGCGGCGGGAGTCACTCCTCCCGGAAGCTCGGGTCTTCTTCTCCCGGCTCGGCATCGAGGGGCAGCCGCTGGGAGACTTCCAGGAGGGTGACGACCTGGCGGTCATCGTCGATCTCGTAGAGGACCACGAAGCGCTCGACGAAGAACGACAGGACGGGGAGGCTGGAGCGCATCAACGTCTCCAGTCCCGGTGGGGGGCGCTGTGTGGACAGGGCGGCGAGGGCGTCCAGCTCGCGCCGGATGCGCTGGAAGAGCTCCCCCGGGACCGCGCCCAGCTGACGCCATGCCGCAGGCGCGATGTCCACGGTGTACGGCTGTCTTTGAGGGTTGAAGTTGCGCATCTCCCCCGGGCTCCCGAGAAGCGAAGCTAGGGCGGGCAATCCTCCTTCGCCAGGAGGGGCGCATCTCTCCGGAGCCAATCCCACGCACCCGTTGAGCAGACAACGAAGGGGTTTCAACCCGGGCAGCCATCAACCGGCTGCCTTCAATCGCTTTCGACTACCGAACGGGCGTCATGGCTGGCTGGCTGCCCCACGAGCAGGCGTCAAGGGGCTCGGGAGAGGTGCCGCTGAAAACGTGGGTCGGTGGACGTTTCCTCTTCCGCGCATGGTCAAGCACGACAGAGTCGAAGGGGAGCAGGGGATGGGGGGCCTGGGGGACTTCATCCGGCGGCACGGTTCCCACATCCTGGCCCACTGGGAGGTGGAGGTACGCCAGCTGCCCTATACGAGGGATCTCTCGCGGCCCCGGCTGCTGGATCATCTCCCGGAGCTGTTGGAGCGGATGGCCCGCGTGGTGGAGAGCGCCCAGACAGGCGAGCACCCGACGCTCGAGGCGGTGCCGGAGGTGCATGCGCTGGAGCGGTTGGACTCGGGCTTCGACCTGGACGCGGTGGCCGAGGAGTACGCCCTGCTTCGCGCATGCGTCCTCCAACTCTACGGAGATCATGTGGCCTCGGCCGGCGCGGAGCACATGGCCCTGGCGATGCGGGAGATGTTGCGCTTCAACCGGACGTTCGACGAGGCCGTGGCCGCCGCCGTCTCCCGCTATGCGAAGGCCCGCGAGCGTACCCTGGTGGCGCTCGACCGCATCTCCGAGGCGGCGCTCGGCACGGAGGACCTGGACACCTTCCTGCCCAGGCTGTTGCGCGTCATGTTGGAGACCACCGAGGCGGTGGACTCCGTCAGCCTGATGTTGCGCGAGGGAGAACTCCTCCGGGTGCGCGCCTCGGTGGGGCTGGAGGAAGAGGTGACCTCCGGCTTCACCTCGCGGGTGGGCGAGGGGTTCTGCGGGAAGATCGCCGCCGAGGGGCGTCCGGTGGAACTGCGCTCGGCGGCGACGGATCCCCTGGTGCGGAGCGAGGCCATCCGGGTCCGGGGCACCCGCGCCCTCTATGGGGTGCCGCTGCTGTACGGCGGCGAGGTCATCGGCGTGGTGCACATGGGCAGCCGCACGGCCTTCGAGTTCTCCCACGAGGACAAGCTCCTCTTCCGGGCCATGGTGAGCCGGACCACCGCGCTCGTCGTGCAGACGCAGCTGGCCGCGAGCGAACGCGCCGCGCGCCAGGAGGCGGAGGAGCACAAGCAGTTGCTGCGCCTCATCATCGAGCAGAGCGGTGACGCCATCACCATGGTGGACGCGCGGGGCGTGGTGCGCATCTTCAACGCCGAGGCCAGGAGGCGGCAGGGCATCGACCTGAAGGAGGTGGGCCCCTCCGAGTGGTCCGAGGCCTACGGGCTGCTCACCCTGGACGAGCGCCCCCTACCGCTGGAGGAGTCGTTCCTCTACCGGGCGCTCCAGGGAGAGACGGTGAGCGATGTCCGGTGGAAGGTGCGGCGCCCGGATGGCGCGGTGCGGACCTTCGTGGGCACGGCCGCGCCGCTGCGCCTGCCGGATGGCTCCCTGGCCGGGGCCGTGCTCACCGCCCGCGACGAGACGGAGCGGCTCCTGCGGGAGGCGCAGGTGGATGCCCTGGTGGAGGCGGCTCCCGCGGGCCTGGCCCTGCTCGACACGGAGCTGCGCTACGTGCACATCAACGAGGCGCTGGCCACCGCCAACGGCCTGCCCGTGGAGGACCACCTGGGCAAGCGGGTGTCCGAGGTGGTCCCCGCCAGCGCGTCGATGCTCGAGCCCCGCTTGCGGCAGGTGCTGGAGACGGGCGAGGCGGCCCGGGGGAACGAGTTCAGCGTGGCCCCCGCGAATGACCCGGGTGTCCTCCACCACTGGGTGGCGGACTTCTTCCCGGTGCGCGGGCAGGACGGGCGGGTGCTCGGGGTGGGCGGCGTCATCCTGGACATCACCGAGCGCGAGCGCCAGGAGCAGAAGCTGCGCCAGACGGCGGAGTTCCGCGAGCGCTTCCTGGGCATCGTCTCGCACGACCTGCGCAACCCACTCAACGCCATCCTCCTGTCCGCCAACGCGCTGCTGCACGCCGATGACCTTCCCGCCAACCGGCTGAAGACCGTGCGCCGCATCGCCGCGAGTGGCGAGCGCATGGGGCGGATGATCGCCGAGCTGCTCGACTTCACGCGCGGGCGGCTGGGGGGTGGCATCCCCATCCATCGCCAGCCGATGAACCTGCGGCACCAGTGCCGTCACGTGATGGAGGAGCTGGAGATCAGCCATCCCGGGCGGGAGCTGCGGCTGGTGGCGGAGGGCCACTTCCACGGGATGTGGGATCCGGACCGGCTGGCGCAGCTCCTGGGCAACCTGGGGAAGAACGCGCTGGACTACAGCCCTCCGGACACGCGCGTGGACTTCAGGCTCCACGACGAGGGCGACAGCGTGCGCGTGGAGGTGCACAACGAGGGCTCTCCCATCCCGTGCGAGCTGCTGTCGGGCATCTTCGAGCCCTTCCGGAGAGCCGTGGAGGGGGATGGCCACCCGACCTCGGGCCTGGGGCTGGGCCTCTTCATCGTCCAGCGGATCGCCGAGGCCCATGGTGGCACCGTCGAGGTGCGCTCCCACGTGGGGGACGGGACGACCTTCATCGTCCGATTGCCCCGGTACGCAGGGGGCTCGGAGGCCCCTGGCGAAGCGGTCAGCGGCAGTGCTCCTGGATGAGGGCCAGCAGGGCATCCAGCTCGAAAGGCTTGCCGAGAAGCCCCTGCGCTCCGGGCGGGGGGGCGTGGATGCTCGCCGTGCAGAGGATGACGGGGATGGTGTTGTAGGCGGGAATCCGCCGGAAGTGCTGCAGGAACGCGGCGCCGTCCATCACCGGCATCATCATGTCCAGCAGTACGAGGCAGGGCTCCGGCAGATGGGGGAGGGCATCCAGCGCCTCGCGTCCGTTCGCCTTGAGGACGACTTGGTGGCCATCGAACTCCAGGACCTCTCGGACGGCTTCGCGGATGTCGGGGTCATCGTCGACGACCAGGATGGGCCTGGAGCTCGGGGGCTCGGTCATAGGTGCGGTTCTGCGTTCCTCCCCCCAACCTGGACACGTCGGGCACTCGCTGGATGAGGCGCTGGACGCGCCCCGGCGGAGTGCTTCTCCCAGGTGGGGGAAGGCAATGGGATGAACGTCTGCCCGCGCGGGCTCGGGGCCACCGTGCCCCCGTCTGCTCGGTTGCCCTCTCACCCGAGCGGGCCTGCCTCGGGGCTGTCAGCGCCGACGCAGGAGCGGATCGTCATCGGGACCGAGGTTCAGCTTGCGCGAGTCCTCCGTCTCCCCGGACGTGCGGACGTCCACCTCCTCGTGCCGCAGCGGCTCCGCCACGCGGCGCTCCTCCTCGATGGCGTCCTTGTGGATGACCACTTCCTCGTCCACCACCGGGCGCTTGTGGATGTCCACCTCCTCTGCGCGCACGGGCACCACCACCGTCTCGTCCTGGAACGAGGCGTTCATCGCGGGCCGGTCCGGGGTGACATCGCGGCGTTCCACGCGGACGCGCTCGCGGCGCACCGGTACGTCCACCGTCTTCACTTCCTCCACCACTTCCTTGTGGATGCGCACCTCACCGGCCTGCACCTCGCGCTTGGTGACGTCCAGCTGCTCCTTGTGTACCGGGATGGCGACCTCGTCCGTGCCGCCACCCTCCCAGGAGCGCTCGGTGCGGGTGGTGCTCGCATCCGCCCGGAGTCCGGTGTCCGTCGCGCCCAGGCCCAGGCCACTCGTGGCGCCCGTGCTCATGCCGGCCGTCGTGTCCGCACCCAGGCCGCTCGTCGTGCTGTACTTCTCGTCGCCGGAGAGGCGTCGGAGGCTCTCACGTCCGTGTAGGAGGATGATCTCCCCATCGCGGATGTCGGAGATGTCCGCGTACCGCACGAGGTAGTCCTTCGGAAAGAAGAGACCTTTTTCGATGTGGAACGCGTCATCGCTCAAGGCGAACACCCTGCCGAGTTTCTCGCCGTCGAAGCTGCGGACCGTCATGCCTTCCTTCAACTGACTGCGCTGGAACATGGCTGCCTCCTGTTTCGTGATCACGCCGGCGGACCGCGCCACTTCCGTTCCCCCCTCGTTCGTGGCGGGTGCCAGGGGAGGGGAGACGTGCGCGGCGGCCAGGGGTGAGAATGGGGACTGTTATCCCCGGGGACAGGAGGGCGTTGGTCGTCCGGCCGCATTCCGTTCCAGGTATCGGCCATGAATCCGGGCGGTTCGGGGCTGGCGGTGAGCGGGGCGCAGTGCCGCCCCGGGCCCACCGCCATGCTTCACCGCGTGGGAGCGCTCACGGGTATACCTCGCGGCGCGTGGGAGGCAGACCGCCCTCCGGTGGCGGAGTCACCACCGCGCCCTCGGCGTAGATGCGCTGGTGTTTGCTCACGCCCACCGTGGCCCCGAGGATGGCGGAGATGAGCCCCAGGAAGAGGGCGCCGAAGACGCCCCAGAACGCCTTGCCCGTGACGTCCGCCGCCTGGAGCGCGCCAGTCTGTACCGTCCGGGCCGCCTGACCCACCTGGGCCTGGAAGCCGTTGAACTGCGCCTCGATCCGGTTCGCCACGTCCTCGGCGTCCGCGCGCGAGAGGGCCGTGTTCTGGGCGAGAGAGTCCACGAGGAGCTGACGGTCGAGCCGGCCCTGCCTCACCGCCGTCTGCACCACGTCCTTCGTAGCGGCCTGGAGCTGGTCCGCCGTCACCTGGGGCTTGCCTTCCGCGCGCAGGCGCTCGTTGACGGGGCGCAGGGCATCATCGGCATCCAGCCCGAAGCTCCGGGCCGCCTGGCCGAGGTCTCCGGACTGGGAGGCTCCCGCCGACACCGCCGAGCCGGTGGCCTGGACAGCCGTCTTGCCCACCGAGAACAGGCCGCCCGCCAGGGCGGACACCAGATTGCCGAGCAACCAGAGTCCCACGAGCGTGGTGAGACCCCACATCACGAGCCCGTGGATGCCTCCACTCGCCTTCGTCTGGGCCCCCGAACTCCGTCCGGCCACGATGCCGCCCACGAAGAGGGCGATGAGTGGCGATACGAGGCTCCAGATGCCGGTGAAGATGCCGGAGGACCTCGCGCTCCCGGTGTCCTGCGGATTGATGGAGGACAACCCGAGGGCCAGACCCAGCGCGTACAGCAACACCCACAACCCCAGCGCGGTCACGGCCCCCGCGAAGATGGAGCCCCAGCTCACCTTTTCCGGAGCGCCCGCCAGGAATCCCCACCGTGCTCTGTCCTGTGTCGTCGTCGCCATGGCTCACCTCTGGATGAAAGGGATCAGTCCCTTGCCTTCCAAAGATGGACACCCTGGCTCGAAGGGAGAGCATCCCCGCTGCGCACCCGTTCTCCTGTCCGTGGAGGAGGGCGGGAGCAGGGCGCTACTTCGCGCCGCGAGCCCGCTGACGCGCCACTTCACGTCTCCGGGTCGTCATCGTAGGCCTCGTGTGCCGGGTGCCGGGCGTCGAGCCAGCCCTGGAGGATGAACTGGGCGGCCATCTGATCGATGACCTCGCGGCGCTTCGCGCGCGACAGGTCCGCCTCGAGCAGGGTGCGCTGGGCGGCCACGGTGGACAGGCGCTCGTCCCACAGCTCCACCGGCAGCCCGAGCGTCTGGGTGAGGGCGTCCACGAACTTGCGGGTGGCCTCGGCGCGAGGGCCCTCGGAGCCGTCCATGTTGAGGGGGAGCCCGACGACGAAGCGCTCGGCCTCGTACTCGCGCACCAGGCCGCCCAGGGCGGCGAGGTCCGCCTTGAGGCTGGTCCGGCGGATGGTGGTGACCGTCTGGGCGGTGAGGCCCAGTCCATCCGAGACGGCGACACCGATCGTCTTGGTTCCGTAGTCGAGGCCGAGGGCGCGCATGCGCGGCGGAATCTAATCGCAATCTCCCGCCGTGGACCGCTCCGTCCGCGGGGCAGGACGTCACTCGGCCGGGGGAGCGGGCCAACCCGCTGAATTCGTTGGAGTCGGGCCCCGCTCCGAGGTCGGCATCCCCGCTGCAATGCGTCGGGCGCGGAACACGGCGCGGCGGAAGGGGCATGGAGCCTCTCGGTCCGCGCGGGAGGGTCCATGAGTGACTTCTTTGGGGGTATTGGGAAGGCCATCAGCAGTGGGGTGAACTTTCTTTCGGCCGGCGGGCTCATCGATGCGCTGGGCAATGGGTTGGGGTTGCCGCCGGTCATCACCAATGCGGTGAAGACCGTGACGGGGGCGGTGACGGGCAACGTGCTGCTGACGGCCGCCGGTGTGATGGGGCTCGCGAAGGAGCTGTCGCAGAACCAGGCGGCCTACACCGAGTTCGCGCCGTCGAAGGACGACAAGGTGGCCTGTGAGGGCTACGCGAAGCCGGGGGGCAAGAGCTCGACCCACGACGCCTCACCGGCGACGCAGGGGACGAAGGGCTCCGCGGCTCCGGGAGAGGTGCGTCCGGATGGCGCGCTGGACCCGAGCATCCTGGAGTACCGCCAGGCGCTGAAGACGCTGGATGCGAACTTCACCCTGTTCGACACGGTGGACAACGTGAAGAACGGCAAGTTCACCCGCCAGACGCTCGAGAAGGTGGCCGACAGCGCGAGCATGCCGGCATCGGTGCGGAACGCGGCGCGGTTCCTCCTGGCGCATCCCGAGTACCGGACCCAGCTCGACACGGCGAGCCAGAAGGGCGGATTCGTGGACGGCACCTTCAGCACGAAGGACGTGCGCGCGGCGCTGAGTGATGTGGAGACGCGGATCGCGAAGTACGGCGTGCGTGGTGAGAGTCAGGCCGCGCCGCCGCCCCCGCCCCCGCCGGGCACGTCCGTCGGTACCCAGCCTCCGGCTGGTGGGAAGAAGACCGACGAGCCGGCGACGTCGACGCCGTCCCCGAGGAGCGGCCCGGCCAGCTCCAGCGTCAAGGACATCATCAACGACCCGAACATGGGCCTCGAGGAGAAGATCCAGGCCATCCTCATGGCGCTGACGGAGCGGATGGACGGGGAGATCCTCGACACGATGGATGACCTCGCGGCGGCCCAGGACAAGATGGCCGGCATCTCGAACGAGAAGGGCAACGAGAAGGCGCTCTCGGATGCGAAGCGCGACGTCGACCGCATCACCACGCGCCTCCAGCAGCTCGTGGAGAAGCGGAAGATGATGTTCGAGATGATGAGCACGATGTCCATGAAGTTCAACGAGATGGCCAAGACGGCGCTCTCCAACATGCGGAGCGCGTGAGGCTCGGATGGGACGCGTCATCAAGTACGAGGGAGGACTCATGGATACGGCGACGACGGAGAAGCTGAAGGCGTTCGTGCGAGGGGAGATGACCTGGGCGGAGGTGGAGGGGATGACCTTCGAGGAGGCGAAGGCGATCGCCCAGGTGGGGTGTGACCTGGCGGCGGCGGGGCGGTGCGAGGAGGCGCGCATCCTCTTCGAGGGCCTGGTGGAGGGGAACCCGAAGGACACGGCGAGCCGCGCGGCGCTGGGCACGGTGTACCAGAAGCTGGGGCGTCTGCAGGACGCCATGCGGGAGTACTCGGCGGCGCTGGAGAGGGATCCGCGCAACCCGGTGGCGCTGGTCAACCGCGGCGAGCTGTACCTGCGGCAGGGCAACCGGCAGGGCTTCACGGACATCGCCAACGCGGTGGAGGCGGACCCGCACGGGGAGACGTCGGCGGGCCGGCGGGCCAGGGCGCTGGTGAAGGCCATCGCGCTGGCGGCCGTGGAGAAGATGAAGGAGGCGAAGGCCCAGGCGTAGGGGCCGGGACGGTGTGGGAGCAGCCGGGCCGCGGAGGGGCGCGGTCCATGGGACATGCGGCCCGGCGGGAGATGCCGGCGGGAGGGTTCACCGATGAGGTGGGCCCTCCCGCCGGCGCTCTTTTTTCAGGGCACGTCCCGTGCGGCGGGAGGGGTCTGGGGACCGGGCGCGGGGGGAGGGACCGCGGCGAGGCGCTCGCCGATGGGCGGGTGGCTGTGGCCCTTGAGGACCACCCAGCGAGGTGGCTCGGGGTCCATCTTGTTCACCCGGGCCGCCTTCACCAGCATGCGGCGGAAGGCATCGGGATCCTGGGTGAGGCGCAGCGCGTAGCGATCGGCCTCGCGCTCTCGCTCTCGCGAGAAGGCCGCGGAGAGAGGTGTGCTCAGGAAGAAGATGACGAAGGTGAGCAACCACAGCAGCGGCAGCGTGCGGATGTCCGCGAAGCGCGTGGTGCCGAACCAGCCCCGTGCGGCGGAGTGCCGCAACAGCCGGTCGATGGCGAAGAGGAGCGCCACCAGCGCCAGCGAGGAGGCGATGCGTCCCGGCCACTTCGGCTCGTGGACGTGGCCCGCCTCGTGCGCGACCGCGGCGAGGAGCTCGTCCGGCGCGAGCTCCTGGAGCAGGACATCGTTGAGCACGATGGTGCGCGTGGGACCCTGGCCCGCGAAATAGGCCTGGAGGCGCTTGCTGGCCACCGACGTCTTCTCCACCAGCACGTCCTGGAAGGGGATGTCCGCGCTCGCCATCAGCGCGGTGATGCGCTCGCGCACGGGCCCCTGCTCCAGGGGCTTCTGGTCGAAGAAGACACGGCTGCGGTAGGGGTCGAGCGCCGAGGACACCAGCAGCAGCAGCGCCGAGGGGATTCCCAGCACCAGCCACCAGCGCTTCACCCGCCTCGCCAGCCCGTAAAGGCCCAGCACCAGCGCCGAGGTGGCCACTCCCTCCACGGCAATGCCCTTGAGCTCGTCCAGCGCGTACCGCAGCGGCGTGTACGCGGACATGCCGTAGCGGTGCTCCAGCACGTAGCCAAAGTACGTGTTCGACGGCGCGTAGACGAGCTCGAGGAAGAGATCCACGAACAGCGCGAAGAGAATGGCCGCGCCCCAGCCCGGCTCTCCCCACAGCCGATCCATGGCCTGGATGACGACGCGCAGGACCGGCGCCGTCCGTAGGAATTCGAGCCGCTGGGTCAGCCAGCCCGCACAGGACTCGGCTCCCCGGTAGAAGGGCCGCACCAGCACCCCCAGGATGAACAACAGGACTCCCAGGTAGACGGCGGGGCTCACCGCGCTCCGGATGTAGAGCGGCAGGTGGTAGGCCTTGATCTCCGCGAGCTGCTCGGGGGTGAAGATGGGGTCCATGGGTCGGAGTATCGTAGACCCTCACCCCAACCCTCTCCCAGAGGGAGAGGGGGTTTGTTCAGGAGTGCGGCCCGGTCTCGGCTGGCTCGGACGGCACCGGCGTCGCGTCCGTGTCCGCCAACAGCAGTGCCTTCATCTTCTCCAGGCTCTTGCGCGTCTTGTCCACGAACGCGTTCTGCGAACCGATTCGCTCCGCCGCCTCCAGCGTCCTCTCGTAGATGTTGATGGACTTGGTCAGCAGCACCCGCACCTTCTTGCGCAACTCCTCGCGGTACACCTGCGCCTCCTCCGCGTCCAGCTCCGCCGGCGCCGGCGAGTTCACCAGGTGCTCGTACAGGTTCTCGTACATCGTCCCGATCTGCGAACCCGCCGCCGTCGCCCAGTGGCCGTTGCCCACCCGGATGGAACGCAGGTAGTGCCCCTGCGCCGACAGCAGCAGCTCCGCCTTGTAGTTCAGATCGTTCGCCAGCGCGTCGCTGCCCTTGGCCGGATCCAACTTCACCGTCTCGTAGTGCAGCCGGTAGATCTCCCCGATGAAGAAGTGCGCCTGCGCCGGGAAGTAGTCCTCGACCTCGTCCTTGTCCGCCAGCCCCTCGTACGTGCCCAGCGCCTTGCGCAGCGTGGTCTCCGCCTTCTCCGACTGCCCCGACTCCAGCTCGCACACGCCCTGCTGCACCTGCGCCTCCAGGCGCTTGCCCACCGGCAGATCCTCGCGCGCCGCGATCGTCGACAGCACCTTCGCCGCGTCCGCGAAGCGCTCCAGGTGGTAGTGCGTCTCCGCCAGCCGGAAGGCCGCGTCCAGCGCGTCTCCCGTTCCCTTCTCCGCGTCCGCCAGCTCCGAGAAGCGCAGGTTCGCGTCCTCCCACTGCTCCAGCCGCTCGTGCGCCAGGCCCGCGTTGTAGAGCGCCGCCCGCCGGTGCTGGCTGTCCGGGAAGAAGTCCGCCAGCCTCCCGAAATAGCGCGCCGCCTTGGCGAAGTCGTTCGCCGCGAAGGCCGACGTGCCTCCCGCGAACAGCTCCTCGTCATTGAGCGACGCCAGCTCCAGATCCCCCGTCACCGTCACCGGCTCGAACTGGACCTGATGCCTGGGCGTCTCCGTATCGCGCACCGCCGTGCCCGTCGTCCGACACCCCACCAGGCCCACCACTCCCACCAACACCCACTTGCGCCAGGTGGCCGACATGTATGTCCTCCGCTTCGAGTCTCGTCAGGGGCCCCCCGGGGGGCCGTCCGCGTTTCCTGCCTCCAGGACAGCATCCGCCGCCCCGGAGTTCCCAAAACGGGTCCCAGCTTAACCTCCACCCGGCTTTCCCGCCCGCATGGCTCGCCGTCCAGCGAGTGGGCGGGCGGAACGGTGGACACTCGGAGGTGCACGATGTTGGCCTGTCTGGACGTGGATTACCGACCCGAGGTCACCGTGGCCGCCTGTGTGCTCTTCCGGGACTGGGGGGATGCCACCGAGGCCTCGCACCTGGTGGAGCGAGGCCCTCCCGCCGCGCCCTATGAGCCCGGGCAGTTCTACCGCCGCGAGCTGCCCCACCTGGTGAAAGTGCTCGCCGCCGTGCCGGAGCCGCTCGAGGCCGTGGTCATCGACGGGTACGTGTGGCTCGGCGAGGAGCGGCCCGGGCTCGGCGCCCACCTGTACGAGGCGCTCGGGCGGCGCCTGCCCGTCATCGGCGTGGCGAAGACGGCGTTCCACGCCCATGTGGCGGTGCCGGTGCTGCGCGGAGAGAGCCGGCGCCCGTTGTTCGTCACGGCGGTGGGGATGGAGGCCCGCACCGCCGCCGAGCACGTCCGGCGGATGCACGGAGCCTCGCGCATCCCCACGCTGTTGGGCCGGGTGGACCGGCTGTGCCGAGACTCCTGACCGCGTTCAGCGTGACGAGAGCTGCCGGCGGCGCGCCACCAGGGGAATGAGCGCCAGCAGCCACGCCAGTGCCGCGGAGGGAGACGTCGCTCCGCAGCCGCAACCCAGGGGCCTGGCCTGGACGACGACGTTGAAGGCACAGCTACTCTTGTTGCCGGCCGTGTCCGTCGCCTTGACCTCCACGGAGGTGGTCCCGAGGGGGAAGGTGCTCCCGGAGGGGATGCTGTACTCCAGCACCGGCGTGGACACGGCGTCCGTGGCCGTGGCGGGCTGGTAGTCGACCTTCACCTCGGCTGGGAACGTCCTCGTCACCGTTCCCGGGCACTTCAGGTCGGGCGCGGTGGTGTCCTGGACGGTGACGGAGAAGGTGCACGTGGTGGCGGGGTAGGCCGGGTCGGACGCCGTGAGCGTCACCTGGGTCGTGCCCATCGGGAACAGGCTCCCCGAGGCGATGCTGGTGCTGACCGGGAGCGAGGACGCCACGTCACCGGCCCGCTGGAAGGTGGGGAAGTCCACGCGAGCGCCATCCGGGCCCGTCGCCTCCACCGCGGGCAGGCCGAGCGGACACTCGACGGGCGCCAGCGGAAGTGCCCAGGGCTCCCGGCCCTCTCCTCCGTCCTGAATGAAGAAGATCCGCTTGCCTGCCTCCGCGAAGGTGGCCAGGGAGTAGGCGTTGGAATTGTTCTGATCGCCGAGCTGGAGCGGTTGGACCAGGCCCGTTCCCGCCACCGTTCCATCACTCCGCCACAGCTCCCAGCGAGCGCGCGCGGGGGCGTAGAGGGTCAGGTACAGCCGTCCCCTCACGTTCGCCATCGTCCCGAGGGTCGGATATTCGTTCCCCGAGACGCTCAGGAGCTGCCGGATGAGGCTCGTGCCCTCCACCGTGCCGTCGCTCTTCCACAGCTCGAGGCCGCGGCCGGACACCAGGAAGAGCGTACCGTCGATCCCCGCGAGCGCCTCCGGGCTCTTCGTCCGGGAGAAGAGCTCCGGGAATGACTGGGTCCCGGCCTCCGTCCCATCGCTCCGCCACAGTTGGAGCGGGAGATTGTTGGAGGCGAGTGGTTGCAGGAGGAGGAAGAGCTTTCCGTTCACCGCCACCATGCTTCGCACCGAGCCCCCGTTGATGCTCGCGTCCTTCTGCAACAGGATCTTCACCCGTGCCGTGCCGCCCGCCGTGCCGTCGCTCTTCCACAGCTCCAGGCTCTTCGAGCCGCTGCCGACGATGAAGTAGAGGGTCCCGTTCATGACCACCGGGTAGCCAATCTCTCCCGAGTAACCCGTGAAGAGCTCCTTCACGCGCACCGTGCCGTCCACCGTGCCATCGCTCTTCCACAGCTCGGCGTGGGTGTCGTCCCAGACGGTGAAGAAGAGGGTTCCGCCGAAGTCCACCAGCGAGGAGACATAGGTGGGGTAGCCCGTGGTGGAGCTGGAGGGGAAAGTGTGGAGTTTCACCGTGCCCGCATCCGTCCCGTCGCTCCTGAGCAGGACGCGGTCCTGGATGAAGAAGAGCCTCCCGTTCACGGCGGTCAGTTGGGATGCGCCAGAGGCCTCGAGGCTCACCGTGCCAGGGATCGTGCCATCGCTCTTCCACAGCCTCCTGCCGTTGGAGCCATCATTGGCGGTGAAGAAGATCGTGTTTCCGATGGACACCAGGCTCTGGGGATCGGAGCCCGCGCGGGCCGGCACGGTGTCCCGCACGAGCACGGTGCCCGCGGTCGTGCCGTCGCTCTTCCAGGGCTCGAAACCGTGGACGCCGTCATCGGCCCAGAAGAAGAGCGTCCCATTCACGTCCGCCGTGATGGACGGTTCGATCGAGCTGTTGTCGAGAATCCGCGGGGAGTCATCCTTCACGCGCCCCGTGCCGCTCTCCGTGCCGTCGCTCTTCCACAGCGCGTCATCGGCGCTACCGGGGTTGCAGTTGACGAGGAAGAACGCCGCGCTCCGGGTGCTCGCCAGCTTGTATGGCTCCCCAAAGGAGGTCGCGGGGCAGGGGTCCACGACGGGCGCCGTACCGGAGGCCGTGCCATCGCTCTTCCACAGCACCTCTCCGGTGTCGTCCCGCCAGATGGAGAAGACGACTCCTCGCGGCGTCGCCACCAGGGCGGAGATGGAGTCGCCGGGGCTCGCGACGCGCACCGTCCCGTCCTTCGTCCCATCACTCGTCCACAGGTCTTTCAGGCCCGAGAAGAAGATGCGCCCGTTCGAGGCCACCAGGGACGCGAAGCCGCCGAGCTCCCCCTGGAGCGGGAATGTGCCCTCGGCGGTGCCGTCGCTCCTCCACACGGCATCGTCCAGTCTGGAGTCGTTGACCAGGAAGAAGAGCGTGCCGTTGACGGGCACCAGCTCGAGGGTGGTGAGCGCCGATGCCGATACGAGCTTCAGCGGCGCCGTACCGGAGGCCGTCCCGTCGCTCTTCCAGAGGTGGACCCCCGCGCTCGTGGTGGCGGAGAAGTAGAGCGTGCCATTCACGGCCACCAGCCCGCGAGCGGAGGTGAACGCGTCGCCCTGGATGGGGACCGTCCCGGCCTCGGTGCCATCGCTCACCCAGAGCGAGGTGCTGGTGAGCAGGAAGAGCCGGCCGTTCACCGCCGCCGTCGCCACCACCTGGGGCACGTTGCCCTTGACGCTGAGCGTGCCCTCCTGCGTTCCATCGCTCTTCCACAAGGCGTGGTTGGTACCGTCGTAGAAGAACAGCGTCCCGCCCACGTCCGTGAGGAACCTGGCGCTGCTGAAGCCGTTGGCGCTCCGGACGAGCACCGTGCCCGCTTCCATCCCATCGCTCTTCCACAGCCCCGCGCCGGAGCCGCTACCGCGAATGAAGAAGAGCGTGCCGTTGACGACCGCCACCGCCTCGGGCCGTGAGCCCAGCCCCTGGGTATTGATGTCGCGCACCAGGTACGGCTCGTTGGCGGACAGCGCCCGGTCATCCTCACGGAGCGCGGGCTCGCCCGCGTTGCCGACGGCGGATGGACCACACCCGGCGAGCAGCCCCGGTAGGAGCGCCAGCACGAGGGCTCCAAGCCCCCGGAATCTTCTCTGTTGCATGTCTCGAACTCCCCCCTCACGCCGGCCGGCCCACCCACGGCGAGAGACCTCGGGATCCGTGAGGATCCTCGCAGGTGCATCTACTTTGTCGGGTCAGGAATTGTCGTTCAAGATTCGAAACAATTTGAAACGCAGGGCGCTCACCGCCGGGTCTCACCCGACGAGAGCGCGGCGGGGGAGGGGAGCGCCTCGTCCCCGATGAGGTAGCGCGCCGTGCGCCACAGCGCCCCGATGTCGTGCACGTCCAGCTCGAAGCGCGGCACCTGGATGAGCGGGGTGCCATCACACACCGCTTGAATTTCCGCGATGCCCCGCGCGTCCTGCTCCGCCAGCATCGTCAGCTCCCGCAGCGTCTCCTCCACCTTCGCGCGCCGGGTGGGAATCAGACCCTTCGCCTCCTCCCACAGCGCCTGCGCCGGCATCGGGTGCACCCGGTTCACCACCACCGCCACCACCTCCATCCGGTTCTGCTTCAGCAGCCGGTGGAAGTGCGTCACCTCGTCCAGGCGCTCGCGCCCGGGGCTCGTCACCAGCACGAAGCCCGTGGACTCCGCCTCCAGCAGCTCGCGCACCCCGCGCGCCCGCTCCCGGAAGCTCTCGTTCATCGGGGCGATGGCCATCATGAAGCCCGCCAGCTCCTGCAGCGTCTCCGTGCCCGTGAACTTGGAGATCGTCTTCGCCACGTAGCTGCTGCCCAGGCTGAAGAGCGACAGGCCAATCTTCCCCGCCGCGAGCGCCGGCGTGAGCAGCCACTTGGCCGCCTCGTTGTCGAGGAAGTCCAGCACCCGGTTGGGTGCCTCGAGGAAGTCCAGCGCGTGCGCCGTGGGCGGCGTGTCGAGCACGATGAGCTCGTAGTCGCGCTTCGTGCGCAGCTCCCACAGCTTCTCCATCGCGATGTACTCCTGGCTGCCCGCGAGGGCGCTGGAGAGCGACTGGTAGAAGCGGTTGGCGAGGATCTTCTCGCGCTTGTCCGGTGGGGCGTACTTGAGGATGAGGTCGTCCCACGTCTGCTTCATGTCCAGCATCATCGCGTGCAGGCGCCCCCGGGGCTTCACCCCGAGCGGCTCCAGCGCGGACGGCGGCACCTCGGCCTCCACGTTGCCCAGCGCGTTCAGGCCCAGCGAGTTGGCCAGCCGCTTGGCCGGGTCGATGGTGCACACCAGGCTGCTGCGCCCGTCCACCGCCGAGCGCAGCGCCAGCGTCGCGGAGATGGTCGTCTTGCCCACGCCGCCCGAGCCCACGCACACCAGCACGCGCTTCTTCGACAGCGCCTCGGAGAGCGCGTTCATGTCTCCGCCTTCCCCGTCACCAGTGGCTCCAGGTGGCCCATCACCTGCTCGATGGCCTCGCGTCCGAAGCCCGGCGTGAAGATGCGCGGTACCTGGTACACCGGCACGTGCAGGTTGCGCTCCAGCTTCATCTCCGCCAGCACCGTCTGCGCCGCCCGGTCATGGTGCGCCCGCGCCACCCGCAGCAGCTCCGGGTGGTCCACCAGCGTCTCCAGGTCGTCCTCGGTGAAGCGCTCGGGGAAGGCCGCGTTGAGCACCGCCGCGTGGGTGCGCACCCGCACCTGGTCGCGCAGTGCCGAGTGCAGCTCCAGCGTCTCGTTCACCGGCATCTCCTCGGGCAGCGACACCAGCACCGCCGCCGTCGTCGCCGGGTCCTCCAGGATGTCCCGCATCTTCATCGCCTCCCGGGTCATCGGCCCGGGCGGCAGCGTCTGCAACAGCACCTGCGGCACCCTCAGGAAGGTGATGGCGTGGCCCGTGGCCGGCGCGTCCATGACGATGCTGTCCCACAGCGGCTGGCCATCCGGCCGCTTCTCCTGCGCGTGGAAGAGGATCTTCCCCAGCAGCACCAGCTCCTGCAGCGAGGGGATGAAGCGCAGGAAGTAGCGCACCACCTTGTTCTCGAAGACCGTCTTGTAGAGGGTCTCGAAGCGCAGGACCATGAGCGCGTACTCGCGCATGGCCTCCTGGGGCCGGACGTCGACCGCCCACAGGTTGTCCTCCAATTTCGTCACCTGGGGGCCCACGGGCTGATGCCCGAGCAGGCGGCTGATGCGCTCCTGGGTGTTGACCTCACACACCAGGGTGCGCCTGCCAGCGCGCGCCGAGCGCAACGCCAGCGCCGCGGCGATGGTGCTCTTCCCCACGCCGCCCTTTCCGGAGACGATCCACAACCTCTTGTCGAGAAGGCCGGCCATCGAGAGCGGCGAACCGTAGGGACGCCCCTCTGCCCTGTCAACGCGCTCTGTCACCTGGATGCCATCTCTTGACACGTCGCGTCGTGTCCTTCCAGAGTTCGCGCGTTTCTTCCAGGACTTTCCGTGACCCCCATGAATTCACGCGGCTGGATGGATACCCCCATGCTCAAGAACAACCCGGTGGTGAAGAAGCTCGTCGAGACTGGCGAGGAGCGCGTCGGCAAGCTGGCGCAGCAGCTGATGTCCAACGAGAAGTTCGTGGCCATGGTGCAGACGCTGGTGTCGCGCTCGCTGGCCGCCAAGGGCACGCTGGACAGCGCGCTGCGCTCGGCGCTGTCGGCGATGAACCTGCCGTCCACCGCGGACCTGGAGCAGCTGCGCAACAAGGTGGATGACCTGGAGCGGCTGCTGTCCTCCGTGGAGTCCAAGGTGGACACGCTGGTGGCGGCCCGGAAGAAGTAGAGGCAAGCCATGCGGCGCATCGCCTTCATCAACGAGAAGGGTGGGACCTGCAAGACGACGCTGGCGGTCAACACCGCCGCGTGGCTCGCCAGGGACCGCGGGCTCGAGGTCCTGCTGGTGGATCTGGACACGCAGGGGCACGCGGGCAAGTCGCTCGGGCTGGACGTGCGCACGCTGCCGCGCAACGTCTTCCACCTGCTCACCGACCCGGGCGTGCGCCTGGAGGACGTGATTCAGCCCTCGGCCATCGAGGGGCTGTCCGTGCTGCCCGCCTACAAGGAGATGGCGGACTTCCCGCTGGTCGTGGCCCATGACGAGCGCCGCGCGCACCGGCTCGCGGAGCGGCTCGCCCCGGCCGAGGCCGCCGGCTACGACGTCATCGTCTTCGATGCGCCGCCGTCCATGGGCATCACCACGCGCAACATCCTCGTGGCCGCCACGGAGGTGGTGGTGCCGGTGGCCCTCACGTACTTCGCGCTCGATGGTTGCGCCGAGGTGGCCGACACCGTCCGCCAGGTCGCCGAGACCGAGGGCCGTCCCGAGCTGCGCATCACCAAGGTGGTACCCACGCTCTACCGGCGCACCTCGCTGGCCACCGCCATCCTCGAGCGCCTCAAGGCCTACTTCCCAGACACGCTGGCGGCCACGCCGCTGGGCTACAACGTGAAGGTGGACGAGGCCCAGAGCCACGGGAAGACCATCTGGGAGTACGCGCCCAGCAGCACCGGCGCGAAGATGCTCGGCGCCATCGCGTCGGAGATCTACGACGGCGCGCCCGCCAAGGCGAAGCGCGGCAAGAAGCGAGTGGCGTAGGCTGCAAGGCGTCGATGACGTCCGCGCCTACCTCGTTCGCTTGAGGATGTAGTCCAGCCCGCCCACGCGGTACCAGCGGTAGCCATAGCCCTCGAGCTCCACCTGGTGCTGTCCGCGCTCGTCCGCGCGCGAGGCCCTCGAAACCTGGGCCCCTTATTGGCCCCGGGACGTGGCAGCAGCTCTTCCCGGGGCTTGGGGGCGGGCTTCCTTCCCGCTTCCCAGGTTACTGCGGGTTCTTCTTCTCCAGCTCGTCGAGCTTCTTCTCGAGCTCCCCCAGGCGCTGCGTCAGCACCGCCATGTCGCGGCCGAGCGCCGGCAGGTTGCCCGCCAGGTTCTCCACGACGTGCTTCACCCGCTCGTCGATCTTCCGCTGCCAGTCCTCCAGCGCGCGCTGGCTGGCCTTGAGCAGCTCGCTCGCGCCACCGGAGCCACCGGCCGCTTCCTGCGGCTGCGCCGGAGCCTGCTCGGCCGTCGGCTCGGCGGGCGTGGGCTCGCCCTCCTGCTTGTCCTCCTCGCGCTTGTCCTCGCGCCGCAGCAGCTTGTCCAGGCGCGACTCGGCCTCCTCGCGGATGGACACCACGCGGGGCGTGACCGCCTTCTGGATGAAGTCCGTCAGCGACTCGCCCGGATGGCGGATGATCTCCCGGAGCACCGTGAGGGGCATCCGGTTCCGCTTCTTCTCTTCCTCGAAGATGATCTGCGCGAGCGTGACCGAGGTGAGATCCTCTTTTGTCCGATTGTCGACGATCTGGACCTCCACGCCGTCCTTGATCATCGCGGCAATCTCGTCGAGGGTCACATAGCGGCTCTCGACGGTGTCGTAGAGCTTGCGGTTGGTATACCGCTTGATGACCTTGGGCTCCTTGCCCGGCACGCCTGCCTGCTCTGGCTCGCTCATATGTCTGGATTCTCCGCCTACCGGGGGCTCTCGCACACCTTCGCGGAAGGAAAGCCTGTAGCAGAGGGGGTGGGAGCGGGCAAGCCGGGGAGTGGCATGCTCGCGGTGGTGGCCCTCTGCGCCTATACTCTCGGACCGGCCGAGCCCTGAATGATCGTCAAGTGTGAGCGGTGCCAGACGCGGTTCAAGATCCCCGACGAGAAGGTGACGGAAAAGGGGGTCAAGGTCCGTTGCACGAAGTGTCAGCATACCTTCCGGGTGGCGCGTGAGGACGTCTCGTCCGCCGCGCCCGCCCCGGCCATGCCTTCCGTCGAGGTGGCTCCGTCCGCGAAGCCGCCAGCGACTCCTCGTGCGGGCACTCCGCTCGAGGTTCCCCGGACCTCCGCGCCCGCCGCCTCGTCCTCCGTGCCCTGGGGCGGTTCCCCCGCGGCGGGCAAGGCTCCGGGTCGACCCGGAGGCGCCTCTTCCCTCGACGCGCTCTTCGATGCGCCGGGCAGCTCTCCGGCCGCCTCGGGTCCCGGCGTCGCCGTCCCCCGAGGGGGCGCTCCAGCCATCCCGCTGCCCCGCTCGATGGAGCCGCCGAAGACCCCGGCGACGATCGACCTGGACCCCTTGATGGAGTTCATGGGCGACAACACGCCGACTCCCGCGGAGGCGCTCAAGCTCGCCGCCAAGGCCCCCCTTCCCAACAAGCCCGCCGGAGCGCTGGCGCTCGGCGCGACCCAGCCCGGCCCGACCGCGCCGGCCGCGAAGCCCGCTCCGGCTCCCAAGCCGGCCCAGGCCGCCGCGCCCGTGCCGGTCCAGGTCCCGGCGAAGAGCCCCGCGCCCGTCCAGGTCCCGGCGAAGAGCCCCGCGCCCGCCCTGCCCAAGAGCAGCGCGCCCTTCACCTTCGACGAGAACGATCCGTTCGGCGCGAGCGATGCCGGGGCGATGCTCGCCGACCCGGTGCCCACGCCGCCGCCGGCTCCCAAGCCGGCTCCGATGCCCGTGCCGGCTCGGAGTGCCCCACCGGCGCCCAAGCCGGCCCAGAGCGCCGCCCCCGCGCCGGTCCAGGTTCCGGCCAGGAGCCCCGCGCCCGCGCCCGTCCCGGCGCACAGCGCGCCGATGGCGTTCGAGGAGAATGATCCGTTCGCGCTGCCGCCGGATGATTCGCCGACGGTTCCGGCCACGCCCACGCTGCCTCCCCGGGGCGCCGCGCCCGTCCCGGCGCACAGCGCGCCGATGGCGTTCGAGGAGAACGATCCGTTCGCGCTGCCGCCGGATGATTCGCCGACGGTTCCGGCCACGCCCACGCTGCCTCCCCGGAGTGCCGCGCCCATTCCGGTTCCGGCTCCCGCTTTCGAGGAGATGGAGGGGCTCGAGGGCAACAACCCGTTCGTCTCGTACGAGCCCCCGCCTCCAGCCCCGGCTCCGGCTCGTGCCGCCGCGCCGATGCCGATGCAGACCGCGGCCCCGAACGCGATGGCGGGTAACAACCCGTTCGCCACGTTCGACCCCGTGGCGGCGCTGCCTCCATCCCCCGCGGACAGGATGCCCATGACGCCCTCGGGCTCGTTCGATCCCGTGGCGGCACTGCCTCCAGCGCCCGCGGCCAGGGCGCCCGCTCCGGTTCCTGCTCCGACTCCCGCGGCCGCTCCGTCGGGCATCCCGGATTGGGGTGCTCCGCAGGGGGCCGTTCCGTCGGGCATCCCGGATTGGGGCGCTCCGCAGGGCGCCGTTCCGGCGGGTATTCCGGACTGGGGTGCCACGCAGACGGTCCCGGCGACCCCGCTGGCCAAGTCGGGGGCTCCGACGGAGCGCAATCCGTTCCCGGACTTCCCGGGGCCGGGGGCTCCCCAGGGTCGGGAGATCCTCGCCGATCTTCCGGCCATGCAGCCGACACCGACGCCCCCGCCGCCGGTGATTGCCGCCCCGCCTCCGAAGAAGGAGGAGGCTCCCAGCGAGCGCCAGGGTCCGCGTCTGGTGCAGCGTCTGGCCGCGGTGGCCGCTCAGCTCGTCGTGGCGGCGGTGCTGGTGGTCGGCCTCGTCGCCGTGGGCAGCGCCTGGCTCAACGATGGCCGGGTGGAGCTGTCGGCGCTGTCGCCCTCGCGCATGAGGGAGATGGTGTCGCCCACGCTGCCCCTGGTGCCGAAGGACCTCTCCAACGGCCTCTACGAGACGCGTGACGGACACACCCTCTTCTTCGTCCGGGGCGAGGTGGAGAACCGGGGCACCGCTCCCGTCCGGGTGAAGGCGCGCGTCGCGCTGTACGAAGGGGACCAGCGGGTGAAGAGCGCGGAGGGCCTCGTGGGCGCCGTGCCCACGCCGGAGGAGCTCTACTCGCTCGTGAGCGCCAGTGAGGCCGACGCGCTGCGGAGCCGCCTGGACGGAGCCGCCAAAGAGGTGGCTCCCGGGGCCCGGGCACCCTTCGTCGTCTTCTTCTACGAGTACCCGGCGGATCTGGCCGGCTTCCGGCTCGACGTGACGTTCGAGTCCCTGGCCAAGGAGGGGAACGCGGGCAATGCCCAGCCGTGAGGAGGCCAAGAGCGTCGTCCGGCGGCTCCATGCCCTGAGTGGGAGCGCGGAGATCGTCCGCAAGGCCGCCGCGCGCGAGCTGGCGAAGCGGGATCCGCTGGATGCCAACGAGCTCCTCCACGAGGTCATCTTCCTGGCCCGTGGGGGCTGGGAGCCGGCCACCTGCGTGCTCTCCGCCTTCGTGGGGGCGCTGGGCCAGGAGGCGGCGAACATCCCCTACGCGGACTCGCTGCGCCGCATGGCCGAGGTGCAGTCCCTGGAGTCGGTGGCGGACCTCTTCGAGACGGCGCCGGCCCGCAAGGAGCTGGACGAGGGCGCGGCGGCCAAGGCGGACGCCCAGGTCTCCAACCAGTCGCTGGGGCACCTCAAGCAGCAGGCCCGGCTCACGAGGGATCCGGACGTGCTCTCGCGGCTGGTCACGGTGAGCAATCCCGCGGTGGTGCGCAACGCGCTCCTCAACCCCCGCCTCACCGAGCCCCTGGTGGTGCGCATGGCGGCACGCCGCCCGGCCCGTCCGGAGCCGCTGATGGAGATCTGGAAGTCACCGCGCTGGTCCTCGCGCCACGCCGTGCGCCGCGCGCTCGTCTTCAACCCGTACCTGCCGCCGGAGGTGGGGGTGAAGATCGTCCCCCTGCTCAGCACGAGCGACCTGTCCGAGCTGGCGGCGGATTCCTCCGTGCACCCGTCCCTGCGCGAGCAGGCCGCGCGCCTGCTGGACGGCGCGTCCGGGCAGCGCTGAAGGCGGGCTCAGCCGCGCTTGGGGCCGGAGTCGGTGTACTCGGCGTCGGAGACGTCCTGGCCGCGCTTGGAGCGGGGCAGGGTCTTCGCGTCCACGAGGTCCTCGCCCTTGGAGGCCTTCTTGAACGAGTAGACGAACTTGCCCACGGCGTTGCCGAGTTGGCCCATCCGCGCGGCGGAGAACACCACCACGAGGATGAAGGCGATGAAGAGAATCTCCCCGGTACGCAGCCCCAGCATGCCGCGCACAGTGCAGCAAAGCCCGGGGTGAGGCAAGCCGCCTGTCACTCCGTGGACGGCGGTTCTCGGGACGCTCGCTCCCCGGGGCGGGCTGTCGCACACTGGTGACATGCTCCTGCTCGCCCACCGAGGTGCCAGCGCCGATGCCCCGGAGAATACCCTCGCCGCCTTCCAGGAGGCCGTGGCCCAGGGGGCCGATGGCGTGGAGCTGGACGCCATGGTGTGCGGCTCCGGCGAGGTGGTGGTGTGCCACGACGAGAAGCTGGACCGGCTCGCGGGCCTGCCCTGGGAGGTGCGCACCACGTCCTGGTGGAAGCTGAAGCAGGCGGACGTGGGCAGCCGGCTCGGCTTCGCGCCCGAGCGCATTCCCCTGCTGGAGGAGGTGCTGGACGCGCTGCCCGCGCACTTCCTCGTCAACATCGAGCTCAAGTGCGACCACGCCGACGATGGAGGCCTGTCCCAGAAGGTGGCGGAGCTCGTCACCCGCCGGGAGCTGGCCGAGCGCGTGGTCATCTCCAGCTTCAACCCGCTGTGCCTCTTCCGGACGGCGGCCGCCGCGCCGTCGCTGCGCCGCGGCTTCCTCATCGACCCGGACAAGCGCTGGGGGCCGCAGGCGTACGTGGTGACGCCGCTCGTCTCGTCACACTCGGTGCACCCGTACCACGAGCAGTGCACGCCGGAGCGCGTGGAGGAGTGGCGCCGCCGGGGGCTGCGCGTGGCGGTGTGGACGGTGGATGACGCGGAGCGCGCCCGGGCGATGGAGGAGATGGGCGTCTCCTACCTCATCACCAACAGGCCCCGCGCCGTGCGCGAGGCCCTGCGCGCCGGGGCCTAGAAGTCCAGGCCGAGCGTGGTGTTGAAGGCGAACACCGCGGGCAGGGCCCGGTCCCTGACGGCACCCGTCGTGGTGTTGGCCACCTGGAGGGTGCCCTGGTTGCTGAGGGACACCTCGGCGCCAAGCTGCAGCGCGCCGCCGATGAAGCGCACGCCACCGTAGAAGCGGGTGTTGATGTTCTCGCCCAGCTTCACCTGCTCATAGATGCCGGTGTTGTCCAGGCCCGCGTAGGGGTTGGAGTTGGGGTCCGTCGGCACCTGCCGGCGCTGATCGAAGTCGAGCGTGTCGGAGCTGGCCGCCACACCGACCAGGTCGATGCCGCCGTAGGGGGTGAGTGTCACCATTCCCCCGAGCGGGAACTGCTTGCCCACGCCCACGTCCAGGCCAGCCGCCGTCAGGTTGAAGTCCTTGTTGCCCAGCAGCTGCGTCACGTGGGCGCGCACACCGATGTCCGGCAGCCAGGTGAAGCCCTCGTTGACGGCCCACTTCAGCTCGCCCGTGGTGGCGAACATGTTGCTGCGGTCGATCCACCCCACGCGCGCACCGAGCTCGAGCGAGAAGGGCAGGCCCTTGCGCACATGCACCGAGGGCAGCAGCAGCGAGTCCGTCTGCGTGCTCTCCGTGGGCAGCAGCACCTGGCCGTCCTCGCTGCCCAGCGTGGGCAGGCCGATGACGCTCAGCTCCGCGTTGACGGCGAAGCCCGCGTGCCCCAGCGTCTCCGGGGGCATCAGGTTGGCCGAGGTCATCACCGCGGCGAAGGTGCGGGCGAAGGCACGGAAGTCCCCGTTGGCCTCCGGGTTGTAGTTGGTCGAGAGATCAGTAGAGCCCAAGGACCTGAACCGGTTCGGGTTCCCCAGCTTCGTGAGCTGGAAGTCGTTGCGATCCGCGTACGCGGCGGGGCCGCTCACCAGAACCGCCAGGGCCATCCAACGGCTGAACGTCCGCATCCTCAGTACCGCCTCCCAAGGCGCACGTCCGGCGACGGCGCCAAACGGGGTGACGCTAGCGTGCGTCCGAGGAAAGCGTCAATAAAACGGGCGGCTTCCGAGGGGGCGGGTGAGCCCCGACGAAAGCCGCCCGGAAGGAAGGCGATAGTCGCGCTACTTACGGCGTCGCGCTCTTGCCCGGCTTGGTGGCCGAGGCCGGCGCCGCGGCCGAGCCCAGCTTCTGGGCCAGCTCGGCCGGACGGCGGCGGATGACCAGGGTGCGGCGGCTGGCGAAGTCGGTGCTCTCGCGCGCCACCACCAGGACGTTGTTGTTGCCCTCCTTGAGGGAGAACTCGGTGGTGAACTTGAGCTTGCGCGGCTCGTTCGCCTTCGCGTTCTGGTCCACGCCCTGGAAGTACACCTTCTGGTCGTTCACCAGGATGTACATGTCCAGCAGGCCCTGGGCGTCATCCACCTCGCCGGTGAGGGTGTACTTGTCCCCGTTGGCCACCAGCCCGCCCTGGGTGGAGTCCACGTCCAGCTTGATCTCCGGCGGCGAGCGGCGGGCCACGTACGTCAGACCCTGCACCGGGGTGGCCTTGCCGCGCGCCTCGCGCACGTCCTGGCTGCGCACGAAGGCGAAGCGGTCCTTCTCCAGCTCCACGCGGTAGAAGCCCTTGGTGACGGCCTCGGCGTTGAGCACCGCCGGCTTGGACAGCTTCGCCAGCACCGTGCCGTCCTGCTGCGGCGAGCCCAGCAGCTCCGCCTTCTCCGCCACCTTCACCAGGCTCTTCTTCGGCTCGAGCTTCGCCACCGGCACGTCCGACACCGGCAGCTCCAGCTTCTCCATGGCGAACTCCTCGAGCGGCTCGTCGACGATGGCCAGCTTCAGCGGGAAGGTCGCCTCGCGGAAGCCCTTCTTCACCTCCAGCTGGAAGCGCGCCGTCTTCGTCTCGCCCGAGGCCAGCTCGCCCAGCTTGAAGCGGCCCTTCTCGATGAAGATGTTCGGGTCGCCAACATTCTTGATCTGCGCGAACGAGTCGAGCGCCTTGCCCTTGCCGGTGTTCGTCACGTCCAGCACCAGGATGATGTCCTCGCCGCGCTGGGCCACGCCGTCACCGTTGCACGTCTCGCAGGTGTCGATGACCTGCCAGTTGAAGGCGAAGGCGGGACGCGGCAGCTCCGCGAAGTTCAGCTCGCTCACCACCGTGGTGGGCAGCGCGCCATTGTCGTCGAAGAACTTCACCGTCACGTCGTCGCGGCGCGAGGTCAGGTCCTTGGGCAGGCGCACCTTCACCTTCCACGTCTTCTTCTCCCCCGGCGCCAGGCTGCCGAAGAGGAACTCGCGGCGGTCCAGGTAGAAGTTGTCGCTCTCCGTGTAGGCACGCACCCGCTTGAGGGCCTCGCCGCCCTTGTTCTCCGCGGTGACGGTCATGTCGAACGTCTCGCCCGCGGCGATGTGCTGGTCCGCGGCGGGGCTGAAGCTCCCCGTGAGCTTCACGTCCTTGGGCGTGGGGCCCGCGCTCCAGTCCACGTTGAGCGCGCTGATGGCGGAGCTGATGCGCTGCTCCTCCTCGCGGCGCTTCTGCTCCACGAAGGTCTTGCCCTTCTGCAGCATCTGGCGCCGGTCCGTGAAGGGCACCTGGAGGACGTAGTCCCGGGCGAACTGCACCTCGAAGTCCTCCTTCACCTCTTCCTGGCTCTCCGCGTCGAGCTGATCATCCAGCTCCTCGCCCGTGCCCACCGAGTCCACGTCCAGCAGCGGGTGGCCGCCGGAGCGGTCCTTGGACGCCGTCTCGTTGTTCTTGGCGGCCTCCTCCTGCGCCTTCTTGGCCAGCGCCTGCTGCTTCTCGTCCAGCTTGAGGTACTTCACCGTCTCGAGCGGCTTCTCGCGGCCGAGCACGTCCTCGCGCTTCTTGGCCACCGAGTCCGAGTTCGGGTTGCCGAAGTGCTGGTCGAGGTCCGCCTCGCCAATCGTCTTGCGCGGGGCGAACACCAGCACGCGCTCGTCGGTGACGGCCGAGGGCACCAGCTCGATGTCCGGGATGATGCCCACCTCCTGGATGGAGACGTCGCCCGGGGTGAGGTACTTGGCGATGGTCAGCTTGAGCGCGCTGTCGTCCGGGAAGTCGTACAGCACCTGCACGCTGCCCTTGCCGAACGTCTGGCGGCCGATGATGACCGCGCGGTTGAGGTTCTTCATCGCGCCGGCGACGATCTCCGAGGCCGAGGCGCTGCCCGCGTTCACCAGCACCGCCACCGGGAAGGTGTCCTCACCCTCGTCCGGACGGGCGCGCTTCTCCTCGCGCAGCTTGTCCGACAGGCCCACCGTCGACACCAGCGTGCCGTTGGAGATGAAGGTGTCCGACACCTGGATGGCCTGCTCCAGGAGGCCGCCCGGGTTGCCGCGCAGGTCCAGCACCACGCCCTTGAGCCCACCCTTGGACTCGGTCTGCCGGCGCATCTCGGAGAGCGCCGCCTGCAAGTCCCTCGTGGTGTTGCCCTGGAAGTTCTTCAGCCGGACGTAGCCCACGTTGCCGGCGAGCAGCTTGGACTGCACGCTCTCGATGGAGATCATCGCGCGGCTGAGCGTCATGGCGCGCGGCTTGTCCCAGCCCTTGCGATCCACGGTGATGGAGACGCGGCTGTCCACCTGGCCGCGCAGCTTCCCCACGGCCTCGTTGAGGTCCATGTTGACCGTGGACTCCTCGCCAATCTTCTTGATCTGATCGTCCTTGAGGATGCCCGCGCGAGCCGCCGGCGTCTTGGGCAGCACCTTCACCACCGTGAGGTTGCCCTCGCGCATCTGGATGACGAAGCCCAGGCCGCCGAACTCACCCTTCGTCGACAGCTTCATCTCCCGATAGATTTCGGGGCGCAGCAGCACCGAGTGCGGATCCAACGTGGAGAGCATCCCGTTGACGGCCGCGTACTCGATGTCACGCGTCTCCTCCATGGGACGCATGTTCTTGTTCACGAAGTCGAAGACGTCCTTGAGCGTGAAGGACATCTTCCACAGTGAGTCGACGTGGCTGATGTCGAACTCGCGCGTCTTGCCGTTGACATTGACGTTGAGCCTGCCCGTCTCGGCGTTGCCGTCCACGAGCACGTCCGGGACGCTCTTCTCCACGTACTCCAGCGCGGAGATCATCATCTCCTTGGGCCGCACGCGCTTGGGGTCGACGTAGTTGTCCTTCACATAGAGGATGACCTTCGTGAAGACGCGCAGGGAGGAGAGCTCGTGCTGCGAGCCTCCCTTCTCACCCGAGAGGCGAGTGGAGTCAGAAGCGTTTCCCTGGCCGGCCTCCGCCGCACCGAGTGTCAGGGGCAGGGGCGCCCGGTCGTTGCCCACGAGGGCCCAGGCGCCAAGAAGAACGGCGACGGCGAGAATCCGGCGAAAGAGTCGCGGCATGGTCCATCCAGAGTGAGGCTCGTGAGCCTCGGGGTGATGCGTGAAAAGCCCAGCGAATTCGAGCAGTTGGCGTGAGGAACTTGTGCCGGGAGCGACCGGGCAAGCCTAATCATGACCCCTCGGTGCTTCAAGCGGAGGCCTTCCCGCAGAGTCGGATAACGCCACGAGCGCGCGCTGCGTTCCCGCGCCGGGGCCACCAGACGAGACAACCGGCCCCGGCGATTATTTCCCGCCCGGCTGGGAGGGTGGGGGCGGCACGGTCCCCACCACGAGCAGCCCTCGGTAGAGGAGCGTGCCGCCAACCACCGCCACGGGCAGGAAGAAGCTGTTGAGGATCGGAACCCAGAGCAGGACGAAGACGCCCGCGCCGAAGCCCATGCACAGCAGCCAGCGCTCGCGCAGCGCCCGGCGCACCTGGGCGAAGTGGTACCCGTGGCGCGTCATCGGCGCGGCCAGATGCTCACCCGCCAGCCAGAGCATCGTCCACAAGGTGCCAAGCACCGTCCACGCCGTGTTGCCCGCCACGGGCACCAGGTTGAGGGGGAAGAGCACGGCCAGTCCCAGGAGCAGGAAGAAGACACGCGCCAGGGTGTGCGCCACGCTGGTGACCAGCCCCCGCACGAAGGGCCCCAGCTGGAAGGGCGGCGAGGTGTAGTTCCCGCACAGCTCCTCGGTGCGCTCGGAGAGGGGATCCTGCAGCGGCGCCAGCACCAGGGGCAGCACGACGTTGGCCCCCACCACCAGCAGGATGAGGAACATCAGCGCCAGGACGAGGTACCAGAGGACCCGGCCATACCAGGCCTCGGGCTGGGTCCAGAGCCACCCCAAGAGGCGCGGTGTGTACGTTCCGAGCAGGACGGTCAGTCCCACCAGGGCCGCCAGGGTGACGAGCGCGCACAGGGCGGACAGGCTCAGCAGCCGGGGCGTGCGGAAGATGAGGCTCCAGGACCGGAGGAGCAGGGCGAGTCCCTGGAAGAAGTCCGCCGGACCGGGCCGGGCGGAGAAGGAAGGCACCGGCGAGGAGTGGGTCATTGTCGGGACGATGCGCAAATGACGGCGACAGGGTCAATGACCGTTATATAGGGGCCCGCCATGTCTCTCGACCTCCAGCGCACGGCCACCGAGCCGATCACCTCCGTCGACATGTTGTTGGCCGGCTTCCGGTCCGCGGAAAAGCCTCGCTCCAGCCACCTGTTGGGTCTCGAGCACGAGAAATTCGTCTACCCGCTCCAGTCCGCGCGACAGGTGCCCTACGAGGGCCCCTCGGGGATCGGCGCGCTGCTCGAGCGGCTGGCTCCGGCGGGCTACACCCCCTTCCGCGAGACGCCGACCTCCCCCGCCATCGCCCTGCAGAAGGGGATGCTCACCATCTCCCTGGAGCCCGGCGGGCAATTGGAGCTGTCCGGCTCGCCCTGGCGCACCGCGCGCGAGGCCCACGCGGAGAACCTCGCCCACCTCTCCGAGGTGAAGGCCGCCGCCGAGGCGCTCGGTCTGCGGCTGGTGGCCTTGGGCTACCGCCCCTTCGGCACCCCGCCCGAGATGTCGTGGATGCCCAAGACGCGCTACGTCGCCATGCGGCAGAGCCTGCCCGAGCGGGGCCGTCTGGCGCACAACATGATGTTGATGACCTCCACCGGTCAGGTCTCCCTCGACTGGGAGGACGAGGCCGACTGCGTGCGCAAGACGGTGCTCGTGGCGCGCCTGGCCCCCCTCATGGTGGCCCTCTACGCCAACAGCCCGCTGGTGGACGGCAAGCCCTCCGGCTACCTGTCCTTCCGCAGCCGGGTGTGGGACGAGGTGGATCCCACCCGCTGTGGATATCTGCGCTCCTTCTTCGACGGCTCCTTCTGTTACCGCGCCTACGTGGAATGGGCCCTGGACGCGCCCATCCTCTTCCTGCGCCGGCGCGGCGAGTATCTCCGCCCGAAGATGACCTTCCGCCAGTTCATGAAGGAGGGCTTCGAGGGCCAGCCCGCCGACATGACGGACTGGACGGATCACCTCTCCACGCTCTTCCCCGAGGTGCGACTGAAGAAGGTGGTGGAGGTGCGTGGCGCGGACTGCGTGTCGGCGCCGATGACGGGCGCGCTCGCCGCGCTGTGGCGCGGGCTGCTGTACGACCCGGGCGCGATGGAAGAGGGCGAGCGGCTGCTGCCGCGCCTGTCCTACGAGGAGCACCTGGCCTTCCACGACACCTCGCGTCGGCAGGGTCTGGCGGGGAAGCTCGGCAACCACGAGCTGCACCGGCTCGCCGCGGAGATGGTGGCCATTGCCCGCCGTGGCCTGGAGCGGCTGGATGCCGCGGATGCGCCGCTGCTCGAGCCCCTCGCCCAGGTGGCCGCCTCCGGCCGCTCGCCGGCCCAGGCCGTGCTCGAGGCCTGGGAGAAGGATCCCCGCCCCGAGGCCCTGCTCGCGCGCAGCGCCCTTTGATGGGTGGTTGACAGTTGTAGTGCCGTTGTAGATTTCCGCTGTGTTCCGAAAAGCCCCCCTGAGGTATGGGGGCCCCGGGACCAGGGTGCGGTCAGGAGGGTGGGTGTGAGCCGGTGGATGTCCGGCGGTCCGTCCGAGAGGCCAACCCGATGACTGTGCGTGCCAGGGTACTGCTGTTCGCGTCGGTAGCCGTGGGACTCGTCGTGGTGGTGGGAGGCGCGCTGTTCGCCTTGTCCATCCAGGGGCGACGGAGCACCGAGCAGATCTTCTCCATGCAGGAGCAGCACTCCCTCTACGGGAAGCTGAACGGGGACGAGGTCTCCGTTCCCCACGCGCTGATCGACGCGCGGGAGCGGGGACAGGACCTGGGAGAGGTGCTCGCGCGGGAGGAGCGGCGGGTCGAGGCGGACTTCGAGCGACTGCGCGAGCTGGTGCGGCAGGAGGTGGGGCCCGAGGCCCTGCCGGAGGAGCTCGCGCGCATCGACGCGGTCCGGGCGGCGCACCTGGGGTGGATGCGGTGGACGGAAGCGCGTGTGCGGGCGGCTCCAGCGGGGGCCGTGGACCAGGTGCTGCACGGAACGCTCGATGCCTTCCACGCGGAGGTGATTCCGCACCTGGAGAAGGCCTGGGAGGCCAAGCGCGCCCAGGTGGCGCGGCACAAGTACGTGCGGCTCGAGACGCTGCGCTTCACCCAGTTCCTCGGGGTCGTCGTTCCCCTGGTGGCCCTGATTGTCGTGTTCGGGCTGGCGGCCACCATCCTCGTCGCCCTGCACCGCTCGTCGAGGGAGCTGCTGCGGGGCGCCGAGCGCATCGGGCGGGGCGACTTCACGACCGAGCTGCCCGTGAGGGGGCAGGACGAGTACAGCATGCTGGCGCGGGCCTTCAACCGGATGGCCGCCGAGCTGCGTGACACCGTGCGGCAGAAGGAGTGGCTCGCCAAGGCGGAGGCCGAGTCCTCCGAGCGGGAGATGCGGCGCTACAACGCCTTGCTGGAGGAGACCGTGCGCCAGCGCACCGCCGAGCTGGAGGAGGCCAATGGCCAGCTCCTCTTCGCCGACCGGCTGGCGACCGTCGGCCAGCTCGCCGCGAGCGTGGGCCATGAAATCAACAACCCGCTGGCCTTCATCCTGGGCAATCTCGGCTACGTGAGGGAGGAGCTGGGCCGTCAGGGCACTCCCTCCTCGCTGGAGCGCGAGGAGTGGTTGGAGGCGCTCGCGGAGGCGCAGGAGGGGGCCGAGCGGGTGCGCCTGCTGGTGCAGGATCTCAAGCTGCTCTCGCGTGCGGACGACGCGGGGAGCGAAGCGGTGGACCTGGGCGCGGTACTGCGGAGCGCGTCGAAGATGGCGGCGCATGAGATCCGCCTCCGCGCGCGGCTGGTGATGCAGTCGGAAGGCGTGCCCCGGGTGCACGGCAATGCCGCGCGGTTGTGCCAGGTGTTCCTCAACCTGCTCCTCAACGCGGCCCACGCCATCACCCCGGGAGCGGTGGAGCGCAATGAGATCCGGCTGATCGCCCGGCGAGGGGAGGGCTCACGCGTCCTCGTGGAGGTGTCCGACACGGGCTGTGGGATTCCTCCGGAGAACCTGGAGCGCATCTTCCGTCCGTTCTTCACCACCAAGCCGGCGGGCGTGGGAAGCGGGCTGGGCCTGTCGGTCTGCCACCGCATCATCACCGCGCACGGTGGAGACCTCTCCGTGGAGAGCGAGCCGGGCCGTGGCACCACCTTCCGCGTGTCCCTGCCGGTCCACTCCGCCGAGCAGCCCTCTGCACCCGCGCCCCTGGTGGCATGAGGGACGAGAAAGCCCCGCCGCACCTCGGCTCGCGAGGTGGGGCGGGGCGCGTCTTCGGGGTGCTCGACGCCGGGCGGGCTAGAAGCGGCCACCCACCATCAGACCGAAGTTGACCAGGTTGCCGCTGGTGTCACCATCCGGATCGGCCGTGTCCGCGAACTCCTCGCCGAAGAGGACGCGGTACGTGGCGCGCGCGCCCGCGTAGATGCTCTCGCTGAAGCGGTAGTCCAGGCCCGCCGCGAGCGGTACCTCCTCGATGAAGTCGTTGTCGTAGAGGGAGTCCGCGCCGTCGGTGGCGTTGATGTAGCTCAAGCCGACGCCCGCTCCCACGTACGGCCGCAGCTTGTCGTCCATCACGAGCGGGCCGGCCTTGGCCAGCACGCCGACGTTGTAGCGGTACAGGGCCTGCTCGTCTCCGACGCGCACGTCGTCGATGGGCAGGCGCTGGCCCTCGATGCCGCCCTCGAGGCCGATGAGGCGCCAGGGCTGGGCCGCGGCCGTTATTCCGAGCAGCGGGCCCGGGGCCGTCCGGTCGCCCGAGTCACCGGTCAGGCCACCCACGCCCACGCGGACGTCCACGCCCACCTTGGTCTGGTTCTCGTCGTACTTGAGCTCCTGGCCCACGCGCGTGGCATCGACGGCCGCGAACGCCGAGCCAGCGGTGCACAGGGCCACCAACGCGAAACCACCCATCCACGAACGCCTCATCTCGTCCTCCCATCATTTCGACACTGGGTGTCTGCTGGACGAAATCTGGCCATTCGTCCGGAATGAGAAGGTCTGAGCCCCGTCGGGGCTCGGGTGCTCGTGCGCGACTCGGGCGTGACGTGGGCCGCTCGCAGGGCCCCTCGCTCCCCGGGGCGGTGCTCAGCGGCGTCCGAAGAGCTTGCGCAGGCCGGAGAGGAGCCCACCCGGACGATTCCCGGGCTCGCCCTCCAGCGGAGAGCGGGAGATGACGGCCTCCAGCTCCGCGTCCTCGGGCATGTCCGCCGCGAGGGTGACGGAGTGGCGCTTCACGCCGGGCAGGGTGGCCGCCAGCGACAGGGTGCCGTCCTGCGAGAGGCTGAAGTGCACCTCGGCCTCGCCGGGGCGCTCGATGGAGAAGGAGAGGGTGCCGAGGTACTCGTTCTCCGCGGCCACCGGCGAAGGCCCCTGGAAGAGCGCGAGCACGAGCGGCCCGGGCGTGATGGGGAGGACGAGCGTCTTCTCCGCGGGGAGGCGGGTGTTGCGCTCCAGGACGCGGCGCAGCGTGCCCCCGCGCTCGGCCACGCCGATGGGGACGGAGAGCACCTCGGAGACGGTGGCGCCGGGCTTGCCCGCCTCCGCGTCGAGGATGCCCTGGCCCAGCAGCGCCGCGCCGAGCGCCGCGGAGTGGGTGGCCTCCACGTCCGCGCGCACGGGCACGCCCAGGCTCTCCTCCAGCCGGCGGCGCACCAGCGGCGAGCGGCCCTGGCCCCCGAGCAGCAGCACCTCGTCGAGCCCCTGCGGCGTGAGCGCGCTGGACTCGAGCACCTGGCGCACGACGAGGGTGATGCGCTGCACGAGGTCCGCGGTGAGGGCCTCCAGGCGCTCCCGGTCGAGGGAGAACGGGGGCAGGCCGCCCGGGAGGGGAACGGAGACCTGCTCCTGCTCGCTGAGGGCCACCTTGGCGGCCTCGGCGGCGGTGAACAGCGGGCTCCAGTCGGAGGGGTGCTCGGGGCGCGGGACGCCCTGGGCCTGGAGATCGCTGGCGATGGCCTCGGCGATGCGCGCGTCGAAGTCCATGCCGCCCACGGTGGGGTCTCCTCCGGTGGTGATGACCTCGAGGTCGTCTCCGGTGAGCTGGACGACGGACACGTCGAGCCCGCCACCGCCCAGCTCCACCACGAGGATGCGCTTGCGGGCGAGCCCCCGCTCATGGCCGAAGGCGAGCGCCGCGGCCGAGGGGGCGTTGAGGATGCGCAGGACGTTGAGCCCGGCGAGCGTGCCCGCCTCGCGCATGGCGGCGCGCTGCCGGTCGTCGAAGTGGGCGGGGACGCAGAGGACGGCCCGCGTGGCCTCGTGGCCGAGGAAGGTGGCGGCGGCGGACTTGAGCTCGCGCAGGAGCCGGGCGGCGAGCTCGGGCAGGAGGTGGCTCTGGCCGCGGAGCTCGATGCTGGCGTCACCGCGCGGGCCGGCGACGATGGAGAAGGGCAGGGGGCCGCCGAGCGCGCGCACCAGGGGCGAACGGGCGCGCAACCCGAGGAACCGGCGGAGCCCATGGGCGGCGTGACGCGGAGCGCGCTCGGCCTCGGTTCGCGCCGCGGTGCCCACGAGGAGCTGGCCCGTCTCGTCGATGGCGACGAGCGAGGGGAGCGATGGGGTCTCGCCAAGGGTGATGAGCTGGAGCCGACCCAGATGGTGCACGGCGACACGCGCGCCCGAGGTGCCGAGGTCGATGCCGAGCACCACCTCGGGATGGGTGACCGTCACGGGAGGGGAGACGGCCACATCGAGAATGGCGCGCCGACGGCCCTTGAACTCCGGCGAGGGCGGACGGCGGAGCTCCTCGGGGAGGGGCTCGGTGGGCGCGGGCGTCTCACGGGCGGCGGGAGGCGCGATGGGCTCCGCCGTGACGGGAGCGGATGGTGCCGGTGTCTCGGTGACGGGCTCCTCTCGTGCGGAGGGCGGGACGGCGGGCTCCGCCGTGGTGGGCACGGGCGGTGCCGGTGTCTCGACGACGGACGGCTCCGCCGGAGCGGGAGCCGTCGGTGCCGGTGCGATGGAAACGGGTAGTTCCGACTCCAGCGGGGAGATGAGCGAGGGCTCCAGGTCCTCGGGAGCAAGATGATCCAGGATGGCGTTGGCGATGAGATCCTGGGTCGTGGGTCGCGTGGATGCCTCGGGCGAGGGGCGCTCCGGGATCGCCGGGGCGGCAACCTCCGCGACGGTGGGCACCACGGATGCGGTGACCGGGACGCTCGCCGGTGCGAGGGCCTCGGGCGGCTCTGGGGGTGCAACTGGGGCCCGCTGCTCGATGGGAGCGGGAGGTCTCACCGCCGCCGGAGGAGGGGGCGCGGCCGGCTTCGGAGCAGGCGGGACCGCCTGCCGGGTTGGCACCGGGGCCGGATGCTTCGGAGGGGCGGCGCCGTTCTGTGACGGCGTGGCGGGTATGGCTGGCTTCGCCGCCGGCTTCGCGGCGGGCGTCGGGACCGGAGCCGCTGCCCTCGAAGCGGTGGCATCGGGCGCGGCCGGCTTCGGCGCCACGGGAGCGGCGGGGCGGGGCGGGTTCGCGGCCTGCTTGCGAAGCGCCTCCGCGGAGATGACGGGGCGCCCGCGCTTCGGCGCGGCCTGCTGGGGCTCATCCGCGCGTGGCTTCTCGGACGTGGGAGGAGTCTCGGTGCGGCGGGCCAGGATGCGGTCGATGAGCGCCTTGCTGTGCGCATCCAGGCGGACGAAGCGCACGGTCATGCCGGCGCGTGCGCCCTCGGTCTGCGCCTTCACCACCATGCCCTCGCCGCGCAGCAGGCGGCCTCCATCGGCCAGCACCAGCTCGAAGGCGAGCCCGGTGCCCTCGGGCTTGGGCGAGCGCGTGGCGATGAAGAGGCCCCCACGCGCGACGTTGGAGCCATACTTCTCGATGAAGTCCTCCTCCGTCGCGTACGGGAGGCGGATGCGCAGCGGGAGGAGCTTGGGCTCGACCGTCACCGTCCGTCACCGCCTCCAGGAGGGCCTCATTGCTGCAGAGGCAGGCGAACGTCCTCGCCGCTGCTGGTGGGCAGCAGGAGGGTGAGCCCGGGAGCGAGAGCGGACGGCGGCACCTCGAAGATGAGGACGATCGAGTCGCGCTGGTCCTGCTCCCACGTGCGGTTCAGCTTGCGCGTGCCGGCGAGGGTCTGGGCGTCCTGGGCGATGGGGTAGTCCTTTCCTGCCGCGTCCACCACGCGCGCCGTCGAGAACGCGACGTGCGCGGGTTGAGAGGGATCGGTGCCGACGTTCTGGGCGATGAGCTGCACGCGGAGGAAGAGTTCCTCGGTGGTGAGGCCCACCTTGCCCGAGCCGCGCAGCGAGTGCAGCGACTCGAGTCCGGTGAGCTTCACGGCGAGCGTGTCCGCGTGCACGGTCGGGTTGGTGGAGGGGAGGGCGAGTGTCTTCGCCTCCTCCTCCTCCTGGCCCGTGGCGAGCCCGGCGAGCCGCGCGTTGGGGTCGGTGCTGTTGTCCGAGGGCGGCCCGGAGGGAGCGCCGCCCTGGTTCACGCGATCCACCTCCTCGCGCAGCTTGGCGAGGGTGCGGTCCTCGGGGGGGGCGGGCTCCTCCTTCTTGCAGCCCTCGAGGAGGGCCGCCGCGCAGAGGAGCGCCGCGAGGCCACGGGCGGACGGGCTCATGAGAGGCTCGTTCCCTTGACCAGCTCGTAGAACTTGTCGAAGGCGGCGGGGATGCGCGAGGGGTCCTCGCCACCACCCTGGGCCAGGTCCGGCTTGCCACCGCCGCGGCCGTTGACCTCCTTGGCCATCTCCTTGAGCAGGTTGCCCGCGTGGATGCCCCGGGCCACCACGTCCTTGGTGGCCGCCACGAGCAGGACGACCTTGCCGTCCTTCTCTCCGCCGATGACGATCACCCCGGACTTGATGCGGTCGCGCAGCTGATCCGCCAGCCCGCGGAACACGTTCGGATCGGCCGGGTCCATCCGCGTGGCGAGCACCTTCATCCCGTTGATGTCGCGCGCCTGGTCGAGCAGATCCTTGCTGGAGCCGGCCTGTGCCTTCACGGCCACCTCCTCGATCTTCTTCTCCAGCTCCTTCATGCGCTTCTGCGTGCTCTCCACGCGCTTGACCAGGTCCTTGGGCGAGGTCTTCAGCAGCTCGGCGGCCTTCTTCAGCTCGCGCTCGGTCTCGCGCACGTACTGGAGCGCGCCCAGGCCGGTGACGGCGGTGACGCGCCGCACGCCCGAGGCCACGCCGGACTCGGAGAGCACCTTGAAGAGGCCGATGTCACCGCTGCGCCGCACGTGGGTGCCGCCGCACAGCTCGGTGGACTGCGGGTGCACGGTGACGACGCGCACCGTCTCGCCGTACTTCTCGCCGAACATGGCGACGGCGCCGGACTTCTTCGCCTCCTCCAGGTTCATGATGCGCGTCTGCGCCTCGGTGTTCTCGCGCACCCAGCCGTTGACCAGGTCTTCCACCTGCTCGAGCTGCTCGTGCGTCATGGGCGCGAAGTGCGAGAAGTCGAAGCGCAGGTAGTCCGGCGCCACCACGGAGCCGGCCTGCTTGACGTGCTCGCCGAGCACCATCTTGAGCGCCTTGTGCAGCAGGTGCGTGGCCGAGTGGTTGGCGCGGATGGACGAGCGCCGATCGCCGTCCACGCCCGCCTGCACCATGTCGCCGACCTTGAAGGTGCCCTGGGTCACCTTCACCTCGTGGACGATGAGGCCGGACACCGGACGCTGCGCGTCCTTCACCTGCGCCACCGCCTTGCCACCGTGGCCCACGATGCGGCCGGTGTCGCCCATCTGGCCGCCGGACTCGCCGTAGAAGGGCGTGCGGTCGAGCACCAGCTCCACCTCGTCACCCTCGCTGGCGTGCGTCACCTCGGCGCCGCCCTTGAGAATGGCGCGCACGGAGCCCTCGCCCTCGTGCCCCACGCCCTCGTAGCCGAGGAACTCGCTGGGGCCCAGCCGCTCGAGCAGCTGCTGGTAGATGGCGCCCACCGCCTTGTCACCGGAGCCGGCGAACTTGCCCCGCTTCGCCTCCTCCTCCATCTCCTTCTCGAAGCCCTCGAGGTCGGCCTCGTAACCACGCTCGCGGAGGATGATCTGCGTGAGGTCCCACGGGAAGCCATAGGTGCTGTGCAGGTCGAAGACCTTCTTTCCCTCGAGCACCTTCTCGCCGGACTTCTTCATCCGGGAGACTTCCTCGTCGATGAGCTTCATGCCGCGGCTGAGCGTGCGGCGGAAGCTCTCCTCCTCGTGGCGGGAGACCTCGAGGAGGAAGGTGCGGTTCTCGCGCAGCTCGGGGTAGGCATCACCCATGAGCTCGATGACGCGGTCCACGACCTTGAAGAAGAAGACCTCGTCCAGGCCCAGCAGCGAGCCGTGGCGGATGGCGCGGCGCATGATGCGGCGCAGGACGTAGCCGCGGCCCTCGTTGGAGGGCTGCACGCCATCGGCGACGAGGAAGGCGGTGGCGCGACTGTGGTCCGCGACCACGCGCATGGAGGCCCCGCCCTCCTGGGTGTAGGGCTTGCCGATCAGCTGGCTCACCGTGGACAGGATGCCCTGGAAGACGTCCGTGTCGTAGTTGGAGCGCTTGCCCTGGACGACGGCCGCGATGCGCTCGAGGCCCGCGCCCGTGTCGATGGACGGCTTGGGCAGCGGGATGAGCGGCGCGTCCTTCTCCTTGCGCTCGAACTGCATGAACACGAGGTTCCAGATCTCGAGCCACCGGTCGCAGTCACATGCCACGCCCTGACACGGACGGCCCGCGGCCTCCTCGACACAGGGGATGTCGTTGCCCTGGTGGAAGTGGATTTCCGAGCACGGACCGCACGGGCCGGTGTCGCCCATGGCCCAGAAGTTGTCCTTGTAGCCGAGCTTGAGGATGCGGTCGCGGGACACGCCCTGCTTGGCCCACAGCTCGAAGGCCTCCTCGTCCCAGGGGATGCCCCGCTCGCCGTTGAACACGGTGACGGCGAGCCGGTCCTTGGGCAGCCCGAGCGTCTTCGTCACGAACTCCCAGCCGTAGGCGATGGCCTCGGCCTTGAAGTAGTCGCCGAAGGAGAAGTTGCCGAGCATCTCGAAGAACGTGTGGTGGCGAGCGGTGTAGCCCACGTTGTCGAGGTCGTTGTGCTTGCCGCCGGCGCGCACGCACTTCTGCGAAGTGGTGGCGCGTGCGTAGTCGCGCTTCTCACGCCCGGTGAAGACGTCCTTGAACTGGACCATGCCCGCGTTGGTGAACAGCAGGGTCGGGTCGTTCTGGGGGACGAGGGAAGACGACGCGACGCGGCGGTGACCGCGCTCTTCGAAGAACTTGAGGAACGCCTCGCGAATCTGGGAGGCGGACAGGACAGAGGACATGGTGAGGGTATATGCCACAAGTGGTGGGTGCGCTGCGTTTCTTATGGACCGGGCTAGGATCGAAGCCTGACATGCGCTTCCCATCCCACCTTGTCGCCTGCTTCCTGCTTGTTCTCCCCATAACCGTCGTAGCCCAGACGAATCCCCAGACGGCCTCGCTCGGCCGGTTGCTGAGGAAGGGAGCCGAGCCCCCGCAGCGCATCCAGGCGGCCCGGGTGCTGGGAGAGTCGGAGGACCCGCAGGCGCTCCAGCCCCTGTGTGAGGGGCTCCAGGACCCGAGCGGGGAGGTGAGGGCGGCGGCGGCCGAGGCCCTGGGGAAGCTGGGCGAGGTGGGGGGCGTGGAGTGCCTGGAGGCTCGGAAGGAGGAGCCGGACGAGGCGGCCCAGGCGGCCATCACGGCGGCCCTGAAGACGCTGCGCGAGCTGAAGGCACGGCCCGCGCGTCTGTACGTGATGCTCAACGGGGTGAAGGACGCGACGGGGACGGTGCCTCCGGAGTGGGTGAAGGCCACCGAGGCGCGGATGCGGCGGAAGCTGACCCAGCTGGGCGCCCGGCTGGCCCCGGAGAAGGAGAGCGAGGCGGAGGCCCGGGGGGTGCTGAAGAAGGAGAAGATCCAGGGCTACCGGCTGATGGCGGAGATCCGCCCCGGACCCGATGGGGGGTTGAAGCTGTCGGTGATGTGCCTGCGCTACCCGGGCAAGCAGCTCATCGGGAACGTGGAGGTGCAGGCGTCCGGAGCGGAGCAGGGGGACATGCTGGAGGCGCTGGCGCCCCGGGCCATCGAGGAGGCCGCGAGCTCGTTCGGCTGGAAGAAGTGACGCCCCGCGGCGTGCCCGGGGGGGCGCTGTGTTCTTCGCGGACCGGGCTAGGATCGGTTCCCAGACATGCGGCGCCCGTTCTCGCTTATCGCTCTCTTTCTTCTCTCGTTGCCAGGGGCCGTCCTGGCCCAGGTGGACTCCCGGACAGCTTCCTTGAGCAAACAGCTCGGGAAGGGGACGGATCCCAAGCAGCGCTCACAGGCCGCGCTCGGTCTGGGGGCCTCGGATGATCCGGAGGCCCTGAAACCGCTGTGTGATGGGCTGAAGGATTCGAGTGAGCAGGTGCGGGCGGCCTCGGCCCAGGCGTTGGGGAAGCTGAAGGAGCTGGCCGGACTGGAGTGCCTCAAGGCCCGGAAGAGCGAGACGGATGCGGCGGCGCGGACGGCCATCCAGACCTCGCTCCAGGTGCTGCAGGATTTGAAGGCACGGGCACCGAAGCTCTACGTGCAGCTCGGTGGGGTGAAGGACAAGACGGGCCAGCTGCGGCCGGAGGTGGTGAAGGTCACCGAGGCGCGGATGCGACGGAAGCTGACCCAGGTGGGGGCGTTGCTGGCTCCGGCGAAGGAGAGCAAGGCGGCGGCGCAGGGCGTCCTGCGCAAGCACGGCATCCACGGCTACCGGCTGCAGACGGAGATCCACCCCACGGAGAGCGGGGGCCTGAAGGTGAAGGTGGTGTGCATCGGCTACCCGGACCAGGCGCTGCTGGGCGACGTGGAGGTCCAGGCGTCGGGAGCGAAGCCCGAGGAGCTGCTCAAGGTGCTGGCGCCCCGCATCATCGAGGATGCCGCGGATACGTTCGAGTGGGATACGTGAACGAGTCAGAGGGCTCCAAGTAGTCTGAACGGAGGCCCCTGGAGGAGCCACGTGTTCGCGAGTCTGCTGCTGCTACTACTCACGCAAATCCCATGCACGCCGGGTGAGACGACGACGGTGTGCCACTGCAAGGCGGGGATGTTCAGCGCGTGCGAGACGCTGATGCAGACCCACCCGAAGAAGGCGGCGGAGATTCTCGCGCAGCTGGAGAAGATCGCGGCGCTGGCCAAGGTGGTGGAGGAGGCCGGTCAGAAGGCGGAGGCGGCGATCGAGGCCGAGGCTGCCTCCGACTGTTCCGAGCCGAAGGAGTGCAAGGGGCAGTTGCACCACATCATCTCCAAGCCCATCGCCAAGGCGTTGGAGGAACACGGAACACTTCGCGGCCATTACAAACCACGCGACCCGCGCTTCGTCTCCCGGGCCGATGATGAGAAGGCCCACTGCGGCTATCAGGAGTGGCACCGGAAGGTGGACGCGGAGGTCATCAAATGGCTCGAGGGCAACGAAATGGCGACCCCGAAGCAGTTCGAGTCCTTCCTTCGGGAAATCTACAATCGGCCCTTGATGCGTGCGAGGTTCCCCAATGGCTTCTGAGTCGTCAGCCTCCCCACGCTTCTTTGTCCTGGAGAAGGGCGCGCTCGGGTCTCGTTACGATGTCGATGTCGAGAAGGTCGAGCCCATCAATCGCGAAGAGGGCGCTCATTGTCCGAGGTGCGGTGGCCCCATTGGAATGATGAGGTGGCTTCCCCCTTACCGCGTCGAGCTGATGTTGCACGGTGAGGAATTCGGGGACTTCATCGAAGCCCCGGGGCATTACCTTTTCATCTCCGAGCGGCTCGTCCAGGCTTTCAAGGAGGATGGACTCACGGGGCTGGAGGGCTTCCACCCAGTGGAGGTGGTACGGGTGCGCCGCAAGCGGCGAGGCCCCAAGTCCGCTCACGTGCCTTGCTACCTGGCCGTCACGGCCCGCTATGGCCGCGCTGCGGTGGATCTGGTGCGCAGCCGTATCCGTTATGCCGACGAGCCTCCCACGTGCGAGGAGTGCCGCAATGCGACCAAGAACGCCATCCATGGCTTCACTCTGGAGGCTGGTACCTGGCAGGGAGAGGACATCTTCCGTCCCCGGGGGCTGACTGGGCGTCTGGTCGTCTCCGAGCGCTTCGCGCGCTTCGTGGAGCGGCACGGGTTCACCAACATGGTCCTGATTCCTACCGAGGAACTCGTGTGGGACCCCTTGGAACTCGGGCCGCCACCCGGTTAGGCGCGCCGGATGAGCCCCATCTCTTCGATGGCCGCATAGAGACGCACGCGGGCCTCGGACCACGGGAGCAGCTCCACGCGGTAGCCGGCGAGCGCGTCCAGTATCAACTGCCGGTAGCTGGGGTGGCCGGGATCGGCGATGACGACCACGCCCCGGTCCCCGTGCGAGCGGATGAGCCGGCCCACGCCCTGGCGCAGCATCAGCAACGCCCGAGGCAGCCGGTAGTACAGGAATCCCAGGTGCGCGTTGCCTCCACGGGCCAGTGCTTCCTCGCGCGTGGCCACCAGCGGGCGGCTGGCGGGCTCCAGCGGCAGCTTGTCGATGAAGACGCACCCCACGCCCCGGCCGGGGATGTCCACGCCCTGCCAGAAGCTCTTCGTGCCCAGCAGCACCGTGCCGGTGTCCTTCTCCTGCCGCGCCGCAAGTGAGCGTCCGTGCCCCCGTGACTGCCGCATCACCTCGATACCCTGCGGCTCCAGCTTCGCCTTCACCTGGTCCGCTACGCGCTCCATCCGCCGCGTGGAGGCGAACAACCCCAGCACTCGCCCGCCCATCACCTGGGCAATCCCGGACACGCGCATCGCGGCCCAGTCGATGAACGCCTCCTCGTGCGCGCGGGGCGCGTCCGTCACCAGCACCACCAGCGCCTGCTTGCGCAGGTCGAAGGGCGTGGGCGCGCGCAGCAGCCGGGGTGGTGGAATCCCCTCGTTGCGCCCGTCCAGTCCCAGCCGGCCGAGCACGTACGGCATCCGCTCGGTGCCCGTGCTCAGCGTGGCCGAGGCCAGCACCAGGGCCCGCTTGTGCTGCGCGAAGTCCCTCGACACATAGGCCGCCACGTTCACCGGCTGCGCGAGCAGGCTCCAGCGCTGCTTGCGAGGCACCGCCGTGGCCGCGTAGCACCGGCCCTCCGAGGGGTCGTCGGACAGCTCCGACGCCAGCGTCGTCAGCTCCTGCACCTCCGAGACGGCGCCCGCCAGCTCCCGCTCCAGCGGCGGAATCTTCACCGCGAGGTCCGGCAACACCTCCGCCAGCCCCACCGTCAGCAGCTTGTGCAGCGACTGGAGGCACTCGCGCACCTCCACCAGTCCCTCGCGCACCGGCTCCCACGCGGCGGAGGCCCGCACCTCGCCCGTGATGCGCAGCTCCGGCGCGTAGGCGGACTCGTCCGCGTCCTCCGAGGCGCTCGTGGCGGCCGGCTCGCACAGCCCCACCACGTGCTCGCCCAGGGCCCGCGAGGCCGCGCCCACCGAGAGCAGGGAGCTCTCCACCTCGCTCATCAGCACGCGGGCCTCCGCGCGCCGCGAGGCGAACAGCGCCCGCCTCAATTCCGCGAAGAGGCCGCGCCGCCCGTCGCGTCCATGCAGCCGCTCGGTGAGCCGGGAGAATGCCAGGTCCGACAGCTCCGAGGAGAGCGCGGTGGTGGCCACGTCCTCCACCTCGTGCGCCTCGTCGAGCACCAGGTGGTCCAGCTTCGGGTAGCGCAGGGGCCACGCGAAGGCGAGCGACTGGTTGATGACGAGCACGTCCGCGTCGCGCGCCTGGGCCACCGCCGAGTGGTAGTAGCAGCGGTGGTAATGCGGGCAGCGCTCGCCCAGCGTGGTGGCCGCCTCCGAGCGCACCGCCGGCGCCAGCGCGAGCAGCACGGGGAAGCGCTCGCGGAACCAGTGGCTCAGCCGGTCGAGGTCTCCCTCGCGGCCGCGTCGCATCAGGGCGCGCAGGTAGGCGCGGGGGGCCCGGGCGGCGTGGCTCATGCCGGGCTCCACGCGGGTGATGTCGAGCGCGCGGCGGCGGCAGAGGTAGTTCGTCTGGCCCTTGAGGAGCGCGTACGAGAAGGCGCCCTCGGTGGCGCGGTGCAGGCGGGGCAGGTCCTTCTCGATGAGCTGGTCCTGCAGCGTCTTGGTATGCGGGGCCACGCCCACCTTGCGCCCGTTGCGAGCGGCGAAGAGGGCCGCGGGCGTCAGGTACGCCAGCGACTTGCCCGTGCCCGTGCCGGCCTCCACCGCGAGCTGCCCGCCCTCGGAGAGCGTGCGCGCCACGGCCTGGGCCATCTCGAGCTGCGCGGGCCGGGCCGCGAAGCCCTCCTGCGCGCGCTCCAATGCGCCTCCAGGGCCGAGCAGCGCCGACACCTCCTCGGCGCGGACGGGCTCCACCGGAGTGTCCTCTTCCGGCTCGGGGGGCGGCTTCGTGCCGTTGGTCCGCAGGTGCTCGGGGCGGCCGGGGAGGAAGCCCGTGGCCTCCAGCTTCAGAGGGGCGGAGTGTCTCCGGCACAGGTTCCACAGGCCAGTGAGCACCGAGACGAGGGGCCTCGCCTCCGGGTCGATATCTCCCTCCAGATCCTCCAGCCCTGCCTCGCCGGCCTCTATCTGCGCGAGCCGCAGCGAGGCGCGCGGATCCAACGTCTCCAGCAGGTCGGCGAGGTCATCGGCGCGCCCGTCGCGGATGCAGCCCTCCATGGCGTGCACCAGCACGGCGTGGGTGGCCTCGCAGTCCGTCATGGCGCGGTGCCGCGAGCGAGGGCCCTTGCCGGCCCAGCGCAGCAGGGCCTCCAGCGAGTGGCTGGACAGCTCCGGGTGCAGGTAGTGCATCAGCTCGCACGAGTCGAGCACCGGGGCGCGGATGGGGCCCAGCAGGTCCGGGAGGAAGCCCTTCTCGAAGGAGGCGTTGTGCGCCACCACCGTCCAGCCGGCGAGCAACTTGCGCAGCTCGGGCACCTTCTGCGCGAGCCGGGGCTGGCCGGCGAGCATCGCGTCCTCGATGCCCGTGAGGCGGCGGATGGTGAGGGGCAGGGGGCGCGAGGCGGAGAAGAAGTGGACGTACTTGTCCACGACCCGACCGTTCTCGACGAAGAGGGCGCCGAGCTCGATGACCTCGTCGACGCGCGGATCCAACCCCGTCGTCTCGAGGTCCAGGAACACGTGTCGGGTGAAGAGTTCCGCCGCGCCGCCCATGGGGAAGGAGGGCCAAGCCTAGCCGTCTTCGGGCGTCATGCCGAGAAACCGGGCGTCCGGGGTCTGATGGGGCGGGACAGTCTCCCTGGAGGACGCCGGAACGGAACGGGTGAGCAGGAGTTTCCGCTCGTGGACTTCACGCGGGGAGAGGGCGTGGTTCACCGGCCGCACCCGTGGCGGCGCGGACACACGCCCAAGGGCGTCCGACCGCTCGGCGCCGCGAACCGACCGTTCGGCGTGGAGGCCCTCGCGGGCGCGCTGGATGGGCCCAACCTTGCACTGCACCGCGCGACGAACTCGCGCCCCTGGAGTCCCGTATGACGATCGCCGCTTCTGGTTTTCCGACCGATACCGCCGAGGTTTCCCCGGCCCCCGCCGTGTCCCGTCTCCGTCGGCCCCGGGCGACGTTGCTCGCGGCGCTCGGGCTGGGCGTCTGCGCCGAGGTGCTCTTCGACGGACCCTCGCTCGGCCTCTCGTTCCCTCTGTTCATCGTGCTCCTCGTGTCGGCGCTGCTCACGCTCGGCGGCCGCGAGGGCTGGCAGCGGGCCCGTCCCAATTCCTGGCTGCTCGTGCCGCTGCTGTTCTTCTCCGGCATGGTCTTCGTGCGCGCCAGCCCGTTCCTCACCACGCTCAACGTGCTCGCCTCGGGCTTCCTGCTGCTCCTGGTGACGCACTTCTGGGCGGCCGGACGCGTGGAGCGGCTCGGGCTGTGGAGCTACCCGTTCACCGTGCTCGGCACGTTCTTCCGCGCCGCGCTGCTGCCACCGGGCGTGTTGCGCGCGGAGGTGGACCTGTCCTCGGCTCGCGAGCAGGTGCCGAAGCTGATGCCGGTGTTGCGCGGCGCGCTGCTCGCCGTGCCCGTGCTGTTCATCTTCACGGCCCTGCTCGTCTCGGCGGACGCGGTCTTCGAGGACGCGGTGGCGCGGGTGCTGTCCTTCGGCTCGGACCTGACGTTCCTGGATGGCCTCTGGCGGGCGGTGTTCGTTGGCGGGAGCGCGTTCGGGGTGCTCGGCCTGCTCGCCCATGCGCTGCGCCGCCGCCGCCATGGCTCCGAGGTGGGGGAGTCGGAAGTCACTCCGGCCGTTCCCCGCCTGGGCTTCACCGAGGCCCTCACGCTCGTGGGGTTGGTGGACCTGCTCTTCCTGGGCTTCGCCGGCATCCAGCTCGCCTTCTTCTTCGGCGAGGCGCATCTGCCCTCGGGGCTCACGTACTCCGAGTATGCCCGGCGCGGCTTCTTCGAGCTGCTCACGGTGTCGGTGATGACGCTGGGCCTCAGCCTGGCGCTGGCGCGCTGGACGCGGCTGAAGAGCCAGGGGCAGCTCACCGCCTTCCAGGCCTCGTGCACGGCGATGGTGGGCCTGGTGCTGGTCATCCTCGCGTCGGCGATGAAGCGCATGGCGCTCTACGAGTCCGCCTACGGCTACACGCACCTGCGCGTGTACACGCACGTCTTCATGGTGGCCCTGGCCGGGGTGCTCGCCTGGCGCGCGGTGACGCTGTGGTGGCGCCCGGAGCGCTTCGCCATCGGTGCCTTCGTCGGCGCGCTCGGCTTCGTCGCGGCGCTCAACGTGCTCAACCCGGATGCCTTCATCGCGCGCGGCAACCTCGAGCGCTCCGTGGAGGGCTCCTCGCTGGATGAGTCCTACATGCTGCTGTCGCTGTCCGAGGACGCCGCGCCGGAGCTCGCCGCACACCTGGCCCGGAATCCCGAGGGCACGTTCGCGACGAACATCCGGAGCCGGTTCTGCCGCTTCTCCGAGCCCATGCCGGGAGGCTGGCCGGCCTTCCACCTCGCGCGCCACCGGGCGGCGACGCTGGTGCAGCCGCTGTCGTGCCAGGACTGAAAACACGAAGGGGGCCTCCACCCGCGGCGGGTGGCCGGCCCCCTCGTCGTGTCCGGTGGGCTCACTCCACCATGAACACGCCGCTGATCATCTTCCCCATGGCGCAGCCGTAGACGAGCTTGCCCGTCTTGGTGGGGGTGAAGGACACCTCCACCGGCTGGTTGAGGGGCAGCTTCGTGTCGATGCCGTACTCCTCGAGGACGATCTCCGTCGCGCAGGTATGGTCCGTGGTCCGGGTCAGCACCAGCTTCACGGGCTCGCCCTGCTTGAGGGTGACGGGGCTCGGCTCGTAGCCCTTCTCGGTGACGGAGAGCGCGATGGTGCGCGGCTCACCGGGCTTCTTCGCCTCCTGGGCGGCGGGGGCCGCGGGGGCGGAGGGCTCCGGTGGGCTCGCGGGCTTGGAGCAGCCCTGCTCGGCGCTCAGCACCGCGCCCGCCAGGGCGAGGGCCAGCAGCGGCTTGATGATCTTGGAGAAGAAGGTCATCGGCGTTCCTCGGGGCTAGTCGTTCTGCCCGGACTCGTCGGAGCCGTCGGACGCGTCGGCCGTGTCCGTCTCCGCGGCATCCACCGGGGAGAAGCGCACGAGCGCGTGCAGGGGGATGAAGACCTCGTGCCCGTCCTCGCCGACGATGAGGTCGAACCGGCCGACCACGCGCAGCGGCATGGACAGCTGGATGCCATTGCGCAGCGTCAGCTTCACGAGCTCGCCCTGGTGGGGGAGGAAGGGGCGGGGGTCGGAGAAGGGCCGCTTGTCCGGCTGGCGCGCGACGTTGGCGGGCTTCTGGGCCAGCTTCTGGTCGCGCTCGAGCTGGGGCGTGAGCTGCTCCCAGTCCGAGCGGCGGGTGAGCATGACGACCTGGAGCTTCTCCATGCGCCCGCTGCGGCCGAGCACGAAGGAGATGGGCTCCACGCTCGCCACGGTGTCGAGCACGGTGCGCTCGCCCAGCACGACGGCCAGCTCCGTCTTCGACTCCACGAGCCCGTTGATGAAGTGGGCCACCGAGGTGTCATCCACCTCGCCACGGGCCTGCTTCACGGCCGCCTTGCGCTGGGTGCGCTCCTTGCGCGAGAGGAACTCGGCCACGGTCAGGCCGCTCTGCAGCACGCCGAAGGCATCCGGGAGCGACAGGCCCGGGTTCTTGCCCATCAGCTCGTACACCTGGTCGAAGCGCTTGGCCTCCTCGGCGTGCAGCTTGCGCCACACCCGGCACTTCATCTTGCCCTCGAGCTCGCCCTTGGCGATGCGCGCCGGGACGTGCTCCTTGGTGGCGAGTGCGAGGATCTGCTCGGGAGTGGGAGGCGGACGGGGCGCCCTGGGGCGGCCGAAGCCTCCGCCGGGGCGAGGACCCATCGAGCCCATCCCTGGCGCGCGGCCCGCCGAGGGGGCGGGACGGGGCGAGGCGGAGGTGCCGGGCACCACGGTCCGAGGCGCCACGGGGACCGGGGGCGCCGCCGGCATGGAGGGGGCGGCCGGGGTCGGCGTGGGCCGGGGCGCGGGGGTGGGAGGCACCACGGAGCGAGGCGTCACGGAGACGGGAGGAGCCGACGGCGTGGGTGTGGCCGTCGGGGTCGGCGTGGGCCGCGGGGTGGGAGTGGGGGTAGGGCGAGGGCTGACGGTGCTCGCGGGCGTCGGGGTGGGCGCGGGGGTGCCGGGAGCGGCGGCCGGGCGCCGGATGACCTCGACTGCGGGGGCAATCCGCCGTGTCTTCCGATCGTTCACGTTCGTATGCTACCTGATTGAGGCGCGAGTGGCCTGGGTAAGGCCTGGTCTCACGGTTGCTGGAGGGAATCCGTAAGGTCTACCTTCCATCCGGACGGTTCTCGAACCATCCGGACCTGGCTCTTTCCACTCGAGGAGACCACGCCCACCGTCGCCACGTCCCCCTCCTCGCTCGCCAGCGTGACCTCCGTAACATCGGTTGGTGGAGGAACATTCGCGAAGAAGAAGGCTAACGGGTCCGCCTTCACCGCGCCGCCAGAAGCCTGGGCCGCCGCCTGGGCCCGTTGCTGGAGGGTGTCCTGGGTGGGCTTGGAGAGGGCCGCCCAGGCCTGCTTGTACTCCCCGTTGCGCACATGGGAGTGGAAGGTCTTGTAGGCCTTGTCGGGCGTGTCGTAGCCGGTTCGGCCGCAACCTCCCAGGGCCAGCAGGGCCAGCAGGAGCAGCGGCATCGTTGGCAGCAGGCGCATGAATCAGCCATCTAGGCCAAAGCGCCGCGCTCGCCAAGGGGCAGTGTCAGTTCGAGCCCTCTTCCTGGTATTGGCGGACGCAGTTGCGGCCGGCCGCCTTGGCCTCGTAGAGGCAGGTGTCGGCGGCGCGCAGCAGGTCCTCCACGCCCACCAGGCGGGGGTCGGGTGCGTTGGCTACTCCCAGGGAGGCCGTGCATCGCACCTCCTTGCGGGAGCCGTCCTGGGCGCGGTGCTCCAGCTGGAGTGCCGCGATGGCCTCTCGCACCCGCTCGCACGCCCCGAGCGCCTCCTTGGGGCCCGTCTCCGGCAGCAGGGCGATGATCTCCTCGCCGCCGTAGCGCGCCACGAAGTCCACCTCGCGCAGCTTGCCCTTCACCGTGCGGGCCACGGTGCGCAGCACCTCGTCCCCGAAGGGGTGGCCGTAGGAGTCGTTGAGCCGCTTGAAGTGGTCGATGTCCAGCATCACCAGCGCCAGGGGCGAGCGGTAGCGCGTGGCGCGGGCGAACTCCTCGGCCAGCCGCTCCTCGAAGTAGCGGCGGTTGCTCAGGCCGGTGAGCGCGTCCGTGCGGGTGAGGGCCAGCAGCTCCTCGCGCTTCTGCGCCAGCTCCTTGTTGGCCCGGTCCAGCTCGCGGTTCTTGTGGTCCAACTCGCGGTTCTTCTCCATCAGCGTGTCCTGCAGCGCCTTGAGGCGCAGCATGGACTTCACCCGCGCGGACAGCTCCAGCATGTCGAAGGGCTTGACCAGGTAGTCGTCCGCCCCCAGCTCCAGGCCCTCGATCTTTCCCCCCGCCTGCCGCGCCGTCACCAGGATGATCGGGATGAAGCCGAAGCCGCCCTCGCCCCCGTTGGCCTTGATGATGCGGCACACCTCCACTCCGCCCAGCCGCGGCATCTCCACGTCCATGATGATGAGGTCCGGGCGGACCTCACGCACCGAGCGCAGGGCCTCGGCGCCATCGAGCGCCTCGCGGAAGCGGTAGCCGTGCGAGGCCAGGCCATCGCGCACGTGCGTGATGTTGGCCGGATCGTCGTCGACGACCAGGATGGTGCGGTTGGCGTACGAAGTCGTGGACCCGGTGCGGCGGACTGTCTCTCCCGTCTTCCTGATCGAGCCGTCCGCCATATCGCTGCCGTTCACCATGGGTGCTTTTCGGACTTCCGAGGTCCGCCGATTCTTTCCTGGAAGGGACGTGCTGCCAAGTCACTCGCCCGCCAGCCCGCTGGGGCGGGAGCCGTGGACCGGACCGGGATGGGAACATTGGCGTACACCTCCGCCTACATCACTTCCAGTCGACTGGAGGTGAGGGGAGGAGCCGACGCCTCAGGTGGGTTTGCGCAGGCGACCGCGGTACACGGGCTCGCCGCTGGCCAGGTAGCGCCGCTCGCGCGTGGAGGGGACCTCTTCGGGGTCATAGGGGTGGAACACCCCCTTGCCGAGCGGATTGATGAAGCCGGCGTCCTCGAGGATGGCCAGCATGGCGACGCCCCGGTCCTGCACGTCCGTGCGCATGTCGAAGAGGCCGCCCGGCTTCATCCGGTCCAGCAGGAGGCGGGCGAACTCGGGCTGGATGACGGCGCGCTTGAAGTGGGCGCGCTTCCACCAGGGGTCGGGGAACTGCAGGTGGATGGCGTCCAGCGAGCCCGAGGCGAAGATGCGCGGCACCACGAAGCGTGCGTCCGCCTCCATGACGCGCAGGTTGCGCAGGCCCATCTTGCTGGCCCGGTCCAGGGTGTCGCGCGCGTACTTCTTGCGCCACTCGAAGGCGACGAAGCGCACCTCGGGGTGGCGCCGGCAATACTCCAGGGCATGGCCGCCGGCGCCGGAGCCGATCTCCAGCTCCAGGGGGCCGGAGAAGCCGAACTCCGCGTCCCAGTCGGGTGGGGTTTCGAGACTGGCCAGATGCAGGCCGACGGGATCGGGGAGGAGGCGAGGACGGGGCATGACGGATGCGTGACGCTGGGGCGCCTCTTCTCACGGGGTGGGGCGGTCTGACCAGGGCAAAGCGACGGCTTTGGCGCTATACCGGCGCCCCATGAAGGTCTTCCACGGTGTCACGGAGGCGCGGGAGCTGGCCGGCTGCGCGCTCGCGCTGGGTAACTTCGACGGGGTGCACCTGGGCCACCAGGCCCTCTTCGCCGAGGCCCGGCGCCACGGCGCTCCCGCCGCGCTCACCTTCCAACCCCACCCGGGCAAGGTGCTCCAGCCGGACCTGGCCCCCAAGCTCATCACCCTGCTGCCGCGCAAGCTGGAGCTCTTCGAGGCCTTCGGGCTGGAGGCGGTGGTGGTGCAGCCCTTCACGCTGGAGTACGCCCGCCACTCGCCGCGCGACTTCGAGGCCTCGCTGCTGGACGTGGTGGGCGCGCGTCACATCGTGGTGGGCTACGACTTCACCTATGGAGCCGCTCGCGCCGGCACCGCGGACACCCTGCGCGAGGCCGCCGCCGCCCGGGGGGCCCAGGTGCACGTGGTGCCTCCCGTCACGGTGGATGGGGTGGTGGCCTCGTCCTCCAAGGTGCGCGAGTACATCCTCGAGGGTCGGGTGGGGGCCGCGCAGCGGCTCCTGGGGCGGCCGTTCGATCTGGACGGCACCGTCGTCACGGGTCACGGCCGGGGCCGGGGCATCGGCTTCCCCACCGCCAACGTGGACACCCAGAACGAGCTGCGCCCGGCCGCCGGCGTGTACGCCATCCGCGTCCGCCTTCGCGGCGAGCCGGAGTCCTCCTGGCGCCCCGGGGTGGCCAATATCGGTGTCAAACCCACCTTCGGGGTCAACGAGGTCACCATCGAGGCGCACCTGTTGGACTACCAGGGGGACCTGTACGGCAAGGAGCTGCGGGTGCAGTTCCTGGAGCGGCTGCGCGCCGAGCGGCGGTTCGGGTCGGTAGCGGAACTGGTGGGGCAGATCAAGAGGGACGTCGAGGCTGCCCGGACGGTGATCGCACGGGCGTCCGACTGAAATTTTCCTGAAAGGATTCAGCGAGTTGGTGGGGGAGGGGGTCCGGGGCGCCGCCTTGACAGGGTTGCGCGTCACTTCCTTTAATCCACCCGTCTCATGCGCTCTTGCTTTCGCGCATCTCGGGTGTCCGCTCGCGTCGTCACGCGGCGGGCGCCATTCGTCATCCCAACGCTCGAGGCTTTTGAATGTCCGGTCGACTTGGTGAACTGCTGGTTCGCGAGAACCTCATTTCCGTCCAGCAGTTGCGCAAGGCCCAGGAAGAGCAGCAGAAGAACGGCACGCGCATTGGCACGGCCCTCATCAAGACGGGCGCCATCGAGGAGTCCAAGCTCACCGACTTCCTCTCCAAGCAGTACGGCGTTCCGGCCATCAACCTGAAGGACTTCGACATCGACGCGGAGATCATCAAGCTCGTGCCGAAGGAAGTGGCCGAGAAGCACCTGGTGATCCCCGTCAACCGCGCCGGCCCCTCGCTCATCGTGGCGATGTGCGACCCGTCCAACATCTACGCGGTGGACGACCTGAAGTTCCTCACCGGCTACAACGTGGAGCCGGTGGTCGCCTCCGAAATCTCCATCCGCGAGGCCATCGAGCGCTACTACGCCGAGAAGGGCCCGGACATGAACGCCCTCGTCGACGAGATCGCCGAGGACATCGAGGTGGCCAAGGAGGAGGAGGAGGGCAACATCGAGGAGATGGCCCGCGCCGCGGACGACGCCCCCGTCGTCAAGCTGGTGAACCTCATCCTCCAGGACGCCATCAAGAAGCGCGCCTCGGACATCCACGTCGAGCCCTACGAGAAGGACTTCCGCGTCCGCTTCCGCATCGACGGCTCCCTCTACGAGGTGATGCGTCCGCCGATGAAGCTCAAGAACGCCATCACCAGCCGTCTGAAGATCATGGCGGACCTGGACATCTCCGAGCGCCGCCTGCCGCAGGACGGCCGTATCAAGATCAAGCTCGGCGGTGGCAAGGAGATGGACTTCCGCGTGAGCGTGTGCCCCACGCTCTTCGGCGAGAAGGTGGTGCTCCGCCTCCTGGACAAGTCGAACCTCCAGCTGGACATGACGAAGCTGGGCTTCGATGCGCAGCCCCTGGCCTGGTTCAAGGAGGCCATCGAGCGTCCCTACGGCATGGTACTGGTGACGGGTCCCACGGGCTCCGGCAAGACGACGACGCTCTACTCGGCGCTCGCGTCGCTCAACCAGATCGACACCAACATCGCCACCGCCGAGGACCCGGTCGAGTTCAACTTCGCCGGCATCAACCAGGTGCAGATGCATGAAGACATCGGCCTGAACTTCGCCGCGGCGCTGCGCTCCTTCCTCCGTCAGGACCCCGACATCATCATGATCGGTGAGATCCGCGACTTCGAGACGGGCGAAATCGCGGTGAAGGCGGCGCTCACGGGCCACCTGGTGCTCTCCACGCTGCACACCAACGACGCCCCTGGCACGGTGAGCCGTCTGCTCAACATGGGCATCGAGCCCTTCCTCGTGACGGCCTCGCTCAACCTGATCCTCGCCCAGCGTCTGGCGCGCCGCCTGTGCCCCGCCTGCAAGCGGCCGGCGGAGAGCGTGGACGAGCAGGCCCTGCTCAACGCCGGCGTACCCGCGGAGAAGCTCGGCACCTTCACCATGTACGAGAAGGTCGGCTGCCGCGATTGCAACGACCGCGGCTACCGCGGCCGCGTGGCCATCTACGAGGTCATGCCCTTCTGGGATGGCCTCAAGGAGCTGGTCATCAACGGTGCTTCCGCCGCCGAGCTCAAGCAGGAGGCGATCCGCCTGGGCATGAGCTCGCTGCGCATGTCGGCGCTGGCGAAGATGATGGACGGCGTCACCACGCTGGACGAGGTGGTGGCCAACACGGCGCCCGACACCTTCTAACCCGCTCCACCTCCCGCCATACTCCATCTTTCCGAAGGACGGTTTTCGTGAATCTGCATCAGCTGCTCAAGGCGATGGTCGAGAAGGGTGCTTCCGACCTCCACATCACCACCGGCTCCCCGCCCCAGCTCCGCGTGGACGGCGAGCTGGTGCCGCTCAAGACGGCCCAGCTCACCCCGGTGGAGACCAAGCAGCTCTGCTACTCCATCCTCACGGACGCGCAGAAGCACAAGTTCGAGGAGGAGAACGAGCTCGACCTGTCCTTCGGTGTGAAGGGACTGTCGCGCTTCCGCGCCAACATCTACATGCAGCGTGGCGCGGTGGCCGGTGCCTTCCGCACCATTCCCTTCAAGATCCTCACGTTCCAGGAGCTCGGCCTGCCCCCGGTGGTGGCCGAGCTGGTGAAGAAGCCGCGCGGCCTCATCCTGGTGACGGGTCCCACGGGCTCGGGCAAGTCGACCACGCTGGCCTCGATGATCGACAAGATCAACACCGACCGTCATGAGCACATCATGACGATCGAGGATCCGATCGAGTACCTGCACCCGCACAAGAACTGCCTGGTGAACCAGCGCGAGGTGGGCGCGGACACGCGCAGCTTCAAGACGGCGCTCAAGTACATCCTCCGCCAGGACCCGGACGTGGTGCTGGTGGGTGAGTTGCGCGACCTGGAGACCATCGAGGCGGCGCTCGTCATCGCCGAGACGGGTCACACCTGCTACGCCACGCTGCACACCAACAGCGCGGTGCAGACCATCAACCGCGTGCTGGACGTGTTCCCGCCGTACCAGCAGCCGCAGGTGCGCGCGCAGCTCTCGTTCGTGCTGGAAGGCGTGATGAGCCAGGCGCTCATCGCCAAGGCGGGCTCCCCGGGCCGCGTGCTGGCGCTGGAGGTGATGATCCCCAACCCCGCCATCCGCAACCTCATCCGCGAGGACAAGGTCCATCAGGTGTACTCGTCCATGCAGGTGGGTCAGGCCAAGTTCGGCATGCAGACCTTCAATCAGGCCCTGGCGGCGCTGCTGGCGCGGCGGCTCATCAGCCAGGACGAGGCCTTCGGCCGCTCGAGCGACCCCGAGGAGCTGCGCAACCTGCTGGCGGGTGGTGGCCCCGCTGGCATGCCTGGTCAGCGTCCGGCCGGTCCGGGCGCACGGTAATTCGCGAAATTCAACCGCGGGGATAGACTCGCGTCCCCCTCGGAGGGCTGTATGGCTGCAACAGCGACTCAGAAAGCTGCACCCCAGAAGTCCAAGAACACGGCCCAGTTCCTCTGGGAGGCCAAGACCAAGGCTGGCGAGACCAAGAAGGGCGAGATGGAGGCCGCCGACATCGAGGCGGTCAACGCGCGCCTCAAGTCGCTCGGTCTCAATCCGGTCAAGGTCCGCCGCAAGGGGATGCTGGATTCCAACCTTGACCTGAGCTTCCTGGGCGGAGGCGTGACGGGCAAGGACATCCTCATCTTCACCCGTCAGTTCGCCACGATGATCGACGCCGGCCTGCCGCTGGTGCAGTGCCTCGACATCCTGGGCAGCCAGATGGACAACCCGGCCTTCCGCAAGGTCGTGTTCGCCATCAAGACCAAGGTGGAGCAGGGCTCCACCTTCGCGGACGCGCTGGCGGACCACCCCAAGGTGTTCGACGAGCTCTTCGTCCAGCTGTGCGCCGCGGGCGAGGTGGGCGGTATCCTCGACACCATCCTCAACCGGCTCGCGGCCTACCGCGAGAAGAACGAGAAGCTCAAGCGCAAGGTCAAGGGCGCGATGACCTACCCGGCCATCGTCATCCTGGTGGCCTTCGGCGTGACGGCGCTGCTGCTCCTCAAGGTGACGCCGACGTTCGAGAAGATGTTCAAGGACTTCGGTCAGGCCCTGCCCGCGCCCACCCAGTTCGTGGTGGACCTGTCGGCCGTTGCGCAGGCGTACTACCTGCACGCGTTCGGCGCCATCGTCGTCGCGGCCGTCTCCTTCACGTACTCGTACCGTCACCCGCAGGGCCGGCGTTTCTGGGACAAGATCTTCCTGATGGCGCCGCTGTTCGGGCCCGTCATCCGCAAGGTGGCCGTGGCGCGCTTCACCCGTACGCTCGGCACGATGATCTCCTCGGGCGTGCCCATCCTGGACGCGCTGGACGTGACGGCGAAGACGGCCGGTAACCGCACGGTGGAAGAGGCCATCTACTTCGTGCGCGGGAAGATCGCCGAGGGCAAGAACATCGCCGGTCCGCTGCTCGAGACGAAGGTGTTCCCGCCCATGGTGGTGCAGATGATCGGCGTGGGCGAGGCCACGGGCGCCATGGACACGATGCTCAACAAGATCGCCGACTTCTACGACGACGAGGTGGACACGGCGGTCGCGGCCCTCACGTCGATGATCGAACCGCTCCTCATGGTGTTCCTGGGCGGCGTGGTCGGTGGCTTCCTCATCGCGATGTACCTGCCCATCTTCTCCATCGCCGGTGCCGTCAAGTAGCGTCGGCGGCCGTCTGGTCCTCGCCGCTCCGCCCGAGGCGGACGCGCTTCGCACGCGGCTGGTCTGGCTCACCGTGTTCCGCACGGTGGCCGTCAGCCTGTCGCTGATCGCCGTCGCCGTCCGCCTGTTCGTCCAGCCCCTCGAAGAGCCCAGCCGCACGGACATGTTGTCCTTCGCGGTCATCGGGCTCGTGTACGTCTTCACCCTCGTCTACGGCCTCATGCTGCGCCGGGGGCAGGTGGACCGGGTGGCGGCGGCGGTGCAGGTGATGGGGGACCTGATCATCGCCTCGGCGCTCGTGTTCCTCACGGGCGTGGGAGACAGCCCCTTCACCTTCCTCTACCTGCTGGCCGTCATCGTCGCGAGCATCGTGCTGGATGGCCGGGGAGCGCTCGTCACCGCGGGGGCTGGCGCGCTCGCCTATGCCTCGCTGCTGGTCGCGGTGAAGTTCAGCTGGCTGGTGCCGCCCATCAGCTCCACCACCCCCACGCGAGGCCGGTTCGCCTTCCTGATGGCCAGCAACGTGCTGGCCCTCTTCCTCATCGCCGTGCTGGCGGGCTACCTGGCGCGCCAGCTGTCGGCGACCGGTGGCCAGCTGTCCGCGCGCGTGGCGGACCTCAAGCGGTTGGATGTCCTGCAGCGGCAGATCCTCGCCTGCATGCCCTCGGGGCTCATCACCTGCAACGCGGCTGGGGTCGTCACCTTCGTCAACCGCGCGGCCAGCTCCATCCTGTCGCTGGAGCCCCGGCTGCCCGCGAGCACGCATGTGGAGGCGCTGCTGCCGGGGGCGCTGGGGGCGGATGTCCGCCTGCGCCGCCGGGAGCTGACGGTCCGCACGGCGTCAGGCCTGCGCACGCTGGGGCTGACGGTGACGGAGCTGGAGGGCAGCGAGCTGGGGACGCTCATCGTCTTCCAGGATCTCACCGAGCTGCGCCGCATCGAGGAGGACTTGAAGCGCGCGGACCGGCTGGCGGCCCTGGGGACGCTGGCCGCCCAGCTCGCGCATGAGATTCGCAACCCGCTGGCGGCCATGCGGGGCTCGGCGCAACTGCTGGTGCAGGACCCTGGGACGGACCCGGGCTCGGCCAAGCTGGTGGAAATCCTGCTGCGCGAGTCGGACCGGCTCTCCAAGCTGGTGGAGGACTTCCTGCGCTTCGCCCGGCCCCCCCCGCCCACCAAGCTGGAGCTGGAGCTGGAGGTGCTGGTGGCGGAAACGGTGGACATGCTGCGGGCGGATCCGATCGCCCGGCAGGTGCGGGTGGAGACGGCGCTGGCACCCCTGCGCGTGCCAGTGGACGCGGATCAGCTCCGGCAGGTGCTCATCAACATCCTGCGCAACGCCTTCCAGGCGGCCGGCGAGGGAGGCGGGGTGCGCGTGACGCTGGAGCCCTCCGGGGAGCAGGCCCTGCTGAGCATCTGGGACTCGGCCGGCGGCATTCCCGCCTCGGACCTGTCGCGCATCTTCGAGCCCTTCTTCAGCACCCGGGATGGCGGTACCGGGTTGGGGCTGTCCACGGCGTACTCCATCGTGCGTGCGCATGGTGGCAACATCCGCGTGTCCTCCTCTCCGCGGGAGGGCACCGAGTTCCTCATTCAGTTGCCCCTGCAGGGTTGAGGGGAAGGGAGAGCGTGGCCGTGCACATCCTGGTAGTGGACGATGAGCTGTCGATGCGCGAATTCCTGGAGGTGCTGCTCACCCGCTCGGGCTACCAGGTGACGTGCGCGGAGAACGTGCGGGTGGCCAGGGAGGTGTTGGGCTCCAAGCCGGTGGACCTGGTCATCACCGACATGAAGCTGGGAGCCTCGCAGAGTGGCATGGACGTGCTGCGTGGGGCGCGAGCCCTGGCCGAGCCGCCCGAGGTCATCGTCATCACCGCCTTCGGCACGGCGGCCTCGGCGGTGGAGGCCATGCGCGAGGGGGCGTACGACTACATCGGCAAGCCCTTTGACAACGAGGAGCTGAAGCTGCTGGTGCAGAAGGCACTGGAGAAGCGCGAGCTGCGCCGGGAGAACGTCTCGCTGCGCGAGCACCTGGTGCCCGGGGCCGGTGTGATTGGCGTGGGCCGCAGCGAGCGGATGCGGGCGGTGTGGAACCTGGTGGAGAAGGTGGCGCCCACCCGCTCCACCGTCCTCATCCACGGCGAGAGCGGGACGGGCAAGGAGCTCATCGCCAAGGCCATCCACCTCAAGAGCCCGCGGGCAGGCCAGCCCTTCCTCCCCGTCAACTGCGCAGCGCTCAACGAGGGCGTGCTGGAGAGCGAGCTCTTCGGCCACGTGAAGGGGGCCTTCACCGGCGCCACGCAGGAGCGGCCGGGCCTGCTCGTGCACGCGGGGGAGGGGACGGTATTCCTCGACGAGATTGGCGAGATACCGCAGGCCACCCAGGTGAAGCTGCTGCGCGTGCTGCAGGAGAAGAAGGTGAAGCCGGTGGGCAGCGCGGCGGAGGTGCCCTTCAACGCGCGCGTGCTGGCGGCCACCAACAAGCGCCTGGAGACCGAGGTGAAGGCGGGGCGCTTCCGGGAGGATCTCTTCTACCGGCTCAACGTGATTACGCTGGAGCTGCCGCCGCTGCGCGATCGCGCTGGCGACATCCCCCTGCTGGCCGAGCACTTCCTCGAGCGGCAGCGCAAGGAGTTGGGGCGGCTGGGGCTGCGCTTTTCCCCGGAGGCGATGGCCGTGCTGTCCTCCTACGCCTTCCCCGGCAACGTGCGCCAGCTGGAGAACATCGTCGAGCGCGCGGCCACGCTGGCGGATGGGGACGTGCTGACGCTGGCCTCGCTGCCTCCCTCGCTGCGAGGGGAGCCGGAGCGGCCCTCGGCGGAGCAGGGGCAGCAGGTGACACTCGGCTCCGGCTTCTCGCTGGAGCGCCACCTGGACGATGCCGAGCGGCGCTACCTGGTAGCCGCCATGACCCAGGCGGGTGGGGTGAAGACGCGGGCGGCGGATCTGCTCGGTCTGACGTTCCGCTCCTTCCGCTACCGCCTGGCCAAGCACGGACTGTCCGAGCAGGACGACGAGCCGTGAGGCACCTCGCCGCCCCGCTTCGGGCGGCCTAGCGGAAGTCCCGCTTGTTGAAGAGGAGGACGGCCAGGGACACCAGCACGCCCGTGAAGGCGAGGGCGTAGCCCGCCGAGGGCAGCAGCTCGCCCATGCTGGTGACCACGCCGTAGGTGGCATGCGGGCGGTAGTTGAGCCGCTCCAGGTCCGGCAGCAGGTAGTAGGCGGCCCGGCCCACCTTCTGGACGAGCCCGCTCTCGGACTTCTGCGCCAGCTTGTAGATGTCACCCGCGAGGTGCCCGGCGAAGTAGACGCTCACCGTCACGAAGGCGGACACCGCCTGGCTGGAGAAGCTCGACATCAGGAATCCCACGCCACTGAGCACCCACAGCTCGAACCACAGCATGACGATGGCGGTGAGGTGCGAGGCGGTGACGGGGTAGCCGTAGCCGGCCATCAGCAGGAAGAACAGCACGCTCATGGCGGCCAGCAGCACCGTCAGGGTGAGCATGTTGCCGACCAGCCGTCCCACCAGGAAGGCGCCGCGCGAGATGGGCTTGGACACCATCAGGAAGATGGTGCGCCGTTCGATCTCCCGCGACAGCAGTCCGCTGGACAGGAAGATGGCGAGCAGCGCCAGGGTGAGGCTCATGGCCCCCAGGCCCATGTCGGTGAGGACGCGCTCGAAGGTGGTGATGGTGACCGAGACCACCAGCGTGCTGCTCAGCAGCAGGATGAGGGCGAAGACACCCACCACCATCGTGATGCGGTTGCGCCGGGCCTCGCGGAAGCCATTGAACGCCAGGGCAATGAACGGATTCATCAGGAGATCTCCCCTCCAACGGGGCCCTGCCGCGCTTCCTCGAGCGCACGCAGGAAGAGGTCCTCGAGCGAGAAGCGGGCGGGCTGCAGCTTCGTCACCCGCGCTCCCGCCTCCAGCAGCTTCTTGAGCAGCGGCTGCGACTCCGACTCGCGGATGCGCAGCATCACCCGGCTCTCCAGGGTCTGCGCGGACTCCAGCGGGACGCCCAGGGACTGGATGCGCTCGAGCGGGAGTCCCTCCACCGTCAGCTCCACCTGTGTCGTCTCGGAGCTGAGCAGCTCGGCCACGCTGCCCTCGCGCACCCGCCGACCTCCCACCAGCACCGCCACCCGCTCGCAGAGCGCCTCCACGTCCGGGATGATGTGCGTGCAGAAGAGGATGGTGGTGCCGCGCTCGCGCTCCTCGAGGATGAGGTCGCGGATCTGCCGGCGCCCCACGGGATCCAGCCCCGAGGTGGGCTCGTCGAGGATGAGCAGGGAGGGCCGGCTCACCAGCGCCTGTGCCAGCGCCACGCGCTGCACCATGCCCTTGCTGTAGCGGCGGATCTGCAGGCCGGCCGCGCGCTCCATCTGCACCATCCCCAGCACCTGGGAGACGCGGTCATCCAGCTCCTTGCCGCTCATTCCGGCCAGCCGTCCCGAGAGCGTGACGAACTCGCGGCCGGTGAGGTACTCGTACGGTGCCGGGTTCTCCGGCACGTAGCCCACGCGGCGCCGCGCCTCCTTGTCGTCCGGCGTCAGGCCGAAGAGGCGGGCCTCGCCCGCGGAGGCGCGCACCAGGTTCATCAGGATCTTGATGGTGGTGGACTTGCCGGCCCCATTGGGGCCGAGCAGCCCGTACACCTGGCCCGGCATGAGCGTCAGATCCAGCGACTGGAGGGCGCGGACCTGCCGGTTCATCAAGAAGCCGAGCCTGTACGTCTTGGACAGGTTGCGAATCTCAATGGGTGCTGAGGAGTCCATGGAGCTCACTTCCACTGATAGCCCCGGTTGTTGGGGGTGAAGATCTCGAGCCGACGGCGCTGCGTCTCCGAGTAGGCGCGCTCGTCGTGGCCGATGTAGAAGTCGCCGCCGGCCGGGTCGACCGGGGGGCGAGGCAGGAAACCCAACCAGAGGAGCGTCGGCACGTCGGGAGGCGCCACACCGAAGTGCTCCCGGAAGGTCGCGATGGCCTTGTCCACGCGCTGCAGCTCCGCTTCCATCTTCAAGTCCTGGATGCGTTGCTCGAACGCGGCGCGCGTCTCCTCGTCCTGCGCGGACTCGGCGAGCGAGACCGCCAGGGCCATGCCCGCGTCCACCTCACCGGATTGGGCATAGAGGCGGGTGGCCAGGGGGGCAAGGTAGTCGGGCGCGCCGGGCAGCTTGGAGGCATGCTCCAACACCTGGGCGGCCTCCCGGTACTCCCTGTGGTAGGTGCTCAGGTTGTAGGCCAGCAGGATGTTCAGCTGCAGATCATCGGGGAAGAGCGGCAGGCCCTTGCGGATGATGCGCGTGGACTCCTGCGTGTTCACCCACTGCTCGCGCCCCAGGTTGGTGGGCAGCGCGGTGCCCGCGAAGCGGTAGACGAGGCCGAACTTCGGGTCCAGGTCGGTGAGGAGCTCCGCGTAGGGGTAGATGTCGCGGTACTCCTCGGCCGTTCTCGCGCGCCCGGTCTCCTGGATGAGTTGGATCCACAGGTAGTCCACGAGGAGGGGCAGGTGACTGCGTCCCACCACCTGCAGCACTTCCTTGCGCGGCAGCAGAGGCTCTTCGTGGGGACCGCGCGGGGGCTTGCGTGGAGGAGCGGCGAGCAGGGCCAGGGCGCCCAGACTGACGATGCCGACGACGAGAGGGAGGAGGGAGGTTTGCGGCCTCATGATTGCGCCAGGAGACAAGTGCGCCCTAAAACCAAGAAGGGCACCTGGATTATTTCCAGGTGCCCTTCGGATTCAACACCAACCGGTTGCCCGGTAGGTCAGCTCGACTCAGTCGCAGTCGACGTCGTTGAAGGTGCTGTACGGCGTGCCGGCCACGGCGTTGGTCTCGTCGGCGTCGGAGCCGCAGGGAGCGGAGCCAGCCTTGGCGTCCTTGGTCGAGATGTACCAGGTGTCCACGCCGGTCTTGTCGTTGTCGATCTGACCAGCGGCGTAGGCGTCCACGTTGCAGCCCGGGCAGTCACCGGAGATGCCGGGGTTCGACGGGTCGTCACCGGCGCCAGAGTACGTGAAGGTGGCCTTCGTGGGCGTCGGCTTGTCGGTGGCGGTGGTGTGCTTGCCCTGGTCCACCGTGATGCAGGTGGTGTCGGTGCCGGCCGCGGGACCGGTCACGCCGGAGACAGCGCGAACCTCGCACTCGCCGCCGCTCTTGAACTCATAGTAGTAGCGGTTGCCGCGCTCGGGGGCGTAACCGATCGCCTTGATGTTCTCCGAGTAGCGGTCCTTCTCCTGCAGGTAGGCGCGCTCGGTGGTGAACCAGGCCTTCAGGTTGGACTTGGCCTCACCCTGCTTGGAGCGGGCCTGGAACTTGATGAAGTTGGGAATCGCGATGGCGGCGAGGATGCCGATGATGGCAACCACGATCATCAGCTCGATGAGCGTGAAGCCACGGTTCTTCCGGGCGAACAGACGGGTCATGGGAGTCCCTTCGGGTGAAGGATGGGTTGCGGCCGAAGCCGTGATGAGGAATAGCACGAACGGTGCCACGGTCAAACCACCCGACCCGTGACGGCGATCCAAGGACTTGCATCGGTCCGGGTGCCCGGAATGGTCAGGCAGGTGCCAATTTTTGTCACCAGGGTGACAGGAATCGTCCGCCCGCGGTGGGCGCCCGGGCCCTATGCTGCGCGATCAGGAGCTCCTCGCGGAAGAAGGGACGCAGAACGTGACTCCTCAGGCCTTGGAGGGAGCGGCCGTGGCGCTGATTGTCGTCATGGGCCTGCTCTTCGGCAGTTTCTTGAATGTCGTGATCGCTCGTGTGCCCTACGATCAGAGCATCGTGCGGCCGCGCTCGCGCTGCCCCAAGTGTGGGCATCAACTTGCGTGGTACGAGAACATTCCAGTCCTATCGTGGCTGGCATTGCGAGCGCGCTGTGGCTCATGCGGCCAGCCCATCTCCTGGCGCTACCCGGCCATCGAGCTGCTCACCGCGGCGCTCTTCTTCGCCAGCCAGCGGCGCTTTGGTTGGACCCCGGAGCTGGTGTCCGCCCTGGTGATGGTGATGGTGCTGGTGCCGCTGGCCTTCATCGATCTGGAGCATTGGATCCTCCCGCATGAGCTGACCCTGCCGGGCATCGCCGCGGGCGTGGCGCTGTCGGTGCCCATCGGCATGGATCGGCTGATCGCCTCGGTCACTGGCGCGGTGGCCGGGTTCCTCGTGTTCTGGGCGCTGGAGTGGCTGGGGGAGAAGATCTTCAAGAAGGAGGCGTTGGGCGGAGGCGACAAGTTCCTGCTGGCGCTCATCGGCGCCTTCCTCGGCTGGAAGGTGCTGCTCGGCGTCATCTTCCTCTCCTCGTTGCAGGGCGCGGTGGTGGGCTCGCTGCTGCTGCTCATCCGCGGGCGGGCGGGACCGGCGCCGGAGGCGGAATCGGAGACGGAAACCCCTGTCGCCGGCACTCCCGCGCCGCCTCCAGCCGGAGCCGCTCCGCAGCCCGAGGTCTCCACCGCGGCCTCTCCCGTCACGGCGCCCGACGTGCGAGAGCCCTCCGCGGACGCCGCCAGTGCTGACACCGCCAGTGCTGACGCCGCCAGTGCCAGTCCGGCGAGGGAGGAGACCGGGAGCGAGGCGAACGCGGACGAAGATGGGGAGGAGGACGACTGGGTTCCGGGTCCCACCAACATCCCGTTCGGCCCCTGGCTGGCGCTCGCGGCGCTCGAGGTGATGCTGCTCGGCCCGTGGCTGCGCGAGGTGCTGCCGATGCCGATCGACATCCTGTTGACGGGAGTGCCGTGAGGGAGCGCGGGCGCGGATGAAGTGGCGGGTCGTCAGCGTCGCCTTCCTGCTCAGCGTGGTGGGCACGGGCCTCACCTGGCTCACCCTGCAGCGGCCGCTCCTGTCGTTGATGGAGGCGGTGCGCCACTGCGCGGCGTACGGCTCGCCGGAGTCCCTGGTGTTGGCGCGCACGCTCGGCTCGCTGCCCTTCCTCCTCGGGCTGGACCTGGTGCTGCTCACCGCCGTGGCATACGCGGTGCTGGACTTCATGGTGGGCCGGCCCCTGCGGCGCACCGAGGAGGTGGTGGAGCAGCTCGGGCGGTTGGAGCTGGACGTGGCGATGCCGGTGAGCGCGGGGCCGATGCTCTCGCGCATCCAGCGGGCGCTCTCCCGCATGGCGGCGGTGCTCCAGCGGGAGCAGGACACCACCCGGAACCAGATGGAGGCGTTGCGTGCCGCCAACGCGCGCCTGGCCCTGGCGCAGACCGAGCTCGTCTCCACGGAGCGGCTGGCCACCGTAGGGCGGCTCGCGGCGGGCGTCGCCCACGAGGTCGGCAACCCGCTGGCGGGCATCCTCGGCTACCTCTCGCTGGCCGGTGCCCGGACGAAGGACCCGGAGGTGCAGGAGTACCTCGCGCGCATCGATCATGAGGTGCAGCGCATCGACGGCATCGTGCGGGGGCTGCTGGAGATCGGCCGCCCGGGGCGGGAGCGGTTGGGGCCGGTGGACGTGGGGCGCGTGGTGGAGACGTGCGTGCAACTGGTGAAGGCGGGGCGGGACTTCTCGCGGGTGAAGCTGGTCCTCGAGCTGGCTCCCGGCCTGCTGGCGCGGGCGGACTCCGGGCCGCTGTCGCAGATCGTCATCAACCTGTTGCTCAACGCGGTGCAGGCCATGGAGGGGGAGGGGGTCGTCCGGCTTTCCACCCGGAGTGGGGAAGGGGACGTGCTGCTGGTGGTGGAGGACACGGGACCCGGGATTCCGCCCGAGGTGATGCCGCGCCTCTTCGAGCCCTTCTTCACCACCCGTGAGCCCGGTCAGGGCACGGGGCTGGGGCTGGCCGTGTCGCGGCACCTGGCCGAGGGCATGGGAGGACGACTGACAGTGGAGAATGTCCCGGAGGGAGGCGCTCGCTTCTCCGTCCGACTGCCGGGCGTCTGAGGCGGAATCTGGCCGCGCCCCCGGGAGTGGGCTACTTCTGGGGTATAGCCATGGCCCTCTTCCGCAGCATCCTCGTCGCCGACGACGAGCCCTCCGTGCGCCACGTCCTCACCCTGGTGCTGTCCGGGCTGGGCTACGAGGTGCGTGCGGTGTCCGACGGCGAGGAGGCGCTGCGGGAGCTGGCCGCGCGCGGCTATGACGTGCTGCTGTGCGACGTGCGCATGCCCCGGCTCGACGGGCTGTCCCTGCTGCGTCAGGCGCTCGCCGAGCACCCGGGACTGACGGTGGTGGTGATGAGCGCGTACGGCTCGCAGGAGCAGGCGCTCGAGGCGGTGGGGGCCGGTGCGTACGACTACGTGCGCAAGCCCTTCAAGCCCGAGGAGATCGTCTTCGTCCTGCGCAAGGCGGAGGAGCGCGAGCGGCTGCTGCGGGAGAACCGGCGCCTGCGGGGAGTGGGTGGGGCCGTGCCCGTGGAGCGCATCCTCGGCGACAGCGAGCCCCTTCGCGTGGTGCTGCGGCAGGTGGAGCGGCTGGCGCCGGTGGGCACCACCGTCCTCATCACGGGCGAGAGCGGGACGGGCAAGGAGCTCGTCGCGCGGGCGCTGCACGCGCGCTCGCCCCGGGCCGCCATGCCCTTCGTCGCCGTCAACTGCGGCGCCATTCCCGCGGGCCTCATCGAGAGCGAGCTCTTCGGCCATGCCCGGGGCGCCTTCACCGACGCGCGCACCGCCCGGCGTGGCCTCTTCAGCGAGGCCGATGGGGGCACGCTCTTCCTCGACGAGGTGGGGGAGCTGCCCCCGCCCGCCCAGGTGAAGCTGTTGCGCGTGCTACAGGAGGGGGAGATCCGCCCGGTGGGGGAGAACCGCGCGGAGAAGGTGGACGTGCGCGTCATCGCCGCCACGCTGCGCGACCTGGGCCGGCTGGTGGAGCGGGGCGAGTTCCGCGAGGACCTCTACTACCGGCTCAACGTGGTGAACGTGCGGGTGCCCCCGTTGCGCGAGCGCACCAGCGACATCCCCCTGCTGGCGCGCGCCTTCCTCGCCCGCTTCAACCGCGAGCTCAACCGCGAGCCGCCCGTGCGGGGCTTCAGCCCCGAGGCCGAGGCGTTGATGGCCTCCTACGCGTGGCCGGGCAACGTGCGCGAGCTGGAGAACGCCGTCGAGCGTGCCGTCCTGCTGGCCGAGGGAGAGCTGATCCTCCCGCAGAACCTGCCAGAGCGGCTCTGGACCGCGTCCGCGCCGGCCCCCACGCAGCCACCCCCCACCCCCACGCACCCTCCCGCCGACGCCAACCTGTCCCTCAAGCAGGCCATCCGCGACCTGGAGGAGTCCTACATCCGCGCCGCCCTGCGCCGCACTCGGGGCAACCGCACCCGCGCCGCCGAGGTATTGGAGATCAGCCATCGGGCCCTGCTGTACAAAATCAAGGAGTACGGAATCGACCCGGACGCGGAGGGTGAGCGAGGCTGACTGGCCGCTCAGTAGGGGACGGAACGGCGAGAGGGCCGATTTGACGAGACACGTCCGAGGCCGGAAAATCGGCACTTGGAATGCGGCGTGGGTTCTCCGCCGTGGGATTTCGGGGGATTGGCCGGCTGCCCTGCGGGCTGGCGCGGAGCACTTTTTAGGAGGGCTCGCGAGCCGGTGCTACGCTGGCGGCCCCTCCACGGAGCAACGACTGTATGGCGAAGGGAAAGCTGGCTCTCGGTCTCGATATCGGATCGACCTCGGTGAAGATGATCCTGCTCAAGGAGCAGCGCAAGCGTGGCCAGGTGAGCTACGCGCTGCAGAGCTTCGGCATGAAGCCGCTGCCGCCCGAGGCCATCGTCGATGGCGCGCTGATGAACTCCACCGCCATCGTCCAGGCGCTGCAGGAGCTGATGTCCGAGCTGAAGGTGAAGAACAAGGAGGTCGCCATCGGCGTCTCCGGCCACTCGGTCATCATCAAGAAGATCCAGATGCCCCGCATGAGCCAGGAAGAGCTCGAGGAGAGCATCCAGTGGGAGGCGGAGCAGTACATCCCCTTCGACGTGAAGGACGTGAACATCGACACGCAGATCCTGGACGCGGGGGGCAATGACGCCACCGGCCAGATGGACGTGCTGCTGGTCGCGGCCAAGAAGGACATGATCAACGACTACACCACCGTGGTCTCCGAGTCGGGGCTGCAGCCGGTGGTGGTGGACGTGGACGCCTTCGCCGTCCAGAACATGTTCGCCTCCAACTACGACGTCCCCGACAAGGAGACGGTGGTGCTCATCAACGCGGGCGCCTCGGTGGTGAACATCAACATCATCTCCAACGGCATCACGGTCTTCACCCGTGACGTCACCATCGGCGGCAACCAGTTCACCGAGGAGATCCAGAAGCAGCTCAACGTCTCCTACGAGGAGGCCGAGGCGCTGAAGATCGGCGGCACCCGCGGTGACTCGGACGCGGTCGTCCCGCAGGAAGTGGAGCGGGTGCTGATGAGCGTGGCCGAGCAGGTGGCCGGTGAAATCCAGCGCTCGCTGGACTTCTACGCGGGCACCGCCGTGGACGCCAACTTCACCAAGGTCTACCTCTCCGGTGGAACCGCCAAGATTCCGGCGCTGTTCAAGACCATCGAGACGCGGGTGGGCGTGCCGGTGGAGATCCTCAACCCCTTCCGGAAGATCGACGTGGACAACCGCAAGTTCGACCCCGCCTTCATCATGGAGGTGGCGCCGATGGCCGCGGTGGCCGTGGGTCTCGCGCTTCGCCGCCCGGGCGACAAGCTCGGCTGATCTTCCCCCTGCTTCGAAGGACTGACGCACATGATGATCCGCATCAACCTTCTGCCCGTCCGTGCCAAGGCCACGCAGAGCATGGGCCGGCAGATCCTGGTCCTCTTCGCGGTCGTGCTGATCGGCGCGCTCGTGGGCAACTTCTTCTGGTACTCCGATCGCGACAGCGTGGTCGAGCGCCAGCAGAAGGGCATCGCCGACACCAACCGGCGCATCACCGAGCTGGACAAGACCATTGGCGAGGTGAAGAACATCAACGCCCGCAAGGTCGAGGTGGAGAAGAAGCTGGCGGTGCTGGACGAGCTGCGCAAGGGCCGCTCCGGCCCGGTGCGGCTGCTCGACGCCCTGGCCACCTCGCTGCCCAAGAAGGCGTGGATCAACACCTTCAACGAGGAGCGCGGCAGCGTGAAGCTGCAGGGCTCGGCCGTCAGCCATGACGACGTGGCCGAGCTGATGCGCAACCTCAACAGCATGGTCTGGACGCCCAAGGGTATCGGCCGCCTGGTGGAGCAGCGCCGCGAGGCCAAGACGTCCCGCGTGGAGCTGGTGGCGGCGGACGTCGCCATCGAGGAGTTCCCCGTCAACGACATCAAGCCCTTCTTCAGCAACGTCGACCTGAAGAGCACCCAGCAGAAGAACAGCGCGGCCAAGCCGGGTGACGTGGCGACGGTGGACTTCGACATCACCCTCACCGCCAACTACGCCATCTAAGGAGCCGACAAGCCATGGACAAGTACCTGGATAGGATCGTCAAGGCTCCTCCCGCGGTGAAGTTCGGCGGGCTGGCGGCCGCGGTGGTGTTGATGACCGCCGCCAACTTCTTCTTCGTCATCCAGCCGCTCGAGGAGAACATGGAGCGGTTGCGCGCCGAGCAGCGCCGGTTGGATCTGGACCTCGCCGAGAAGAGCGAGATCGCCCAGAACCTCAACGAGCGTCGGCGCGAGATGGACGTGCTGGAGCAGCGGCTGGCCGAGGCCCTCACCGAGCTGCCCGAGAACAAGGACGTCGAGGAGCTGCTCTCTCAGCTCAACGACATCGGCAAGAAGTCGGGGCTGGCCATCGCCCGCGTGGAGCCGGGCCCCGAGACGGTGGGCGGCGGTGACTTCTTCGCGCGCATCCCCATCAAGATGCAGGTGAGCGGCAACTACCATGAGATCGCCATGTTCCTGCAGGAAGTGGCGAACATGCGGCGCATCGTGAACGTGAACAACATCAAGCTCGATGGCGCCAAGTTGAAGAACGAGAAGGTGGTCCTCCAGAGTTCCTTCCTGGCCACCACCTTCCGGTTCGTCAATACGAAGAGCGCGCCGTCGAAGGATTCCAAGAAGAAGTAGATGAACTCCATTCGGAAACTTGATCGGTCCTGCAAATGGGGCGACAAGGGGACCAGAGGATGAAGACGTTCCAATCCATGTTCATCTCGGGGGCATTGGCCCTCGCGCTCACCGGTTGCGGCGAGGAGCCCCCTCCGCCGGCGCCCGCCACTCCGCGCCCGCCGAGCGCCGCGTCCCAGAAGGACAAGGCCGCGGAGACGCCGGTGGCGGCGCCGCCCACCTACGTCTACAACTACAACCCGGTGGGCAAGCGTGATCCGTTCCGCAGCCCCGTCGATGAGATGAAGCCCGACGCGCCGCAGATCGGGCCCCAGGTGGCTTGCAACGAGCCGTTGTGCCAGTGGGATATCGACCAGCTCAAGCTGGTGGCGGTGGTCAGCGGGGATGCCAATCCGCTGGCCATGGTGGAGGACCCGCTGGGCCGTGGCCACATCGTGCGCCGCAACACGCGCATGGGCCGCCAGGGTGGCAAGGTGACTCAGATCCTCCGTGACGAGGTCATCGTCACCGAGGTCATCACCACACCGGAGCGGGTGATCTCCAACCCGGTGAAGCTGGAACTGCGGCAGGAATCCCAGCGGGACCCCGCCTACGACCTGATGACGGGCAAGAACTGGGAGCCGTAGGGCTCCCGGTGGTGGGGAGCCGGCGGGTCCGGCTCCTAGTGCCCACTGCGACTTGTTGAGGGGACGCATGCTCGAGGAGAGCGCTGTGACGAGGGGCAAGTTGATGAGCATGGTGGCCGCCCTGGTGGTCGCCATCGTGGGTGTCGGGGCCGAGGCCGCCGAGCTCAATACCCTGCGCGACCTGAAGGTGGTGCAGACGGGCTCGGGCACCCAGGTGGTGGTGACCGGCACGCGGGCACCCACATTCACCGTCTTCCGGCTGAGTGGTCCGGAGCGGCTGGTGGTGGACCTCTCGTCGGCGGACGCCACGGGCATCAAGGGGCTCCACAACGGCTCGGGACCGGTGTCTGGAGTGGTGGCCTCCCAGTTCTCGGACGAGCGCGCGAGCGTGGGCCGGGTGCTGGTGGCGTTGCACCAGGCCGCGCAGTACGACGTGCGCGCCGAGGGCAACAAGGTCGTCATCTCGGTGGATGGAGCAGCGGCGCAGGCCGAGGCGAAGCCCGCCCCCGCACCGAAGGCCGAGCCCGCCCCCGAGGTGAAGCCCGCCGCGCCGGCAGTGGCCAAGGCCGAGCCCGCGCCGAAGGTCGAGTCCGCGCCGAAGGTCGAGTCCGCGCCGAAGGCCGAGCCCACCCCGGTGGTGGCCGAGGCCGAGCCGCGGAAGAAGCCCGTCGAGCAGCCCGCGCCGGCCGTGGCTTCGGCCCCCGCGCAGCTGCCGGAGAACGTGGTGGCGGCCGAGGCGGACGAGCGCGAGGTGGCGCATCCGGCCCGCCGCATCACCGCGGTCTCCTTCAACCGTGACACGCTGAACATCCGCACGGACGGCGAGGTCGCTCGCTACGAGGTGCTGGAGCTGGCGGATCCGCCGCGGCTCGCGGTGGACGTGTACGGCGTGGGCCTGTCCGCTCGGGCTCCGCGCGTGCGCTCGGGCCTGCTCAAGGACGTGCGCGTGGGTGCGCACTCGGACAAGGTGCGTCTGGTGCTCGATGTGCGCGGGGAGATGCCCGGCTACCGGGTGGACCGCAGCGGCCGGGGCCTGGAGGTGGTGCTCGGTGGCAAGGTGGCCCGCAAGCCGGCCGCGCCGTCCGACACGCCGGAGAAGGTGGTCGCGGAGAACGAGCCCCTGCGCTCCACGCCCGTGAGCGCGCAGCCGGCCGCCGTGGACGTCAAGGACCTGACCTTCGACGAGAACGACACCGGTGGGCGGGTGAACCTCAAGCTGTCTGGCGCGGTGGTGTGGAAGGTGGAGCGGCCGGATCCCCGCAGCGCGGTGCTGTCGCTGGAGAACGCGAAGCTGCCGCGGCGGCTGGAGCGCAGCCTGGACACCAGCGCGCTGGAGACGCCGGTGAAGATGATCAGCGCCTTCGCGGTGCCCGGCGAGGGCAACCGGGTGCGCGTGGTGGTGGCCGCGGACGGCGCCATCGAGGAGAACGTGAGCCAGGTGGCCGGTGGCCTCTCCTGGCGGCTGAGCGTCAAGGGCGTGAAGACGGAGCAGGTGGCCGTCACCCAGCGCACCGCCGGCTTCACCGCCGAGGCGCCCACGTACGTCTCCGAGGGCGCGCCCCAGCAGGCCCGCTACCGCGGCAAGAAGGTGTCCTTCGAGTTCAAGGACATCGACATCCAGAACCTGCTGCGCGTCATCGCGGAGATCTCCAAGAAGAACATCGTGGTCGCCGATGACGTCAGCGGCAAGGTGACCATCCGCCTGCGCAACGTGCCCTGGGATCAGGCGTTGGACCTCGTCCTGCGCACCAAGGGCCTGGGCAAGGAGGAGTTCGGCAACATCGTGCGCGTGGCGCCGCTGAAGACGCTGGAGGAGGAGGCCAAGCTGCGTCAGGAGCGCAAGAAGTCGCTCGTGGCCCAGGAGGAGCTGCTGGTGAGCCTCATCCCGGTGAACTACGCGGTGGCCAACGAGATGTCCACCCGAGTCAAGGACGTGCTGAGCGAGCGCGGAACGGTGACGGTGGACACGCGCACCAACGTGCTCATCGTCAAGGACGTGCGCGCCAACACCGAGAAGGCGCGGGCGCTGGTGCGCAACCTGGACACGCAGACGCCTCAGGTGCTCATCGAGAGCCGCATCGTGGAGGCCAACACCTCGTTCAGCCGCGAGCTCGGCGTGCAGTGGGGTGGTCAGGCCCTGGCCACTCCGGCCACGGGCAACGCCACCGGCCTCATCTTCCCCAACACCGTGGCCGTGTCGGGTGCCTCGGGCGGTGGCGCGACGGGCGTCTCCGACGATCCGAACTTCGCCGTCAACCTGCCGGTTGGCGCGGGTCAGGGCCTCGGTGGTGCGTTGGGCTTCGTGTTCGGCTCGGCCGGTGGTGCGCTGGCCCTCAACCTGCGCATCTCCGCGGCGGAGGCCGAGGGTGTGTTGAAGACCATCTCCGCGCCCAAGGTGACGACGCTGGACAACAACACCGCCCGCATCAGCCAGGGTCTGTCCATCCCGTTCAGCCAGGTGTCCGCGGCCGGTGCCAACACCACCTTCGTCGAGGCGCGTCTGTCCCTCGAGGTGACGCCGCACATCACCCAGGACGGCAGCATCCTGATGACCATCAACGCGCAGAACAACCAGCCGGATCCGGCCAACACCGGTGCCAACGGACAGCCCGCCATCCAGCGCAAGGAGGCCAACACCCAGGTGCTGGTGAAGGACGGCGACACCACCGTCATCGGCGGCATCTACGTCCGCCGCGGCAGCTCCCAGAGCAACTCGGTGCCCTTCCTGTCGAAGATTCCGGTGCTGGGCCTGCTGTTCAAGAACCACCGCGAGCGTGATGAGCGCCAGGAGCTGCTCATCTTCATCTCGCCGCGGATCCTCAACCGGCAGACGATCGCCCAGTCGCTGTAGCCGGTGTCTCTCTCGAGCTCATGAAGGAGTCGGTGTCCATGAAGCGATTGATGCTGGTTGCCGCATTGGCGGCGTCTTCTTCGGCCTGCGTGGCCAATCAGGGGGATGCGTCCATCCGCTTCCTCCAGGCGGGTGCCCTGGCGACGGAGGATGGACGCTGCAGCGTCGCGACGGGTGGGGCGCAGGTGCCCCAGGGGTTGCTCGACATCTCCGGTGGTCAGAGCTACCTGCTGGGTCTGGTCGTCGAGACCAACAGCACCCAGCGTGACATCACCATCAATGGTGATCTGCTCTCGGGGCCCGGGCTCAACGACATCACCCTGAACGAGGTGGTCCTCTCCTACGAGGCGTCGCCGCGCGTACCGGGCCTGCCCGAGGAGGAGATCTTCCCCATCTACGGTGTCTTCCGCCCCGCGACCTCATCGGGCAGCTACGCCGTCCTGTACGCGCTCGGACCCAAGGCGCTCACCGCGCTGGCGGCCGCCGTGGGGGAGGGTCAGCAGGTGACCGTGTTCTCCACCATCAAGGCCCGGGGACAATTCAGCAGCGGCATGGCCACGGAGAGCAACGAGATCACCTTCCCCATCAACATCATCAACAGCGGCTTCGATCCGTCCACCCTGGGGTGTCCGGCTGGCCTGACCTTCACGCCGGCCCAGGCGGTGGGGCCCTGCGGCCAGCTGGGCCAGGACGTGGGCAACATCTGCCGCCCGCCGCCCCCCACAACGACGCCTTGACCTGACCCCCTGGCCCTCCTACAAGGCGGCAGCCATGTCCTTCCGCACGCACCTCGAGTCGGTGGTCAACCAGGTCGATGGGGCCCTGGCCTGCAGTGTGATGGGTTTCGACGGCATCGCCGTGGAGACCCATCAGCGGGACGAGGCGGGTGATCTGGAGCTGACCGGGGCCTGGGTGGAGTACGCCAACCTGCTCGGTCAGCTGCGGCAGGCCGCCGAGACCCTCAAGACGGGCGCCGTCCAGGAGGTCAGCGTCAACAGCGAGCGGGTGCTCACGCTGATGCGCCTGGTGTCTCCGGAATACTTCCTGGTCCTGGCGCTCCGGGCGGACGGTAACTACGGAAAGGGCAGATACGTCCTCCGGGTGACCGCCCCCAAGATCCTCGCCGAGCTGTAGCCTGCCGGGCGGACGGCGCAGCGCGCCGCGCCTTTCCGCTTTGCAAGGCGCGGCCCCATCGGCTAGACACCCCGGACTTTTCAAGCTGTCCGAAGGAGCCTGTCCATGGCCGGTGTCATTGATACGTCCGAGTTCCGCAAGGGCATGAAGATCGAAGTCGACGGCGAGCCCTTCGAGATCGTCGAGTTCCAGCACGTCAAGCCGGGCAAGGGCTCGGCGTTCGTGCGCACGTCGATCCGCAGTCTGCTGTCCGGGCGCGTGCTGCAGCCGACCTTCAAGTCCGGTGACAAGGTGGGCAAGCCGGACATCGAAGAGAAGGACATGCAGTACCTGTACGAGCAGGCCGGCGACTTCTACTTCATGGACACGCGCAACTACGAGCAGACCTTCATCAGCGCGGACGTGCTCGGCGAGGCGAAGAACTTCCTCAAGGAGAACATCAACGCGTCCATCCTGTTCTACAACGGCAAGGCCATTGGCGTGACCCTGCCGAACTCGGTGGACCTGAAGGTCACGAAGTGCGATCCGGGCGTGCGTGGCGACACGGTGTCCGGTGCGTTGAAGCCGGCCACGCTGGAGACGGGCTACACCGTCAACGTGCCGCTCTTCATCAACGAGGGTGACATCCTCAAGATCGACACGCGCGATGGCAAGTACCTCACGCGCGTGGCCACCGCGGGCTAGTCGGCCCACAGCGGTTCAGGGAGGGGACGGAATTGGCAACCAAGCGCAAGGTAACCCGAACGGAGTCGGCGCCCGCCGAGCAGGCAGGCAACGTCCGCGTGGAGGGCAACACCACCTCCCTGGATGTGGAGGCGCTCCGGCAGATCGTGGAGATCCTCGAGGCCTCCGAGGTGACGCGGCTGGTGTGGCAGCGGGGTGAGGAGCGGCTGTTCATCCGCCGGGGCCCCGTGCCGGCGCCCACCATCGTTCACGCGGCTCCCGTGTCGCCCTCGGTGAGCCCCGCGCCCGTGGTGGCCGCACCGGTGTCCGCCGCGCCCGTGGCGTCCGCTCCGGTCATGGCGCACGCCCCGGCCGCGGTCGCGGCTCCGGCCGCGGAGAAGCCCGGTCACGTCGTCACCAGCCCGTTCGTGGGAACGTTCTACCGGACGCCCGCGCCGGAGCAGCCCGCCTTCGTGGATGTGGGCACCGTGGTGAAGAAGGGCCAGGTGCTCTGCATCATCGAGGCCATGAAGTTGATGAACGAGATCGAGGCCGACGTGGCGGGCAGGGTGGCTGAGATTCTCGTGGAGAACGGGCAGCCGGTCGAGTTCGGCCAGGCGCTGTTCCGCATCGAGCCGGTCTGACATACGCGGGCGGTCTGACGCCCCGCGGAGGCACGACATCGTGTTCAAGAAGGTGCTGATCGCCAACCGCGGGGAGATTGCCCTGCGGGTCATCCGCGCCTGCCGCGAGCTGGGTATCGCCACTGTGGCGGTGCACTCCACGGCGGACGCCAATGCGCTGCACGTACGGTTCGCCGATGAGTCGGTGTGCATCGGTCCGCCGCCGTCCAAGGAGAGCTACCTCAACATCCCGCAGCTGCTCTCCGCGGCCGAAATCACGCGTGCGGACGCCATCCACCCGGGCTACGGCTTCCTCTCGGAGAACTCCGAGTTCGCCAAGGTGTGCCGGGACTGCAAGATTCATTTCATCGGCCCCCGGCCGGAGATGATCTCGCTGATGGGCAACAAGGTGCGCGCGCGCGCCGCGGCACGCGAGGCGGGCCTGCCCCTGCTGCCCGGGAGCGCGGGCACCGTGAAGGACGCCCGCGAGGCCGAGGTCTTCGCCAAGGAGATCGGCTATCCCGTCATCCTCAAGGCGGCGGCCGGCGGTGGTGGCAAGGGCATGAAGATCGTCCGCGAGCCGGGCGCCCTGGCCCAGGCCTTCGCCACGGCGGCCGCGGAGGCGGTGGCCTCCTTCAACAACGGCGACCTCTACATCGAGCGGTACGTGGAGAAGCCGCGCCACATCGAGATCCAGGTCGTGGCCGACGAGCACGGCAACATCATCCACCTGGGTGAGCGCGAGTGCTCCGTGCAGCGGCGCCACCAGAAGCTCATCGAGGAGAGCCCCTCGCCGGCGCTCACCCCGGAGCTTCGCCGCGAGATGGGCGAGGTCTCCATCCGCGCGATGCAGAAGCTCGGCTACAACAACGTGGGCACCATCGAGTACCTGCTCGACGAGAACGGGCGGTTCTACTTCATGGAGATGAACACCCGCATCCAGGTGGAGCACCCGGTGACCGAGCTCGTCACCGGCATCGACCTGGTCCGCGAGCAGATCACGCTCTCCTCCGGCGAGCCGCTCAAGCGCAAGCAGGAAGACATCCAGATGCGCGGCCACGCCATCGAGTGCCGCGTCAACGCCGAGGACCCCATCACCTTCGCCCCCTGGCCGGGGAAGATCACCGCCTACAGCGTCCCCGGCGGTTATGGCGTGCGTGTGGACTCCAGTGCGTACGAGAACTACACCGTGCTGCCGTACTACGACAGCCTGCTGGCCAAGCTGATCGTCTACGCGGAGGACCGGCCCACGGCCATCCGCCGCATGCAGCGGGCGCTGGGCGAGTACGTGGTGCAGGGCATCCGCACCAACATCCCGTTCCACCGGGCGGCGATGGCGGAGGACGCCTTCGTCGAGGGCAACTACGACACGCGCTTCGTGGAGCGGCTGCTGGCTTCCGAGACGGGCAGCCACCGGCTGCGCAAGGCCATCGAAGAGACGCCCTGATCGGGCTCCCTCGGTTGCCCTTCACGCAACCCCCTGATCCTGCGGGGGGTTGCGGCGGGTGGATTCCTTGACCCGCCAGGGAGGATTCCGCTAGCCTCGGTTCTCCCTCGTAGTCTCCTTGAAGGAAGCAGAAACCCCGGATTTTCCAGGGGTTTCGCTCGGCAGGAAGCCCACGCTCGATGGACAAGAACAAGATCATCGAAGCCGCCGCCAAGCTCGTCGCGAAGGGCGCCTACGACAAGGCCATCAAGGAGTACCAGAAGATCCTGGACGTGGACCCGAAGGACGGCCGGGTCCTCCAGAAGATGGGGGAGCTGTACCAGAAGAAGAACGACAACGCTCAGGCGGCCCACTACTTCTCCAAGGTCGCCGAGGGCTACTCGGCCGATGGTTTCTTCCTCAAGGCCGTCGCCCTCTACAAGCAGGTCCTCAAGCTCAACCCCAACCTGCTGGACGTCAACCTCAAGCTGGCGGAGCTCCATCAGCAGCTCGGACTGATGTCCGAGGCTATGGCGTATTTCCAGATCGTCGCCAACCACTACGAGAAGGCCGGCGACGTCAAGAACTCCCTGGATACGCTCAAGAAGATGGTGGATCTCGACCCCGAGAACGTGGCGTCGAAGATCAAGCTCGCCGAGCTGTACGCGCGCGAGAACCTGCCGCGCGAGGCCGCCCAGGAGTTCAAGCGCGCCGCCGAGTACCTCAAGCGCAACAGCCGGATGGACGACTGGATGCGCGTGGCGGAGCGGCTCTCCACCCTCGAGCCGGACAACGTCGCGCTGGCCAAGGAGCTGGCGCAGCAGTACCTGGCGCGCGCGGATCAGAAGCGCGCCCTGGCCAAGCTGCAGGTGTGCTTCAAGGCGGACGGGCGCGACGTCGAGACGCTCAACATGCTGGCCCAGGCCTTCCACGGGCTCGGCCAGACCGCCAAGACCATCTCCGTCTACAAGGAGCTGGCCAAGGTCTACCAGGAGCGCGGCCGCACCAGGGACGCCAACGAGATCTGGGACCGCGTCGCCGAGTTGGATCCGGCTGATCCGGAGCTGGAGGCGTACAGGGCCTCGGGTCCCGTCGCCGCGGCGCCCGCACCGGTTCCCGCGTCCGCGCCGGCTCCAGCCCCCGCTCCGGCCCCGGCGCGTGCTCCGGCCGCGCAGCCGGCTCCGGCCGCCAAGGCCCCGGTGGCCGCGGCTCAACCGGCTCCCGCTCCCGCTCCGGTGGAGGCTCCCGAGCCCGCGCTGGCTCCCGCGGCCCAATCCGGCAAGGATCAGTTCTCCAAGCTGCTGACGGAGACGGACGTCTACGTCAAGTACGGCCTGCACGATAAGGCGCTCGAGCACCTGCGGAAGATCTTCGCGGTGGACCCGGAGAACCTCGACGCGCACGAGAAGGCGTACCACATCTACGTCGCCTCCGGGAACGCGGCCCAGGCCAGCGAGCAGCTGCTGAACGTGCTGCGCCTGTGCACGCGCCGCGTGGAGGTGCCGCGCGCCCAGCCGTACCTGGCCGCCATCCTCCAGCAGAACCCCGGCCACCCCGAGGTGCCGGCCTTCCTGGCCGTGCTGCGCACCGACGAGTCCGGTGCCACGGTGGGCGCACAGGTGGAGTCGGTGGGCGAGGACGCCATCCTGGTGGACTCGAGCGACGATGAGATCGTCGTCGCCGATGCGCCCGCGGACGCCCTGGAGCATCCGCCGGGCGACGAGCTGGCCCTCGTCTCCGCGAGCAGCACGGATGAAGATGAAGAGGAGCAGATCGTCTCCGCCGACTTCGCCATCCCCGCCGACGCGGAGGATGGGGTGGTGCTCGCGGACGAGCCGGGCGCGGTGGTGTCGGACGACGAGCCCCTCTTCGGTGCCGGCGACGAGCCCGAGGAGGCGACGACCGTCTTCATGGAGCCAGTCGGCTCCGACGACACCGCCCTCGAGGTCGCCTCCGACGACGAGCCGCTGCTGGCGGACTCGGGGACGGAGCTGGCGCTCGGCGACGACGAGCCGTCTACGACCCAGGTGTCGGCGCCCTCGGCGCAGCTCCTCCAGGATTCCTTCGCGGACGAGCCCGTGCTCGGGCAGGCACAGGACATTCCCACGCAGGTGTCGGCGCGCCCGCTGGAGCTGGACACCTTCGCGGACGAGCCCACCTCGTTCGGCTCTCCCGAGCTCGAGGACGAGGGCACCCCGGTGGATACGCCGGCGCTCGGCTCCTACGAGCTCGAGGAGCCCGAGCCCGAGACCCTGCCCGTGGTGGTGGCCAAGGCTCCGGTTGCACCCGCCAAGGCGCCGCCCCAGGCCGCCACGCCCGCCGCCAAGGCTCCGGCTGCTCCGGCAAAGGCGCCGCCCCAGGCCGCCACGCCCGCCGCCAAGGCTCCGGCTGCACCCGCCAAGGCGCCGCCTCAGGCCGCCGCGCCCGCCGCGAAGGCCCCGGCTGCTCCGGTCAAGCCGCAGCCCGCGCCCGTCGCCCAGGTCGAGGAGCCCCAGGAGGAGCCGGCCGGCGAGGAGTGCGACGAGGCCAGCTTCTTCATCGACCAGGGCCTCTTCGAGGAGGCACGGGAGATCATCGAGACGGTGATGATCGCCTTCCCGGGTCACGCGCGCGCCACCGAGCTGATGGAGCGGCTCGAGGCGCTCGAGTCCGGGGGCGCCCCGGCGGCCCAGGAGGAGTCCGAGGCCGAGGCGGTGTCCGTGCCCGCCGTGCCCGCGCTGGGCGAGTCCCCCGCCGAGCGCGATGCGTTCGACCTGGCGGCGGAGCTGGCCGGCGAGTTCGGCGACCTGGGCGGCGATCAGCCCGCGGCGGCCGCCGAGGAGGACTTCCAGTACTCGGTGGAGGAGGTCTTCGCCGAGTTCAAGAAGGGCCTCGCCAAGGTGGTCAAGCCCGAGGACGTGGACACCCACTACGACCTGGGCATCGCCTACCGCGAGATGGGCCTCATCGACGACGCCCTCAACGAGTTCACCGTGGCCCGCGAGGGTTGCATGGGCAAGAAGCGTGAGGTGGACTGCCTCACGATGATTGGCATGCTGCAGGCCCAGAAGGGCGATGCGGGCGCGGCCGTGGACACCTTCAAGCAGGCACTGGCCAGCGAGCACGCCACGGGCGAGGTGTCCAAGGCGCTCGGGTTCGAGCTGGCCATGGCCTACGAGGCCCGTGGCGACGCGGGCAAGGCCCTCTATCACTTCCAGCGCGTGGCCGCGCTCGACGCGAAGTTCCGCGACGCAGCCGGTCATGCGGAGCGGTTGGCCGCCACCACCTCCCCGGTGGTGGATCCGCTGCCCACCAGCGGACCCAGGAACGGGTCCAACGGTGCGGCCAAGGCCGCCAGTCCCCGAGTGCCCGTCGCCGCGGCCAACCCCGCGGCGGCGAGCGCAGCCAATCCGCGCAAGGTAGGCTACGTCTAGCGCTGTCCGAGGTCCGCCGAGCCCATGACCTACCTCGACTATTTCGAGCTCACCCAGGAGCCCTTCTCCAACGCGCCGGTGAGCCGGTTCTATTACAACTCGGCTCAGCACTCCCAGGCACTGACCCGGCTGATGCATGCCGTCAGCTACATGAAGGGTCTGTCCATCCTGGTGGGTGACATCGGAGCTGGAAAGACGACGCTCGCGCGCCGCATGCTCGACTCGCTGCCCGAGTCCGAGTACGAGGCCGCGCTGCTCGTCATCATCCACTCCGGCATCACCGCCAACTGGCTGCTGCGGCGCATCGCCCTGCAGCTGGGCGTGGAGAACCCGGCCCAGGAGAAGCTGGCCCTGCTGTCCCAGCTCTACCAGCGGCTGCTTCAAATCTACGAGTCCGGCAAGAAGGCCGTCGTCCTCATCGACGAGGCCCAGATGCTGGAGACGCGCGAGCTGATGGAGGAGTTCCGGGGTCTGCTCAACCTGGAGGTCCCCGAGCGCAAGCTCATCTCCTTCGTCTTCTTCGGACTCCCGGAGATCGAGAAGAACCTCAAGTTGGATCCGCCGTTGGCCCAGCGCGTGGCGCTCCGCTACAAGCTGGAGCCCTTCACGGCCGAGTCCACCGAGGCCTACATCAAGCACCGCCTGCGGTTGGCCGGCTGCCCGCGCATGCCCTTCACCCCCGAGGCCCTGCTGGCCGTTCACCAGCGCTCGGGTGGCACTCCGCGCGTCATCAACAGCATCTGCGACAACGCGCTCTTCGAGACCTTCCTGGCCCGCGAGCAGACCATCGGCGACAAGCTCATCCAGCGCATCGCCGACAATCTGGGCCTGGTGGGCTCGGTGCCCCAGCAGGACGCTCCCCAGCCGAAGCCGGCCGCCGCCGCCGCCAACCAGAGCAGTCGGGCAGGCGGCAACTCGAAGGTCGACCTCGCGGAGATCGACCGTTATCTCGAGGGACTCGGTAAGCTGTAGCGGTTTTGGCTCTACGGAACAGGCAGCAGGGCGCGCGCAAGGCGCCGCTGTGGCTCATCGTCCTCGCACTCGTGCTGGGGACGGTGATGGCCTTCCGTACGCGCACCGTCTGGGAGGGGTTGTGCACCCAGGCCCGGCGCCAGCTCCCCACGCTGCTCGGGCTCGAGGTGGGCATCGGCCAGTGTGAGGTGGATCCGCTCGGCCAGCGCGTCATCCTCCGCGGACTGTCCGTCTTCGAGAAGGGCTCGGACACGCCGCTGCTCGCCGCGGACTCGGCCGAGGTGCAGATCGGCCTGCCCCATCCCATCTCCGGCAAGGTCTCCATCGACATGGTGCGGGTGCTCCGGCCGCGGCTCGCGCTGGACCTGTCACGTCCGCGAACGCCCTCGGGCGAGCCGGGCGTGTGCCCGCTGCAACCGCTGCGGCGGCTCATCCTCTCGCGGCTGGCCATCACCGGCGCGGAGGTGCGGCTGCTGCTGCCTGGTGGCCGCCAGGTGGAGGTGTCCGAGCTGGACGTGAGCGTGCGCGAGCGCTGGGGCGAGGAGGAGTTCGAGGTGGAGGCCCGGCGCGGCCTGGTGCGGCTGGGCCCCGGACAGGAGCTCGCCCTCGGGCGGCTGGCGCTCTCGGGCGGGCTGGACGTGGACGAGGAGCTGCTGGAGGTGGACCGCGCGGAGGTGTCGCTGGACGACGTGACGGTGAACATTTCCGGCCGGGTGGAGCAGCTGTGCGATCCGGTGCTCGCCATGGACGCCCAGGTGTTCCTGCCGCTGCGGACGCTGTCGCAGGCGGGGCTGCTGCCCAAGCCCGCCAACGGGCACCTCTGGTCGCGTCTGACGGTGAATGGCCGCCCGGCGGCGCCCAGCGTGTCGCTGGAGCTGGCCGGCAGCGGGCTTGCCTATGGAGGCTTCACCCCGGGCTCGCTCACGGCGCGGCTGGCGTATGCCGGGGACGTGGTGACGGTGGAAGAGCTCACGCTGCCCATCGGCAAGGGGGATGCGCGCGTCTCCGGCACCCTCGGGCTGGGGCCGGGGTTCCCGGTGGAGGTTCACCTGGAGACCCGCGACGCGCCGTTCGGCCTCATCCTGGAGAAGGCCGGCCTGACGGGCTCCTGGGTGGACTTCCCCGCCAACGCGACCGCGGACCTGCGCGGCACGCTGATGCCGAAGCTCAACCTGTCGGGCAACGTGGACCTGCGCACCGGCCGCTTCGTGCTGGCCACGCGCGCCTTCGACGCGCCTCCGGCCTCGGGCCGCACCCTGCTCACCTTCGAGCGGGGCCACGTGGCGACGCGCGTGTCGCTGCTGGGAGACCGCGTCTCCTTCTCCGATGTCCAGCTCGAATCGGGTGGCTCCCGCGTTGGTGGCGAGGTGACGCTCTTCTACGACGTGCAGAAGGGCCTCCTGGCGGACGTCCACGGCGACGTGGACCTGTCGGACTTCGGCCACATCGCGGAGCTCGAGTGGGCGGGGCGCGGCTCGATGAGCACCACCATCGAGGGCCCGTACTCGGACGTGAAGATCGGCGCGAGCCTGTCGCTGCGTGACTTCGAGTTCTGGGGCTTCGACCTGGGCGTGGTGCAGGGCAAGGTGGCGTACGCGGACAAGGTGCTGGGCTTCCCCACGCTCACGGGCCAGAAGGGGCGCACCCAGTACTTTGGCAACGCGGCGCTCACCTTCGGGCGCTCGCTGCACGCGCGGGCCGAGGTGGAGGTGCCCCGGGGCCGCACCGAGGATCTGATCGACATCATCGCCGGCCTGCACTCCACCATCTCCGTCATGCAGGGGCCGTTGGTGGGCGAGGCCTCGGGCCGGGTGGAGATCGACAGTCCCATCGACCAGTTCGAGGGGCTGGTGGCCTTCGACTTCAAGAACACCACCTACTACGGGCGGCACATGGGCGACGGCTCGATGCGGCTGCGCTTCGACGATGGCAAGGCCATGGTGCTCGAGCGCACGCTGCTGGAGGGCCGGTTGGGCCGTACCTGGGTGGATGGCTCCTTCTTCTTCTCCGGGCCCGACAAGGGCAAGCTGGACTACCGCTTCGGTGGCGACAACCTGTCCCTGGCGGAGCTCGTCGGCCCGGAGTCGGAGCGCCTGGGCGTGAGCGGCCTGTTGGAGATGGAAGGCACGGTGTCGGGCAACACGGACCTGCCGGTGACGCGGGCCCGGGTGTGGGGCCCGAAGGTGACGTTCGCCAAGCGCGACCTGGGCAACATGGGTCTCGAGGCGCTCCTGTCGGGGCGTGACCTGCAGGTGGCGGGCCGGCCCTCGCGCGACACGAGCGGCATCCTGTTCATGCGCGTGAAGGAGCCGTATCCCTTCGATGCCGCGGTGACGCTGGAGCTGCCGGAGATCCGCCCGCTGCTGCCCACCAATGCCTTCACCCAGGACCTGTCCGGCTCGGTCAAGGCGGTGGTGAAGGCCCAGGGCGCGCTGCTCGACGCGCAGGCCCTCCAGATGAGCGCCACGGTGGAGCGGCTCACCCTGTCTCGCGGCCAGCTCTCCGGGGCCAACGACGGGCCCATCGCGCTGAGCTTCACCCAGGGGCGGCTGGAGGTGCCCTCCTTCATCTTCCGCGGTCCGGAGACGGAGCTGTCCGCGCAGGGCTGGGTGGGCTTCGATGCCATGGAGCTCTACCTGCGCGGCTCCATGGACCTGCGCCTGCTCGAGTCCCTCTCGCCCATGCTGGTGCGCACCGGTGGCCGTCTGGAGCTCAACGCCGTGGCCAACGGCAGCCCGCGCAAACCCTCTCTCGTGGGCACGCTCCACCTGCTGGACGCGAAGCTGTCCTTGAGGGACCAGCCGGTGTCGGCTCGAGGGCTGAACGGGCGGGTGGAGTTCACCACCCAGCGCATCCTCGTGGAGGAGATGCAGGGCACGCTCAACGAGGGCCGCGTGCAGATCGGCGGCCAGGTGGCGCTGAACGAGTTCCAGCCCGCGGAGCTGCAGGTGAACGTCTCCCTCACCGACGTGGCCACGCGCTTCCACGAGGATCTGCCCTTCAACACCACCGGGCAGCTGTGGCTCACCGGCCACCCGGACGCGTTGCGGCTGGGCGGCGCGCTGGACATCCGCAACCTGCGCTACCGCCGGGGCCTGGAGCTGGACGACATCCTCAAGCGCCTCTCCCGGCGCACCGTGCTGCCCACGCCCGCGGAGAAGCCCCGCGAGTACCTCACCCTCGACATCGGCGTGCACCTGGGCGACGTGCGCGTGGACAACAACCTGGCCCGCGCGCGGCTCATCGGCTCTCTACGGGTCACCGGGACCAACGCGCGCCTGGGGGTGCTCGGCACGGTGGAGACGGCCGAGAGCAGCCAGGCCTTCTTCCGCAACAACCAGTTCACCGTCACCCGCGGGCAGATCGAGTTCCAGGACCGCTACGGCATCGACCCCGTCTTCGACCTGCGCGCCCAGTCCCAGGTGCGCGAGTACCAGGTCAAACTGCATGCCTTCGGACGCCCGGCCGCTCCCCAGGTGCTCCTCACCTCGGAGCCGGCGCTGCCCGAGGGCGACCTGGTGTCGCTCCTCACGCTGGGTCTGACGAGCACGGACAAGGAGACCGCGGCCTCTGCCAGCGCGGGTCTGGCCGCCGAGGCCTTCTTCAACATGTCCGGGTTGGACCGGCAGGTCCAGCGCTTCATCCCCAACAATCCGGTCCTCAAGGACCTGTCCCTGCAGATCTCCACCACCTACAACGACGCCACGCAACAAGCGGAGCCGACCGCTCGGTTGGAGTCGAAGTTCCTCACGGAGCGGCTTAAGATTGGATTGACGCAACCCGTCAGCGGACGCGGGACTCGGGCGCGTGCCGAGTACCATTTCGACAACCGCCTCTCCTTGCAGGGCCAGTGGGACAACGAGCACAGCGAGACCGCATTGGGCAATCCTGGGATCGAGCTCAAACTGAGCTGGGAGTCCCAGTAGCGCTCGCGCTCGCCCTGTTGCTGGCGGGTGCGGCCCTGGCCCAGCCTCCGGACAAGCGGGTGGAGCCGGCCAGGGCCGTCGAGGCGCCGGAGCTCGCGGTGCGGCCGGAGGCCTCGCCGCCGGTGGCCCCCACGGTGGAAGCGGTGGAGCTGCACCTGCCCGCGGGAGTGGATCCGGCGGGGCTGGTCGAGCTGGTGGCGGTCCGCAAGGGGCAGGCGCTGTCGGCCCGTGCCGTGCGGCGCTCGGTGGAGCGGCTGTGGATCAGCGGGCGCTTCGCCGACATCGTGGTGCGCGCGGTGGACGTGCCCGGCGGGGTGCGCGTGGTGTTCGAGCTCACGCCCATGCAGCCCATCCTCCAGCTCGCGGTGGAGGGCAACGTCGTCCTGAGCGATCAGGCGCTGCTGGGGGTGCTGCGGACGAAGGGCATCGAGAAGGGCCGGCGGCTCGACGAGGACGCGCTCCGGGAGGCCCTCAAGGGCCTGGAGGAGGAGTACCAGAGCCAGGGCTACAACAAGGCGCGCATCCAGCTCACGCGCGAGGCGGTGCCCGGAGGCGTGTCGCTGGTGTTCACCCTCTTCGAGGGGACGCCCACGCGGGTGGCCTCCGTCACGGTGACGGGGAGCCCCGGGCTGCCGCTGTCCGAGCTGCTCTCCACGCTGGGGCTGCGGGTGGGCGGCGTGCTGGACAGCGGAGGCCTGAGGTCCGGACTGGAGCGGCTGCGGACGCTGCTGCGCGAGCGGGGCTACTGGCGCGCCAGCGTGGGAGTGCCCGTGCTCCAGGAGGAGGGCGAGGTGGCGACGGTGCTGGTGCCCATCTCCGCGGGGCCTCGCTTCCGCTTCCACTTCCACGGCAACCACCGCTTCCCGGACACGGTGCTGGCGCGCATGCTCGCCTATGACGGCTCGGAGCCGCTGGACGCGGCGACGGTGGCCCGGCTGGCGCGGCAGCTCGAGTCCTTCTACCGCTACCGGGGCTTCAACGACGTGCACGTGGAGACGCGCGAGGTGCACCGCCCGGACGGCGAGCGGGCCGTGCTCTCCTTCGACATCGAGGAGGGCCACCCGCTGCGCGTGCGGCAGGTGCGGTTCCGCGGCAACACGGTGCTCTCCAGCGAGACGCTGCGCGAGATGCTGGCCGAGCGCATCCGCGCCAACACGCCCCAGCCCGAGGGGCAGCCGCTCCAGGTGGAGGAGCCGGGGCCACCGGGGTTGCGCGGCCGTCCCCCGAAGCCGCCCGAGTGGGTGAGCAATCCCGCCACCGTCTTCGTCGAGGAGGCCTGGCGGGACGCCGCGGAGTCGATGACGGAGGCGTACCGCGAGCGGGGCTTCCTGGCGGCGCGGGTGAGCTTCACCCGGCTGCGGGTGAACGTGGAGCGGCGCACGGCGGTGGCCGTGTTCGACGTGGACGAGGGCACGCAGCGGCGCGTGGCCGAGGTGCGCATCGAGGGAGGGCCCCAGGGCTTCGACGGCCAGCGGCTGGTGCCGGTGAAGCGGGGCGAGCCGCTGAGCCTGGAGGCGGTGGAGCGCGGGCGGCAGGCGCTCGCCACGGAGCTGGGACGCGAGGGGTACCTCTTCGCCCGGGTGGACGCGGATCCAAAACCCGCGGGCGAGGGCATGGACATCGTCTACAAGCTGGAGCCGGGGCCTCGGGTGACGGTGGGCCGCATCCTCATCCGAGGAGCGGAGCGCACCAACGAGGAGGTGGTGCGGGCCACGGTGCGCCTCGAGGAGGACGAGGTGCTCAATCCGGAGAAGCTCTTCGAGAGCCAGCGCCGGCTCGCGCTCCTCAACATCTTCCGGCAGGTGACGGTGCGGCTGGAGAAGCCGGACGTGCCGGAGGCCAGCAAGGACGTGGTGGTGGAGGTGCGCGAGCGCCCGCGCCTGGAGGGCGAGGTCGCGGGTGGGTACTTCCTGTCGGAAGGTCCGCGCCTGGTGCTGGACCTGGCTCGGCCCAACGTGGACGGACGAGGCCTCAACCTGTCGGCCCGGTTGAAGCTCAACTACACGGGGTGGAGCGCCCAGGGGGTGGACAAGGCCAGCCTGGATCGGGCCCGGTGCACGGCGGCGCCGGAGGAGTGCCGGACGCCCGGTGTCTACGATTGGGTGAGCGACTTCGGCGGGCGCGCCGTGCTGTCGGCGGTGCAGCCTCGGCTCTACGGCCTGCAACCCCTGGAGGTGGGCGCGCGGTTGGATCTGATCGGCGAGCGCGTGCACCGGCCCTCGTACCTGTCCACCCGAGCCGCGGCGGTGACGGGCCTGGACTGGACGGTGACGCGCTGGCTGAGCTTCGGACTGCAGTACGAGCTGGAGGGCAACCTGCTGGAGGCGGGAGATCGGCCCCTCACGGCACCGAGCCGCGCGGACCAGGAGCGGCTGCGTTTCCCCTACGGCTTCTTCATCCTGAACACGGTGCGCTCGTCGGCCGCGGTGGACCTGCGGGATGATCCGGCCAATCCGCACAAGGGCCTGCTGGTGTCCACCAGCGCCGAGTGGATGCGGGCGCTGAGCGCGAAGCCGACCACCATCACGGGCGAGCCGCAGACACCCCTGCCCATCAACGGGCTGAAGATCTCTGGGAACGTGAGCGTGTACGCGCCGCTGACGTCGAGGGCGGTGCTGGCGCTGTCGGTGAGGGGCGGCACGGTGGTACCGCTGGAGGACAACGCACAGGTCATCGGCTCCAAGCGCTTCTTCCTGGGAGGCTCCTCGAGCCTGAGAGGCTTCCGGGAGGACGGAATCCTCGGGGAGGATCGCCGCACGGAGTTGAGGAATCAGGTGGCGGACTGCCGCTCGCTCGTCCATCCGGCGGGGTGCAACACGGATCTGCTGACCATCCTCGCGGGCCAGGCGCCCACGAGCGAGGGAGGAGAGCTGTTCACGCTGGCGAAGGGGGAGCTGAGGATTCCGGTGGTGTCCTCGTTCGACGTGGGCTTCTTCCTGGAGGCGGGTAATCTCTGGCTGGACCGGAAGAAGTACGAATTCCTGTCGTTGCGCTACTCGACGGGGGCGGGGATGCGCTACCAGACGCCGGTGGGCCCGTTGGCGTTCGACGTGGGCGTCAACCTGGATCCGGACGAAACGCTCAACGAGCCGGTGGTGCAGTTCCATTTCAGCATCGGAGCTTTCTAGAAGTGGGGCAGGCTCGGGCCCATGAAAGCCCTGCACCGGAAAGATCTCCACAGCTGGTCCCAGTTCAACGAGGCGCGCAACCTGGACTTCCACAGCGTGGCCTGGGTGCGCCCGGAGGGGAACGTGGTCTTCGACCCGCTCCCGCTGTCCGCGCACGATGCCGAGCACCTGCGTTCGCTGGGCGGAGTGGCCTGGGTGGTGATCACCAACTCGGAGCACGTGAGGGCCACGCGCGAGCTGGTGGCCGCCTTCGGTGCGAAGGTAGCGGGTCCTCGAGCGGAGGCGGACACCTTTCCCCTGAGGTGCGAGCGGTGGCTCGCGGAGGGCGAGCAGCTGGTCCCCGGGTTGGTGACGCTGGAGCTGCACGGCTCCAAGACCCCCGGTGAGCTGGCCTTCATCCTGGAGGACACGACGCTGGTGACGGGGGATCTCATCCGGGGCCACCAGGGAGGCCGGCTCAACCTCCTTCCGGAGGCGAAGCTGAAGGACGCGGCCCAGGCGCGTGCGTCGGTTCGAGGCCTGCTCGCCTGGCCGCGTATCGACGCGGTCCTGGTGGGGGATGGCTGGCCGGTCTTCCGGGGAGGGCGAGCGGCCCTGGAGGAACTGCTGGAGGGACGCTGACGCCGGGTGTCCAGTCGAAGTCAGAGGGCATGGTCCTCCGTTCAATTCAGCCTGACGGCGCGAGTAGCGAAGTTGACGCTTGTCGGAAGCGCGCGGGCGGGGGGATGGGCAATGGGGGCTTTCGGGTGGCTTCGAGGCGCGGTGGCGGGAGCATGGGTGCTGCTCTCACCCCAGGCCGGGCTTGCTCGCGATGGGTTCGGCGCCGCCGGGAACATGAGCGAGCACCGGGCCCACTCGCGTGAACCCGCGGTGGAGATATCGGGGGAGCACGTCTTCGCCGCCTGGATCGACATGCGGACGGGGTACGGGGACGTCTATTTCCGGAAGAGCGCGGATCGGGGTCTCACCTACGGTCAGGCCCAGAACCTGAGCAACAGTCACGCACGCGCCTCGGAGGTGCATGTGACCAAGGCCCAGGCGAACGTCTACGTCGTCTGGGTCGAGGACGGCATCCGCCTCCGGACGAGCCACGACTTCGGGGTGACCTTCGGCCCCATCCAGGTGCTGAGCGAGAGCGGGAGGTCGCCCCGCATCGTCGCGGCGGGCGGGAACGTCTACGTGGCCTGGAGCCGCTCCGAGAAGGAGGGGGAGCTGCTCTTCCGGGCCAGCCACGATTTCGGGGACTCCTTCGATGCGGCCCTGGTGCTCAGCGAGCAATCGAGCGGCGGTGACCTGGATCTCGGAGCGCAGGGAGCCAACGTCCATGCCGTCTGGGACGATGGCTCGCATGTGTACTTCCGCCGGAGCACGGATGAGGGGCGCTCGTTCGTGCCCGTGCAGGTGCTCGATGAGGGGGCGGAGGCCTCCGAGGACTCGCGGCTCGTGACGGACGCGCGTGGCGTGTACGTCGTCTGGCGGGAAGGCAGCGGTTGCGGCAGCGAGATCGTCTTCCGCCGGAGCATCACGGGCGGCGCCAGCTTCGAGCCGATCCTGAACCTCAGTCGGAGTCCCGTGGCCTCATTGGATCCGCTGATCGACGTGCACGACGAAGCCGTCTTCATCCTCTGGAAGGAGGAGCGGGCGGGTCAGTCGGACATCTTCCTCGCGCGGAGCTCGGATGGAGGCGTCACCTTCGGCGTTCCGTGGAACGTGAGCGAGACCCCGGGCAAGTCGTCGCAGTACGCGATCTCCTCCTCTGGCGACTTCATCCGCATCGTCTGGCGCGAGAAGACCGGGAGCGGGGGGGAGATCTTCTACCGCTCCAGCGCCAACCGGGGGGCGAGCTTCGGAGAGGTCCTGAACCTGAGTCAGTCCCCCGGAAAATCCACCTCGCCCGTCATCATCGCCTCGGGCCGGGGTGCCGAGGTGCAGATCCTCTGGGAGGAGGACTTCCCCGGCAACCGGGAGATCTTCCACCGCCGAGGAGTGCCGGAGCCCTGAGCGTCCAGCGCGGGCACTACCCCGCGAGCCACTGGGTGCCGAGCAGGAGCGAGCAGATGAGGGCGATGCCGACGGTGACGGGCGGCATCAGCCCGAAGCACCCGCCCAGGAGCGTGGTGAGGGCGAGGCCGCGCAGGGCCTGGCTGTTACCGCTCTCGGACCAGTCGCCCACCGAGACGAAGAGCGCGGCGAAGACGATACAGGCGTGCACCAGCCCGAACAGTCCGAGCCGTACGGGGTCACCGGCGCGATCGGTCATGAGCGCGATGAGGAAGGCCGCCGATGCCACGGTCGCGGCGCAGAAGACGAGGACGTACACCCAGGGGTTACGGACCACTCGGCTCGGGTTCGGAGACATGGCTCCGCGGGATGCAATCGCGCGTCCAGCGCGCCAACCGGGGGAGATTCCAAGGACCGTGAGGGAAGGCTGTGCACGCCATTGCACGAGTGCCGCGAAGCGGATGTTGCACCACCCCGGGGTGGTGACAGCAGTCACCAGGGGGGAACAGCAGTCACCAGCGGCAACTGGCGCGAAGTGATGACGGCGGTCATCGGGAAGAGGCTGGAGCCGGGACGGAGACGAGTGGAATCAAGGACTTCCGGATGCAGGTGGGAGGGGGCGGTGTCTGGCACACCTTCTGCTCTATCCCCGTGCACGGCACTTACATCCGAGGGAACCGCACATGGGCAGCTACAGCATCAAGTCCGGGGACACGTTGAGCAAGATCGCGCAGCGCTACAACACCAACGTCGACTCGTTGATGAAGGCGAACTCGCAGATCAAGGATGCCAACGTCATCCTCGCTGGAGCGAAGCTCAACATCCCGGGCAGCAAGGACGAGTTCATTCCGTCGCCCACCGGGAGCAAGAACGCCGCGTCGACGAAGGGCACCCAGGGCAGCGCGTCCGTGGGCGATGTGCCCCCGGGGCAGGTGGGTGACTGGATCAAGCAGGCCACGGAGAAGCTGCGCGCGGCGGGCGTGCCGGCGGACAAGATGAACGCGAAGGACATCGCCACCATCATCCAGCGCGAGTCCAGCGGTGACCCGAACGCCATCAACCTCTGGGACGACAACGCCAAGAAGGGCACGCCGTCCATTGGCCTGATGCAGACCATCCAGCCGACGTTCGACGCCTACAAGCTGCCCGGCCACGACAACATCCGCAACCCGGTGGACAACATCATCGCGGCCGTGCGGTACGCGGTGGATCGCTACGGCTCGGTGTCCAACGTGCCCGGCGTCAAGTCGCTCAACGAGGGCGCGGCCTACGTCGGCTACTGACCGGCCGATGCCGCGGACCCTTCGGAGCAGGGGCTCCCACGCGAGCGGCGCGTGGGAGCCCAGCCCGGCCGTGACGGCTCAGCGCTTGTACGTGTCCACCGCCTGACGGCCCACCGCGGGATCGTCGGTGAAGAAGCCATCGATGCCGGCATCGAGATACGCCTGGATCTCCTTGATGGAGCCGGCCGGATTGCGCGTGCTGTCCGGACCCTCCGTCTTGAGCGGCGAGGGCAGGAAGGCATTCTCCGGGCGGAAGGTGTACGGGAACACCACCAGGCCCGCCGCGTGCGCGTTGCTCACGAGCGTGCTCGGCTGCTGGAAGGCGCCGGTGCTGTCCACGTTGATGATGCTCAGCTTGTAGGGCCCGACGCCGTTGGCGTAGGTGGCGATCTCCTTCATGCCGGCCTCGGTCATCAGATCGGCGTAGGTGCGCGGGTCGCCCGCCTTGACGAAGTCGTAGGGCTTCCTCGTCGCCTCCTCCATCAGCTGCACCAGCTTCCAGTTCGGCTGCGAGCCGCCGAGCTTCTCGCGGAGGTACTTCAGGTTCGCCACCTCGAAGGACTGGATGTAGACGGTGGCCTTGCTCGTGGTGAACTCGTCCGCCTTCAGCGCGGTGACCAGTCGATCCTCCAGCGCAAGACCAATGGACTGGAAGTAGGTCGGGTGCTTGGTCTCCGGGTAGATGTGGATCGTGCGACCGGTCTGGGCCGACAGCTCCTTGGCCAGGGCGATCACCTCGGCCAGCGTGGGGATCTCGTACTGATCGTTGTACTGCGTGTTACCGGGACGGGACGCGGGGATCCGCTCACGCGCACGCAGCTCCTTGAGCTCGGCCAGCGTGAAGTCCTCGGTGAACCAGCCGGTGAGCTGCACGCCGTCGATCGTCTTGGTGACCTTGCGGTCCGCGTACTTCGCGAGCGTCGACACGTTGGTGGTGCCGGAGATCTCGTTCTCGTGACGGGCCACGAGCACGCCGTCCTTCGTGGACACGAGATCCGGCTCGATGATGTCCGCACCGTCCTCGACCGCCTTGCGGTAGGCCGCCAGCGTGTGCTCGGGCCGCAGCGCGCTGGCGCCGCGATGACCGACCACGAGCGCCTTGGTGGCGGGGTTGGGGGTGGGGGTGGGCTCTTCCTCCTCACAGCCCGTCATGGCGAGGGCGCAGGCCGCCGCGAGCGGCAGCACGGAGGACAGACGAAGGGCTCGGCGGAAGGAGGAGCGAGGCGAACGGGAAGAGGTCGGGTACAGGAGAGTCTCCTTGTGGGGGGACGCATGCGTCCTGGGGCGCGGCAGGTAGCACTTAGCAGATGGCGGAACGGTGAAAGTTGGGGAAACACGGCGTCAACCGGCGCTGGAGGCGACTTGACACCTTGTCTGGCGTTCGCCTTCTCGCCCGCCCCTGTCCCGGGCATGGGGCACATCGGGCAAGCTTGAGACCCGGACCCGGAGTGCACATCCGTTCGGACCATGCACGGTCCTCTCGAGTCTTCTCCGCCCGCCTGGGTGCGCGACGCGATCTTCTACCACGTGTACCCGATGGGGGCCTGTGGCGCGCCCGCCACCAATGACTTCCGGAGCGCGCCCGTGGCCCGGCTCGATCGGCTCCTGCCGTGGCTCGACTCCTGGAAGGCCCTGGGCGTCACCGCCGTCTACCTGGGCCCCGTCTTCGAGTCCTCCTCGCATGGCTACGACACCGCGGACTACTTCCGGGTGGACCGGCGCCTGGGGGAGGAGGGCACCCTCGTCCACCTGGTGGACGAGCTGCATGCCCGGGGAATGCGGGTGGTGCTCGATGCCGTCTTCAACCACGTGGGCCGGGCCTTCTGGGCGTTCCAGGACCTGCGGGAGAAGGGACCGTCCTCGGCATACAAGGCGTGGTTCTCGGGCCTGCGCTTCGACGCACGCAACCGCTTCGGGGACCCCTTCGTGTACGAGGGCTGGCACGGGGTGGAGGACCTGGTGAAGCTGAACCTGCGCGAGGAGGCGGTCCGCCGACACCTCTTCGACGCCGTGGCCTTCTGGGTGGAGCGCTTTGAGATCGACGGTCTCCGCCTCGATGCCGCGGACGCCATGGACCCTGTGTTCTTCGATGCCCTCGCCACCTTCTGCGGGGGGCTGCCTCGGGAGCTCTGGCTGATGGGCGAGGTCATCCATGGCGACTACCGCGAGTGGGCCCGGCCCGGGAGGCTGCACTCCACCACGGACTACTCGCTGTGGAAGGCGCTGTGGTCGAGTCACAACGACAAGAACTACTTCGAGCTGGCCCACGCCTTGAAACGGCAGGTCGGTCCGAGCGGGATGTACGAACACCTGACGCTCTACACCTTCGCGGACAACCACGACGTGAACCGGGCGGCGAGCCTGCTGAAGGAGTCCCACCACCTCCCGCTGCTCTACCTGCTGCTCTTCACGCTCCCCGGCGTGCCGTCCCTCTACTACGGCGGTGAATGGGGGCAGACCGGACGCAAGGAGGGAGGCGATGACCGGCCGCTCCGGCCGGCCCTGCCCGAACCGCCAGGCCCGGCGAGCCCCCTGCGCGAGACGCTCACCCGTCTCATCACGCTGCGGCACCAGCAGGAGCTGCTGCGTCGCGGGAGCTACCGCGAGCTGGTGGTCCGCTCCGAGCAACTGGCCTTCGCGCGGGTGGACGCGCGCGAGTCTCTCGTGGTGGCGGTGAACGCCGCTTCGGCACCCGCGGAGATGGATGTGCCCATGACCGGGGCACCGGATGGCGAGTGGACCGACCTGCTGGAACCCGGGCGCCGGTTCCCGCTGCGCGGCGGGCGCCTCCTGCTCGGGGCATTGCCCCCGGCGTGGGGCCGGGTGTTGCGCCGGGCGTGAGCCCACCGGGAGCGGCAGTCGGCTTCATCTCCAGACAGTGGCCCCTACAGGAGTCCCGCTCGCACATCCCGGAGCGGGACTCCTGTCTTCTCGCACTCAAAGAAAGACATTCCATGGACAGGCGTTGATGGTTCTGGCTGCCCATGTTAGGGATCAGGACATCCCCAGGGGGGCGTGGGTCTTCCGTAACGATTCGGTGGACGTGTCTGTCATTCCGCTGGAGGACAAAGTGAAAAGGAATTCGTTTCTGGGTTTGTCGACGGAGCTGGCGTGGCTGCGGGGGCTGTGCGTGGCGGCGCTGCTGAGTGGGTGTGGTGCCCCGGAGGTCAACGTCGAGCCGGATGGGCACACGGAGACGGACAACCAGGGGCCCCAGACCCCGGGGAACGAGGAGCGGCCATCGGGGAACGACGAGGTCGATGTGGCTTCGCCCGTGGGTCTACACGGTCAGCTCAAGATCGTGGGCAACCAGCTCCAGGATCAATACGGAGCACAGGTCCAGCTCAAGGGCATGAGCCTCTTCTGGAGCCAGTGGGGCGGCGCCTTCTACAACGCGTCCGCCGTCAACTCACTGGCGGATGGCTGGAAGGTCTCCGTCGTCCGCGCCGCCATGGGGGTGGAGAACGGGGGTTATCTCACCAACCCGGCGGCGGAGAAGGCAAGGGTAAAGACTGTCGTCGACGCGGCCATCGCCAAGGGCATCTATGTGATCATCGACTGGCATGATCACAACGCCACCCAGCACACCCAGCAGTCCAAGGCTTTCTTCACGGAGATGGCCAGGCTCTACGGGAACAAGCCCAACGTCATCTTCGAGATCTTCAACGAGCCGGACGGCGAGTCCTGGAGCGAGGTGAAGACCTACGCCCTGGAGATCATCGGCGCCATCCGCGCCACGGGTGCGAACAACGTGGTGGTGGTGGGCACGCCGACCTGGTCGCAGGACGTGAACGTGGCCGCCGATAGCCCGATCACCCAGTATTCCAACGTGGCCTACACCCTTCACTTCTACGCGGGCACGCACAAGCAGTCCCTGCGCGACAAGGCCACGTATGCCCTGTCCAAGGGCATTGCCCTGTTCGTGACCGAGTTCGGCACCTGCGATGCGTCTGGGAATGGAGGGCTCGACCTCGCCGAGTCCCAGCGCTGGATGGATTTCCTGAACAACAACAAGCTGAGCTGGGCCAACTGGTCGCTCTTCGACAAGCCCGAGACCGCCTCGGCGCTCGTCCCGGGGTCGAGCACCACGGGCCCCTGGCCGGACTCGGCGTTGACCCAGTCGGGCGCCTTCGTGAAGCAGAAGCTGCTTCAGTAGCGTGGCACTCCCGAGGAGGCTCTACTCGGGAGTCACCCGCCCGCGCACCTGGACGCCTCGCCGCCAGACGGCGTGGATGCTCCGGGTGTTGCGGATGTCCTGGAGCGGATCGGAATCCAGCACCACCAGGTCCGCCACCATCCCCGGTGAGATTGCTCCCTGGTCCTTCAATCCCAACAGCGCGGCCGAGTCGCGCGTCGCCACGCGCAGGGCCTGGGCCGGTGTCAGGCCGGCCTGGGTCATCAGCTCGAGCTCGCGGTGCTCGGCGAAGCCGGGAATGCGCTGGGGCAGGGCGCCCGAGTCGGTGCCGAAGCCGAGCTTCACGCCCGCCTGGTGCAGGGCGCGCAGGTTCTCCAGATTGAGCGCCACCGCCTTCCGCGCGTTCGCCGCGCCCGGGCTGGCGAGTGTCTCGCGCCGCCACTGGGGTGAATCGAAACGCTGTTGCAGGGCCGGACTCACCGCGGCGCGGAAGAAGGGCTCGTCCATCCAGGCGGGGTGCTCGGCGTAGATGTAGTTCGCCTCGTCCAGGTTGATGGTGGGGATGTACCAGACACCCCGCGCCTTCATGGCCTGGATGAAGGCGTCGTCCACCGGCCGATCTCGCACCCCGTGGGCGATCACATCGATTCCCGCCTCGACCAATGCCTTGGCGTCTTCCAGGTCGTGGATGTGTGCGGCGGCCCGCAGGCCGTGGCGATGGGCCTCGTCGATCGCCGCGCGGTAGACCTCGGGGCTCAGCTTGGGCAGCCCGCCACTCATGCTGTCGACCCAGAGCTTCACCATGTCGACGCCTCGCGCGGCCATGTCACGCACCGCCTCGCGCGCGGCCTCGGCCGTTTCGGGACGCGCGACCTGGTCGTCCTCGAGGCCCATGCCTCGCGCCGGTGGCGCGCCCATCGGAGCGCCAATGCCGGGTCCGGCTCCATGGAGATCCGCGCCGCCGGTGTTGCGGATCATCTCCCGCCGCAGCGTGTAGAACAGGGGCGGGTTCAGGCCCAGCGAGTTGATGGTCGTCACCCCGTACTCGGCATACCGGGCCAACTGCCGGGAGATGTTCTCTCGGGTGTAGAAGCTCCGTCCCGTCTCCACGCCCGAGACGTTGCCGACGTGGGAGTGAGCGGAGATCAGCCCCGGGATGATCGTCCTGCCGGAGTAGTCGATCACCTGCGCGTTGGCTGGAACCTGAAGCGAGCCACGAGGCCCCACGGCACGAATGCGCTCGCCTTCGAGCACCACCGTTGCCGGGCCACTCAGGGCCTCGCCGTCGAAGACACGGGCACCCTCCAGGACGACCACGGGGGGAGGCGTGGCCGGGGCCGGGGCATGGGCACAGCCAACGACCGTGTGGAGGACGAGCACCGCGAGGGCACCCACCCGGATGGAGAGGCGAAGGGGTAGCGAAGAGGCGTCCGGTCGAACCATGCGGCCAGGATGTCCGCCTCGCACTCCTCGTGCAATGCGGGAGTCCTCGTCCGGTGTACACTGCGCGCGTGTTCTACAGCATCGTGCGTGCGGTCGTGGCCCTGGCGCTTCGGCTCTTCTACCGGGTGAAGGTGAACGCCCCTTCGGCCGAGCCCGAGGGCCCGGTCATGTTCGTGGGCAACCACCCCAATGGCCTCATCGACCCGGCGCTGGTCTTCATCCTCACGCGCCGTCACGTGACGTTCCTGGCCAAGGAGCCGCTCTTCCGGCTGCCCGTCATCGGCTGGCTGCTGAAGGGCCTGGGCGCACTGCCGGTGTATCGCAAGCAGGATGACCCCTCGCAGATGGGGAAGAACGAGGGGACGTTGGATGCCGCGCGCGGGGCGCTGGTGCAGGGGCGGGCCATCACCCTGTTCCCCGAGGGGAAGAGTCACTCGGAGCCCTCGCTGGCGGAGCTGAAGACGGGGGCGGCGCGCATCGCGCTCGGGGCGGCGAAGCAGGGGGCGCCGGTGCGCATCGTGCCGGTGGGCCTCACGTACGCGGACAAGCACGTGTTCCACAGTGAGGTGCTCATCGAGATGGGCACGCCCATCGAGGTGCGGGACTTCCTCCCGGCGGACGCGGCGGGAGAGGTGGAGTCGGTGCGCAAGCTCACCGAGCGCATCGCCGGGGGGCTGAAGTCCGTCACGCTCAACCTGGAGCGGTGGGAGGATCTGCCGCTCATCCAGCTGTCCGAGCAGCTCTATGCGTTCCGGCAGAAGGAGAAGGTGGACCCCGAGCGGCTGAAGCACTGGGCGCGGGGGCTTCAGATCTTCCGCGCCGAGCAACCCGAGCGCTTCGAGTGGATGCGCGGGGTGCTGATGTCCTTCCAGAGGCGGTTGGCCCTGGTGCGGGGAGACCCCACGGACCTGACGCTGGAGTACCGGACGGGACCGGTGGCGCGTTTCGCGCTGAAGAACCTGGCGCTGCTCGTGTTCGGGCTGCCGCTGTTCCTCACGGGGCTCGTGCTGTTCTACGTGCCGTACCTGCTGCCGAGGTGGGCGAGCCGGAAGGCAGAGTTGGACGTGCAGGCCACGGCGAAGTTCCTCACGGCGCTGGTGACGTCGCTGACGTGGTGGGCGGTGCTGACGGTGGGGGCGTGGCTGTGGCGCGGGCCGGCGCTGGGCGTGCCGGTGCTGCTGGGGGTGCCGCCGCTGGCGCTCTTCACCCTGTACTTCTCCGAGCGGTGGCAGGTGGTGCTGCGGGACGTGTCCGTGTTCTTCACGCTGGGGAGCCGGGTGCGGTTGAAGGCCCTGCTGCTCAACGAGGGGGAGCGCCTGGCGACCGAGGTGGAGCAACTGGCCGGGGAGTACCGGCCGCGTCTGGAGCAGCCCGTTGCGCCATTAGCTATGGTAGCAGGGCGGTGAGCCCTCGCCCTGGCGGGCACCGACCGCGACATGGACCCCGGCAACGACAAGTGGCCTGACTCGCTCCAGGCGCTCTACGAGCAGGTGGCTGGCGCCCTCCCCGAGGCGGTGCTGACCTCGCGTCCCCAGTGGGCGGAGCGGCTCGCCGAGTGGGTGCGCGCGGCCTCGCTGGACGAGCGCGAGACGGCGCAGGCGGCCGCCTGGTCCCGGTTGGACTCGGGCTCCCGGTCCCCCGGCGAGCTGCTGTTCCTGCTGGCCCACTGTGGCGAGCTGCTGTGGCCCTACTCGGAGCCGCCGAAGGAGCTGCTCCAGCGGTTGATCTCCCGGCAGGAGCAGCTCGTCCAGGCGCTCAAGGGCGGGGGCCAGGAAGAGGCCGTCGAGCCGCTCGTGCGCGAGGTGGATGCCGAGCTGTCCAAGGTCCTGACGCGCTATTTGAAGCGTCACCCCGAGGGGCTGGTGGACCTCGTGAGGGGCGTGCGCTGCACGTTCGACGGCAGGGTGCTGCGGTTCAACGAGACGGTGGAGCTGGACCTGAAGGTCCTCCTCGGCTCGGAGAGGCGCGCCATCGGGAGGCTCGACCAGCTGCGGGCGCTGCTGCCGCACCTGCGCGAGGGCCGCGACAAGCTGGTGGGGTTCATCCGGGAGCGGGCGGCGAAGATGCCCTGGCGCGAGTGCCGCGACCTGCTGGAGGAGAAGCTCTTCCAGCTGGTGGCCTCGCCCGAGGGGCGGAGTGAGCTGCGCGGCTTCCTGGGGTGCTACGCGAACGGGCGGCGCGAGACGCGCTGGTGCACGAGGGCGAGCCTGCTGCTCGCGGGGAATCTGGAAGGGGAAGGACCGCTGGCGGTGACCGAGAGCCTCTGTGAGCTGCTGGCGTACTTCGAGGCCCCCGTGGACGGCGTGCGAGGCGCGCTGCAGGCGCTGGTCGCCAGCATGCACGAGGACAAGGACCTGGAGCGGCACCGGCTGGTGGCGGACAAGTGCTGGGAGCGCGTGGAGCCCAAGGGCGAGCCGGGCCTGGCGCTCGTGCTGCTGTGGTTGGAGGAGAGCTTCTTCCGGGTGGCGCTGCGGCAGGGGGCGGCGGATGCCTTCGAGCGGCGGAACCGGGCCCGCGAGCGGGTGGGCGTGCTGCCGGTGGCGGAGACGCTGTACTGGCTGGCGGAGGAGTGCGCGGACCTGTGGCCGCGCGTGGGGTCGGAGCGCCGGCCTGGAGCGGACGAGCTGGCGGCCTGGCGGCAGGAGGTGACCCGGCGGCTCGCGAGGAAGCCGGTGCTGCGCAAGGCGGCGATCGAGTTCTTCCTGTGGTGCGCGCCGGACACGGCGGCCGCCGAGGCGGAGCTGGTGACGCTGTCGCTGGTGAAGACCTCCACGGATCGGCGGGTGCTGCGCCGTCTGGGCGAGCACCCTTCCACGCGCGTGCGGTTCCGTGTGCGAGCCATCAACGCCTGGCTCGCGGCCGGGCCTGAGGCGGCACCCGACCCGGAGACGCCCGCGACGCTGACGGGAGCCCTGCGGCACCTGAGGGCGGCGGGGACGGTGGGTCTTGGCGGGGGCCGGACGTGGCTGCGGGACAGGGACCTGGAGGAGCTGCTGCTGGGCGCGTTCAGCCGGGTGGAGCGGGACTTCTCCGCGCGCTACCCGGAGCACTTCCGGGAGGACGAAGCGCAGCTGGTCACGAGGCTGCTCGAGGACCTGAAGCGCGAGTTGGAGAGCATCCGCTCGGACCTGTCGATCCTGCTCTCGCAGGGGCAGCCGGTGCCTCTGGAGCTGGACCTCCAGTACCGGAGGACGCGGGAGCCCGTGGAGGGAGAGCCGGCACCGGAGAACCCGAGACCGGCTGGAGTGGAGCTGGCCTTCGTGCTGAAGGTGGAGGTCGACTCCTTCCTCACGACGAAGCGGGCAGTGCTGGTGCACACGAGGAAGCTGGAGCAGCGAGGGGCGGGGCAGTGGGCGCCGAACATCCGGCTCGCGCGGGAGCAGGTGGACGAGCTGCTCGGACAGAGCGAGTCCTCGTTCTGCCTGTTCCTGGTGCCGCCCTCGCTGCGAGCCGAGTGCTGGATGGTGCCCGCGCGGCTGGTGCGGGGCCTGATGGAAGCGCAGGACTCGCTCTCGACCGTGTCACGGGAAGGTGTCCAGCGGGTGGCGCGCTCCCTGGCGCAGTGGATGACCTACGATCTGCTGGGACTGTGGACCGGAGACGACCGGCCCGCCATGATGGAGCGCGCGGAGGGGCGCTCGGAGCGAGGCCCGGACTTCGTCGTGGAGGTCTCCATCCGCAAAGGGGGGCGGTAATGGACATCGGTCTGTATCTTCAGCGGTTGGGGTACGAGGGGCCTCTGACGCCCACGCGGGAGACCTTGCGCGGGCTGCAGGTCAGGCACCTCGAGTCCGTTCCTTTCGAGAACCTCGATATATGGAGCCAACGTCCCATCGTCCTCGACGAAGCGGCCTTCTTCGACAAGGTCGTCCGGGGCCGTCGCGGCGGGTTCTGCTTCGAGCTGAATGGCCTGTTCGCGGTTCTCCTGCGCGCGCTCGGCTTCCAGGTGACGTACCTGTCCGGGCGGGTGTCTCAGGACGGGCGCCAGTGCTCCGGTCCCGAGTTCGATCACCTCGTCCTGGAGATCGCCCTGGACGATGGGCCGTGGCTCGTGGACGTGGGCTTCGGTGATGGCTTCGCGGAGCCGCTGCCCATCGCGCCCGGGCAGTGGACTTCGGGTGGACGGATATTCCGTCTGGAACTGAGCGGGGGCCTTTGGACGCTCTCCAGGGAAGAGCCGGACGGGACGTGGAAGCTCCTCTATGCGTTCTCACGCGTGCCGAGGCGGTTGGAGCAGTTCTCGGAGATGTGCCGGTACCACCAGACCTCGCCCGACTCGTTCTTCCTCAAGAACCGCATCTGCTCGCGCATGACCCCCACGGGGCGGGTGACCCTGATCGGAGATCGGCTCCTCTTCACGGAGGCGGGACAGCGCGTGGATCGGACACTCGACACGCACGAGCAAGTCGAGCAGGTCCTGCTCGAACATTTCGGAATTCCTCGCGGGTCCCTTGCTTCACCCAACGGGCCGCCAGGTCTCCCAGGTGGTCTTCAGTCCGCCCGTTGAGTCCCGTGCTCGCCGATGCGCGCGCCTCAATCCTGGGCGCGCTCGTACTGCGGCGGCCAGGGCACCTTCGCGTGGAGCTCGCGCGCCGCATGCAGGGGCCAGTACGGGTCGCGCAGCAGCTCGCGCGCGAGGATGACCAGGTCCGCCTGCTCCGTGCGCACGATGTGGTCCGCCTGGAGCGCGGCGCGGATGAAGCCCACGGCGCCCGTGGCGATGCCGGCCTCCTTGCGGATGCGCTCGGCGAAGGGCGTCTGATAGCCCGGCCCGGCGGGAATCTTCACCCCGGGCACCAGGGCTCCCGAGGAGCAGTCGATGAGATCCGCGCCGTCCTGCTTCAGCAGCTTCGCGAGCGCCACGGACTCATCGAGGTTCCACCCACCTTCGGCCCAGTCCGTGGCGGAGATGCGCACGAAGAGGGGCAGATCCTCGGGCCAGCGCTTGCGCACCGCCTGTACCACCTCGCGGGTGAGCCGCACGCGGTTCTCGAACGAGCCGCCGTAGCGGTCGGTGCGCTGATTGGACAGGGGCGAGAGGAACTCGTGCAGCAGGTAGCCGTGCGCGGCGTGGATCTCCACCTGGCGGAAGCCCGCGGCCCGCGCGCGCTCGGCGGAGTCGACGAAGGCGCGGACCACGCGCTGGATGCCCGCTTCGTCGAGCGCCTCCGGCACCGTGTGCTCCGGGTCGAACGGGATGGGGCTCGGCCCGACGGGCTTCCATCCGTTCTTCTCGGTGGGGGCGATGGGCGCACCGCCCTCCCAGGGAGGTGCCGTGGACGCCTTGCGCCCCGCGTGCGCCAGCTGGATGCCGGCCACGGACCCGTGCTGGTGGATGAACCGGGTGATCCGCGCGAGCGGCGCGATGTGCTCGTCCTTCCAGAGCCCCAGGTCCTGCGGCGAGATGCGGCCGATGGCCTCGACCGCCGTGGCCTCGAAGATGATCAGCCCGGCGCCTCCGACGGCCCGGGTGCCCAGGTGGACGAAGTGCCAGTCGTTGGCGAAGCCGTCTTCGCTCGAGTACTGGCACATTGGTGAGACGACGATGCGGTTCTTCAGGGTCAACCCGCGCAGTTTCAGCGGGGTGAACAGCACACTGGCCATGGAGTCTCCAGCAGGTCGATGTCGGGCCGGGATGACCCGGCTCGGGCCTCGACATACCGGGATGCCCGGTCCATGTCCTGGTCTCTCTCTCGTTCCGTATCGCCGGAGACACCCGGCGCGGAGGCTCACGCCGTGACGTGCTTGAACAGCTTGCCCGCCATCAGGAGGGCGAGTCCGCCCAGCAGCACCGGGATGGCATTGAGCTCGATGGCGAAGCCCAGGCTGGACAGGTCGGCCAGCTTGCCGATGGCGGTGGGCGAGATGGCGTCACCCAGCATGTGGATGAACAGCACGTTCAGCCCCATGGCGAAGGCGCGGAAGGCCGGCGGCACGCCGTTGACGATGGCCGCGTTGATGGGGCCGCTGTTGAGGAAGATGAGGAACTGCGCCAGGAAGATGATGGCGAACATCGGCCCGAGCGCGTGCACCTTCACCGCCAGGAACATGAGCGGCGCGGCGAGCAGCAGCCCCACCCCCGACATGCGCAGGCCACCGCCGTGCATCCGCCGGTCCATCTTGTCGCCCAGCCAGCCGCCCGCGATCGTCCCGAGCAGGCCCGCCAGGGCGGTGACGGCGCCGGAGAGGAAGCCCGCCTTGTCCGCGGCCAGCCCGCGCTCGTTGACGAGGAAGGAGGGCAGCCAGAACGCGAGCCCTCCAATGGCGAACGTCATCAGCGTGTAGCCCGTCGTGGTCCACCAGAAGGGGGCGTTGCGCGCCAGCCCCTGGAGCCCCACGAGGAAGGGCAGCTTCGCCTGGGCCTCGGGCCCATCCATGGCCCCGCGCTCGGGCTCGGGCATGAAGAACGCCATCGCGCCCAGCACCAGTCCCGGCGCGCCGCCCACGAAGAAGGCCATGTGCCACGAGTAGGCCTCGCTCAGCCACCCGCCCAGCCCGTAGCCCGCGGCGGCTCCCACGGGGATGGCGATGTAGAAGAGGGACAGCACCCGCGTGCGCTGCTCGCGCGGGAAGAGGTCGGAGATGATGGACGGGGCCACCGCGCCGTACCCCGCCTCGCCGATGCCCACGCAGGCCCGCGCCACCATCAGCATGCCGAAGGTGGTCGCCAGCCCCGAGGCCCCCGTCGCCAGGCTCCACAGCACCACGCCCGCGGCCACCAGCCACCGCCGCTGGATGCGGTCTCCCAGGAACCCGCCCAGCGGAGAGGCCAGCATGAACACGATGATGAAGAAGCTGCCCAGCATTCCCGACTGCGTGTTGTTGAGCTGGAAGTCCTTCTGGATGTACGGCAGGGCCACCGTGACGATGTACCGGTCGAGGTAGTTGACCAGGTTGATGAGCGAGAGGATGAGCAGCGCGTAGTAACCCGAGCGCGCGGCGGTGGGGGCGGAGGAGTTGGGCGTGGCCACGGCGGAGGAGGTGCTCATGAACGGGTGGCTCCGAAGCGGTGCGCCAGCAGGCCCCAGCGCAGGCCTCGATCGCTCACGAGGCAGCGCTCGAGCCCGAGCGCACGCACGCCCTCGAGCAGGATGAGGGCTCCGGCGGGAATCACGTCCGCGCGCTTGGGCTGGAGGCCGGGCAGGGCCTGGCGCTCGGCCAGGGGCATCCGGCACAGCTTGTCCGCGAGGGCCTCCAGCTCGGCGCGCGAAAGGGTGCCGCCGTGCACGCGCGCGGAGTCATACGGGTCGATGGCGTGCTGGAGGGTGAAGAGCGTCGTCACCGTGCCGGCGATGCCCACCATTTGTGCGCCCGGAGGGCAGGGGGGCAGCGCGGAGAACGTCTCGCGCAGGTGCGACTCCACGCGGGCCCGGTCCTCGGCGGACAGCGGGTCCGTGCGCACGTAGCGCTCGGTCATGCGCACCGAGCCCACGTCGAAGCTGTGCCGGAAGGCCACGCGGCCCTGCGCGTCACCGTAGATGAACTCGGTGGAGCCTCCGCCGATGTCCACCACCACCAGCGGCCCGGCCGCGTCGCGCCCGAAGTCCGCGTACGCCGAGGTGAAGGACAGCTGCGCCTCCAGCTCGCCGGAGATGATGTCCACCGTCACCCCGGCGCGGTCCCTGGCCGCCGAGAGGAACTCGGCGCCGTTCTCCGCGTCGCGCGCCGCGCTGGTGGCGGACACGGCGATGGCCTCCGCGCCCAGGCGCCGCGCCTGGCTGGCGAAGTCGGACAGCACCTGGAGTGTGGTCTCCATGCCCTCGGGCGACAGGCGGCGGCTCTTGTCCACGCCGCGGCCCAGACGGGTGATCTCCGCGCGCTCCTCCACCGCTTGGAAGCGGCCATCGGGCAGGCGGTCGGCGACGAGCAGGAGGACCGAGTTGGTCCCCACGTCGATGGTGGCGTAACGAGGCATCCGCCGAGTCTACCCAGCGCGGCGGCGCCTCCAAAGCTTCCGCCAGCCGCTGGGACTCCGGGTACGGGTCACGGCCCCTTCATGGGCAACTCCAGGGTGAACGTGGCCCCCTGGCCCGGACCCGGGCTGGTGCAGGTGAGCCGGCCCTTCATCTCCGTGGCGGTCAGGGCGCTCATGTGCAGCCCGAAGCCGTGGCCGGTCTTCTTGGTGGTGAAGCCCAGGGTGAACATGCGCGGGAGGTGCTCCGGAGCGATGCCCTGGCCGTTGTCCGCCACCTGGATGAGCAGGTTCTTGCCCTCGGGCGAGGGCTGGACGCGGATGGTGAGTCGCTTGTCCCGCTGCTCGCTCTCGAGCAGCGCGTGGCGGGCGTTGCTCAGCAGGTTGACGAGGATCTGCAGCAGCTTGTGCCGGTCGACGAGGATGGGAGCGAGCTGGGCATAGTCGCGCTCGATGGCGATGCCCAGCCGCTCGAAGGAGATGGCGTGCAGGCGCAGCGCCTCGTCGATGAGCTGGGGAATGGAGAGCTGCTCCTGGCTCCCGGCGACGCGCGCGTGCTTCTGCTGCATGCCGATGATGGACTTGATGTGCTCGACGCTCTGGCTCAAGGCGCGCACTTCCTGGCTCATGGCGTCGCGCTCCTCCTGCAACTGCTGGGACAGGGCGAAGAGGTAGGCGGGCAGCTTCTGCCCCTGGGGATCGGTGGTGAGGAAAGTGCCCAGCTCCGTGGTGTGCTCGCGCATCAGGCTGGTGGCCCTGGCCAGGCCGGCGACGTGCGACTTGCGCAACGTGTCGGCCAGCACTCCGGTGGAGACGTTGATGCTGTTGAGGGTGTTGCCCACGTTGTGGAGCACCCCGGTGGCGATCTCCGCCATGCCCGCCTGACGGGAGACATCCATCAGGGTGCGGTGCATCTCGCCCATGCGCGACTCGGCTTCCTTCCGGGCGGTGATGTCGCGGGAGACGATCGTCACGCCGGTGATCCGTCCACCCGCGCCGCGGATGGGGCTGAGGCGGATGTCCAATACGTAGTGCCCGGCGCCCGCCTCGTACTCCTCTTCGAACCTCATGCGCTGACCGGAAAAGGCCTGGACGATGCGCTGCTCCCAGAGCCGGATGTTCTCCGGCGTCATGGGGATGGGCAGGGGCTGTCCCAGGACGAGCTCCTGGCCGTAGCGCTTGCGGTACATCTCCCGCAGGGCCGGGTTGGCGGTGAGCAGCCGCCCCTGCAGATCGATCGAGGACAGCATGTCGTCGGTGCTCTCGAAGACGCTGGACAGCTTGCCTTCATTGTCGCGCAGCTCATCGAGCGTGCGCTCGAGCCTCTCCTGGGCCTCGTCCCTCTCGGTGCCGTTGAACGAGCTCAGCGCCCAGGCGCCCAGCAGGGCGAAGGAAGCGAAGAGGTGCATCGGCCAGTAGAACGGGTCCGGTGGCGAGACGCCCCCGCGGCTGACTTCCACATGGTGGAGCGGACGGAGGATCCCCAGTCCCAGGATGAGGAGGAGGGTGATGAACAGCCCTCGGCGAGGCCCGAGCAGGTACACCGAGAGCGCGGCCAGCATCATGTGCACGGCGTGCGTGCTGGCATAGGTCGTGCCGTCGAGGCTGAAGGCGCCGGCGATGAACGCCACCGACATGCCCAGGCACAGGAGCGTCGCGGGTGTTGTCAGAGAGGTGGCCCTGCGTGTCAGCGCCAGTGTTCCCAGATAGAGCAGCAGCGCCACCGAGCCAACGGAGGCGCTGGTCACCGAATGGGGGGCCGCCAGCAGGAACAGCAGGGTGAACGGGGCCATGATGCAGGCCGCTGCCATCATCACCCGGGAACGGGCGTGCACCAGGGGGGAGGTCCGCAGTTCCTCCGAGAGGAACGAGTCCAGTCGTGCCGCCAGCCACGAGGACAGCCCGCTGCGTACCCCACCACGCTTCTCGGGAGCGGCTCCTCCGGGAGCGCCCCGCGTTGCATCAGGGATGGGGTCTCTCGCCATGTGGGGTGACCGCGCTCGCCAGGGGACGTTTGAGTGACAATCTTATCCCCCTGGGACCCTTGTGTTCCAATGGCACCCGGGCGCGGATGTGCGGCCCGAATCAGTGTCCGGTCAGCGCAGCAGCGTCACCAGGGCTTCGGCCAGCCGCTGGTACTCCGCCCGCGAGTTGTAGAGCTGGGCGGACACGCGCACGTGACGGTGGGGGGGCCGGGGCCAGGGGGTGATGGGCACCTCGATGCCGTGCTCGAAGAGGAGCCGGTCCTGGAGCGGATCCAACCCGAGCGCCGAGGGCTTTTCCGGGAAGCCGTCGGGCAGGGCCACGGTGGCCATGGCGCCGACCAGCTCCTCGGGGCAGTGGGGGGCCACCCCGAGCCGCTGGCACAAGAAGGCGCGTGCCTCCAGCACCTTGGCCCGGTTGAAGGCCATCACCTCGGGCCAGCCGCCGGGTAGCATGCCGCCCATTACCTCCAGTGCCTTGGGTACGCAGAGGAAGGGGGTGGGGTCGTCCGTGCCGAGCCAGTCGAAGTCGAGGCGGAACCGCGAGCGGTCCTCGCGCCGCGAGTTGTACCCGTGGCTGATGACGACGGGGCGGATGCCCGGCTGGAGATCTCTCCGCACGTAGAGGAAGGCGGCCCCCTTGGGCGCGCACAGCCACTTGTGGCAGTTGCCCGTGTAGTACGCGACGCCCAGCTGGCGCAGGGAGAGGGGCACCTGCCCGGGCCCGTGGGCTCCGTCCACGAGCGTCTCCACGCCCCGCTCGCGCAGCGCGCGGATGAGCTCGGCGATGGGGAGCACCAGGGCCGTCTGGCTGGTGATGTGGTCGATGAGCAGCAGCCGGGTGCGCGCGGTGACGTGGGAGAGCACCGTGTCCACCACCGCCTGGGCCGAGCGCACGGGCCAGGGCAGCTTCGCCACCACCACCTTCACGCCCCAGCGGCTGGCCACGAAGTCGAGCGCGTTCCTGGAGGCGTTGTACTCGTGGTCCGTGGTGAGCAGCTCGTCACCCGGGTCGAAGCGCAGCGACTTCAGCACGGTGTTGACGCCCGTGGTGGCGTTGTTGACGAAGGCCAGGTCGTCCGGGTCCGCGTCCAGGAAGCTCCCGAGCGCCGCGCGCGCCGCGTCGGACAGCGCCTCGAGCTCCCGGTGGAGGAAGCGCACCGGCTCGGCCTCCATGCGGGCTCGCAGCCGGGACTGCTCCTCCAGCACCGCCGTGGGGCAGGCACCGAAGGAGCCGTGGTTGAGGAAGGTCACCTCGGGATCGAGCGACCAGTGGGTGCGGAAGGGGGACGCGTCCATGGTGGGCGCAATGTAGACCCTCACCCCAGCCCTCTCCCAGAGGGAGAGGGAGGGGCTTCCGCGTCCTTGCTACTTCAGGGTGGCCAGTGGCTCGGACTGGACGCAGGCCGGAATGCTGGTGCAATTCCCGGCTCCGCGGCTCCAGCAGTCCTTACTTGTCGAACACTGCGAGCAGTCCACGGTGCAGAAGCCAGATACCGGGCCGATTCCGCTTCCCTGCTCCGACTTCTGCTCCGCGGAGGACTCCCGCGCTTCGTTCTGGGGTTCCTCCGCGACGCTGGCGGCGCGGCAGACGTTGGCCGGGGTTGCCTCGCGCTCACCGTCCGCCGCGGATGCGGCGGCCGGGAGCCACGCGGCAACCAATGCCATGGCGGACATACAGGAGACCACGAGCCTCGACGTCATCTTCATGCCGACTCCTTCGCTGATGTGAAAGGGGGCGCAGCATGTTCGACGTTAGTTCAGGGCAAACCGCCGGAGCCAGCACGGTTTCCCCGATACCCTCACCCCAGCCCTCTCCCAGAGGGAGAGGGAGGGACTTCCGCGTCCTCGCTACTTCAGGGTGGCCAGCGGCTCGGACTGGACGCAGAGCGGAATGCTGGTGCAATTCCCGGCTCCGCGGCTCCAGCAGTCCTGGTTCGTCGAGCAACGCGAACAGTCCAGGTAGCAGTAGCCGGCCAGCAGGCCACTTCCGCTTCCCTGCTCCGTGCTTTGCTCGGCACGGGACTCCCGCGCTTCGTTCTGGGTGCCTTCCTCGACGTTGGCGACGCTGCAGACGTTGGCCGGGGTTGCATCGCGCTCACCGTCCGCCGCGGATGCGGCGGCCGGGAGCCACGCGGCAACGAATGCCATGGCGGACACGCAGGAGACCACGATCCTCGACGTCATCTTCATGCCGACTCCTTCGCTGACTGGTGAAAGGGGGCGCAGCATGTTCGACGTTAGTGCAGGGTAAACCGTCGGAGCCAGCACGGTTTCCGAATACCCTCACCCCAGCCCTCTCCCAGGGGGAGAGGGTGGGTGTTTGGCTCAGCGGCCCCAGTCGGGCGTGGTGAGCACCGACTTGTCCTGTCCGGGCAGCGCCACCTGGTTGTTGCCGTCCAGCGTCATCACGAACAGCCTCGACCCTCCGTTTCGCGTGGAGGTGAAGAGGACGAGGCGCCCGTTCGGCGAGAAGCTCGGCTCCTCGTTGTTCGCCTGGTCCTGCGTGAGGCGGGTGATCTTCCCGTTCTCCACGTTGACCGTGAAGAGATCGAACGCGTTGCGCTCGTCGCGCGCCGTGAAGGCGATCAGATCTCCCCGCGGCGACCAGTCCGGCGTCTGGTTGTAGTTGCCTTGGAAGGTGAGCCGCCTCACGCCCGAGCCGTCCGCGTTCATCACGTACACCTGCGGCGAGCCGCCCCGGTTGGACACGAAGGCCAGCCGCTTGCCGTCCGGTGACCACGCCGGGCTGGTGTTGATGCCGAAGCGCGTGTCGGTGAGCTGCTTCGCGTTGTCCCCATCCGCCTCGGCCACCCAGATCTGCGCGCTCTCCCCATCCGCCAGCGCGTAGGCGATGCGCTTGCCGTCCGGCGAGAAGGCGATGCCCGTGGCCATCTGCCCCTCGGACGTCTTGATGCGCACCGTGTCGCCGTCCGGCTTCTGGATGTACAGGTCCGGCTTGCCCTGCTGGTACGAGGTGTAGCCCACCGACCCATCTGGCCCGAGCGTCGGCAGCAGGTTGATGCCTCCGCGCGTCACCTGCTTCGCGTTGCGGCCATCCCAGTCCGCCACCCAGACGTCCCGGTTCGCTCCGCTCTTGCGCACGTAGGTGATGCGCGAGAGGAATGGGCTCGGCTCGCGCGTGTAGTGGCGGTAGATGGCGTCCGCGACCTTGTGGGCCAGCAGACTCGGCTGCGCGGCGGGCGCGCTCTGGGCCGTCTTGAACTCCTCGCGGCCGCTGCCCACGTTGAACACGCGCGCCTCGGCCTTCAGCTCGCCGCCGTCCTGGGCCAGCGAGTACTTCACCAGCGACTCGGCGCCCACGTCCGCCCAGCGCGAGAAGTTGATGCTGCCCGCCACCATGCCCTCCTTCGGGTCCGCCAGGAAGCTGGCCCGGTCCAGTACCTGGAAGAGGCCGGAGGCGCGCAGGTCGTACATGAGCGCCTCGTCCACGTCCTGGGCGGGCCCCTTGCCCGTCTCGCCCTGCACCAGCGGCTGGGTGACGGCCAGGGGCAGGGGCCGGAAGTTGGCGCCGGAGATCTGAATGACGGGCGCCTGGGCAAGGGCCGCGAGCGGCAGGAGGACGAGCGAGAGGAGAAGGGCTTTCGCGTTCACGGGCTGAACTCCAGGTTGATGCCGTTCTTCTGCAGCGAGTCCCGCAGATGGTCGGGAGGAGGGGAGAAGGGAGAGGCCTTCTTCACCGCGGCCACCACGGCCGAGTCGAAGAGGCTGTTGCCACTGGCCTTGGCCAGCCGGACCTCGATGACCTCGCCGGTGCGGCTCAGGCGCATGAAGACCGCGGCCCTCAGGCGCATGCGCTCGTCCTCGGGGATGGTGTCCGCCACGTTGTAGTTGCGGGTCACCTGCGAGGAGAGCAGGCCGTAATAGCGCTCGCCCTCGGCGGTGGCGGAGTCGCCGTTCGGGTCGCCATCCTCGGCGCCCTCCGGATCCTCTTCCTGCTTCGAGGGCTTGGCGAGCTTGTCGAAGGCGCCGAAGAGCCGGTTGCGTCGGTCCTCGCCCTGGGTCTCGCCCTTCTGGGGCGCGGGCTTGGGGGCGGGCTCCGGCTTCATCCCGGGTACGGGCACGGCCACCTTGGCCGGCTCGGGCGCGGCGGGCGTGGGCGGGGCGGGGGACTCCACCTTCTTGGGTGGGGGCGGACGCGGCTGCTCCTTGCGGGGCAGCAGCTTCTCGTCACGCGGCTTGCCCAGGCGCACCAGCGTGGCGCGGATGGGCTTCTGGTCCAGCTGCACCCGGGGGCCCGAGAAGAAGGTGGCGTACAGCCCCACGGCCAGCAGCACCAACCCATGGGCCACGAGCGACACGACGATGAAGTGTCCCAGGCGAGAGCGCCTCGGGACGAGCAGGCTGTACTGATTGGCCGGGTGCATGGGCTAGCGCCGCGCCTCCTTCTTGCCCTTGTTGGACGTCCGTCCCCCGGCCGCGGGGTCCGTGATCATCCCCACGTTGGTGATGCCGGCGCGCTGCGCGGCGGCCATGACGTCCACCACCACGCCGTAGGGCACGTCCCGGTCCGCGTGCAGGTACAGCTCCTTGTCCGCCTGCGCCTTGGCGTTGCTGGCCAGCTTCTTCTCCAGCTCGTCCACCGGCACCTCGGCCTCGCCGATGTAGATGCGCCGCTGGGCGTCGATGGACAGCACCAGCTTCTTCTCGGCGGCCTCCACCGGGGCGGCCTTGGCCTCCGGCAGGTTCACCTTGACGCCCTGCTGGATGAGGGGCGCCGTCACCATGAAGATGATGAGCAGCACCAGCATCACGTCCACCATGGGCGTGACGTTGATCTCGCTCATGGTGACGCGGCCACCTCCGCGATTGGAGCCCATGCCCATGGCGTGCGTCTCCTAGCGGAAGAAGTGCCGCTTGATGATGTTGAGGAAGTCCGCGGAGAAGTTGGCCATCTCCGTGTCGAACACCTTGATGCGGCTGATGAACGAGTTGTAGGCGACCACCGCGGGGATGGCCGCGAACAGGCCCGCCGCCGTGGCGAAGAGCGCGTTGCCCACCGGCGCCGCCACCGTCGCCAGCGTGGCGTTGCCCTGCTCGGCGATGGAGTTGAAGGCGTTCAGGATGCCGATGACCGTGCCGAACAGGCCCACGAACGGGGACGCCGCGCCCACCGTGCCCAGGAAGGACACCCGGGCCTCCAGGTCGGTGAGCTGGGTGGTGGACGCCCGGTTGAGCGCCCGCTCCACGTTCTCGATACCGCCGAGCCGCTCGGCCATCGCTCCCTCGGCGCCTTCCTTGGTCTGGGCCAGCTTGCTCAGCTCCTCGTAGCCGGCGCAGAACACCTTGGAGAGGGGCGAGCCATCCAGCTTCTGGGCGTCCTGGTAGATGGCCTCCAGCCGGGAGGACTTCCAGAAGGTGTCCAGGAAGGCGAGGGACTGGGTCCGGGCGCGCGACAGCTGGGTGTGCTTGAGTGCGATGAGCGCCCAGGACGCCACCGAGACGACCATCAGCAGGCCCAGCACGCCCAGCTCCAGGAAGGAGGCGTCACGGAGGATCTGCAGGTAGTTCATGGCGCCGAGCGCCAGGGGGAAACGGGGCATCAACATGGGGGTCTGGCCGTAACACCTGGGTGGGGGGTGGTCAAACAAACCCGGAGGGGGCGGGGGGGTTGTCTGGCTGCTGACGCAGAGGATTGAATAATTCCCGAGAGAGGGCGTCCGAGGGTCTGTGTGACGGGCCGCATGCCTGTCCCCCCTACCCCGAACCCACCCTCTCGAGGGCTTCCCATGAACGCCAGACTCCTCGCGGCATTCCTCTGTCTCACCATGGCCAGCACGGGCTGCATCATCGTCGACCATGACGATGACACCTGCTGCAACGTCCCCAACGGCCAGCCGGGTGACGTCACCTTCCTGTGGACCTTCGCCAGCGAGGGCGCGGGCCGGTGCGCGGATACGCCGGACGTCAGGAGGATCCGCATCTCCATCCCCGGCGAGACGCTCCTCAACGGCGGCATCTACGCCTGCAACACCGCGGGAGTGGACGGCATCGTCCTGCACGACTTCGTGCCCGGCAACTACAGCTACACCCTCGAGGCCCTCAGCTACACCGACCAGGTCCTCTACCGGTCCGGTGGCACCTTCTCGGTGAACGGGGACGTGCGGGTGAGCACCACCCTCACGCCGAACGGCAGCCCGGGCTCCTTCGCGTACATCTCCTGGTCCTTCGAGGGCAACACCTCCAGCCCGAACCCCTCCTGCTACCAGGCCGGCGTGACGCACGTGGATGCGCGCATCGACAACGGCGAGTGGGCGCGCTTCTCGTGCGCCGAAGGGACGGGCAGCGCGCAGGTCCAGTCGCCCTTCCTGGCGCCCGGCCAGCACACCATCGAGCTCGTCGGCGTGCGTGTCACCAGCGCGGGTGAGGAGCCCTTCTACCACCGCACGAGCACGCTGACGACGCAGGCCGGCAGCCCCATCTCGGTCTCGTACGGCCTCAACGCGGTGGGTGGCCTGTCGCTGCGCTGGGAGCTCATCGACGGCTCCATCTCCAAGACCTGCGCCCAGTCGGGCGTCACGCAGGTGACGATCCACCTCTACGACGAGACGCGGAAGCAGTACGTCTACGGTGACGCCGGTGACGTGCACCCCTGCAACGGCGCCCCCATCATCTACAACTTCCTGCGGCCCGGGTACTACACGGTCATCATGGATGGCACGGGTCCGGGGGGCGTCTTCTACACCAACCGGTACAACAGCCCTCCCTCGCGCCCGGTGACGGCCTTCGTGCAGGAGACGGAAGGCGACGCCTACACCCTCTTCCTGCCGCGTCGGAACTAGTCTTCGGGCAGCTCGCCTGCCTTCCGGAGGGCCGGGGCATCCGCCTCGGCCCTCCTTGCTTTTCGGGCGGGCACCTGGCGTTGGCATCAAACGTGATAGGGAGGCCGGGTATGCGGCAGAACAGCCACGGTCCCATCGGGGTCTTCGATTCGGGCGTCGGAGGGCTCACCGTCCTCAAGGCGCTGATGTCCCACCTCCCACATGAGAGCACGTTGTATCTGGGTGACACCGCGCGGGTGCCCTACGGCACGAAGTCCGGCGAGGTGGTGACGCGCTACTCGCTGAAGAACGCGGGTTTCCTGCTGGAGCGCGGCATCAAGCTGCTGGTGGTGGCGTGCAACACGGCCTCGGCGGTGGCGCTGCCGGCGCTGTCGGCGGCGCTGCCGGTACCGGTGGTGGGGGTGATTGCCCCGGGTGCGAGGGCGGCGCTGCGGCGCACGCGCGGGGGCGGGGTGGGCGTCATCGGGACGCCGGGCACCATCCGCTCCGGGGCCTACCAGCGCGAGCTGGAGGCAGCGGCGGGGTCCGAGGGGGTGAGGGTGAAGGCCAGGGCCTGCCCGCTCTTCGTGCCGCTGGCGGAGGAGGGGTGGCTGGGGGGCGACGTGCCCCGGCTGGTGGCGCGCGAGTACCTGGCGGACTTCGCCCGGAGCGGGGTGGACACCCTGGTGCTGGGCTGCACCCACTACCCGCTGCTCAAGGACGTCATCGCCGAGGCCGTGGGGCCACAGGTGTCGCTGGTGGACTCGGCCGAGGCCACCGCCGAGATGGTGGCGGCGCTGCTCGAGGAGCAGGGGCTGCTGGCGGCGGCGGGGGATCCGCCCGTGCACCATTACTTCGTCACGGACGTGCCGGAGCGCTTCGTGGAGGTAGGGGCGCGCTTCCTGGGACGTCCCATCCACTCCGCAGAGCAGGTGGACCTGTCCTTCTGAAGAAGGGGGGCTCGACAGGCGGGCCCCCCGAATCCGCCGCGCGTCAGGACGGCCGCGCGGAAGACACCGGCTTGGGCTCCTCGGCCGTGGTGGCCTCGAGGAGCTCCTTGGCGGCCTGGACGACCGGGGGCTCGGCGCTGGCGGTGGCCTCGAAGAGCTCCAGGGCCGCCTCCGTGCCGATGTCGTCCTTGCGGGGGATGAGACCCGTGGCCCAGGTGATGAGGCGCTCCATGGCGGGGAAGAAGCCGATCATCGCCAGCGGCTTGTTCATCCAGCCCACGGTGATGCAGTAGTACTTGTTGTAGGGCGCCGTGTGGTGGATCTGGTGGTGGGCCGGCGGCAGGATGAGGTGCACGCGCTGCAGGAAGCCGATGAGCGCGGGCGGCTCGTCCATGTGCGACCACTTGTGGAACTGGTTGGTCGCCATCACCCAGAAGATCATCGCCCCGAGGAAGGTGGAGACGAACACCCAGCCCGGGCTGGAGTGGGGGAGCACCACCGCGAGGATGGCCACGGGGATGGAGACCAGGCAGTTGTTGCCGTTGGTCTCCGCGAAGTCGTGGCGGGTGATGGCCTTCTCGTCCACGTGGTGCTCACGGAAGGGCCGGATGAAGGCCTTGCCCAGCACCGGCATCTCGGTGGAGCCCCAGGTGTCGCCCATCCAATGGACGACGCCCGAGACGAAGTCGGCCGCCAGGTAGCCCAGCAGCACGGCGCAGAGCACCAGCCAGGGGCCCGTGTGGGCGCCGCTCCACAGCCGCCAGACGAGAGCGGACTCCAGGCCCACGAAGGTGACGATGCTGGCGATGTCCATGGCTCGGATGGCGGGCGAGTAGCCCTGGGCCAACGCCTTGGCGTCCTGCTGGCGCAGCTGGTTCTTGAGCTCGTTCTTCATCGTCGATTCCCGTCGCGGTTGGTTGGCTCCGGCGGCTGCCTTTCCCCCCGGTGGCGCGCGCAGTGTACCCGCAGTGGGATTTTCGACGAAGTCATCTGGTGGACCATCCAGGTGCCCGGCCTTCCAGCTGGGCGGCCAGCAGGCATTCAGTCAGGTCCGGCTGACGCGTTCCTTGTCTCGCCCATCCCCCGCTGGTACGTTCCGCGCACTCGGGCATGGCGAAAACCTTCGAAAAAGCCGTCACAGGCTTCAACCACAACATCAAGTACAAGGGGAAGGTCTACCACGTCCAGACCGAGGACTCGGGCGTCAACAACCCCCACATCATCACCCATTTGTTCGTGGGCGGTAACATCCTCGCGTCGAAGAAGACGTCGTACGCCGACATCCTCAACGCGGAGAACCTCGCCGAGGTCGTGCGTGAGTTGATGGAGGAGCAGCACAAGGAGATGCTGCGCAATCTCATCAACGGCGTGTACGACGGCTTCGACACGACGGGGGTACGCCACTACCAGCCGGGCCAGCTCGGCTCGGCCGAGGACGCCGCCGCCACGCGGATGCAGCCGGGCCAGGTGCCGCCGGTCAGCAAGCCCGCCGCCCCCGTCGTGCCTCCCGCCGCCTACGTCCCTCCGGAGATCGCCGCCGCGCGCGCCCTGAAGGTCGCGCCGAAGATCAACGAGGTGGGGGTGGAGACGCTCTTCGGAGAGGATCTCATCTCCGAGAAGAGCCTGGACGAGGTCATCCTCAGCTACCTGGCGGGCGAGGACAACAACCAGTAGTCCCGGACTTCGGTGGCCGTGCGTTTGCCCTCCGTGAGTCCGGGGGACATGATCGCCCCGCCGATGATCCAGATGTTCCACGTCTACAAGGCGTATCCCGGGGACCCACCGGTCCTCTCGGACATCAACCTCCACGTGCAGAAGGGCGAGTTCGTCTTCCTCACCGGGCCCTCGGGCGCGGGGAAGACGACGCTGATGAAGCTCATCTTCTGCGCGGAGAAAGCCACCAAGGGGCAGGTGCTCGTGGGCGGGCGCAACATCGCGCGCATCCGCGAGTCCGCCATCCCCTACCTGCGGCGCAACATCGGCGTGGTGTTCCAGGACTTCAAGCTCCTGCCGCACCGGACGGTGGCCGACAACGTGGCCTTCGCCCTGGACGTGCTGGGCGTGCCCCGGGCCCAGGCGCGCGAGCGCGTGGAGCGGATGCTCAAGCTGGTGGGCCTGCGGCACAAGGCGGACTCCATGCCGCTGAAGCTCTCCGGTGGTGAGCAGCAGCGCGTGGTCATCGCCCGGGCGCTCGTGAACGATCCCACCATCCTCCTGGCCGACGAGCCCACGGGCAACCTGGATCCGGCGCTCACGCTGGAGATCATGGACCTGCTGATGGACGTGAACGTGCGGGGCACCACGGTGATGGTGGCCACGCACGACACGAGCCTCATCACCCGCTACCAGAAGCGCACGCTGCGGCTGGAGGGGGGCTTCATCGTGTCGGACGAGGACGGTGTGAAGGCCGCCCGGAGGATGGCGGCGGGATGAGCGCGCTGGCGAAGGCGGCCTACTTCTGGCGCTCGGCGGCCTCGGGCCTGCGGCACGCGCCGTTCGTCCACTTCATCGCGGTCATCACCATCGCCATCGCCCTCTTCTCCGCGGGGCTGGCCCAGGCCCTGGGGCGGATGGTGGAGGGGCTCATCGGCTCGCTGGGTGGCGAGGTGCAGGTGACGGTGTACCTGTCCCCCGAGCTGGACGAGGAGGGGGCCACGGTGCTGCGCGAGCGCATGGAGGCCACCAGTGGAGGCCGGGCCACGCTGGTTCCGCCCCAGGCCGCGCTCGAGCGGCTGAGCCGTGAGCTGGGCGACCTGGGCGAGGCGCTGGCGCAGATGCCGGAGAACCCGCTGCCGCCCTCGCTGGAGCTGGAGGTTCCCCAGGAGCGGCGCACCCCTGGGGCGCTGAAGGCGCTGGCGCAGGAGCTGCGCACGCTGCCCGGCGTCACCGGCGTGGACTACGGCGAGGAGGCGGTGGAGCGGCTCTCGGCCATCTCGAAGGCGCTGCGCTATGGCGGGTGGGTGGCCTTCGCGGTGGTGCTGCTGGCCACGGTGGTCATCGTGTCCGCGACGCTGCAGCTCGCCATCTACGCGCGGCGCGGGGAGATCGAAATCCAGAAGCTGGTGGGCGCGACGGATCGCTTCGTCAAGGCGCCCTTCCTCATCGAGGGCCTGCTGCAGGGGCTGCTCGGGGCCATGGTGGCGCTGGCGGGACTGCTCACCTTCGACCGGCTGGTGGGACCGGGGCTGGCCTCGCTCTTCTCCTTCCTGGTGGGGTCCGGCGGCATGGTGGCGCTGCTGGAGCCGCGCACGGCGCTGGAGCTGCTGGCGGCCGGCTGTGGACTGGGACTGGGTGGCAGCTTCATCGCGGTGGGGCGCTTCCTGCGCGTATGAGCCGGCTCGTCCTCCTCTCGCTGCTGCTGTGGGGTGCGGCGGCCCTCGCGCAGGACGAGTCGGCCGCGGCGGACGAGGAGTCCCAGAGGGGAGCGGTGCGCGAGAAGCTGGCCACGCAGCGGGCGGCGCTCGCGCTCATCGAGTCCCGCAAGGTGTCCGCGCTGGACGTGTTGGAGATGGTGGAGCAGCGGGCGGCCACCAGCTCGCAGCGGGTGAAGACGCTGGAGCGGGACGTGGCCGTCTTCCGCAGGCGGCTGGCCGTGGCCGAGCACGAGGACGCGGTGACGCAGGAGATGCTGCGCGCGCAGATGCGCCGGCTCTCTCCCCGGCTGTGGGGGATGTACCGGCTGATGCGGCGCCGGCCGCTGGAGGTGCTGCTGAGCGCGAAGGACTTCTCCGCCATGGTGTGGCGCTCGCGCGCGCTGCGGGCGACGCTGGAGGAGGACCTGAAGCTGCTGCGCACGGTGCAGCGGGTGGCGCGGTTGAGGCGGCAGGCGGCGGCCGAGCTGCGCCGGTTGCAGGGCTCGCTGGACGTGCGGCTGGGCTTCCTCCGGGAGCAGGCGGCGCTGGCGAGGGCGCAGCAGGAGGCGCTGGAGGAGGTGGTGGGCGCCATCAAGGGCGAGGCCGAGCTGGCGCGGCGCATGGTGCGCGAGCTGGAGCTGGCGGACGCGGACCTGACCCGCGTCATCCAGGAGATGAACGAGGGGCCGGCCGCCTCCGGCTTCGGGGCACTCAAGGGCAAGCTGCCGTTTCCCACTCCGGGCACCATCGAGGTGGGCTTCGGCAAGGTGGTGAACCCGCGCTTCAACACCGTCACCGTGCAGAAGGGCGTGGACATCCGCGCCGCCTCGGGGACGCCCGTGAAGGCGGTGGCCGAGGGCACTGTGGCCTACGCGGGGTGGATGCGTGGCTATGGCAACCTGCTCATCCTGGACCATGGCGGTGGCTACCACTCGCTGATGGCGCACCTGGGCACGGTGGTCCCGCAGGTGGGGGCCCGGGTGGTCGCGGGCGACGTGGTGGGCGAGGTGGGGGATACGGGCTCCCTCAAGGGCGCCTACCTCTATTTCGAGATCCGCCGGGCCGGACAGGCCGTGGATCCCGCCCCCTGGCTGTCCTCGGCGCGCCAGTGAAGTGACCACGAAGTCATTGGACGGATTCCGAGGACCCGTGTGTGTCCCCTCTCCCTCTGGGAGAGGGCTAGGGTGAGGGTCTTCCGCCTGGATCGTGTGGCTGCGTGGATGCCACGATGTAAGTCGGGGCGAGGAAAACGCGGGTGAAGACCCTCACCCCCCGCCCTCTCCCAGAGGGAGAGGGAGCATGCGCAACACGACTATCTCCACGAACTTCGTGGACTCTCCACTAGAACGAGGCGCATGACCGCGACTTCCACTCGTTCCCCCATCCGGGCGGGGCTGATCGGCTACGGCCTGTCCGGTGCGCAGTTCCACGCGCCGCTGCTCGCCGCGGAGCCCGCCTTCACCCTGGCCGCCGTCGCCTCCCGCCGAGTCCAGGAGGTGACTCGCGACTGGCCCGGCGTGCGCGTGCTCTCCCAGGACGAGCTGCTGGCGGACCCGGCGCTGGAGCTGATCATCATCGCCTCGCCCAACGACACGCACGGGGCGCTGGCGGAGCGGGCACTCCTGGCGGGCAAGCACGTGGTGGTGGAGAAGCCCTTCACGTTGGACTCGGCCGAGGCCCTGCGCCTGGACGCGCTGGCCCGCGAGCGCGGCCTGTGTCTGACCGTCTTCCACAACCGGCGTTGGGATGGCGACTTCCTGACCGTGCGCCAGTTGATGGAGCAGGGACGCCTCGGCCGGTTGTTCAGCTTCGAGAGCCACTTCGATCGTTTCCGGCCCCAGGTGAAGCAGCGCTGGAAGGAGGATGACGTCCCCGGTGGCGGCACGCTGTGGGACCTGGGTGCCCACCTGATCGATCAGACCCTGCAGCTGTTCGGCCTGCCCGAGTCCGTCAGCGCCGACCTCGGCCGGCAGCGCTCGGGAGCGCGGGCCACGGACTGGTTCCACCTGGTGCTGCGCTATGGCGAGCTGCGCGTCCTGCTGCACTCGGGCTCGGTGGTGCACGACCCCTGGCCGCGCTTCGTGTTGCAGGGCGAGGCGGACGCCTGGAGCAAGTACGGGCTCGACCCGCAGGAGGAGCAGCTCAAGGCGGGGCTGAGGCCGGGCTCGGCGGGGTGGGGCCTCGAACCGGCGGAGCGGTACGGCCGGCTGGGTCGCGGGGGAACCGTGCCCACCCTCCCGGGCGATTACGGACACTTCTACCGTCAGCTGGCCCGGGCCATCGCTGGCGAGGGGCCGGTGCCGGTCACGGCGGAGAGCGCGGGCCAGGTCATTCGGGTCATCGAGGCGGCGGTGCGCAGCGACGTGGAGGGGCGGCGCATCACGCTCGGGGGCTCGCCGGGGTAGGGGGCGCCCTCCGTTCACGATTCGCCAGGGGAGCTGTCCTGGACCCGGCGCCCTGGCGGGTGGGCGAGCATTGGATGATGCGGTGCGGCATGAGGGCGGTTAGTTTCCGCCCGTGGATCTCATCTCAGGACTACAGGAAGTCACCCGGCGCATGCTGGTGGCGCGCGGAGTTCGGTCGGACATGGTGGAAGTGGGCGGACAGCGCCTCCACCACTACGAGCTGAAGGGGAGCGGCAAGGGGCCGACGATCGTCCTGGTGCACGGGCTGGGCGGGACGGCCAACGGCTTCGCGCGCGTCTTCTTCGGACTGGCGAAGCGCTTCGAGCGGGTGCTGGCGGTGGACCTGCCGGGGCACGGCTTCTCGCCGGAGTACTGCCTGGGGCCCACGTGCGTGCGAGGACAGTACGGCATGCTGGTGGAGTACCTCCGGAAGGTGGTGGGGGGGCCGTCGTTCGTGGTGGGCAACTCGCTGGGCGGGGCCATGTCGGTGCAGCTGGCGGCGGAGCACCCGGAGCTGGTGCGCGCGCTGGGGCTGGTGGCGCCAGCGGGAGCGGACGTGGGCCACGAGCTCATCCGCGAGGTGCTGGAGTCCATGGACGTGCGCACCGCCGAGCAGTCGCGCGCGCTCACCAAGCGGCTCTTCCACCGCCCGCCGTGGGTGATGATGCTGTTCGCGGACATGCTGCGCGGCATCTACTCCACACCCGCGGTGCGGGCCCTGAGCGCGGACGCGCTGGCCACGGGCGAGTACCTCAAACCCGAGGTGCTCAAGGGGCTCCCCATGCCCGTGCTGTTCGTGTGGGGTGGGAGTGAGAAATTGCTGCCCCACCAAAGCCTGGATTTCTTCCGCTCGCACCTGCCGGCGCACGCGAGGGTCCGGGTGGTGGAGCGTTTCGGCCACATTCCGCAAGTGGAGCGGCCAGACGAGCTGGTGTCGGAGCTGATCCAGTTCGCCGACGCCACGGGGCTGTAGAGGGTCCGAGCGCGGGCCGGGTGCTAGAGTCCTGGCCCATGCGCTCCCTGCACTCCTGGCGCGCGGCGCTCGCCGCGGGCCTGCTGTTCCTGGCTCCCGCGGCGCGGGCCGAAGGACGCGAGTCCTCCACCGACTCCACCAATACCGCCACGTACGAGCAGCTCGAGGTGTTCGCCCGGGTGCTCTCGTACGTGGAGAACAACTACGTGGAGCCGGTGGACGGCAAGAAGCTGATGCACGGGGCCATCCGGGGGATGCTGGAGACGTTGGATCCGCACACCCTGTACATGCCGCCCGAGGTCTTCAAGGAGATGAAGATCGACACCTCGGGCGAGTTCGGAGGGTTGGGCATCGACGTGGCGCGCAAGGGAGACGCCATCGTGGTGGTGGCGCCGATCGACGACGCGCCGGCGGCGCGCGCGGGAATCCGGGCGGGGGATGAGCTCGTCGCGATCGACGGCGAGAGCACGCAGGGGATGGACCTGGCGGACGTGCTGCAGCGGATGAGGGGCCCGGCGGGGAAGCGGGTGTTGATGACGATCATGCGCGAGGGCTTCAGCGCGCCGCGCGAGCTGGCCATCATCCGGGACCACGTGCGCATCATCTCGGTGGAGGGGGCGCTGTACGGGGGCATCGCGCACCTGAAGGTGAAGAACTTCCAGGACCGCACGGCGCAGTACCTGCGCAAGGAGCTGGAGCGGCTGCGAGGGCTGAACGGGGGCAAGCCGTTGCGTGGGGTGGTGTTGGACCTGCGCAACAACCCGGGAGGGCTGCTGGACCAGGCGGTGGCGGTGAGCGACCTGTGGCTGCCGGGGAACCTGACGATCGTGAGCACGCGGGGGCGCAACGGGGCGGGAGGGAGCGAGGAGCGGAGCAAGGATCGGGACACGGAGCCGAACTATCCGCTGGTGGTGCTGGTGAACGCGGGGAGCGCGTCGGCGTCGGAGATCGTGGCGGGGGCGTTGCAGGACCACGGACGCGCGACGATCCTGGGCACGCAGACCTTCGGGAAGGGGAGCGTGCAGACGGTGATCGAGCTGGAGGATGGCTCGGGGCTGAAGCTGACGATCGCGCGCTACTACACGCCGAAGGGGCGGAGCATCCAGGAGAAGGGAATCACCCCGGACTACCAGGTGCCGGAGAAGCCGGGAGGGAAGGGGGAGAAGGACCAGCCGAGGGAAAAGGACCTGGAGAGGCACTTCAAGGCGGAGCCGGCGGTGGTGAGCGAGCCCGTGGGGACACCGAAGCCGAAGGGGCTGCCCGAGATGAAGGAGTGGGACGTGGCGACGAAACTGGCGGACCACCAGTTGAAGATGGCGCTGACGTACCTGAACGGGTTGGCGAACAGCGGAGCACAGGCACCCGCGAAGGCGAGCAGCACCGAGACCCGCTGATTCCCCCATCTCCCCTCTCCCTCTGGGAGAGGGACGGGGTGAGGGTATGCACATCCCAGGTTGAACCCGTGAAGAACCCATAGGTCCCGCTCTCCGTGTCCCCAACGCCCCCACTACTCGATGACATGCTCGTGTTCGCCGAGGTGGTGAGTGCGGGAGGCATCACCGCGGCAGCCACGAGACTGGGGCTGCGCAAGTCCACGGTGAGCCGGCGCCTCTCAGCGCTGGAGGAGCGCCTGGGCACGAGGCTGCTGGAGCGCAACACGAGACGACTGAGACTCACCGAATCAGGGCGCGAGTACCACGCGCACTGTGCGCGGCTCGTGGCCGAGGCGCGCGAGGTGAACCGGGCGTTGAGCGACTCACGAGGCACGCCGAGGGGCACGCTGCGAGTGGCCACGTTCTCGCTGTTGGGCGAGCTGCTCGCGCCGGTCATCGCGGAGTTCCTGCTGCGGCATCCACAGGTTCGCGTGGAAGTCTCACTGGCGCAGGCGCACGTGGACCTGGTGGCCGAGGAGTACGACCTGTCGCTGCGCACCGGGCCGCTCACGGACTCATCCCTGGTGGCGCGTCGGCTGGGTCACGTGCGTACCGGCTACTACGCGAGCCCGGCCTACCTCAGCCGGAGGGGCACCCCCCGGTCGCCGGACGAGCTCGCGGAGCACGAGTGCGTGCTGGTGGCGGAGCCGGGCACGGACGAGGTGTGGTTCTTCTCGGGCCCGCGCGGAGCGAGGACGGTGCCAGTGCACGGCCGGTTGCAGGTGCCCAGCGTGCGCGCGGGCCACGCGGCGGCACGTGCGGGGCTCGGCCTGGTGCGCCTGCCCACCGTGCTCGTCGCGGACGACGTGCGTGCCGGCGTACTCATCCCCGTGCTGGAGGAGGTGTCTCCGCCGGGCCTGCCCATCTTCGCGGTCTTTCCCAGCAGCAGGCAGCTTCCCCCCAAGGTGCGAGCCTTCCTGGAGATGCTCGCCCAGCGCAGCGCCGCGCTGCCCTGGGAGGAGAACGCGGTGCCTCCAGCGGCGCCAGGGCGCACCGAGCGGCGCAGCCGCTGAATGGGGCTCTTCGCGGAACAATCCATTGCGTCCCGGGCTCTCGTCCGCCCGAGGTGCCGCCGTTAAGTCTTGCCATGTGAGGTCGGGCGGCGGCCATGGAGGCCGCTCCCCCGCGCTCCAGGAGACGAGGAGAACACCATGGCAAAGGACATCATCCACTTGAATGACTCGGACTTCCGCCGCGAGGTGCTGGAGGCGGAGGAGCCGGTGCTGGTCGACTTCACGGCGGGCTGGTGCGCACCGTGCCGGGCCATCTCACCGACGGTGGATGCGCTCGCCTCCGAGTACAAGGGGCGCGTGAAGGTGGCGAAGCTCGACATCGATGACAACCAGGCGACGGCGCAGCAGTACGGCATCCGCTCGGTGCCCACCCTGCTCTTCTTCAAGCAGGGCAAGGTGGTGGGGCAGATTGTCGGGGCGGTGCCGCGAGCGCGCCTGGAGAACGCGTTCCAACAGGTGCTCTGAGCTGTGGGAGGATGGGGGCCTCTTTCTTCCACTGAGGCCCCCATCCTGATGCGCCGTGCCCTGCTGTCGGCCCTCCTTCTTCTGACGACCCTTCCCGCGAACGCCGCCGAGCCACCGCCGCAACGGGCCTGGCCACGAATCCGCAAGGCCCGCATCCAGCAGTTGCTCCCGGCCGCGATGGAGCGGGCGCAGGTGGACGCCTGGGTGGTGCTGTGCCGGGAGAACGCCAATGATCCACTGGCCGCGCACATCGGCTGTGAGAACGCGGGCTCCCCGGCCGCGTTCCTCTTCCTGAAGCAGAAGGAGGGGGTGCGCTCCATCGCGCTGTCTCCCTCGGGAGAGGCCCGGGCGCTCCAGGACGTGGGCACCCACGACGAGGTGATCTCCCTGGAGCGGGGCGTGGAACTCTACACCCGGGTCGCGGCGCGGCTGTCCGAGGCGAAGCCGCGGCGCATCGCGGTGAACTCCTCGCGCAAGTTGGCGGTGGCGGACGGGCTGTCGGCCACGCAGCGTGAGCGGCTGGTGGAGGCACTGCCCGCCGCGCTGCGCGGCCGCCTCATTTCGTCCGAGGAGCTCGTCTTCGAGTGGCTGTCGGTGAAGCTGCCCGAGGAGGTGGAGATCATGCGCCGGGCCGCCGCGCTGACGGCCTCGCTCCAGGATGAGGCCTACCGCACGGTGGTGCCGGGGAAGACGCGGGACTCGGACGTGGCGCGCTTCCTCAAGAAGCGCATGGCGGAGCTGGGCGTGGGGGACGGCTGGCAGCCGGACCAGAACCCCAACGTGAACTCCGGCCCGGACCGGGGCCACTCGCACGCCACGGACCGGGTCATCCAACCGGGCGACTTCATCCAGACGGACTTCGGCATCCAGGTGGAGGGCATGTGGGTGACGGACATCCAGCGCTTCGCCTACGTGCTCGCTCCGGGCGAGACGCGGCCTCCGAAGGAGGCCCTGGAGAAGTGGGAGAAGTCCAAGAAGGGGAGCCGGGTAGCGCTCGCGGCGCTGAAGCCGGGAGTGCGTGGCTACGACGTGGACAAGGCCCAGCGGGACTGGATGCGCGAGGTGGGCTCGGAGCCGGTGCCCTGGGGGACGGGACACCCGGTGGGCTACTGGGCGCACGACGTGGGCCCGGCGCTCTCGGGGGCGCAGACGGGCAAGCCGCCCGAGGGGTGGGCCACGAGGACCATCCGTCCCGGGCAGGTCTTCGCCTTCGATGGCTTCTTCGCCTGGAAGCTCGCGACTCCCGGCGAGACGAAGACGCTCTCCGTCGAGGAGATGGCGGTGGTGACGGAGAAGGGCGCGGAGTACCTCATCCCGCCGCAGGAGGAGCTCCTCCTCATCGCCTCGCCGGCCCCGGCCAGGTAGGCCGAGCGCCGAGGCGGACTACCGGGGCACGACGCGAATCTGGAACAACTTCGGCCAGCGCTTCCCGGTGACGAGGAGCCGGTCGTTGGCCGCGTCGTAGGCGATGCCGTTCAGCACGTCCTCGTTTCCGCTCTGGTCCTCCGGCCGGAGGAGCCCCGTGAGGTCGATCCACCCGGTCACGTGTCCCGTGGCCGGGTCGATCCGGGCGATGACGTCGCGCTTCCACACGTTCGCGTAGACCTCGCCGTTCACGTATTCCAGCTCATTGAGTTGCCAGACCTCGGCACTCCCGTCGGTGACCGTGACGGTGCGCCGCACCTGGAACGTGGCGGGGTCGAGGAAGCGCAGTGTGCTGGTGCCGTCGCTCAGGATGAGGGAGCTGCCGTCGTCGGTGAGCCCCCAGCCATCGGTGGAGTAGCTGAACCGCCCCACCTCCTGGAACGTCTCGGCGTCGTAGATGAAGCCCACGTGCGACTGCCAGGTGAGCTGGTAGAGCCTGCCGCCGAGGAGCGCGAGCCCCTCACCGAAATGCTCCCACGCCAGCGCGTGGCCCCGCAGGACGCGCCCCGTCTCGAGCTCCACCTCGCGGACCTCGGACTCTCCATGGATGCCCGTGCTCTCGTACAGTCGGCCCTCCCGGTAGACGAGCCCCTGTGTGAAGGCCTCGGGGTCGTGTGGCCAGCTGTGAACGACCTGGAACCCGGAGGTCGGCGCGTGCCTCGAGGTGATGCGCTCGCCACTGCAGGCCAGAGCGGTGAGCGGGAGGAGAAAGCAGAGTCGCGCGAGCACGGTGGGTCGGGTCGTCACGAGGAGGGGCTCCTGGAGGAGGAGGGTTGATTAACACCCGCTCGCGCCCGGTCGCGAGGGGGCGCTGTCAGGTCCAGGCCGCTCGTTCGTCCCTCGCGGCGGACCAGCGGGGAGCCTGCATGCGTGAGGACATGTTCAAGGTCATCGTCGAGCGGCCTCGGATGCGAATTCCGAAGCGGAATGGGAGCCACTACCCGCGAGGCCGTTTGAAGAGGACCCGGGGCGATCTCGAGGAAGCCCCGAAGCGCGAGGCGATGGGGCGTGGCTACGCCTACAAGTGCTTCAACGAGAACCTGGCTCCGCTCCGGCGTTTCCTTCACTCGCGCGTTGGCCGTCCGTGGAATGACGTGTATTCGGAGATCTGCGCGCACGTCTCCCTCGACAGCGCCATCAAGAAGCACATCCTCGAGCATCTCGAGGACTTCGTGGTGCGGCAGGTCCAGGAGATCGACGGCAGGATCTACAAGGTGGGACCCTACGGCAGACCGATCGAGCTCGAGTCGGGCTCCAGATGGGACCGCCTGTACGTCTGCCCGCGTACGGGGCTGCTCCGGGCCTACGAGCGCGAGCCCTGGGAAGCGAAGTTCCCGGGCCGTGCGCTCGACGAGTGGCACGACGTCCGGAAGATCGACGGCGGCTGGTGCCTCGTGCGGTTCGCCCCCGTGCCGTCCTCCTTCGAGGAGCGGCAATCCGCGTATGACGTCGTCCTGAGGAAACACGTCTACCGCGCGACTGGCCGGAATGGGGCGCTCAAGACCACCTGGGGGCGACAGGATCGCTACGCCTGCATGATGCGCCGGCTCGGTGAGCGGGAGTACCAGCGCCTGCTGGGCGGGTGAGCTTCAGAACCCCAGGGTGCGGATGGCGTTGCGGATGGTATCCGCGCTCCGGCGCAGGCTCTCCCGCTCCGACTCGTTCATGGGGATCTCCAGCGTCGTCTCCACGCCCGAGCGGTTGACGATGCTCGGCACGCTCATGCACACGTCGCTGATGCCGAGGTACCCGTCCAACCGGGAGCTCACGGAGAGCACCCGCTGCTCGTCGTACAGCACCGCCTCCAATATCTGCGCGGTGGCCAGCCCGATGGCGTAGTTGGTGGCGCCCTTGCCTCGGATGATCTGGTACGCGGCATTGCGCACGTTGTCGAAGATGTGGGTGCGGTCCTGCTCCGTCAGCTTCGCGTGTCCCGGGGCCGTCCACTGGAGCAGCGGCACGCCGCCCACCGTGGCCGAGCTCCACAGCGGAAGCTCGGAATCCCCGTGCTCGCCGGCGATGAAGGCATGCACGTTCTGCACCGCCACGTTCAGGTGGCGCGCGAGCAGGAAGCGGAAGCGCGAGGAGTCCAGCACGGTGCCGCTGCCGAAGACCCGCTTCGACGGCAGGCCGCTCAGCTTCTGCACCACGTACGTCAGCACATCCACCGGGTTGGTCACCACGAGCAGCAGCGCGTTGGGGGCCACGGTCAGCAGCTTCGGCACGAGCGTGCGGCACAGCTCCACGTTCGCGCCCGCCAGCTCCATCCGGGTCTGACCGGGCTTCTGCTTGGCCCCCGCGGTGATGACCACCACGTCGGCTCCCGCGCACACGCCGATGTCGTCCGACCCCTCCAGCGTGGCCATGGGCACGAATTGGAGCCCATGGTTCAGGTCCAGCACCTCCGCGTTCACCTTGTCCCGGCTGATGTCGTAGAGGGCGATCTGCTTGGCCACGCCCCGGATCATGCTGGCATAGGCGATGGTGGCCCCCACCGCGCCGGCCCCGACGATTGCGATCTTGCTCACACGCTCAGGCATAGGCGGCGCAGCCAACCACACCCGCACGTCGGGGCTCCAGACTCATTCGCGTTCCCGTCAAGCCGCGAACGTGGTGGACGAGGAGGGGGACCACGGTGGAGGCGCCGTGACACGCCCGACACGACACGGGCGCCTGGGCGCCTCCACCGTTTCCACTCACGCAGCGGCCGCCGGCCGGCACTCGGCGACGAGCGCCGCCACCGCCTCGTCCCAGGGCAGATCGCGCTGCTCCCCGTCCCGCCGCCGCAGCCGGACGGCGTTCTTCTCCACCTCGCGGTTGCCCACCACCACCAGCCACGGCGCACCGGCCTGGTGCGAGTCGACGATCTTCCGTGACAGCGACTCCCCGCGGGCATCCACGCTCGCGCGGCAGCCCACCTCGCGCAGCTTCGCGGCGAAGCGCTCGGCGTAGCCCGCGGCCGCTTCACCCACGGACGCCACGATGACCTGCTCCGGCGCGAGCCACGCGGGCAGGGCGCCCCCGTGGTGCTCCAGCAGCATGCCCATGAAGCGCTCCAGGCTCCCGAGGATCGCGCGGTGGAGCATCATCGGCCGGCGCTTCTGTCCCGAGGCGTCCACGTAGTGGAGGTCGAACCGCTCCGGCAGCACCAGGTCCAGCTGGATCGTCCCGCACTGCCAGCTGCGGCCGAGCCGGTCCTTCAGGACGAACTCCAGCTTGGGCGCGTAGAAGGCTCCCTGGCCGGGCTGCATGACGCACTCGAGCCCCGCCTGTTTCGCGGACTCGAGCAGGAGCGACTCCGCGACGTCCCACATCTCGTCGCTTCCGGCGCGCTGGGCGGGACGGCTGGAGAAGGCCACCTCCACGTCCTCGAAGCCGAAGTCGGCGTAGAAGGCGTGGAGCGAGCGGCAGAAGCGGGAGACCTCCTCGCGCATCTGCTCCTCGGCACAGAAGACGTGGCCATCATCCTGCGTGAACTGGCGCAGGCGGAACAGGCCGTGGAGCGCTCCTCCGGGCTCGTTGCGGTGCACGAGCCCGAACTCGCCCAGCTTCACGGGCAGGTCGCGGTAGCTGGGGGACATGCGTTGGACGAGCTGGATGTGGCCCGGGCAGTTCACCGGCTTGACCGCCGAGTGCCGCCCTCCGTCCTCGACGAGCAGGAACATGTTCTCGCGGAAGTTGTCCCAGTGGCCGCTGCGCTCCCAGATGGGCTGGGCGAGGATTTGCGGCGTCCTCACCTCGAGGAAGCCATCGCGTTGCATCTGCTGCCGGACGCGGTTCTCGATGAGGCGGTACAGCAGGTAGCCGCGCGGGTGCCAGAAGACCATGCCGGGCGCCTCCTCCTGCAGGTGGAAGAGGTCCAGGCGCTGGCCGAGGGAACGATGATCGTGTGCTTCGAGCATTTCAGACTCCGAATCGGGAAAAGAGGCCTTCCGGTCGGAGCACTGAGCGCTTGCACGGACGCCCCGGCCGGACAGGCGGGGCAGGGAACCGTGCGTTCGTCAGCTCATCACGCGCGCACGAATCCACTCCCGCCGAAGAGAGTGGCGGTGGTGGTCGTGGTGGTGATGGCGGAAACGAAGCTCACGTCAAGCAAGGTGCGTGCGCGCGCATTTTTTGTCAAGCCGGGTTCCGGCGACTGTCCGGCCGCCGTGCGGTGTGCGCGGCGGCCGGTGTGAGGCTTTTGTCAGGAGGCCCGCTGCTCGCGCGTCCCTCGCAACTTCTCGAGCCGTTCCGCGGTGCCACGGGCCCCCATGGCCCGGGCGTAATCGAGCGCCGTGCGCCCGTCGGTATCCTTGCGCTCCGGCTCCGCGCCATACGCGACCAGCAGCTCGAGCACGTCCTTGCGGTCGAACATCGCCGCGAACATGAGGGCCGTCTTGCCGTCCGGCCCCGTGCCGTCGACGCGAGTGCCATGGTCCAGCAGGAGCCGCGCGATGGCGAGGTTGCCCTTGAAGGCGGCACCGGCCAGCGGCGTCTGCCCGCGATCGTTGAGCCGCTCCGAGTCGGCCCCGTGCTTCAGGAGCACACGGGTGGTCTCCTCGTGGCCGAGGTAGCTCGAGAGCATCAGCAGGGTGTCGCCCCGCTCGTTGGTGAGGTTGGCGGGCAGCCCCGCTTCGAGGAGCCTCCCCAGGTGGGCCGTCTCCCCGGCCCTCGCGTGCTGGAAGGCCGTGCGCGCCAGCTCCAACACCTCGTTGTCCGTCACCATCGGTTGCGAATCAGGGGTCTGTGCCTTCATGGGAAAGTCCTCGAGAGTGGGGAAGGGGAGTGGACTCAGCGCGAGCGGCGGCGCTCGTGGACGGCCTTCGCGATGCGCGAGCCGTACTCCTCGTCGGCGTTGCGGAAGTGGGCGATGCTGCGCGCGATGATGTCCTCGCGGCTCACCTGCGAGAGGCTGCCCGCGATGTTCGTCACCAGCCGCTCGCGCTCCGCCTCGCTCATCACCCGGTACAGGGCACCGGCCTGCACGAAGTCGTTGTCCTCGGCGTGCCGCACGGAGACGTAGGTGCCGGTGGCTCCACTGAGGGACACACCGAGGCCCGTGTCCTCGTTCGTCTGCGCGGGGCCGTCGAAGCTGTTCGGCTCGTAGTTCCTGCTGCGCCCGCCGTTGCCGTCGAAGCTCATGGCGCCGTCACGGCCGTAGTTGCGCGCGCCGCCCGCCACGCCCCTGGGCGAGTTCACCGGCAGCCGGGTGTGGTTGATGCCGAGCCGGTAACGGTGCGCGTCGCCGTAGGCGAAGAGGCGCGCCTGGAGCATGCGGTCCGGCGAGGGGCCGATGCCCGGCACGAAGTTGGACGGGTCGAGCGCCGCCTGCTCCACGTCGGCGAAGTAGTTGTCCGGGGCCCGGTTGAGCACCAGCTGGCCCACCTCGATGAGGGGGTAGTCCTTGTAGGGCCACACCTTGGTGAGGTCGAAGGGGTTGAAGCGGTAGGTGGGGGCGTCGGCCTCCGGCATGACCTGCACCTTGAGCGTCCACGAGGGGAAGTCGCCGCGCTCGAGCGCCGCGTAGAGGTCGCGCTGGTGGTACTGCGGATCCCTCCCGCCGATGGTCGCGGCCTCCTCGGAGGAGAGCGTGCGGATGCCCTGGTTCGTCTTGAAGTGGAACTTCACCCAGAAGCGCTCGCCCTGGGCGTTCACCCACTGGAAGGTGTGCGAGCCGAAGCCATCCATGTGCCGCAGCGTCGCGGGGATGCCGCGGTCACCGAAGAGCCAGGTGAACTGGTGCGTGGCCTCGGGCGAGTGCGAGAAGAAGTCCCACTGGTTGTCGGGCTCCTGGCAGTTGGTGAACGGGTCGTACTTCTGCGAGTGGATGAAGTCCGGGAACTTGATGCCGTCGCGCAGGAAGAAGACGGGGGTGTTGTTGCCCACCAGGTCCCAGTTGCCGTCCTCGGTGTAGAAGCGGACCGCGAAGCCGCGCGGGTCGCGAGCGGTGTCGGGGGCACCCTTGGAGCCGGCCACGGTGGAGAAGCGCAGGAAGGCCTCGGTGCGCTTGCCCTTGGCGTTGAAGAGCTTCATGCGCGTGAAGCGCGAGATGTCGGGGTTGGTCACCTCGAAGTAGCCGTAGGCGCCCGAGCCCACCGCGTGCACCACGCGCTCCGGGATGCGCTCGCGGTTGAAGCGGGCGAGCTTCTCCAGCAGGTGGTGGTCCTGCAGCAGCACCGGCCCCGTGGCTCCGGCGGTCTGCGAGTGCTGGTTGTTGGCGACGGGGGCGCCGGCCTCGGTGGTCAGATGGGGACGGTTGGACACGCGAGCTCTCTCCTGGGGTGGCGTCACTGCGTTCGTGACAGGGAGAAAAGTAGAGAGCTCGCGCTGAGTTGCCCAAGACATCGTTCCGATGGGATTGATAGGCTGGGGCTATCGGTTCTCCAGACCCATGCCCTCCATCAACGACATCTCCCTGAGGCAGTTGGAGTATGTGGTCGCCGTCGCCGACCTGCTCGGTTTCCGGCGGGCGGCCGAGCACTGTCACGTCTCCCAGCCCGCCTTGAGTGCGCAGATCCAGCAGCTCGAGGACGTGTTGGGGGTGAAGCTCTTCGAGCGGGACAAGCGCCGGGTGATGCTGACCGCGGCCGGGGAGGACCTGGTGGCGAGAGCGCGCCGGGTGCTCACCGAGGCCGGAGACATCCTGTCCGCGGCGGCCCGTTTGTCCGACCCCTTCGCGGGCAGTCTGCACCTGGGCGTCATTCCCACCATCGCGCCCTATGTGTTGCCCGAGGTGGTGCCCGCCCTGACGAAGCAGTACCCCCGGCTCCAGCTCCGGCTGCGCGAGGAGAAGACGGAGCTGCTCGTGAAGGCGCTGGGAGAGGGGCGGCTGGACGCGGCGTTGCTGGCGCTCGAAGCCGACCTGGGTGACCTGGAGCACGCCGTCATCGCGGAGGATCCGTTCGTCGTCGCCGCACCCCCGGGGCACGCGCTGGCGAAGAAGAAGCAGGTGCAGCTCCGGGACCTGGACGAGGAGGATGTGCTCCTGCTGGAGGACGGCCACTGCTTCCGGGGACAGGCGCTCGCCCTGTGCACGCGGGTGGGGGCTCGCGAGGTGGACTTCCGCGCCACCAGCCTCACCACGCTGGCGCAGATGGTGATGTCGGGGGACAGCGGCATCACGCTGCTGCCCTCGCTCTCGGTGCCCATCGAGAACCGGCTGGGCCAGCTCGTGGTGCGTCCCTTCTCGGACCCGGTGCCGAGCCGCACCCTCGTCCTCGTCTGGAGGCCGGGCTACCCCCGGGCCGATGCGCTCCGGGAGCTCGCGGGCACGCTCCGTTCCGTGTGGCCCGGGCTCAAGAGTCCGGCGAAGCGCTCCTGACCCTAACGCATCGAGTAGGTGTAGCGGATGGGTTGTCCGTTGCGTTCCACTTCCAGCTCGATGCGCGAGGCATCGCGCAGTTGGTTGAAGGCCTCGAGTCCCTGCTCCACGCCCTCGAGTGAGAGCCCGTTGATGCGCCGCAGCGTGTCCCCGTTCTGGAGGCCCAGCCGGACGTAGAGCGAGCCGGGCCGGATGGAGAACATCTTGAATCCTTGCGGCTTGCCGTCCCTGAATACGGGGGCGATGCGCGCTTGCATCAGCACGTCGCTGGGGTTGGCGAGCAGGGTGTCCACCTCCTGGCGTGACAGCTCGTAGACCTGTGGGCCCACCTGCCGGATGTCAATGCCGGACGCCGCGTCCGCCTGGGCCGGAGGACTGGAGACACGCGGTTCCTTGCTCTCGGCGCCCTTTCCGGAGCCGGCGCCGATGTACTCCAGCCGCCCCGCGTTCAGGATGAGCACCCGCGTGCGCTCGATGGCGATCACCTCCGCTCCGAGGACCTCCCCGCCCGTCCACACCGAGCGCGTGCGGCGCGCGGGTCCCTCGTACACGGACGCGAGCGAGATGGCCGGAGGGGATGCCGTCATCGTTCCCAGCAGCTTCAGCTCCAGCACGGTCGGCACGGGCTCGTCTCCCGGGCCCGCGGAGATGACCTGCTCGCGCAGCTTGTCTGGCAGGCCTGTGTACCGGGCGAGCGACGCCAGGGCGAGCGGGGTGGGCATCTCCTCCTTCTTCGGCGGGGCTGGTGCCTTCTGCTCGAAGGAGGGGAATGGCAGGAGCCATGCCTCCACCACCGTGTTCACGGCGTGCGCGGCCGTCAGGCCCAGGCAGGCCGCGCAGAGCAGGGTGAGTGCGCGGAACGAGGGGCGGACGAGGGTGGACATCGGATGCCTCCTGTGAGGTGTCGTGGATGTCCGCTTCCCTGAGCAAGGCCGGGACCAACGGCCGCTCCATGGGTCTCTTCAGAGGGAAGGCGGGCTCTGTCCACCGCTTGGACCGCGCCCATGGCACGACAAGCTGTCAGATGTGTCTCGCGAGGCGTGACAGCGCGTCCCCATCCGCTAGCCTCTCCGGATGCTCACCGAGGTCAGCGCGGGTCCCTATACGGTTCGAGGCATTTCGGTCGGAGGCGTCTACACCTCGCTCCAGGTGCCGGAGCTCGGCGTGGTGCTCGATGCCGGTGTCCCCATCCGCTCCTTCGCCGGGACGGATCGCATCTTCTTGAGCCATGGTCACTCCGACCACGCCAGCGCGCTCGGCTCGTTGCTCGGCATCCGCACCCTCATCGGCAAGGCGCCTCCTCAGGTGTTCCTGCCCGCGGAGATCGAAGCCCCCGTTCGCGAGGCCCTCGCCGTCCAGGGCCGGCTTCATCGCACCGAGACCCACGTCGAGACGGTCCCGATGCGCCCGGGTGATACGCACCACCTGGGTCATGGGCTGTGGGTGCGCGCTTTTCGCACGCACCACACCGTGCCCTCCCTCTGCTACCAGTTCCTCCGCCGCGTCTCGAAGCTCAGGCCCGAGCACCAGTCCCTTCCTCCCCAGGAGATCGCTCGCAGGCGCAAGGCGGGTGAGGACCTCTTCGATGAGGTCGATCATCTTGAGCTGGCCTATGCCACCGATACGCTCTCGCGTGTGCTGGAGACCGCTCCCTCCCTGCTCGACAGCCGCGTGCTGATTCTCGAGTGCACCTTCATCGACTCGAAGCGCACCGTCCAGGATGCTCAGGAGCGCTCTCACATCCATCTCGATGAGATCTTCGCGCGGGCAGAGCTCTTCCAGAACGAGGCCCTGGTGTTGATGCACTTCAGTCAGGCCTATTCCCCCGAGGAGGTGCACTCCACCCTCCAGGCCCGTGTCCCCGAGCGGCTTCGCGACCGGCTCCGTGTCTTCGCTCCTGCTTCGGGTCGCTGGTTCGGGTGACGGGGTGGGGAATACCGGCGTGAATACCCTCACCCCGTCCCTCTCCCAGAGGGAGAGGGGTTGGGGGCGCGGCGCGGCCACAGGGCCACGGCGTGGTTTGGTGGACACGCTCGCTCCGTGTGGGCCCACACGCTCCTTGTCTCGATGTGCTGGAATGACGGGGCTCTGGCGTCGGCCGGTGGGCAGGATTCCACCTCGACTGCATCTCCCCGGGTTGGCATCGCGTGTGCTCTAGCCCCCTGACAAGGAGGAATCCAAAGTCATGGGCAAGCGCGTCGGTGTTCTGATGGGCGGTTGGGGTGAGGAGCGGGAGATTTCGTTGAAGACCGGTGAGGCCGTGGTGGCGGCCCTCGAGTCCCGGGGCCACTCGGTCAGCCGCATCTTCGCCGGCCCCGGCCTGGACCGCGCCCTTCGTTCCGCCGAGCTCGATGTCGCCTTCCTCGCCCTCCACGGCCGCATGGGTGAGGACGGCAAGGTGCAGGGTCTGCTGGAGCTGATGGGCCTGCCCTATACGGGCTCGGGCGTGCTCGCCTCCGCGCTCGCCATGAACAAGCCCATGGCCAAGAAGCTCTTCCGGCTCCACAACCTCCCCACGCCCCAGGGCTACCGCGTGGGCCGCGCCGATGCCTCGCGCGCCCTCGAGCTCCACGGCGACCTGGGTTTTCCCTGCGTGGTGAAGCCCGCTTGCGGCGGCTCGTCGGTGGGCCTCTCCGTGGTGCGTCAGCCCGAGGCGCTCGCCTCCGCCGTGGCCCTGGCCTGCCGCTTCGGTGGCGAGGCCCTCGTGGAGCGCATGGCTCGCGGCCGCGAGGTGACGGTCGGCATCCTCGATGAGGAGGTGCTCGGCACCTGCGAGATCGCCACCCCGCGCGAGGGCTTCGATTACGACGCCAAGTACAAGGGCGGCTCGCGCTACTTCCTCCCCGCGCGCCTGTCTCCCACTCGCCTGGCCAACGTGGAGTCCCTCGCGCTCGCCGCCTACCGCGCCCTGGGCTGCCGCGGCTACGGCCGGGTGGATCTCATCTGCTCGGAGGATGAGAACGACGTCATCCTCGAGGTGAACACCCTCCCGGGTCTCACCCCCGTCAGCCTGCTGCCGAAAATCGCCGCCGAGCGCGGACTCGACTTCCCCGCGCTGGTGGAGCGCATCCTCGTTCTCGCTTCCCGAGACGAGGTGGACGTGGCCGAGGCTCCCCTCCAGGTCCCCGCGCCCGCCGTGGTCCAGCGCGTGGCCGGCTGAGGCGCGAAGGCGTGAAAGGCGTTGAGAGGTCGCGGGGTTGCGTGCCCCGCCAGGCTCCACTGCACGTCCCGGTCCGGGTATCTATTTGACAGTCACTTGACGCGTCCCTATTGTCCGGCGCTCGTTACTGCCCGGAATAGACAAAACCTTGTTATTCCGGGCACATACGAGGCGGGGGGGCTCCGCTGAACCGGATGCGGCGGTCGGCGAGGGTCGGTCTTTCATCTCCGCCGAGCAGGGTAAAGACCGCGGCGACTTCATCCGCGGTAGGGGCCAGGTCAGATGACCACCGTCGAAATCCTTTTCTTGGGCGTGTATTTCAGCGTCCTCTGTGTGCTGGCGGTCTACGGATCGCACCGCTACCGGATGGCGTTCCTGTACTACCGCCACAAGTTCAAGCTGCCCACGCCCAAGGGCGTGCTGCCGGCGCTGCCGCGGGTCACCATCCAGCTGCCCATCTTCAACGAGATGTACGTGGTCGAGCGCCTGGTGGAGTCGGTGTGCCGCATCGACTACCCGCGCGAGCTGCTGGAGATCCAGGTCCTGGATGACTCCACGGACGAGACGTGCGGAATCGCCCGCGCGTGCGTGGAGCGCCACCGGCAGCAGGGCCACGACATCGTCTACATCCACCGCCAGAACCGCCAGGGCTTCAAGGCGGGCGCGCTGGAGAACGGCCTGCTGACGGCCAAGGGCGAGTTCGTCGCGGTGTTCGACGCGGACTTCGTGCCCAGCCCCGACTTCCTGCTGCGCACGGTGCCCTTCTTCGCCGACTCCAAGGTGGGCATGGTGCAGGTGCGCTGGGGCCACCTCAACCGCGAGTTCTCCATCCTCACCCAGGCCCAGAGCATCTTCCTCGACGGCCACTTCATCATCGAGCACACCGCGCGCAACCGCTCGGGCTGCTTCTTCAACTTCAACGGCACGGCCGGCATCTGGCGGCGCGTCACCATCTCCGACGCGGGCGGCTGGCAGCACGACACGCTCACCGAGGACCTGGACCTGAGCTACCGCGCCCAGGTGAAGGGCTGGCAGTTCATCTTCCTGCCCGAGGTCATCTCCCCGGCCGAGGTGCCCGTGGAGATGAACGCCTTCAAGAGCCAGCAGCACCGCTGGGCCAAGGGCTCCATCCAGACGGCGCGCAAGCTGCTGCCGATGATTCTCAAGAGCGACCTGCCCTTCGCCGTCAAGCGCGAGGCCTTCTTCCACCTCACCAACAACATGGCCTACCTGTTGATGGTGGTGCTCAGCGCCCTCATGCCGCTGTCCATGGTGGTGCGCTTCCAGCACGGCCTCTACGGCACGCTCTTCCTGGACCTGCCCTTCTTCCTGAGCGCCACCGCCAGCGTCTGCGCCTTCTACGTGGCCGCCCAGCGCGAGCGCGGTGCCAAGGGCTGGGAGCGCTTCAAGTACCTGCCCTTCCTGATGAGCCTGGGCATCGGTCTGGCCATCAACAACGCCCGCGCGGTGCTCGAGGCCCTGCTGGGCCAGCAGTCCGGCTTCACCCGCACCCCGAAGACCGGCGCCGAGGGCAAGAAGGTCGCCGCCGTGAAGAAGAGCTACCGCGGTGACAAGACGCTCATGCCCATCATCGAGCTGTCCTTCGCGCTCTACTTCGCCGGCGCCCTGTGGTTCGCCATCGAGAAGCGCATCTACACCTCGGTGCCCTTCATCATGCTGTTCCTGGGGGGCTTCCTGTACGTGGGCATGTCCAGCCTCCTGCAGGGCCGTCTGAAGTTCAGCGAGTCCGCTCCCGCCCCCGTGAAGGTGGCCGAGGAGCAGACCCGCCGCGCCGCCTAGGCGCTCAGCCCGCGTCGGACGCGCCCGCGTCCGGCGCTCCCCTCACCAGCCGTTGTTCCTTCCACTGGGGATTGGGGCCCGTGGGCGCCGGGCGGCAGTTCTCGTCGATCGACGTCGCCGCCACCGAGCGCAGGGTCAGGCCTTTGTCGTCGCAGGCCGTCGCCTCGGTGGGGAAGCGCACCGGGCACGCTGTGCCCGAGGGGGTGAACGTCGTCGACCGGGTCTCCCCCACGAAGCCGTCCGGCGTGCGTTGCAGCACGATGTTCACCGTCGTCCCCGCGTCCCCCGGCCCCTCCAGGCCCTCGCGTGCGCGCGCCACCCCCAGCGTCAGCGTGCCGCCGTCGTCCTCGCCGAAGTAGAGGAACGCGGGGTTCTCCGCGTGGTGGTACTCGCCCGTCTGGTTCTTCTCGCACCCTGGGGGCACATGTATGGGCGCGGGGGTGTTGGGGAGGGAGGGGGTCCGGGCCGGACAGGCCGTGAGGGTGGCGGCGAGGCCACCGGCTGCGATCCAGGCAATCTTTCGTGACATGGGAGGCGATCTTCCCCCAATGGGCTCCCCGGGTGGACTCCTGTTTGACCCATCCCCCGCGACTCTTTAACCTTTGGACCCTCATGGTCCTGCGTCGCGCCTTCCTGATCGCGTTGGTCCTCAGCTTCGCCGCCCCTCCTGCCTTCGCGCAGGACTTGAGCGATGATCTCGCTCCATTGGCGCCCCTCCAGCCCTCGAAGGGCAAGGGCAAGGCCAAGAAGACCCGGCCGCCCAAGGCCACGAAGGCCCCGAAGAAGGGCGCGAAGTCGCAGCCGGTCGCGGAACCGGCGCCGGCTCCCGTCCAGGACTCGGAGATCCTCGCGCCCCTCATCCGCAAGACCGAGCTGGCCGTGAAGATGACCGGCGTCGTCCGGGGCGCGCGCCTGTTCATCGACGACAAGGAGATTGGCTCCATTCCCAAGGGTCCCATCGAGGTGACCCCCGGCGAGCACACCGTCGCCGTGCGCCGCGGCGGCTACCGCGACTTCTCCCGCCGTGTCACCGCCAAGGAGGGCGAGCTCACCGAGGTGAGCGTGATGCTCGAGGCCGTGACGGGCTTCGTCTCCGTGAAGGCGGACGTCGAGGGCGCCCGCGTCCTCATCGACGGCGAGGACAAGGGCGCGGCGCCGCTCGAGGGCGTCATGCTCTCGGCGGGCTCGCATGAGATCGTCGTCCAGCGCGACGGCTACCGCCCCGAGACGCAGCGCATCGCCGTGCGCGCCGGCAAGGAGTACAACGTCGACGTCAACCTGCGTCCGCTCGTCGCCGCCGACGAGCCGCGCAACCCGGTCCTCACGCCGGGCCCCACCGAGACCTCGCCGCTCACCCAGGAGGTGCCGGAGGTCTCCACCGACACGCCGCTCACCAAGCGCTGGTACTTCTGGGCCGGCGTGGGCGCCGTGGTCATCGGCGCCACCGTGGGCACCCTGGTCGCCACTCAGCCCAAGCCGCTGGATCCGAACACGGTCTGCCTCCCCGCGGCCTCTTGCGACGCCGTCATCAACGGTCCCTCCGGTGCCAGTGCCGGCGGAGGCCTGGTGCGGTTCTGAGCCGCCGGGGTCACTGGCCCCGCAGGTCGTCTTCCTGGCGCGCGCCTCCGGGTTCGAGCACCAGGAAGACATCCGTCACCCGGCCCACGCCCGAGTAGTCCAGCACCGTCGCGCGCACCTGGAAGGGCCCGCTCTCCGGCAGCTGGGTGGTGAGGTCCACCTGGCCCGGCTCGAAGTGGAAGGAGCGGGGGCCCACGCTGTCCACCACCTCGCGGCCCATGTGCACGTTCTCGGTGAAGCCCACCGCGCTCCGGTTGAGCACCTTGCCCGAGGCATCCACCACCTCGAGGAGGATGAAGTTGTCCACCTCGAAGCCCTTGGTGCCCTCCGCGTCGCCGTAGAGCCGGGCCCGCGCCCCGGACAGTTGCAGCACGGGGGTCTCCCCGGTGGCCACGACCCGAGGCGTCCGCTCGAAGTCGCGCGTGTCGATCTCCACGTCCTCGCGCTTCACAGTGAGCGCGGAAGTTTCCCGCTCCTCCGTCTCCTTCAGCAGCGGGTAGGGCCGGGACGGCCCCGAGGGTGGGGGCGCGAGCTGCTTCACGCAGGACAGCGAGGCGGCGGCCACGGTGGCAAGGGCGAGCGTTCGAAGGGTCATCGCCAGTAACATACCCCCATGCTCGCTTCCCTGCGCCGCTGGCCGCTGCTCGCCCTGCTGCTCGTTCCCGGGGTCGCTCCCGCCGGAGACTTCGTCCCCCCCGAGGTGCAGTTCTCCCTGCAGCACCTCCGGTCCGAGGAGAAGGCCCGCGCCGCGCAGGCGCTCGGGCCCCTGGAGGAGTTGCCGCGCTACCAGGTGCAGCTGGAGTTGGATCCGCTGAAGCGGCGGGTGACGGGCCACCTGCGGGTGGAGCTGCGCGTGCGCAACCGCCCCATGGAGGGCGTCTACCTGCGCGTCACGCCCAACGCCTTCGACCCCCGGGTGACGCTCTCGGAGGTGAAGGCGAACGGGCAGCCCGCGAAGCCCCGGCACCTCGAGGACAACAGCCTCTACCACGTGCCGCTGGCCACTCCCGTCGCCCCGGGCGGCTCGGTGGTGGTGGAGCTCGACCTGGAGGCCCAGGTGCCTCGCGCGAGCCCCAGCGCCAACTCGCTGCTGGGCGCGCTCGGCGCCTCGGGTGGGGAAGGGGACTATGGCGCCTTCTCCGCGGCGGATGACTTCATGAGCCTGGTGGGCGTGGTGCCGCTGGTGCCCCCCCAGGACGCGAGTGGTGAGCCCTGGACCGGGCCCTCGGGCGTCGGCGACCTGGCGCTGTACGACCCCTCGAACGTGCTCGCCAACGTCATCGTCCCGGCGGGCTGGAAGGTGCACGTCACGGGCGTCCCCATGGGCGAGGTGCCCCAGCGCGACGGCCGCGTGCGCTTCAGCTTCGCCGCGGGCGCGGTGCGCGACTTCCCCGTGTTCGCCTCGCGCGGCTACCAGAGCCTCACCACGACGGTGAAGGGCGTCACCGTGGAGAGCCACTTCGCCACCCGCGACGCCGCGGTGGGCAAGCGCGTGCTGCAGTACGCCACGGACTCCCTCACGGAGATGGAGCGGCGCCTGGGGCCCCTGCCGTTCAAGTACTTCCGCGTGGTGGAGGCCCCGCTGTCGGGCGGCGCCGGAGGCATGGAGTTCCCCGGCCTCGTCACCGTGGGCACGTCGCTCTACCGCGGCGTGGCGGATCCCAACAGCGCCCTCGAGGGCATGCCGGGCATGGAGCAGATGCAGCAGCTCCTCCAGGCCATGGGCGGGGACACCGCGCCGCTCGCGCAGCTCGGCAAGACGCTGGAGCGCACGCTCGAGTTCACCGTGGCCCACGAGGTGGCGCACCAGTACTTCGCGGGGCTGGTGGGCTCGGACCCCATCCACTCGCCGGTGGTGGACGAGTCGCTCGCCCAGTACACGGCGCTGCTCTACATGGAGTGGAAGTACGGGCGCGAGCTGGCCGAGCAGATGCGGCAGGAGGCGCTCGTCTCGGCCTACCACATGCTCCGGCTCTCGGGCGGCAAGGACGCCCCGGCGGACCGGCCCACCTTCGACTTCCAGGACTCGCTGCAGTACGGAGCGATCGTGTACGGCAAGGCGCCACTGCTGCACCACGCCTCGCGCAAGCTCATCGGGGACGAGGCCTTCTTCAAGGGCCTGCGCTCCTACGTGGACACCTACCGCTTCAAGTGGACGTGCACCGACTGCCTCACCCGGGAGCTGGCCAAGGCGAGCCCTCCGCACGCCAAGGAGCTCGAGCGCCTGCGCGTGCGCTGGTGGAAGGAGACCCACGGCGACGAGGATCTCGGCAAGCCCAACATGGGCGCCCTGCTGGGCGCCGGGGCGGATGGCAAGGCGTTGGATCCGGAGACGCAGAAGCTCATGGAGGAGCTGCTGCCGGGCCTGCTGGGCGAGTAGGCCCGCCTAGTCGAACAGCGCCTGGACGAACTCGCGGGGCTCGAAGCGGCGCAGGTCGGCGACCTTCTCGCCGACGCCCACCCACACCACGGGGAGCTTCAGCTCGTCGCAGATGCCGATGATGACGCCGCCCTTGGCGGTGCCATCCAGCTTCGTGAGCGCGATGGCGGTGACGCCCACCGCCTCGTGGAACTGCTTGGCCTGCTGGATGGCGTTCTGCCCGTTGGTGGAGTCCAGCACCAGCAGCACCTCGTGGGGAGCCCCGGGAAGCGCTTTGTCGATGACGCGCTTCACCTTCTTGAGCTCGTCCATCAGGTTCACCTTGGTGTGGAGCCGGCCCGCCGTGTCCGCGATGACCACGTCGGCGCCCGAGTCCTTCGCCTTCTTGATGGCCTCGAAGATGACCGAGCTGGGGTCGGCGCCCTCGGCGCCCTTCACCAGCTCCGCCTTGGCGCGGTCCGCCCAGACGTCGAGCTGCTCGGTGGCGGCGGCGCGGAAGGTGTCGCCCGCGGCCAGCACCACCTTCTTGCCCTGGCTGGTGAGTTTCGCCGCCAGCTTGCCGATGGTGGTCGTCTTGCCCGCGCCGTTGACGCCCACCACCATCACCACGTGCGGCGGGCCTCCGCCCTCCAGCGTGCGCGGCACCGGCAGGTCCACGATGCGCGTCACCTCCTCGCGGATGAGTCCCTTGATGCGGTCGGCGTCGCTCAGCTCGTTGCGCTTGAGCTTGTCGCGCGCCACCTCCACCAGGCTGGACGCGGTGCGCACGCCGATGTCCGCGGTGAAGAGGATCTCCTCCATCTCCGCCAGGATGGACTCGTCCACCTTGCGGTTCGAGCCGAAGAGGCCGTTGAGCCGCGCCATGAAGCCCTGGCTGCGCGTCTTGTCCAGGCCCTGCGCCAGCGTCCGGCCGGCCTCGGCTTCGACCTTGGCGCGCGCCGCCGCCTCCTCGGCGCGACGGGCCTCCTCGGCGGCCGCCGCCTCGCGGGCTTTCTGCTCGGCCACGAGGCGCTCGGCCTCCTCGCGCTCGCGCTTGCGCCGCTCCCTCGCCTCGTCCTCGGCGGCCTTCTTCGCGCGGTACTCGGCGCGCTTCTCCTCCTCCTCGCGCTCCTTGAGGGCTCGGGCCTCGGCCTCCAGCCGGGCGCGCTCGGTGGCGTCCGTGGCCGTCTTCGCGGCGCGGGTGGCCTCCTCGCGCTGGCGGGCGAGCGACTCGGCGCGGGCGTGGATCTCCTCCGCCTCACGGCGCCTGGCGAGCTCCGCCTCGGTGGGCGGCAGCTCCACGCGCAGCTCGGGCCGTTCCTCGGGGAGGGCGGGCTTCTCCTTCGTGGGAGGGACGGCCGGCGGCTTGCCGGGCAGCTCGGGGCGGCGCTTGAAGAAGAGCTTGCGCGCCGCGGCCACCATCAACGCCGCGAGCAGCACCAGCGCGGTGACGCCGATGATCTGCCCATAGGGGCCACCGGCCTCGGGGGCCGACGGAGGCGTGCCCGTCTCCGGTACCCCGGGCTGCGTCGGCTGCTGGGGCGGAGGCGTGGGCTGCGGCGAGGGCGCCTGCGCGAGGACGAAGGGGAGGGCGGTGGGCGTCTTCATGGCGCGCACCGCATACATCAAGATGCCTCCGGGCGTCCCACCCATCTTCAGAGCGACGCCACGCCGCGAACACGTCGCGGCGGGAGCAGGATGGCGGCCTGGCGTCCCCGAGGGGCCACGGGCCGGTGGATGCCGTGCCAGGAAGCCGGTAGAACCGGGGACGCCATGCGCCGGTCCACGCTCCTCGCCCTCCTCGTCCCCGCGTCCCTCCTCAGCGCCTGCATCGTCGAGGCGCCCGGTGGTTCCAATCCCAATGAGCGGCGCCAGGCCGTCGTGACCCAGGTGCCTCCGCTCTCGGTCAAGAACGGCGCCAACTTCGAGGACAAGGTGGAACTGGTGGGCGCCACCGTGCAGCCGGGCCGCATCGCTCCCGGCGATGCCGCCCGCGTCACCGTCTACTTCAAGGTGCTCAAGCCCCTGGAGGAGGACTACCTGATCTTCGTCCACGTCGAGGACGCCGAGGGCCGTATGGAGCGCCTCAACGCCGACCACAAGCCGGCCGGGGGTCTCTACCCCACCACGCAATGGAAGCCCGGCGAGACGGTGAAGGACGAGTTCAGCATCCTGCTCCCGTCCGGAGCCTCCTCCCGCGCCCTCAACCTGTGGATGGGCTTCTGGCACCCGGAGACGGACGCGCGCCTGCAGCTCAAGAACCCGGACGCGGTGCGCAATGACGGGCGCAGCCGCATCCTGCTCGTGCAGGTGCCCGTGGAGCAGCGGTAGGCACAGGGAAAAAAAACCGGAGTGGCCCTGTAAGCCGAGTCCTGTCCCCACCCCTTTCGGGATGAGCGGTGAACATTCATCTAGGGCCCTGGTTGCCCAGGGGCCTCATCAGCGAGCAACCCGAACGCATGGGGCGGGCAACCCCTGTCCCCTTTCGGGGACGCGCTCCTATTGGCTCTTGCTCCAGGTGGGGTTTGCCGTGCCGCCCGAGTCACCCCGGGCGCGGTGCGCTCTTACCGCACCGTTTCACCCTTACCGGCCCCTCGCGGAACCGGCGGTTTGTTTTCTGTGGCACTTTCCTGCGAGTCGCCTCGACTGGCCGTTAGCCAGCACCCTGCCCTGTGGAGCTCGGACTTTCCTCCCGTCACCCGTTCCTGCAGTGACCAGCGTTCACCCGGACCACTCCGGCCCATGCCTCATACAACGGACGGGGGGCCGAGGTCACTCCGGACGAAGCGCCGGGGTTCACATCCGCTCATCGATGGCCCGGTTGCTCATCTCGTCGGCCGCCTTGTTCTTCTCGCGCGGCACATGGACGAGCTTCACCCGGGGGAATTCCTTGAGCAGCCCGGCCGCTTCCTCGTAGAGCGGGCGGAGGGTGGGGCTCTTCACCTGGTAGCGCCCCTGGAGCTGGCGGATGAGCAGCTCGCTGTCGGCCAGGACCTCGAGCTCCTGCACGCCCAGGCTCCGGGCATGCTTCAGGCCCAGCAGCAGCCCCATGTACTCGGCGTAGTTGTTCGTCTGGATGCCGAGGAACTTGCCGAGCCGGGCCACCACCCGTCCCTCGGCGTCCATCAGCACCGCGCCGGCACCCGCGGGTCCAGGGTTGCCCCGAGCCGCCCCGTCCGAGAAGAGCCGCATGCGCGCGGGCGTCTCCGCGTGTCTCGCGGGTTCTTCGGCGGGAGGGGGCGCGGGGACCGGCTTGGGCGTGGCGGGGGCGAGCCGCTCGGCGGCGCTCTCCAGCAGACGCCCCACGTCCTCACGGGTGAGGCCCGGGAAGGCCCGCACCGTCCCCGTGAGCGGCTCCTCACGCGCGATGTGGCGGAGGATGTCGACGAGGTTCGGCGGGGCCATGTCTCGCGGGACTACTTCGCCGCCGGTGTTTCGAGCGCCTCGACGGCGTAGATGATGCGGTTGCAGGACGGGCACACGTCCGTCCCCAACGACACGCGCAGCTGGTTGTAGAGCTGCGGCGGCACGTTCATGTTGCAGCCCTGGCAGGTGCCGGCCACCACGCCCACCATCGCCGGCAGCTTCTTCTTGCGCACCGTCTCGTAGCGGCGCAGCAGGGTGGCGTCCACGGCGGCGGCCACCTGGGTGCGCTTGCCCTCCAGTGCCTTCACCTGGCCCTCGGCCTGGCTCTGCTTGCCCCTCAGCTCCGTCATCCGGCTGGTGAGCTGCTCCTGGCGCGTGGCGAACTCCGCCTCCTTCGCCTTCACCGCCTCGCGCGCCGCCGCGAGCGTCTTGGACATCTCCACCAGCTCGTCGGACATCGTCTGGTTGGCCTTCTTGGCGATGTCGATCTCCCGGGCCAGGGCGGAGTACTCGCGGGTGGAGCGCTGCTCGGCCAGCCGCGCCTCCCACTTCTTCACCTTGTCCTTCTCGTCCGCCATGTTCTGCTCGAGCGCCGTCTTCTGCCGCTCGATGTCGGCCACCCGGTTGCGTTCCGCCTCGATGGCGCTGCGCGCGGCACCCAGGTCCCGCTCCAGTTCCGCCAACTGCCGGGGATGCACGTCCGCGGCCTTCCGGAGCGAGGCGACCTCGAGGTCCACCTTCTGCAGCTCCGCCAGCGCCTTCAGTTTCTCCCGCAAATTCGCTGCCTCCAATGGGGGCCCTACCGCGGAGCCCGCGCCCTTCTACCAACAAGGATTTGCACGGTCCAACGTCCAAATGGGCCCAGTGTCATCCCTCGCAATGCGGACGGGCAGGCGAAGTTTGAAATACCGCCACGGTCCAAGTTAGACGGGCACCGTGCGCCGTACCGTCCTCCTCCCGCTCGTCCTCTCGCTCCTCGCCCTGCCTCCGGGCTGCCAGCAGGTCGCCTGTACGCCCACCACCTCCCAGGTACCCAGCGGCGCCTCGAGCGCCCGCCCGTCCCCCGCTCCTCCTGGCATCATCGAGGGGCGCATCCTCCTGTCCGGCCCCCTGCCGGCACTCGCACCCCTGCCCACCAGCCCGTCCGTCGCCGCCCTCTGTGGGACGACGATGCCAGACCGATCCCTCGTCGTGGACCCGCACGGCGCCCTGTCCTACGTCGTGGTGGCGCTCGCCGATGGCACCGTGGGGCCGGAGCCGGACCCCGACGCCCCGCCAGCCCTCCTGGACCAGAGACGGTGCGCCTTCGAGCCGCCGGTGCTCGCCGCCCGCGCGGGCACCTCGCTGGAGGTGCGCAACCGGGATGCCCTCCTGCACAACGTCAACGTCCTGGCCGGCTCGCAGCAGCCCATCCTCAACGTGGCCCTGCCCCTCGAGGGCTCCCGTGTGCGCCGGCCGTTGCCCACCGCGCCCGGCATCCTCCAGGTGCGGTGCGACCTCCACCCGTGGATGAGCGCCGCCGTGCGCACCTTCGAGCACCCCTGGTTCACCACCACCGACGCCTCCGGCCACTTCCGCCTGGAGGTGCCCGCGGGGACCCACTCCGTCATCCTCTGGCACCCCCGCCTGCCGGGGGTCTCCCGCACCGTGTCCGTGCGCGCCGGGCAGGCCGTCCGCCTGGATTACACCTGGGCCGTGGGGGAGGTGCGCGGCCTGTCCGCCCCAGACGCCTCTTCCCTCCTGGAGGCCCGTCAGCCCTGAGGCCGGGTCTCGTTCTCTCACCCCGAAAGTGGGAGCCTGGATGAAAAGTTGCGGTCTGGGTGGAAAATTTGCTACAGGTTGTGCCCATGGAAAGAGGGGGACGACCCATGCAGCCGAAGAAGCGACCCAGCACGCGGGGAGGGATGAGCCCCCCGGCGTTGGACAAGGGCCAGGGCCCCCGGCGTCCGGTGGGCATGCAGGCCATGGGCACGCTGGGCTACGAGCAACTGCGCCGCGCGCTCCTGCTGCTGGGCGGAGCGGCGGGTCGCTGAAAGCGCCGAGGGGGCGCCGCCGTCCGGCGGAGCCCCCTGGGTTCGGGGTTCAGATCTCCTCGTCCTCCTCGCCGGGGATCTCGGCCTCCTCCTCGCTGAACTCGCCCAGCTCCTCGTCGGCTTCCTCGGCCTCGGCCTCGGCTTCGGGCTCGATGGGCTCGATGACCTTGGGAATGGAGGACAGGCGGCTGCGCCGTCCCTCGGAGGGTGGCTTGAGCGCCGGGCTCTCCCGCTGATCCGCGCCGCACTTCGGGCACAGGGGGTCCGGCTTCTTCATATCGTAGAACTTCGTGGAGCACTTGAAGCAGACGTACTTTGTCCCGAGGTCCTTCGCGGGCATGCGCCACCTTCTGTGTCAAGAGGGTAGGGGGAGGCGGCTCTTAGTTGGGCCGGCAGGCGGAGTCAACCCGATGGTTTGCACTCCATCGCCAGGGCGCTAGCATTCCGGCCGCTCGCCTTGTGTGCGCGCGCGGGAACAGCCCCCTTGAACTTCTCCTGCAACAAGTGTCAGCGGCGGTACTCCATCACGGACGACAAGGTCCGAGGAAAGACCGTCAAGGTCCGCTGTAAGAACTGCCAGAACGTCATCTCGGTGGAGGGCCCGCCCGCGGAGGCGGAGGAGAGCACGCGCGTCGTGTCCCTGGCGGACGTGGAGCGTCTGCGGGAGCAGGATCGCTCGCTCGCCCAGGAGGAGGCCGCGGCCTCCTCGGCCGTCGTGTCCTCCGCGCCCGCCGGGGTGTCCTGGGAGGACGAGCCCACGCGGACCATGCCCCTGCGCGACACCCGCTCGCCCTGGTTCGTGATGGTGAAGAGCAAGCAGGAGGGTCCGCTCGACGAGGGGGCCCTGCACGAGCTGGTGGCCGCGGGCTCCATCTCCGCGCGCAGCTACTTCTGGCAGCAGGGCATGCCGGACTGGAAGCGGGGCCAGGACATCCCCGAGCTGGCCGACCTCTTCGCGCCCGCGGCCCCGCCGCCCGCGCCTCCGCCCGCTCCGGCGCGCCCCCTGCCGCCCCCGGTGATGGTGGCGGAGCCCGAGGCGATACCGGAGCAATCCGCCACCTCGTGGCAGCCCGAGCCGCCCGCGCCCTCGCAGACGACGTGGCAGCCCAAGCCCGAGCCCCGCTCGGCGCGCAAGGCCGCCCCCGCGCCCCAGGAGGAGGACTCCACCCCGTGGATGCCCGAGCCCGAGCCCGGTGCCGAGCCGGCCTCCGCGGGTGGCAACGACGCCAACGCGGCGCCCCTGGGTGAGCTGTTCTCCGACCTGGACCTGCCCCAGTCCGAGCAGCAGGACGAGGCGGGCCTGGAGGGGATGGGCGGGTTCGAGGGAGGGCGGCAGGAGGATCCGCTCGCCTCGCTGGGCAAGGAGCCGGAGAAGCCGCGCGCGAAGGCGGAGAACACCCAGTACTTCGTGAAGAAGGCGGGGGTGGACCGGCGCAACCCGCCCTGGAAGATCGCCCTCTTCGTCTTCCTGCTGCTGGCGGTGCCGGTGGGCCTGCTGTACGCGCTGACCGAGCTGCAGGTGGTGCCCCTGCGCGTCACCCGCGTGGACGCGCGGGGCAACGCGGTGGAGCAGCCCGTGTCCGTCTTCTCGGCCGAGGGCATGGGCGAGCTGAGGGACCTCATGCTCGGCCGCACCAAACCGCCTCCGCCGCCTCCTCCGGCGCCCGCGCCCGCGCAGAAGCCCGAGCCCAAGGCGGCGCGTCCCAGCGAGCCGAAGCCGGAGGAGCCCCAGGAAGAGGCCGCCGTCCAGCCCGACGGTGAGGAGCTGAAGGACGTGGCCGCCCTCTACGCCGAGGGTGAGAAGAAGGACGTGGCCCCCGAGGTGCGCGAGGACACCGAGGTGGCCGCCGCGGACTCGTCCGAGCAGGGCGGCCCGCCCCAGGAGGAGATCGCCCGCGTGGTGGCGCAGTCGCAGTCCGCCTTCAAGTCCTGCATCGAGCAGGCGCTGCGCAAGAACCCGCGGCTGCGCGACGGCAAGCTGCTGCTCACCGCCACGGTGAGCAAGTCCGGCACGGTGAAGAAGGTGTCGTTCGACCGCAAGGACATCGACGGCTCGCCCATGGGCGACTGCATCAAGGTCCGGGCCAGGCGCATGGTGTTCCCCGCCTTCGCGGGAGATGACGTCGAGGTCGAGATTCCGCTCGTCCTCACGAAGTCCATGTAGCCGCGCGAGGAGGCTGGACGTGGACGCCGCGCCTCCTCGTCCGGGCCGCCTGCCGCGCACCGTGGTGGTGCTCGGCGTGGTGAGCCTGCTCACGGACGTCAGCAGCGACATGATCTTCCCGCTGCTGCCGGCCTTCCTCGCCGCGAGGTTGCCGGCGGCGCCCCTGCTGCTCGGGACGATGGAGGGGCTGGCGGACCTGGTCTCCTCCCTCCTCAAGTACCAGTCCGGGGTGTGGGCGGACCGGGCCCGGCGCCTCAAGCCCCTGGTGTTGTTCGGCTATGGCCTGTCCAGCCTGATGCGCCCGTTGATGGCCTTCGTCACCGCACCCTGGCACCCCATCGCCATTCGCGCGTTGGACCGGGTGGGCAAGGGCGTGCGCTCCAGCCCGCGTGACGCGCTCATCGCCAACTCCGTGGACGTGGGCTCGCGCGGCCGGGCCTTTGGTTTCCACCGGGGCATGGACCACGCGGGCGCCGCCGTGGGTTCACTCGCCGCCCTGTTGCTGGTGGCCGTGGGCCTGCGCGTGGAGCAGGTGTTCTTCGTCGCGGCGGTGCCGGGGCTGCTCGGGGTGCTGGCCCTGCTGCTCGTGCGCGAGCCCGAGCGCCCGGTCCTCCACGCATCGGCCCCGGGCGCCACCCGCGCGCTCGCCCCGGTGCCCCGGCGGCTCGCGTACTACCTCGTGCCCGTCACCCTCTTCGGCGTGGCCAACTCGACGGATGCCTTCCTCCTGCTGAAGCTGACCGAGGAGGGCGCGAAGCCCGAGTTCCTGCCCCTGGCGTGGCTGCTGCTTCAGGCGGTGAAGTCGGCCGTGTCCTTCCCAGCGGGCCGGCTCGCGGATCGGCTCGGGGCCTCGAGGCTCGTGCTCACGGGCTGGTCCCTCTATGCGCTGAGCTACCTGGCGCTGGCATGGGCCCGGGGGGTGACGCTCACGATGAGCGTCATTGCCATCTACGGGCTGTACCACGCGATGGCGGAGGGGGCGGAGAAGTCGCTGCTCACCGCGCTGGTTCCGGCGGAGGCCCGGGGGCGCGCCTTCGGCCTGTACAACGGCCTGTCCGGGGGCGCATCGCTCGCCGCGGGGCTGCTCTTCGGCGCGCTGTGGACGAAGCTGGGGAGCACCACCGCCTTCGTCACCGCGGGGGCGCTCGCCGGGCTGAGCGCGGTGCTGCTCGTGGTGCTGCTGCCGCGCGCGCGTCCTCCCGAGATGGCCTGAGCACACGCACCGCTGAGGCTCACCGTGAGCCGCGCACGACCTCCGTGGGCGTCACCCCGAGCACGCGCCGCATGCACCGCGCCAGGTGGCTCTGGTGCGAGAAGCCTGCTTCGAGCGCTACCTCCCCCACGGACAGCCCGCCCCGTTGCAGCAGCGTCCTGGCGCGCTCCACCCGGCGCTGCACGACGTACTCGTGCACCGGCAGCCCCGTCGAGCGCTTGAACAGCGTCTTCAGGTGCGACGCGCTGACACCGGCGACCACGGCCAGCCGGGCCAGGGAGAGGTTCTGGTCCAGGTGGTCCTCGATGTACTCCGTCACGCGGCGCAGCTGCGGCTTCGACAGCCCGCGCCCGTGCCCGAGCGGCGCCGGGTAGTGGCCCAGCAGGTGGACCGACAGCGCCAGGCCCAGGCTCTCCGCGTAGAGCAGCCCGCCCGGATGGCCGGCTCGGCGGTCCGCTTCGAGCGCCCAGGCGATGTGCTCGATCTGCGGGTCCCTGAACTGGTGCCGAGGCTCCAGCCCCGCGCGGTCGGGGTCCAGCCCCATGTCCTCCGCGGCGCGCCTCAGGAGTGACGGGGAGAGCCGCACGACGACCGCGGCGCTCGCATCCTCGTGCTCCCATGAGTCCGAGGCGCCGGCCGGGATGAGGTCCACGTCCCCATGCGTGTAGACGAAGCGGTGCAAGTGGCACGCTCCCCGGACGGGCGGACCGGCGTGGACCTTGAGGCGGTGGTCGGGCAGCGACTCCAGCGTCATCAACCCGGGCGCGGCCGTCTGGAGGTCCACCCGCAGACCGATCCGGGGACGTGGCACGCCGCCGGGTGATGTGAAGGTGCCGCTGAAGTCCACCGCCTGCTTCTGCCTGTCCATGCCTGCTCCTCCACACCCGTGGCCACCCCCGCCACGCCGCCCGCCCGGAACATAGCGCCGGGAGCCCGTCTTCGCCGCCGTCCGAACGTGCTCTCCGCGCGTCCGAACGTGTGCGACCGCGAGGGGTCCTCCTCCCTATTCATTGCCGCGTCACCAAGGAGAAGTCCATGGGCAGGTACGCAGGCAAGAAGGCAGTCGTCACTGGCGGGACGATGGGAATGGGACTGGCCACCGTGAAGGCGCTCCTCGACGGCGGCGCCGAGGTGCTCCTCACGGGAAGGAATGAGAAGAACCTCGAGGTGGCGCGGCGCGAGCTCGGGCCCCGGGCGCACGTGGTGCGCTCGGACACGGCGAGCCTGGCCGACATCGACGCGCTGGCCCGGACGGTGGAGGAGAAGCTGGGCCGAGTGGATTTCGTGTTCATCAACGCCGGCTTCGCGCGGCTGGACCTGTTCGAGCACGTCACCGAGGCCGTGTACGACCAGACGTTCGACATCAACACCAAGGGCGCCTATTTCACGGCGCAGCGGCTGGCTCCGCTCGTCCGGGAGGGCGGCTCGTTCGTCTTCACCACCTCCGTCGCCAACGTGACGGGTGTGCCCGGCATGAGCGTCTACTCGGGCTCCAAGGCGGCGCTCCGGTCGTTCGCCCAGGGGCTCGCCGCGGAGTTGCTGCCAAAGGGCATCCGGGTGAACGCGGTGAGCCCCGGCTTCATCAAGACGCCGACGATGGGCGTGGATGGCGCGTCCCCGGAGGCGCTGGCGGCCTTCGAGAAGGAGGGGAATGAGACCACGCCCATGCGGCGCATCGGCACGCCCGAGGAGGTGGCCCGCGCGGCGCTGTTCCTCGCCTTCGAGGCGACCTTCACCACGGGGGCGGAGTTGCCCGTGGATGGAGGGCTCACCCAGGTCGCCCGGCCGCATCCGTAGGACTTCACATCATGAGGAGCGACAAAATGAAGAAGCCAGCCATCGCGGTGCTGGGCGTGGGGCGCATGGGCGCCGCGCTCGTGAGTGCCTTTCTGAAGCAGGGGTACGGTGTCGACATCTGGAATCGCACGCGGGCGAAGTGCGAGCCCCTGGCCGCCCAGGGGGCCCGTATCGCGGCGACGGTGCGGGACGCGGTGGCGGCCGCGGACATCGTCGTGGTGAACGTGAATGACTACGGCACGAGCGACGGGCTGCTCCGGCCGGACGAGGTGACGCGGGCGCTGCGCGGGAAGCTGCTGGTGCAACTGACGTCCGGCTCACCGGACCAGGCGCGGGAGCAGGCCGCGTGGGCCCGGCAGCACGACGTCCGGTACCTGGATGGGGCCATCATGGCGACGCCGAACCTCATCGGGCAGCCGGGGTGCACCGTGTTGTACTCGGGCCCCGCCGAACTGTTCGAGCTGTGCAAGCCCGTGCTCCTCGCGCTCGGAGGCAATGCTCAGTACGTGGGCAGCGACGTGGGGCGGGCCTCCGCGCTGGACAGCGCGCTGCTCGTCTACATGTGGGGCGCGCTGTTCGGTACGCTCCAGGGCGTGGCCGTCTGTGAGGCGGAGCAGGTGCCGCTGGAGACCTTCGTGGGGTACGTGAAGGCCCTCACCCCCGTGGTGGAAGGCGCGGTGACGGATGTGCTGACGCGTGTGCAGCAGGGTCGCTTCGGCAGCGATGCGACGACGCTCGCGACGCTCGAAATCCACCACGGGGCGTTGCGGCACCTGCTGGAGCTGTGCAGGGAGCGCGGCCTGCACCGCGAGGTGCCGGAGGCCTTCGACCGGCTCTTCCAGAAGGCCGTCCAGGCGGGACACGGGCAGGACGACTTCGCCGTGCTGACCCGGTTCATGCGCTGAGCGGGCACGGCGTGGGTAGGTCGCTGGCGCGGTGAGAGCCTCCGTGGGGCAGAGCGCCGTGTTGCGTGACACGGCGCCCTGCCAGGGACATCAATGGCTCAGGATGAGGGGTTCATCCGGCAGCGGAGGGGGCGTCCCAGCGGGCAAGGTGGGGATGTAGGCCCAGTCGTCCCGCAGCACCCACCGAGGCCCCGGGCTACAGGTCGAAATTCCCGGGCGGTGGCGTCTTCTTCTTCATGGCGCGCTCGCGGGCCCGGCGCACCTGGGCGCGCAGGCGCTCGGTGGCGGCCGGGTCCACCTTCAGCGTGTCCAGGTCCAACACATCGCCCTCACGGGCCTCGGGCGGCAGCTCCTCGCGCGGGCGCGTCACCTCTCGCCCGTCCACGATGAGCACGGCGAGCTCGTCCTCGAATCGGTCCACGGTGGCCTTGGGCATGGCGCGGGGAGTCCCTCCTCAGGGCTTGCAGTCCCTGGCTGGCTCGTAGTGCTGGGCGATGGCCTCGTCCCGGTTGGGGAAGGAGATGAGATTCTTCTCCTTGATGCGTTTGGCGGAGCGGCATTCCGGCAGGTGGAAGAGCTTGCTGTTGCGGCTGGCGACGTACTGGGTCTTCCCGCTCCTCTTCATCGGGGCGGGGCGCTCGTTCCGGACCACCTTCGGGGCCGGCGTGGGCCCATCGTCCAGGCTGATGTCCACGTTGCCCTGGCTCCTGGCGGGCGCCACGGCCGTGCGCGACGCCTCGGCCTCCTTGCCCTTCGTCACCGCCGCGGGAAGGGCGACCTGCCCCGACGTGGGCTTCAGGGCCGCCAGTGCGGGCTGCGTGGCCGGCGCGGAGTCGCCGAGCCCCGCGAAGACCTCGCTGGTGCCCGCCGGCGTGCCCGCGGGATGCCGTTGCGTGGTGAGGGTGAAGCGCTGGCCGTCGCTGATGGCGTGCACCTCTCCATCCCGGTCGGTGCGGAAGACGCGGATCTTCTGCACCACCATGCGATCCAACACCGCCTTCGCCGGATTGCCCCGTGGGTTCACCCCCGAGGAGATGATGGCCGCTCCGGGGTGCACCGCGTCGAGGAAGGGCGCGCTGGAGGCCGCGCCGTCGCCATGGGCCCCCACCTTCAGCAGCGTGGCGCGCAGCGGGGCCTTGCGCTCGAGCAGGTGGCTCTCGGTCCGCTCCCGTGCATCGCCGGTCAGCAGCACGGCGGTGTCCTTGTAGGTGAGCCGCAGGACGATGGAGTTGAGCTCCTGGGCGGAGTCCCCCACGAGCAGCGGCTCGGTGGGCGCGCGCGGCCAGAGGACGGTCAGCTCCGTGTCACCCCCGAGTGGCAGGCGCAGGGGCTCGTCGGCCGAGGACGGGGAGGGCGAGAAGACCTCCACCCCGTTGCCCGCGAGCGAGGTGAGCAGTGCGTCGTAGTTCGAGAGGGTGTTGGGCAACTGGGGCTCGAGCAGCTTGCGCGCCCCCACCGCGCCCACGGCCGCCGCCAGCCCGCTGTAGTGGTCCGGGTGCGGATGGGTGAGGACGACCAGGTCCAGCTTGTCGGTGAGCAGCTCGGGCAGCCGGTTGGCCAGGTGCGTGCCGGCGGTGGCGGGGCCGGCGTCGACGAGCACCGTGCGCCCGGTGGGCGAGACGATGAGGGTGGCGTCTCCCTGGCCCACGTCGAAAAAGTAGACGTGCAGCTTCCCGTCGGCGGGCCTGCCGAAGTAGCGCCGGGCCAGGGTGGGCGAGGGCTTCTGTCCGTCGGCGGGGGCGGGCTGCTGCTCGCAGGCGCTCGCGAGCAGCACTCCGAGCAGGACGGCCAGGGTACGGACGTGTCGGCTCATGGGTCGCAATCCTCGGCGGCGCGGCGCTCACGCAGGGCTTCTTCCCGGGTCGGGTACACCGTGCGCTCCTTCGTCTTCGCGCGTTTGAGCGTGGAGCAGTCCTCGCGGTGGAACACCTTGCTGCCCTTGAGGCTCACGTAGCCCGGTCCCGAGCCCCGGGCCGAGGCCGCGACCGTGGTCGTGCCGCCCTCCGGGAGCGTGCCCCGGGCGGGGACCACCTTGGGGGCCACCCTGTTCGCGCGCGAGGCACCCGTGGGCATGGGGCCGGTGGCGACGGGGCCCTCCACCCGGCCGGTGACGACGGTGGGCGAGGCCTTCCCCTTGCTCGGGGTGAGGGTGACGGTGGCGCCGTTGCTCACCGCGACCACCTCGCCCTGGAGGTCCGTGCGGAAGATGTGCGCGCCCACGGCGCCGAGCCGCTGGAGGGCCTCGTCCGTGGGATGCCCGTAGTCGTTGCCCGCGCCGCAGGAGATGATGGCCGCCTGGGGCTTCACCGCCGCGAGGAAGGGCGCGGTGGACGAGTAGCGTCCTCCGTGGTGCGCCACCTTCATCACCGTGGAGGTGAAGTCGATGGGCTTGCCCAGCAGGTGCTCCTCCGTCTCCGGCTCCGCGTCTCCCACGAAGAGGAACGCCGTCTTCCCGTACGTCAGCTTGGCGACGATGGAGTTGGCGTTGACGTCCGAGCGCGTGCGGGTGAGGAACGCCTCCTGCGGCATGCGCGGCGAGAGGATGGTGAGCGTCACGCCCTCGCCCAGGCCGATGGTGAGGAGCGTCTCGGGCGCGCTGGGGTTGGGCGTGGGCGTCATCACCTGGCCCACCTTCCTGCCCACCACGTCCAGCAGCTTGCGGTAGGCCTCGCTCGGGTGGTCGAAGCCCGGGTCCATGTAGCGCCTGGCGCCCACCGCCTGGATGACCTTGGCCAGGCCTCCCAGGTGGTCCAGGTGGGGGTGGGTGAGGATGACCATGTCCAGCGGCCCCGGGACGAGCTCGCGCACGCGGGCCACCAGCCTGTCGTCGGACTCGGGCGTGCCGCCGTCGATGAGGACCGTCTTTCCGGTGGGCGAGACGATGAGCGTCGAGTCCCCCTGGCCCACGTCGAAGAAGTAGACGGTGAGGGACCCGGGTCGAGGCGCGGAGGTGGTGGCCGCCAGGCCCGGCAGGGCGCCGAGCAGGACGACGAGAGCGAGGAGGAGCCTCACGAAGGCCATGGTGGGCGGGACTCTACCCCATGGGGAGGACATCCGTTGCGTGACCTGCACGTGGCCGTCTCGGTGCTTCCCGAGCGGCTCGGACTGGGTTAGACCGCGCCCCATGGCCGAGGCTCAAGACATCCAGCGTCTCGTCGAGGAGATCGCCGACCACGTCCGCCGCAACCCGCCAGCTTCCCAGGCGGGCAGGCAGGGGCAGGGGGCTCCATCCGTCCGCACCGCCCGCGTCGCGCCCGAGTCCATCCGGAGCAACGCCGACCTGGCGCCGTACATCGACCACACGCTCCTCAAGCCCGAGGCCACCCGCGAGGACGTGGCCCGGGTGGCGCGCGAGGCGGCGGAGCACGGCTTCGCCACGGTGTGCGTGAACTCGTCCCACGTGGCCACGGTGGCGGGCATCCTGGCCGGCTCGCGCTCGGTGCCCATCGCCGTGGTGGGCTTCCCCCTGGGCGCGGCCCTCTCGAGCGCCAAGGCCTTCGAGGCCCGCGAGGCCATCGCCGCCGGGGCCCGGGAAATCGACATGGTCGTCCACGTCGGCGCGCTCAAGGCCCGCGACTACACGCTCGTGCTGGAGGACATCTCCCAGGTGGTGGAGGCCAGCCGGCCCTATCCGGTGAAGGTCATCCTCGAGACGAGCCTGCTCTCACGGGACGAGAAGATCGCCGCCTGTGTGTTGTCCAAGGCGGCGGGCGCGGCGTTCGTGAAGACGTCCACGGGCTTTGGCTCCGGTGGGGCCACCGTGGAGGACGTGGCGCTCATGCGCCAGGTGGTGGGCGAGGACGTGGGGGTGAAGGCCTCCGGCGGCATCCGTTCGGCGGAGGACGCCCTGAAGATGATTCAGGCGGGGGCCAACCGCCTGGGAGCCTCGGCGTCCGTGGCCATCGTGTCGGGCGAGAGGTCCACCGCGAAGTACTAGCCACCGGGTGGAGAGGGCTCGTGACCGAGGCACAGCGCGAGAAGTTCAAGCAGAAGCTGCTGGCGCTCCACGCGGAGCTGACGGGCAAGGCGCCAGCGAAGATCGAACCCAACCGCACGGACGAGTCGCGCGTGGGCGGGGACGAGGACGAGCAGCCGCTCAACGAGATGATGCAGGCCATCGCCTCCAGCCGGAACCGGAACATGGACGGCGTGCTGCAGCGCGTGGTGAAGGCGCTGGGCAAGCTGCGCGATGAGCCGGACTCCTTCGGCGAGTGCGAGGAGTGCGGCGACGCGATTCTCCCCGGCCGCCTGGAGGCCATGCCCTACGCGGAGTTCTGCGTGAACTGCCAGGGTCAGAAGGATGCTCCCAAGGGGGGTCCTACCCGACGCAAGCTCACCGATTACACCTGAGACCACGCCGGGTCTGACCATCGCTGAACAGACGGGGAAGGCGGCACACGGCACCACGCGTGACCGGCCTTATGGAGGGGTGCACATGGACGTGACGGGATTGAAGGAGAAGGCGGAGGCGTGGCTGCGGGCGGACCCGGACCCGGCCACCGTGGAGGAGCTGCGGGGCGTGCTCGCGCGCGGCGACTGGGCGGACATGGCGGACCGCTTCGCGGGCGACCTGGAGTTCGGCACCGCGGGCCTGCGCGGCGTGATGGGCGCGGGGCCCAACCGGATGAACCGCGCGGTGGTGCGGCGCACCACGGCGGGCTTGGCGCGCTACCTCAAGGCCACCGTCCCGGACGTCACCACCCGGGGCGTGGTGGTGGGCCGCGATGGCCGCCGGCTGAGCGCCGAGCTCGCCGAGGACACCGCCTGCGTGCTCGCCGCCGAGGGCATCCCCGCGCACGTCTTCCCCCAGCTGGCGCCCACGCCCCTCACCGCCTTCGCCTGCCTGCACCTCAACGCCGCGGCGGCGGTGATGGTGACGGCCAGCCACAACCCGCCCGAGTACAACGGCTACAAGGTGTACTGGGGCAACGGCGCTCAAATCATCCCGCCCCATGACAGGGGCATCGCCTCGTTCATCTCGAAGGTGGAGCCCGCCAACCAGGTGGAGCTGCTGTCCCCCGCGGAGGCGCACGCGCGCGGGCTGTGGAGCGACGTGCCGGACTCGCTGGGCGACGCGTACCTGGACGCCATCCTCAAGCTGCGCGTGCATGGGCGCGGCTCGGACTCGCTCTCCATCGTCTACACCGCCATGCATGGCGTGGGCGGCGTGTGGATGGAGCGGGCCATGAAGCGGGCGGGCTTCTCCCACTTCCACGTGGTGGCCGAGCAGCAGCAGCCGGACGGGGCCTTCCCCACCGTGCGCTTCCCCAACCCCGAGGAGCCTGGGGCCATGGACCTGTCCACGGCCACCGCCGAGCGGGTGAAGGCGCAGCTGGTGCTGGCCAACGACCCGGACGCGGACCGGCTGGCGGCGATGGTGCGCGACGGGGCGGGGAAGCTGCGCATGCTCACCGGCAACGAGGTGGGCGTGCTGCTGGGCCACTACGTGCTGGTGCAGGGGCCCACGCGGCGGGGCAAGCCCCACGTCATCACCACCATCGTGTCCTCGACGCAGCTCGGGGCCATCGCCCAGGAGCTGGGCGTCGCGTACGACGAGGTGCTCACCGGCTTCAAGTGGATCGCCAACCGGGCCCTGGAGCGCGAGAAGGCCGAGGGCACGCAGTTCGTCTTCGGCTACGAGGAGGCGCTCGGCTACACGGTGGGCACCGTGACGCGGGACAAGGACGGCATCGGCGCGGCGCTGGTGTTCGCGGACCTGGCCGCCTGGTGCGAGTCGCGCGGGACGACGGTGCTCGGCTACCTGGAGGAGATTCAACGCCGCTTCGGCCTGTACGTGAGCGCGCAGCGCAACTTCACCTTCCCGGGCGCCGAGGGTGCGCAGGTCATCTCGCGCATCATGGAGGGCTTCCGCCGCTCGCCGCCCACGCGCGTGGGGGAACTGCCGGTGAGGAGCGTGCTGGACTACAAGAAGGGCGAGAAGCTGCCTCCGTCCAATGTGCTCGCCTTCGAGCTGGAGGGCGGCGGCCGGGTGACGGCGCGTCCGTCCGGGACGGAGCCGAAGATCAAATACTACTTCGAGCTGAAGGAGACCTTGGGCTCCGGCGAGCCGGTGGAAGCCGCGCGCGCCCGGGGAGAGGCCCGGCTCCGACAGTTCATCGACGCCTTCATCGCGCTGGCGCGCGAGCGGGGGCAGCCGGAGGTGGGTGCGTGAAACGCGGTATTTCGATGGGTGTGTTGTTGGGCCTGCTGTGCGTCTCGAGCGTCGCGATGGCGCAGGAGGGCGTGTCGTACGGCCGGGGCCAGGGCTGGTCCGTGCTGTCGGGCCAGACGTTGGGCAATGGCACCGCGCTGGTGGGCCAGGTGGGCTGGCCGGGCCTGTCTCTGGGCCTGCTGCACGGGGCCACGAACAAGTTCGACATCGGCGGCAAGCTCAGCTTCAACTACGGCCGCGAGGGCATCGTCACCAGCGTGGTGCCGGGGCTGAAGCTGCAGGCCTGGCTGCGGCTGATGCTGCTGGAGTCGTCGCGGGTGAACCTGGGCCTGAGCTTCGCCCCCGGGCCCTTCTTCTACTTCTACGAGCGCTACACCGACGTGGGGCTGTCGCTGCCCATCGCCCTCACCGTGGGCATCCCCGTGGGCAGCGCGCTCATGCTCAACGTGGGCCTGGATGTTCCCTTCTACGTCATCTTCGGCTCGGGGGGCGGCCCCGTCTTCCCCATCCTCGTGGGCGGCGGGTTGGAGTACTTCGTCGACCGCAACCTCGCCGTTACCTTCAACGTGCGGATGGGACCGTCCATCTTCCCCTACGACGACTTCCGCTACCGGGGCCGGGCGCGCTTCACCATGGAGGCGATGTTCGGCATCGCCTACCGGCTGTAGCCGCCACCACGGGGCCCGCGAGCGCTACCAGCTCGCGGTGCCCTGGTCCGGCAGCTCCACCGTGACGGTGGTGCTCGTCAGCCCCACGCTCTTCACCTTGAAGCCTCCGCCCAGGGTCTCCACCAGCTCGCGCGCCATCTTCAGGCCCGCCTGGGGTGCCTCCCGCGCGAGGGCGGTCGCCTCGGCCTCCGGCAGCTCGCGTGCCGGGTAGTGCACGCGGAAGGTGGGGCCGTAGTCCCCGAAGTCGTCCTGCGGCTCCACCGTCAGCCGGACGGCGCGGATGCTGTCCCCTCCGCTCCGGCGCGCATCCACCGCGTCGGCGATGAGGTGGAGCAGCACCTGCTCCAGCCGCTGCCGGCTCACCCGCGCGAACACCGGCTCCGCCGGCAGCTCCAACTGCACCTCGCGGGTCTCCACGTGCCCGGTGGCCTGGAGCAGCGCCACCGCGTGCCGCGTCAGCGCGCAGACATCCAGGTGCTGCACGTCGGTGCCGTCCAGGGCGCCCGCCGCGCTGAGATGACCGCGGCCCTCGCCGTTCGTCGCCATCATCCGCCGCGGCCCATAGGCCATCGCCACCGCGCTCATCGCGTCACCTCGTGTCTCGTGTGTGTCTGATTTCACGTCGGGCCCCCCTCCCTCGTCCCAGGACGCCGACCTCTCTCCTCCGTCCCCCGTCCCCACCACCCTCGCGTCCAGCGCCAGTCGCTGAGCCGAGGACCCTTCACGAGCCCCTCGGCTTCGCCGCGTACCCACCCCCCTGGCGTGCCACATAGTTCATGCGATGCGCATGCCGTCTGGGTGGCCTTCACGCCTCGTATGTCCGGCGGGAGACGGTGGGCTCCTTTTTGCTGGAAATTCACGAACTTGGGGCGTCACCCGTTGAAACGCCCGCCGCACCCGTCCTCTGCCTCGGACGCGAGGGTGGGTCGGAGGCAACTCGCAGTCTCGGGTGACCCGGGTCCAGGGAGACCCGGGCCGTGGCTGGGCGCACCGGTCAGCGGGATTCCTGCTCGTAGGGGGTGCCGAGGGCGGCGGGGGCGTGGGTGCGCTGGCCCTGGAAGGCGAGCAGCACCAGCGTGAGCAGGTAGGGCAGGGCGAGGAGGAAGCCCTGGGGCACCACCTCGGCGAGGCCCGGGGCGCTGGAGGCCAGGCCGATGCGCAGCGCGTTGCCGGCGGCGAAGAAGAGCGAGGCGAAGAAGGCGCCCAGGGGCGTCCACCGGCCGAACACCGTGGCGGCCAGGGCCATGAAGCCGAGGCCGGCCGGGGTGTGCTGCTCGAAGCGGTCCAGCACGGCGGTGGAGAGGGCGGCCCCGCCCAGCCCGGCGAGCATGCCGCCGCCCACCACGGCCAACCAGCGCAGCCCCGGCACGGACAGGCCGAGGGTGGCCACCGCGTGGGGCTTGTCGCCCACGGCGCGCAGCCGCAGGCCTAGCGGCGTGCGGTACAGCATCAGGTGGAAGGCGAAGGGCAGCGTCAGGGCGATCCACGTGAGGGCCGAGTGGCCGGAGAAGGCGCGCAGCAGGGGCACGTGGGACAGGAAGGACAGGTGCCAGCGGGTGAGCTGTTGGATGGGGGGCGTGCCGTTGGGCCCGTAGAGGGCCTCGAGGAGGTAGGTGCCGCCCGCGAGCGCCACGAGGTTGAGGGCCATGCCGGACACCACCTGGTCCGAGCGCCAGCGGATGCTCAGGTAGCCGTGCACGGCGGCCATGGCGCCACCAGCGAGCATGCCCACCAGCACGCCCAGGGGGGTGGGGACGGTGATGGCCGCCACGGCCGCGCAGAAGGCGCCCGCGCGCATCATCCCCTCCACGCCCACGTTCACCACGCCGGAGCGCTCGGAGAGCGTGGCTCCCAGGGCGCCGAAGAGGAGCGCGGGGAAGTACTCCAGCGTGGAGGCCAGAAGGGCTTCCAGGATTTCAAGCACGGGGCACCTCCGGGCTCGGCTCCGGCTGTTTGTTGGGAGCCGTGGGCACCACCCGTCGGCGTAGCAGGGCGAGCCACACCATCCGGCCCGCGACGAAGAGCAGGGCCAGGCCCTGGATGAGCTCGGGGTAGCTCTTGTGCACGCCCAGCAGCTGCATGCGCGTGCCGCCCGCGCGCAGCACTCCGAAGAAGAGGGCGGACAGCGCCACGCCCAGCGGGTGGTTGCCGCCGATGAGCGAGATGGCGATGCCGTCGAAGCCGTACGGGGCGCCCAGGGAGCCCGGGTAGCGGAACTCGGTGCCCAGCACCAGCACCGCGCCGGCCAGGCCCGCGAGCGCTCCCGCCAGGCCCATGGCCTCGAGGGTGCGGCGGGCCACGGGAATCCCCGCGGCCCGGGCCGCCTCGGGGCCCAGGCCCACCGCGCGTGTCTCGAAACCCTGGCGCAGCCGCGCGAGCCACACCCAGATGGCCAGCGCCACCGCCAGCGCCAGCGGGAAGCCCAGGTGCAGGCGCGACATCTCCCCCATCAGCCGGGGCAGCTGCGCGCTGGTGGCGATCTCCGCGGTGCCCGTGGTGGAGAGGTTGGTGCCGGCTCCGGCCCGGAGGGGACCCACCGCCAGCCAGTTGTCCACCAGGCTCACCGCCACCCAGTTGAGCATGATGGTGGAGATGACCTCGTGGACGCCGCGGGTGAGCTTGAGCACCGCGGCGATGAGCGCCCACAGGCCGCCGGCCACGCCGGCCGCGAGCAGCGCCGCCAGGATGTGCAGCGCGGAAGGCAGCGCCAGCTGGGCGCCCACCACCGCCGCCGCGAGCGCGCCCACCAGCATCTGCCCCTGGGCGCCGATGTTGAAGAGGCCCACCTTGAAGGCCACCGCCACGGACAGCCCGGTGAAGAGGAGCAGGGCGGCCTTGATGGTGGCCTCGCCGAGAGGCCGGGTCAGCAGGGTGACGCGGCCCCCGTCGAGGTACGCCGCCCAGTCGCCCAGGCCTCCGCGCAGCATGTGCAGGTAGGCCCCGGTGGCCGTCTCCGCGTCGCGCGTGAGGGCGATGAACACCCAGCACACCGCCAGGGCCAGGAACACGGAGAGGACGGAGGGGAGCACCGCGCGCAGCCGGTCACCCATGGACCACCTCCTGGCCGTTGCCGCCGAGCATGCGCCGGCCGATCTCCCGCTCGTCGAACTCGGGGCGGGTGAAGGTGCCGGTGACGCGCCCCTCGAAGAAGACATAGATGCGGTCGGACAGGGCCAGGACCTCCTCCAGATCCAACGAAACGAGCAGGACACCCGCGCCCCGGTCGCGCGCCTCGCGCAGCTTCGCCTGCACCTGCGCCACCGCGCCGATGTCCAGGCCGCGCGTGGGCTGCACCACCACGAGCAGCTTCGGCGCCGCGTCCAGCTCGCGCGCCACCACCACCTTCTGCTGGTTGCCGCCCGAGAGCGCCTGCAGCGGCACCATCGGGTCCGGCGGCCGCACGTCATAGGCCTTCAGCAGCCCCTGGGTCCGCTCGCGCCGGCCCTCGAAGTCCACCCGGAGCCCCTTGGCGAAGGGCGCCTGGTCCTGTCTCCCCAGGGCCACGTTCTCCTCCACCGTCATGGCCTTCACCACCGCGCGCCACAGCCGGTCCTCGGGCACGTGCCCCACGCCTCGGTGCCGGGCCTCGGCGGGCGTCAGCCCCGTGAGCGGCGCGCCCAACAGGTGGCCTCCGCCCTCGTCCAGGGGGCGCAGGCCCGTGAGCACCTCGGCGAGCTCGCGCTGGCCGTTGCCGTCCACCCCGGCGATGCCCACGATTTCTCCCGCGTGCACCTCCAGGGACACCCCGCGCACCGCCGGCCGCCCGTCGGCCCCTCGCGCCCGGAGGCCCCTGGCCTCCAGCAACTTCTCTCCCTGGGGCGGGTGGTACGTCTGGGCCTCGGCCTGGGGGACGCGCGACTCACCCACCATCAACGCGGCCAGCTCCGCGCAGCTGGTGTTGGCGGCGCGTACCTCGGCCACCAGCTTGCCGCGCCGCATCACGGCGACCCGATCGGCCACGCTCAACACCTCGCGCAGCTTGTGGCTGATGAAGACCACCGTGCGCCCGCCCGCCGCCAGGCCGCGCGCCACCCGGAAGAGGTCGTCCGACTCCTGGGGGGTGAGCACGGCGGTGGGCTCGTCGAGGATGAGCACCTGGGCGCCCCGGTGGAGCGCCTTGACGATCTCCACCTTCTGCTGCGAGCCGACCGTGAGGGTGTCCACCCGGGCGCGGGGATCCAGCTTGAAGCCGAAGCGCTCGCAGGTGGCGGCCACCTCCGCGCAGGCGCGGTCCAGGTCCAACCGTCCCCAGCGCGAGGGCTCGCGGCCGAGCACCACGTTCTCGGCCACCGTCAGGGTGGGGACGAGCATGAAGTGCTGGTGCACCATGCCGATGCCCCGGGCGATGGCGTCCCTGGGGCTGCGCAGACGCACCGGCTGACCATTGGCGAGGATGTCACCGGAGTCGGCCTGATAGAGCCCATAGAGGACGTTCATCAGGGTGGACTTGCCGGCGCCGTTCTCGCCAACCAGGGCGAGCACCTCCCCGGCGGCGATGTCCAGCGACACGTCGTCCAGGGCTGTCACGGCGCCGAAGCGCTTGTGGATGTGCTGGAGGGAGATCAACACAGTCCACCTTTATCAGATGGGAGGTGGGTGACGGCGGGCCTTTCTCCCGGTGCATGTCTGGCCGCCTTCCTGCTATGGCCTGTAGCCGTGAGACCCTACGAGCTCATCAAGGCGAAGCGGGATGGGAAGAAGCTGGCGCCCGAGGACATCCGGGCGTTCATCGAGGCGTACACCTCGGGGGCGGTGCCGGACTACCAGATGTCCGCCCTGTGCATGGCGGTGTTCTTCCGGGGGCTGGACGCGGTGGAGCTGGGCGCCTGGGCGAGGGCGATGCTCGAGTCCGGCGAGGTGGTGGACCTGTCGGACACACCGGGCGTGAAGGTGGACAAGCACTCCACGGGCGGGGTGGGGGACAAGGTGTCCCTGAGCCTGGCGCCGCTGGCGGCGGCCTGCGGGGTGCCGGTGCCGATGATCTCGGGCCGGGGCCTGGGGCACACCGGAGGGACGGTGGACAAGCTGGAGTCCATCCCTGGCTTCCGGATGGACGTGCCGGTGTCCGAGTACCGCCGGTTGGTGCGCGAGGTGGGGTGCTGCCTCATCAGCCAGACGGCCTCCATCGCCCCGGCGGACAAGAAGCTCTACGCGCTGCGGGACGTGACGGCCACGGTGGACTGCATTCCGCTCATCGCCAGCTCCATCATGAGCAAGAAGCTGGCGGAGGGCATCGACGCGCTGGTGCTGGACGTGAAGGTGGGCAGCGGGGCCTTCATGAAGAAGGTGGAGGACGCGCGCACGCTGGCCCGGACGATGATTGGCATTGGCGCGGAGATGGGCCGCAAGGTGACGGCGCTGCTCACGGACATGGATCAGCCGCTGGGCCGCGCGGTGGGCAACGCGCTGGAGGTGGTGGAGGCCGTGGAGATGCTGCGCGGCCGGGCGCCGGAGGACTACACGGAGGTGACGCTGGCGCTCACCGCGGAGATGCTGGTGCTGGGGCGCAAGGCGGCCTCCGTCGACGAGGCGCGTCAAAAGCTGGCGCGGGCCATCCAGGACGGGAGCGCGGTGCGCAAGTTCAAGGAGATCGTCCAGGCGCAGGGGGGAGACCCTCGGGCCATCGACGACTACGGACTCTTGCCGCGGGCGCGCTCCACGGTGGATGTGCTGGCGTCGCAGGGGGGCTTCGTCACGGCCATCGACACGGAGGCGGTGGGCATGGCGGCGGTGGTGCTCGGCGCGGGGCGCCAGCGGGTGGACAGCATCATCGACCCGGCCGTGGGCTTCACCCTGCTGCGCAAGGTGGGCGAGCCCGTGAAGGCGGGGGAGCCGATCGTCCGCATCCACTTCAGCGAGGAGGGACCGGTGAAGGAGGTGAAGGAGCGACTGCTCGCGGCCTATCACTTCGGGCCCCAGGCCCCCGCGTCCCGGCCGCTGGTGGTGGAGCGGTTGGAGTAGGATTCGGAGCGACGATGGGGCTCTACGAACAGGTGCAGGAGACGGTAGGGGCCATCCGAGCGCGGGCCGGGAGCATCGCGCCCAAGGTGGGCATCATCCTCGGCAGCGGGCTGGGCGGCTTCGCCGACGGTCTCGAGGACAAGGTGGTCCTCCCCTACGCGGACCTGCCGCACTTCCCCCACTCGTCGGTGCCGGGCCACGCGGGCCGGCTCGTGCTGGGCCGCGTGCGCGGTGAGCCGGTGGTCGCCATGCAGGGCCGCGTGCACGCCTACGAGGGCTACACCCCGGCCCAGGTCGCCTTCCCCGCGCGGGTGCTGTGCGCGCTCGGCATCCACACGCTGGTGGTGACCAACGCCGCGGGTGGGGTGAACCTGGACTTCAGGCCGGGTGACCTGATGGTCATCACCGACCACCTCAACCTGTCGGGATACAACCCGCTGACCGGGCCCAATGACGATCGGCTCGGGCCCCGCTTCCCGGATATGACCACGGCCTACCCGGCGGTCCTCCAGGCCCAGCTGAGGGAGTCGGGGCGGCGCGTGGGCGTGGAGCTCAAGCGGGGGGTCTACGCCATCCTCGCCGGCCCGGCCTACGAGACGCCGGCCGAGATCCGCATGCTGCGCCACCTGGGCGCGGACGCGGTGGGCATGAGTACCGTGCCCGAGGTCATCGCCGCCAACCACATGGGAGTGCGCGTGGCGGGCGTGAGCTGCATCACCAACCTGGCGGCGGGCATCGGCGGGAAGCCCCTGACGCACGAGGAAGTGGCCGAGACGGCCCACCGGGTGAAGGATCTCTTCACCCGACTCCTCGAGGATTTCCTTCCCACGGTGGCCCGAGCGGGAGCGAGCAAGGCATGAACGAGCAGTCCAATGACAGAATCCGGGTGTCGGATGACGAGCGGCGGGAATCTCCCCGTGTGTCGATGCGCTTCCTCGTGAGGCGGGCGGACACCGCGGACATGTTCGAGTCCCGGGAGGGCAACCTGTCGCTCGGGGGCTTCGCCTGGTTCGGAGCGGCCCTGCCGGTGGGCTCGAAGGTGGAGGTCCGCTTCACGCTGCCCGGCTCCATCGACGAGTTCCTCCTCCGGGGCGAGGTGCTGAACGTGGGGCATGGCTCGAAGGGCTCGTCCGCGCACGCGCGCTTCCTGGAGCTGCCGGTGGAGGCGGAGATGCGCATTGCCCGCTATCTCGATGACCTCGAGCTGGCGGAGTCCAATCCACGAGGTGGCGCATGAGCGCGGAGATTCCCTGGGAGCAGCTGTTCGAGGCGGCGACGAAGGTTCGCGAGCGCGCGCACGCGCCGTACTCCCGGTTTCCGGTGGGGGCGGCGGTTCTCTACGCGGACGGCTCGGTGGTGACGGGCTGCAACGTGGAGAACTCTTCCTATGGGCTCTCCGTGTGCGCCGAGCGTGGCGCGTTGGCGGCCGGAGTGGCGCAGGGGCGCAGCCGGCCGGTGGCGATAGCCATCGTGGTGGACACGCCCACCCCGTGCCCCCCGTGTGGCATGTGCCGGCAGGTGATGCTGGAGTTCGCCCCGAAGGAGCTGCCGGTGCGCAGCCGCAACCTCAAGGGAGACGAGGCGCGCTACTCGCTGGGCGAGCTGCTGCCGCACGCCTTCACGAGCGACTTCCTCTGACGGAGGGGCACCGTGACGTGCGCCCCCCGGCCGGGTCGAGCTACCCCAGCTGACCCTGGGGCGGGAAGCCGTGCTGCTCCCGCCCCTCGTTCCCGTCGAACTGCATCGACGTCTTGAACAGCTCGAAGCGCCCGTCGGCGGCCAGTGGCGCCACCCGGTTGCGCAGGGCCGCCATCTCCTCCTTCGTCATCGGCTTGAAGCCGCGCGCGATGGCCAGGTTCTGCTGGAGCACCTCGGGCGAGTCGATTCCGCTGATGGTGACGGCCACCGGCAGGCTCATCGCGTAGCGGATGGCCTCCTGGGGGGTCACCACGCCCTTCTTCACCGGCTCGGCGTTGCCGCTCAGGCTCTTCATTCCGAGAGGGGCCATCTTCCGCCGGAGGACCTCGGGGAGGACGCGCTGCTCGAAGCTGCGGAAGGTGCCGTCGAACACGTTGAGCGGCATCTGCACCGCGTCGAACGGGAAGCCGTGCCGGAGCATCTCGAGGTGCAGATCCGGGTGCTTGTGCCCGGTGAAGCCCACGAAGCGGACCTTGCCCTGCTTCTTCGCCAGCTCCAGCGCCTCCACCACTCCGCCCTTCTTGAAGTGGAGCTCCGGGTCGTTGGCGTAGACGACCTCGTGGATCTGCCAGAGGTCCAGGTGGTCCGTCTGGAGCCGCCGCAGCGAGTCCTCCAGCTGCTTCATGGCCACGTCCTTGCCACGGCCATGCGTGCAGACCTTGGTCATCAGGAACGCCTTGTCACGCCGGCCTCCCTGGAGGGCCTTGCCCATGATCTCCTCGGAGCGGCCCTTGTTGTAGTCCCAGGCGTTGTCCAGGAAGTTGATGCCCGCGTCGAGCGCCTCCTGGATGATGCGGATGCCGACCTGCTCATCCTTCGGTGCGCCGATGTGAAAGCCGCCGATGCCGAGCGCCGAGACCTTCACGCCCGTCTTTCCGAACGGCCGCATGGGGATGGCATCCGGCGCCGGGGCGGCGCTGCCCTGGTCGGCCTCGGCCTCTCCCGCGACTCCGGCTCCCGCGGCGAGCGCCGCGATACCGGCCAGCTGCAAGAACTCCCTGCGCGACGAATCCATTCTCTCCTCCGGTGATGGGCCGCGGCTCATGCTGGTGCGGCGTGGCGCGGTGCGGCACCCCCTCGAATGCGCCTGTGTCGGGTGGCGTATAGGAGGGGGTGCGCGGAGGAGGCGACGGGGGCTCAGAGCTTGAAGTTGCCGTCGTTGCGCGTGGCGGTGCTGCCACAGGCCGGAGTGGTGAACTCGCGGTTGCCACTGGTGGTGGTCTGGTTGCTCTCCCAGGCCGCCGTGGAACCATTCCACTTCACGTACTTGTACTGGGTGGCGGTGGAGGGCGGCAGCTGCGCCGTGCCGCTCCAGGTGGCGTTGGCGCCGGTGCCCTGGATGGTCAGCTTGAAGCCACTGGCCGGGGTCCAGTTGCCCAGCACGGTCTGGTTGCCCACCACGTAGAGATCCTGCCCGAAGGTGGTGTTGGCGTTGGCGATGCTGAAGGACACCGACACCGTGGTGCACGTCCCACCGCCGGTGCCCCCCTTCGTCCACACCGCGTAGCCGCTTCCGGACGCGGCGAGCGTCCAGCCGGTGCCCGGATTCCAGTCCGTGCCGCCGATCTTCATCGCCGTGTTGCCATTGATGATGGCCGCGTACAGGCCGTTCTCGGCCCGCTGGATGGCCACCGTCGACGTCGAGGTGATGCCCTGCGCCTTGCGCACGTCCATCAGCGCCTTGATGGCCGCCTTGAGGTTCCAGTCATAGATGTGCGGGTAGTACACTGCGGGGATGCCGGGGTGGGTGAGCACGTAGGCATAGCCCTGCATCACCTTGTCGCAGGGCACGGGCCAGTGGCGCTGCCCGACGTTGCAGTTCTCGCTCGGGCCCGTGTCGTGGTTGTCCACGAACGTCACCATCTTCTGCGCCCACCAGCCGATGCCACCCGCCGGCTTGCTCGTGCCGTCCTTCAGCCGTCCGTACTCGTTGTAGGTCAGCGCCTGGTTGAGCAGGCCCTTCGTCGTGAAGTCGAACACGCCGCACGTCCCGCCCGTCCCGTCGATGTAGTTGATCAACAGCTGCCGGTGAGCATCCACGTTGCTGTAGTTGAGGTCGGTCCACACCTCGCCCACGCAGAAGTCCGGCGCCATGGCGTCGTGGTAGAGCTTCGCGTAGCCCGGGGCGTAGCCCTTGGAATAGTCGTAGCGGATGCCGCTGAAGCCCACACCCTTGAGCCGGCTGCTCAGCCAGTTCTTGAGGTCTCCCTGCACCACCGAGTTGCTGTGGTCCAGGTCGCGCGCGGCGCCGTAGCCATCGCCCGAGTCCACGGCCCCCGTGCCCTGGCCCCACTCATCGTTGGACGTCACCGCGTAGCTGCCCCAGCTGGGGTTGGTGAAGTCGGCCCAGTTGGCGGTGCCTACCCGGTGGTTGATGACGACGTCCGCCACGACCTTCACCCCGCTGTTGTTGAAGGCGGTGATGGCGTTCTTCAGGTCGGTCTCGCTGCCATAGCTCGAATTGAGGACGTTGAGCTGCCGGGGCAGATAGCCTTCCTTGGCCGCCGAGTCGCTCGGCGGCGGGAACCACACGTGCGTGAACCCCATGGCTCCCAGGTCCGACGCCTTGCTGGAAAGGACGCCGTACCAGTTCGGGCTCGTGGCGCTGGCGGAGTTCCAGTGGAAGCCCTGCACGAGGATGGCGCTGCTGGCCTGGGCTTGCTGCGTGGCGGCCTGGACCGGCGCCGCCTCCGTGAGCACCGCGGTACACGCCACCGTGACAAGACAGGGTATCAGTCTCTTCATGGGCTCTTCTCCCGGGGTAAAGATTTACTACTGGGTGCGCGTTTTGCTGGGAGAGAACCGGTCTGTCAATTTTTTCAGAAAGTAATTTATTTACAAATATTACGCGCCTGGGGGGAGTGTCGTGTCGGATTCAGGACGAAGCCCCGGGCCGGTGGGGGCGGCGGTCCGTGATAAGACCCGGCGGACCGTGGACCTGCTCCTGACCAACGGCCTGATCGTCACCATGAACCGTGAGCGCGAGGTGCTCGCGGAAGCCGATGTCCTCATCCAGGATGGGCGCATCGCCCGGTTGGGGCGGAACATCCGCACGCGAGGCGCGGGCCTGCGCGTGCTGGACGTCACCGGCAAGGTGGTACTGCCCGGCTTCATCCATGGGCACCTGCACGCCTGCCAGACGCTCTTTCGCAACCGCGCGGACGGGCTGGAACTGCTGGACTGGCTGCGCGAGCGCATCTGGCCCTTCGAGGCCGGGCACGACGCGGACTCGCTGAGGGCCTCGGCGGACCTCACCTTCGCCGAGCTCATCCGCTCGGGGGCCACGGCCGCGCTCGACATGGGCACGGTGCGCCACTACGACACCGTCTTCGAGTCCGCCCGGGACTGCGGCTTCCGGCTCACCGGCGGCAAGGCGATGATGGACGCCTCCGACGTGCCCACCGGCCTGCACGAGTCCACGGAGGCCTCACTGGCGGAGAGCCTGGCGCTGCTGGAGCGCTGGCACGGCACCCACGGAGGCCGGCTGCGCTACGCCTTCGCGCCGCGCTTCGTGCTCTCCTGCACGGAGAAGCTGCTGAAGGAAGTGGCGCGCCTGGCCCGGGAGAAGGGCGTGCGCATCCACACCCACGCCAGCGAGAACCGCACCGAGTGCGACGTGGTGCGCGAGCGGGTGGGCCGCGACAACATCGCGTATTTCCACGAGCTGGGCCTCACGGGCCCGCACGTGACGCTGGCCCACTGCGTGTGGCCCACCGAGGAGGAGCGGGGCCTGCTGCGGGACTCGCGCACGGTGGTGTGTCACTGCCCCGGCTCCAACCTCAAGCTGGCCTCGGGCATCGCCCCGGTGCCCGAGCTGCTGGACGCGGGAGTGACGGTGTGCCTCGGCGCGGACGGCGCGCCCTGCAACAACAACCTGGACATGTTCGTGGAGATGCGGCTGGCGGCGCTGCTGCACAAGCCACGGGTGGGGCCCCGGGGCATGCCTCCGGAGCGCGTGCTGGAGATGGCCACGCTCGGCGGCGCTCGCGCGCTGGGCCTGGAGGCGGAGGTGGGCTCGCTGGAGGAGGGCAAGCGCGCGGACATCACCGTGGTGGACCTCTCCGACCTGCACTCCACTCCGTCCGACCCCCGGGACGTGCTCTCGCCGCTCGTCTACTCCGCCCAGTCCCGCGACGTGGTGCACGTGCTCATCGACGGGAAGCTCGTCCTCAAGGACCGCGTCCTGCTCACCCTGGATGCGGCCTCCGTGGCCTCCAGTGCCCGCCAGCACGCCGGGCGTATCGCCTCCCGGACCCGCCGGTGAGGCCGCGCCCGCCTCGCGGGTAGGGGTCGCTCGCACTCCGAGCGAGCCTGGGAGGGCCCCCCGGGCGTCGGCTGGCAATCACCACCGTTCGCCGAGCGTAGATCCGTGGCATACGCCATACGTGGAAAGACGGTGGGTTGGTGTAAGGTCGTGGGACTCGATTTTGGGAGGAGGTAGTCAGCCGCCATGTGGCATCGATTCAGAAGGGCAATGCGGAGCTTCTTCGGTTTCTTCGTCTCCTCCATCGAGGATCCTGAGCTCATCCTCGAGCAGAACGTGCGTGACCTGAACGATCAGGTCCCGAAGATGAACGAGTCCATCGCCATGGTGCGGGCGAACGTGACGCTGCTGGAGAAGGAGAACGCGAAGTACAACCAGGACATCCGGGAGCTGACGGCCAAGGTGAAGGCGGCCATCCAGGCGGGCCGGGATGACCTGGCGGCGCAGTACGCCACCAAGCTGCAGACGGAGAAGGGGGCGCTGGAGCGCAACGAGCTGCAGCTGGCCACGGCGAAGCAGGCGTACGAGAAGGCGCTGAACCTGAAGAAGGTCTTCATGCGCGAGAAGGAGAAGAAGACGCAGGAGGCGATGAACGCCATCCGCGACGCGCGCCGCGCCCAGTGGCAGTCCAAGGTGGCCGACGCGATGGAGTCCTTCACCGTCGCCGGCATCGACCAGACGCACGACGAGATGCTGCGCAAGGTCCAGGAGAAGGCCGCCGTCAACGAGGCGCGCATGCAGATGGCGCTCGAGTCGGTGGACCACCAGGCCGTGCAGATCGAGGAGGACGCCGAGCGCCTCCAGGCCATGGACCTGGTCAAGCAGATGAAGATGGAGATGGGCCTGGACAGCCCCGCGCCGGTCTCCGAGGTCGGTGGTGGCACCGAGAAGACCATCGGCAAGAAGGTGGAGATCAAGTAGTCCCGTGGGACGGAGGAGGCCGCTCTGATGGCAGTGCAACGCGGACCCGGCCTCACCCCGTTCGTCGGCCTGTGTGTCCTGGCGGTGGGGTACCTGCTGGCCTCGCGGCTGGGGTACCTGGATCGGCTGCAGGCGCGCTTCTTCCCGGCGGCGAAGGAGGCCGTGCGCCTGTCTCCGGGAGACTTCCCCGCGGGAGTGGCGGCACCGGTGGCGGACGTGGCCTCGGTGCCGCTGCGGCCCACGCTCATCGGCTTCACCGCGCGTGGCTCGGCGGCGGCGCTGCTGCTGGCCACCGGAGGGGCCTCGACGCTGGACAACCCCGGGCCTCCGCCGGGCGCGGCGCAGGGCGTGCTGAAGACGGCGTACGCCATGGACGCGCGCGCCGTCGTCTTCCCCACCGAGGAGGAGCTGCGGCAGGCGCTGTCGGTGGGGGCCGAGCACGGTGGCGTGGACATGGCGGCCATCTCGGTGGACCGGCTGGCGGCGTGGATGCCGTCGCTGCGGGACGCGGCGCCACGCACGGTGATGTTGCTGGGGCGCAGCCGGGGGCAGGAGGCGCTGGCGGCGGTGGGAGTGCCGGACCTGGCCTCGCTGCGAGGCAAGCGGCTGGGGGTGTACCCCACGAGCTCCTCGTACTACTTCACGCTGTGGGTGCTGTCGCGCGCGGGCCTGCGCATGGCGGACGTGCGGTGGGTGGACCTGCCCTCCACGCTGGACGCGGGCCGGGCGTTGCGCGAGGGCCGGGCGGACGCGGTGGCGGGGCTGTGGGGCGACGTGGAGCTGGCCGCGCGGGACAGGGGCGGCGCGGTGCTGGCCACCACGGCGGATGCGCCGCACCTGCTGGCCACGGTGCTGGTGACGCGGGGGGACTACGCCGCGCGCTATCCGGACGCGGTGCGCCGGCTGATTCGTGGGCTGCTGGACGCGAGCGGCGCCGTCCTGAAGGACCCGGGGCCCGGCGCGCGGCTGTTGGGCGAGGTGGCGCCCTACCTGGGTGACCCCACCGAGGCCATCCGCAGCGCGCCTCCGGCGACACTGGCGGACAATCGGGCCTTCTTCGGGCTTTCCGGCGAGGCGCCCGTCACCTATGACGAGCTTTTCCAGAGCGCCTCGGCGCTCTATCGAAAGATCAAGCGCACGGCGGCGGTTGTGCCGGCCGAGGACACCCGCGACCTCGGAGCGCTGAAATACGTGTCGGAGGCGCGAGGGCCCTGAGCCCTCTGTCCGCGAGGCGCCTCCCTGGCGAGGACTTCCGTGGCCCGCACTCCGAACTTCCTGAAGGCCGCCTTCCTGATGCCCGCCAACCTGGTGGGACTGCTGACCGCCGGAGCGTCCTCCGCCATGACGGGAGAGCTGCTGCCGTCGCTGGTGGCGCTCGGGGTGGAGGGCGTGTACCTGGGGGTGGCGATCTCCTCGAAGCGCTTCCAGCGCGCGGTGCGCGCGAGCCAGCCGGGAGCGAAGGACGAGGAGGCGGCACGGCAGCAGATGGAGTCGCTGCTGGCGGATCTGGCGCCCTCGCAGCGCGAGCACTACCAGGTGCTGGTGGGGCTGAAGGAGAAGATCCTCGCCAACTACGCGAAGCTGCCCGGCGGGCGGGTGCTGTCGGCGAGCAGCGAGCAGCGGCTGGACACGCTGCTGACGTCATTCCTGCGGCTCATCTCCACGCTGAACCAGTACCGCACGTACCTCAACTCGGCGGAGCGGCAGTCGCTGGAGAAGGAGGTGCGCCTGCTGGAGGCGGAGGTGGCGCAGGAGGCGAATCCACGGCTGAAGGACGTGAAGGAGAAGCGGCTGGACATCCTGAAGCGGAGGCTGGCGCGCTTCGAGCAGGCGAGTGAGAGCCGCGAGGTGGTGAGCCACCAACTGGCGAGCATCGAGGACCTGATGCGGCTGACGCACGAGCAGTCCATCGCCATCCGAGACCCGGAGACCGTCAACCGGCAGCTGGATGCGCTCAGCGCCGAGGCGCACGCCACGGACGAGACGGTGCGCGAGATGGAGCGCTTCCTCGACTTCACCGAGGAGACCTCGGGCCCGCTGCCGCACGGCACGCGCGTGCGGTAGGGGACACCGCGCGACATGGGCCGTTTCAGGGCCTCGGTGACTCTCCGCATACTGGCTTTCGAGGGTTCCGGCTCACGGAGTCACGGAGGCACCATGCATGGGAGGGTCCTGGGGCGATTGCTTCTCGCCGGGGCGATGGCGCTCCTCTTGGATGCGTGCGCGACCGCATCCGGCGGACACATTCCTCCGTCTGCTTTCGAGTTCCACGAGATTGTGTCCAACGAGGGGCCACTGCCAGGTGGGTGGAAGGTGGCTCAGGTCAACATCCTGTTGGCCCGGGTCTCGCGGTACAAACCATTGCAGGCCTGGTGTGATCTCGAAATTGGAATCCCCCTTGAGAACTGGAAGCGCTCCCTGACGGATTCGCTCGCGCAGCGTAAGTCAGCGCAGGCCTCGGATGCGGCGGCTCAACTTGTGCTGCGTGGGAATGAGACGGTTTCCGTTCTTGCCTGCAATCAGTTCAGGGATGAGACGAGGCGTCTGCTGGAGCGGAGCCTCTTTGGTGTCAGGGTGACGAAGTTCCTCACGCTGGGTATCGAACCCAAATCCTTTCCTGAGGATTGAGATGCAAGACGTCATGGATGCGCGGTTCTCAGCAGGTGCACTCGTCGACCTCGTGCACCGGTACTACCCAGCGGGGATTCATGGCGATGATCCGCGACATAGGGAGAGCGAGGAATACCGACGATTGACCGCTGCGCGCCTGTCGGCCCAGACAGATGACTCGGCTTGGAAGGGATTCCGGCAGCGCATTCGCGAGCAACTCCCTGGATGTGTGCAGTGGGAGTTGCCTGGCCTGCTCTACGACCCGAGCCGTCGCGTCCGGGTTTATTTGCCGGACACGCAGAAGTCCGATCGCACGAGGAATGCCATCGTGGTGTTTACGAGCATCCTGGCTCCAGTACATATCCTCCATGCTTCCCAAGAGATGGATTTGGGCGAAGAGGAGACAACTTCCCAGGTGTGGTTCCCTCCGTTTCCACCTGAGTTCCAATCTCTCGAAGCGAAGCTGGATGCGCTCGTGCGTGACTCGTTCGGGACCGTCCGGTTGCCCAATGAGATTCTCTTCACCCCCGTGCCGGACCTCCAGGTCGGCAACACCGACTTCGGAAAGGTGCAACTCCTCCACTGCCTCTTTACCGATAACATCTGGTGACCCTCCTTCCGGCGGTCACTCCTGATAGGCTGCGGGCCTTTCCGTCTCGTCGAAGGGGTCCCGATGCTGCGCCGCTACATGGGAGACAAGCCGAAGCGCGAGTACACCAACTCGTGCACGCCGTGCATGGCCCTCAAGCAGCAGGTGGCCTGCAACGAGCTGTGTTGCCGCCACTTCCTCGTGATGATGGCCCAGGAGGACCTCGACGAGGGACTCCTTCCCCAGCCTCCCTTCCTCGATGTCCTCAAGAAGGCTCCTTCGGGTCACTGCTTCTACTTCGACGAGAAGACCACCGCCTGTGGTGCCTGGGACAAGCGCCCCCTCGTCTGCCGCTCCTATGACTGCCGCGATGATGGTTTTCGCGCGGCCATGGTCCGCGACCATGTCAACCCGCCCGAGGCCCACTTCGTCTCGGAAGAGCCTCGCACCTGCGAGGGCTGCGGGGCCGGGCTCTCGCTGTTGATGGGGTGCGCGGCCTCGTGTGATGGGCGCGCCGTGTGCATCGCGTGCGGCGCGGGTTACTCCGTCGCCTTTCACTATGCGGAGCGGCGCTTCGACATCCGCTATGTCTCGGACCTGGAACCCCGCAGGCAGCGCGAGTACCTCCTTCAATCGTTCCTCTACCGTGCGCGCTGGGCGGAGGCCCTCGCCGTCCTCGACGAGCTGCTCGACCAGACTCCCGACCGGGAGGATCTGCGCCTGGAGCGCGCCGTCGTCCTCGCCGAGCTGGGCAGGCGGGATGAGGCCCGCGGGCTTTTGGAGGCCAGTCCGGTCCTGGAGTCCGCGCTCGAGCTCGCCTGGCTCGATCGCCTCGATGGCCGTCTGGATGAGGCTCGGAGTCGGCTCGAGGCCGTCTTCCCCCGCCTCCCCGAGGGCTCACAGGTTCGCGCCATGACGCAGCTCGGTAAGGTTGCTCGTCAGCAGGGGGACGTCGGCACCGCGGCCCTCTGGTTCGTCAAGGGGTTCTCCCTCCATCGCAAGCACTCCCGGCCGAACGCCGCGCTCAAGGAACTCGTCATGGAACTGTCCCGGGGTGCTCCGCACGAGCGCGCCGCCGTCCAGAGCGCCCTGGCCGGACAGGACGTGGCTCCGGACCTGCGACGGGATGTCCAGGGCGAGTAGGGTTCAACCCTGGGATTCGCCAGACCCTCACCCCGTCCCTCTCCCAGAGGGAGAGGGTTGAACCCCAGGGCTTCGCTACCCTCACCCTTTCCCTCTCCCGAAGGGAGAGGGGTGGGGACTCAGTAGACCGTGCTCTGCCACGGGAACAGGTAGGTCAGCGGGATGTTGAGTCGCGCCGCCCATGAGGCCTCGTTGTGCCCCGCTCCCTGCGCCACGTAGGAGTACAGATCCTTTCCCTGTACGTACCCGTCCGCTACCAGCGCGTCCCTCATCCGCGTCGTCTCCGTCAGGCCGTCGCCGTTCGTCCCCGCGTCGATGTAGATGTTCACCGCTACCTTCGTGGTGGTCGCCTCCACCTGCTGCGTCAGCGCCTGGTTGTTCCACCAGAATGAGCTCGACATCGCCGCCAGCTTCCCGAAGACCGCCGGGTTGCGCCTCCCGATGTAGAACGACACCAGCCCTCCCAGTGACGAGCCGATGAGCGCCGTGTTCGTCTTCGTCGTCAGCGTCCGGTAGTTCTGGTCGATGTACGGCTTCACCGTGTCGAGGATGAAGCGCTCGTACTTGTCCGCGCCCCCTCCGCCATACTGCGGATCGCAGCAGGGCGTGTACTCATAGATGCGGTTCGAGCCACCATTGTAGATGCCCACGATGATGACCTCGTCCATCGAGCCGTTGCCGATGAGCGCGTTGGTCGTCTCGTCCATGCGCCACTCGACGCCGCCAAAGGCGGTGGAGGGATCGAAGAGGTTCTGACCGTCGTGCGCGTACAGCACCGGGTAGCGCTTGAGCGGGTTCTCCGAGTAGCTCGGGGGAAGGTAGATGGCGAGGTGGCGCGTGTTGCCGAGTTGCGGCGAGGAGATGTTGTAGACGTACTGCAGCCGCCCCGAGGCCGCGCCGAAGAAGGGGTAGAGGTCCACCGTGGCACCGGCCTTGATGAGGTAGTTGGCGCCGGTGGACCAGGTCACGTCGTTGACGAGAGGTTTGAGCTCCACGTCGCCCACGGTGTTCGCCCAGGTCAGCGTCCAGATGTTGCCCGTGGTCCAGGTGGCGTTGGTGCCAGTGGTCCAGGACAGGGGGGTCTTGCTGCCTCGTATCGTGATGCGGTTGCCGTAGCCGACGTCGTAGTGGACCCGGACTGTGGTGGCCTCCGCCGCCGTGCCCAGGAGCAACAGCACGAGTGCCGCCAGCAGGCCAGCCCCGCGCGTCATGGATTCGTACATGGTGTGTCGTGCCTCCCTGTGAGAGTCGCCGCCTCCTTGGACTTGCCCGGGCATGGGTCGATCACCCATGCTCCCAGTGCGAATCCCGGTGGGGCAAGGTCAGCCCCTGGACGGGTGGCCGGTGCCCGCCGTACGAATGAATTTGACTCCGGGCCCTGGGCCGTCTGCACTCCCGTTCCTATGCTCCGCCGCGCCTCACCCTGGCTCCTGCTCCTGTTGCTCGTGTTCGCCGGCTGTTCCCGCTGCGGCGAGAAGCAGGGCGCGCTCGGGACGAAGACGAGAGACCCCGCCCGCTTCCTTCCTCGCGGCGCCCAGGCCGCCCTCGTCGTTCCAGATCTCGGCGCTCTCGGCGAAAAGCTCGCCCGCTTCCAGAACCTCAAGCTGGCCAACTTCGTCGCCCAGCTCCAGAACGCCCAGTCCGCCGAGGCCTATGTCTCCAGTGTCATGCGCCAGGTGGGCGTGGACCTGCGTAACCGTCAGGCAATAGAGGCCGCTGGCATCGACCCCGCCCGGGGCGCCGGTGTGGCCCTGCTCAGCGGCGGCCAGGCCTTCTCCGTGCTCGGCGTGAAGGACGAGAAGACCCTCACGGAGACCTTCGCCAAACTCGCTCGCGACCGTCTCGGGGCCTCTCAGCGCGCCGAGCAGAAGAGCCCCGGTGGCACCCTCGTCAGCTTCAGCCGGCCCGGCGCGCAGCAGCCCTCGCTCGGCCTCCTCTTCACCGACGGCTACGCCCTGCTGGGCGCCGGCCCCATGGTGGCCCAGCTCTCCGGCTACGCCACGCTGCCCGCCGACAAGTCGCTCGCGGAGGAGCCCCTCCTCTCCGCCTCCCTCAAGCGGCTCCCCGCCGAGCGCGACTTCTATGCCTTCCTCCCCGGCGGCGTCGGCTTCCTCGTCCCGGCCGGCACCACCCAGTCCGTCACCGTGACGGGCTCGCTCGGCGAGCGCGCGGTGACGCTGCGCATGGACTCGCCCTGGCCGGACACCCAGGCCTCCCTCTCCGCGCTCGTCCCGCAGCAGGCCCCGGAGCTGCTCGGCTATTTGCCGGAGGACAGCTTCCTCGTGGCGCGCTACCGGGGAGACCCCTCGCAGCTCAACGGCATCTGGCCCTACCTCGCCGGCTCCTACGTCACCCGCGCCGTGCAGGAGAGCGGCTTCGACGTCAAGGGCGAGGTGCTCGACAAGTTGAAGCCGGGCCTCGTCGCGGGCGTGGCCCTGGCTCCCACCGTGCAACTCACCGGGGGCATGCCCTCGCTGGACCCTCGGCGCACCAACCCCTTCCGCTACGTGCACCTCGTGGTGGTGGGCGAGGCGAAGGACACCACCAGCTTCCCCGCCACCCTCGAGAAGCTGCCCGCCATCGCCCCTCGCTTCGGCGCCGAGGTGAAGCCCTCGGACCTCGCCGGCCAGCGCGTCTACCTGACCTCCTACCGCCAGGGCGAGGGCGCTCACTTCGCAGCGGTGGGGGACAAGCTGACGCTCGCCGCGCCCCAGTCCCGTCTCGAGGCGGCGCTCACGAAGCTCCAGGGCCCCGCCGGCAACATCCCCGTGGCCGAGGACCTGCGTGGGGTGCTCCAGGGTCCCGTGCTGGGCGCGGTGGTGGACCTGCGGCGCCTCTCCGACGCCGTGAAGGCGCTCCCCTCCGAGGCCTGGGGCATCGGCGGCTTCGCCATCAAGGCGACCACCGTTCGCTGGCTGGACGCCACGGATGACCTACGCGCGGTGACGCTGGGCCTCTCCGAGAAGGAGAAGGCCCTGCAAGCCGAGCTCACCCTCTGGTTGGCACCCCATTGATACGCGCTCGCGACATCGTCAAGCAGTACAGGGATGGGGACGGCACCGAGGTGCGTGTCCTCGATGGCCTCTCACTCGACGTGGCGGACGGTGACTTCGTCGCCGTGGTCGGCCCTTCCGGCAGTGGCAAGTCCACGCTGCTGCACCTGCTGGGCGGCCTGGACGTGCACTACCAGGGCGAGGCGGAGGTGGCCGGTGTGAAGCTGTCCGGCCTGAAGGACAAGGAGCTCGCGCGCTTCCGCAACCAGCACGTGGGCTTCGTCTTCCAGTCCTTCCACCTCATCCCCAACCTGTCCGCGGTGGAGAACGTGCTGATGCCCTCGCACTTCGGCCCGGTGAGCCTCGAGGCCCGCAAGCGCGCCGAGTCCCTGCTCGACCGGGTGGGGCTGCTGGCCAAGAAGGACCGCGCTCCGATACGGCTCTCCGGCGGCGAGCGCCAGCGCGTGGCCATCGCCCGCGCCCTCTTCACCGGGCCCAGGCTCCTCCTCTGTGACGAGCCCACCGGCAACCTCGATGCCGCCACCGGCGCTGGGGTCATCTCGCTCTTCCAGGAGCTGCACCGCGAGGGCCTCACCCTGCTCACCGTCACCCACGAGGAGCGGATGAGTTCGGCGGCCAGGCGCGTGCTGCGCCTCAAGGAGGGCCGGCTCGTCGAGGAGTCCCAGCCGGCGCTCGCGGGAGGTGCGTCATGAGGCTGGCGGCGCTGTCCCAGCTGGTGCGCCAGAGCCTCGTGCGCGAGCGGCGGGGGGCGTTCTTCTCCGCCTTCGGCGTGGCCATGGGCGTGGGGGCGCTCGTCTTCTTCCTGGGTCTGGGTCTGGGGGTGGGCCGCGTCATCCGCGAGCGCGTCTTCCCCGCGGACGCGCGGCTGGTGGACGTGGTGCCTCCGGCCGTGTCGCTCGGCTCGTTCCTCGGGGGCGGCAAGCTGGACACCGTCATGGTGGAGCGCCTCCAGGCGCTGCCCGAAGTGGAGACGCTGTACCGGAAGATGAACGTGCGCGCCCCCGCGGCGAGCCGCTACGACGGTGACTTCTTCGGCCGCAAGCTGCGCATGGGCGTGGATGTCCTCGCTGTGGGGGTGGACCCCGGCCTCGTCGAGGGCGACGTGCGGATGAACAAGTTCGTGGACCCGGGGCCGGGTCAGCCCCTCCCGGGTCTCATCTCCACGCGGCTGTTGGAGATCTACAACAACACCTTCGCCCCGGCCCGCAAGCTGCCGAGGCTCGCGCCGGAGATGCTCGTCGGCTTCACCTTCCCGGTGGACTTCAACCGCTCCTACGTGTCCGCCCCGCTGCCGGGAGCCCCCGTCATCTCCTCCCAGGTGCAGGTGGTGGGCGCCTCCGACCGGGCGCTGCTCGCGGGCGTCACCATTCCCCTGGACGCGGCCATCCGCCTCAATCGCGAGATGGGCCAGGACACGGAGACGTACTCCGGCGTCACCCTGGTGGCCTCCAGCCCCGGTGCCGTGCCGGGCCTCGTGGAGGCGGTGAAGGAGATGGGTCTGGAGATCGACGACCAGGAGCGGCGGCTCGCGGAGAACGTGGGCGCGGCGGTGGCCCTCACCACGTCCGCGCTGGCGCTGCTCTCCATCCTCATCTGCGTGCTCGCGGCGGTGAACATCGCCCACGCCCTGAGCGCCTCGGTGCGCGCACGCGCCAAGGAGATTGGTGTCATGCAGGCGGTGGGCGCCTCGCGCTCGGACGTGCGCAACATCGTCCTCGCCGAGGCTGGCGTGGTGGGGCTGGCCGGGGGGCTCCTGGGCACGCTCGCCGCGATCGTCCTTGCACTGGTCGTGGACAGGCTCGCGTCCTCCTACCTCCCACAGTTCCCCTTCAAGCCCGAGAGCTTCTTCTCCTTCCCCTGGCCCGTGGTGGTGGGCGGGGTGGTGCTCGGACTGCTCGCCGCGGTGGCCGGCGCCTGGTTCCCCAGTCACCGCGCCGCCGCCACCGACCCCGCACGCACGCTCGCCGGATGACGCTGCCCAAGACCAAGACGCTCCTCGCCAACGTCGTCTGCCTGCTGGTCCTCGCCTGGCTCTACGGGGGAGACCTGAGCGACGCCCTGCGCGCCCGGAGCGCCGAGGTATCCGCCTTCCTCGCGCTTCCTCCGCTGGTGTGGCCCGCCGTGGTGCTGGCCGTCACGACGGGGGCGCTCGGGGTGGTCGTCTGGGGCGTCCTGCGCGGGCGGGGCGAGGACTTCAAGGGCTACCGGCTGCTGCCCATCGTCCTGGTGGGCGCGCTCTTCCTCGACCTGGTGCTCGTGGAGAGCCAGGTCCCGCTGCGCTCCGAGGACGTGGCCGTCCTGTCGCTGCGCCACCTCCAGGAGCAGGCCCAGGCCCTGAGCAACGGCCGCACCGTGCCCTCGAACCCGGAGGTGCTGCGGCGCCTGGTGGCGGACATGGGCCAGCCGCCCTACCTCGTGCGAGGGGCGCGCGCTCCCTCCTGGTCGCTCCAGGTCCGGTCGAACTGCCAGGGGCCCGTCCGGGAGGCCCCTGGTCTGACCGTGGGGACGTTCATCTACTGCGTGGCGCCCGGGGACGCACATGCCTGGATCACCCTGGTCGGCCTGCCGGCGGGCGAGCGCTTCGGCCTGCCCGCGGTGGTGTCCGAGGACGGTGAGCCGCACGTGGGGATCGTCCAACCCACACCCCCAGAGGAAGGGGAGGAGTCGGAGCCTTTCCGGGAGCCACCGGGGACTCCGGCCGCCGATGTTGCCCCGGAGTCCACAGACGCCGGGGAAGTGGCTCCGGCCCCCAACCCCTGAGAACCACGGGGGGAGCGCCTGGGCGAGGTCCGCCTCCGGAGACGACCCCATGGTTGACCCTATGGAGGGGCGGTCGATAGGCTCGGCCTCCAAACACCGAGCCACGTACGCCCGTGACGACCACTCAACCGAAGCGGCAGCCCATTCCGTTTGGGAAATACCTCCTTCTCGACCGCATCAACATCGGCGGCATGGCGGAGGTGTGGCGCGGAAAGATGTTCGGCGCGGGAGGTTTCGAGCGCCTCGTCGCCATCAAGCGCATCCTCCCGAACATCGCCGAGGACGACGAGTTCATCTCGATGTTCATCGACGAGGCGAAGATCAGCGTCCAGCTGAACCACGCCAACGTCGCGCAGATCTACGAGCTGGGGCAGATCTCCAACAGCTACTTCATCGCGATGGAGTACATCCCCGGCAAGGACATGCGGGCCATCTTCGACCGGTGCCGGAAGAAGGGTGAGCCCGCTCCCGTGCCGCTGGTGGCCTTCGTGGTGGCCAAGATGTGCGAGGGCCTCGACTACGCCCACCGCAAGAAGGACAACCTGGGTCGCGATCTCAACATCGTCCACCGCGACATCTCGCCCCAGAACGTCCTCCTCTCCTTCGAGGGCGAGGTCAAGGTCATCGACTTCGGTATCGCCAAGGCGGCGGGCAAGGCCACCAAGACGCAGGCCGGCATCCTCAAGGGCAAGTTCGGCTACATGAGCCCGGAGCAGATCCGCGGCATGCCGCTGGACCGCCGCTCCGACATCTTCGCCATCGGCGTGTGTCTCTACGAGATGCTCACCGGCGAGCGGCTCTTCGTGGGCGACAGCGACTTCAGCGTGCTGGAGAAGGTGCGCAAGGCCGAGGTGCCGCCGCCCTCCACCTACAACCGGCGCATCCCCGAGGCGCTGGAGAAGATCGTCCTCAAGGCGCTCGCGCGCGACGTGGACGAGCGCTACCAGTACGCCAACGAGCTGGGCGACGACCTGCAGCGCTTCCTCATCACCTCGGAGTCCATCTTCGGCCGCAAGGACCTCATGCAGTACATGAAGTCCACCTTCGCCGAGGACGTGGAGCGCGAGAAGCTGCGGTTGCAGGAGTACGCGGACATCAAGCCCCCCGAGGGGATGATGGCCGCCATCGAGATGGGTTTCAGTGGTGCGTCCTCGGCCCCGCCGCCACAGCCGGTCAGCGCGCCGGTGCCGAGCCAGCCGCCCATGGAGCCGCCCGCGCCCCCCGTTGGCGCCGGAGGCGTGCGCCGCTCTCCCACGCTCGGCGCCCTGCCCAAGCTGACGGCCGCCCCTCCCGCACCGAAGCCCCCGGCACCGGAGGAGGAGTCCGGGGCGACGATGGTGGTGAACAGCTCCGAGTACTTCGAGGACGAGCCGACCACCCAGCCGGGGATGGTGGGTCCCGGACGCACGGTGACGCCGGTGGAGGTGCCTCGCCCGCTCGTCATCGACGAGCAGCCGGCGCAGCGTGTCCCCGGCGCGCGGATGTCGCAGCCGGTGACCGTGACTCCGGCCCCGGCGCGTGCCCCGACGCTCGCGTCCGCCTCCGCGGAGAGCACCACCGTGGCCCGTCAGGGCCGCAACACGATGGATGGGCTGCCGCGCATCGTCCGGCCGGATCCGTCGGCCGACTCCCCGGGCGTGGCCCGGCCCTCGCAGCCGGTTCCCACCGTGCCGGGCCGCCCCTCGTTCGCGCCGCTGCCCGTGCCGCCCGTGGCTCCCAGGGTGGAGCCGCAAGAGGAAGAGGAGGTGGAGGCACCGACCTCTCCGGCCGTCGCGGCCAGACCGCCCCCCGGCTCTCCACGGCCGGCGGATCGGGCCCCGGCTCCCGTCGCGGCCGCGCCCAACCGCCTGCCGCTCATCGCGGGGCTCGGCGCCCTGGTGGTGCTGTTGCTGATCGTGGTGGGCTTCCTCGCGATGAAGCCCGAGCCCAAGAAGGGCTACATCCTGGTGAACCTGCCCGCCGATGCGCGGGACGTCCGGGTGAATGTCAGCGGGCAGGACCTGAACGTGCCCAAGTCCGGGCCCATCCTCCAGGAGGTGCCGGCTGGCCCCGCCCTGGTGTTGGTGAGCGCCGCGGGCTACAAGCCCTTCACCCAGCAGATGGAGATCGCCCCCGGCATGACGCCCACGTCGCTGGAGGTGAAGCTCCAGCGCGAGGTGCAACAGGCGCGCGTGGTGGTCGTCACCCAGCCCTCGGATGCCGAGCTGAAGGTGGACGGCAAGGTGGTGCGTGAGAAGGGCAGCAGCTCGACCTACATCGGCGAGGTGCCGGCGGAGACCGAGGTGGTGGTGTCGGCCAGTGCCCCGGGCTTCAAGTCGATGGACAAGCGCATCAACCTGCCCGCGGGCGACAAGCCCATGGACGTGCAGCTCAAGCTCGAGCCGGAGGGCTACGAGGTGGAGGTGCAGTCCGTGCCCGCCGGGGCCGCCATCTTCGTGGAGGGTCAGGACCTGGGCCGCACGACGCCGGCCAGGGTGCGGCTGCCGACCAGCGTGAAGCAGGTGAGCCTCAAGCTGCGCTGCCACGAGGATGCGAACGTGGCCGTGGCTCCCGCCGTGGGTTCGGTGAAGGAGCGGTTGAAGAAGCAGCGCGGCTGCCGCTGAAGAGGATTCAGACAGGCGCCCGTCCGGTTGGGGCGGGCGCGAGTGCCCCCCCGAGGGGGCTGGAGGGGTGTGTCCGTGACCAAGTCACGCAAGGCCGACCCGGCGGATCCGCTCGCGGAGCTGCCCGGCTGGGCCCGCAAGCTGGCCCAGAAGTACTACACGAAGACCGTCAGCACCTTCCTCCTCTATGGAGCGGTGAGGGACCTGCAGCCCACCACCCAGGAGGACGGCAGCCGGGGCTTCGGCACCCTGCGCACGTTCCTCTCCGATGAGCTGTTCGGCGGGCGCGACCACGTCCTCTTCTATGACCGCTCGTCGGGCATCCGCTCCTCGTCTCCGGAGACGCAGAAGGAGCTGCAGCGGACGATGGCCGGCTACGACGCGCTCTACGGCACGGACTACGCCAAGAGCCTGCCGAGGGATCCGGCCCGGGCGCTGCAGATTCTGGAGAACTTCCTGCGGATGCGCGTGAGCGAGGGCAAGTCGCTGGCGCTCATCATCGACTTCGCCGAGACGCTGGTGCCGGGCGGGGAGATGAGCCACCTGTCCGCCGAGGACCGCTTCGTGCTGGCCACGCTGGATAAGTGGGCGCACGACCCGCAATTCCTCGCGGGGGACATGTCCGTGGTGCTGCTGGCGGAGAACCTGGCGGACATGTCGCAGCGCCTGACGCGCAACCCGTACGTGGCGCCCATCGAGCTGCCCCTGCCCACCGAGGAGGAGCGGCTGGAGTACGTGCGCTACAAGCTGGAGGGCAAGAAGCTGGCGGCGGTGTCGGACGTGCCGCTGGCCGGCCTGGCGAAGATGACGGCGGGCCTGTCGCGCATCAACCTGGACCGCGTCCTCACCGAGGCCCTCGAGCACGGCGTGCGGATCACCTCCGACCTGCTCAAGGAGAAGAAGAAGGAGCTCATCCAGGCCGAGTGCCACGGGCTGCTCGAGTTCATCGAGCCGTCCAACACGCTCGACGCGGTGGCGGGCCACGGCAAGGCCAAGGAGATGCTGCGCAACGCCGCCAACGCGCTGAAGAAGGGCCGCATCGAGGTGATGCCCATGGGCTACCTCGTGAGCGGTCCGGTGGGCACGGGCAAGACGTTCCTGGTGTCCTGCTTCGCCGGGGAGATTGGCATCCCGGTGGTGAAGTTCCTCAACTTCCGCAGCCAGTGGCAGGGCGTCACCGAGGCCAACCTGGAGAAGATCTTCAATCTCCTCAAGGCGCTCTGGCCCGTGGCGGTGATGGTGGACGAGGCGGACACCTTCCTGGGCAACCGGGACTCGGGCGGGGACTCGGGGACGAGCAGCCGCGTGTTCGGCTCCATCGCCTCGTTCATGGGCAACACGGTGTACCGCGGCAAGATTGTCTGGTTCCTGATGACGGCGCGGCCGGACCTGCTGCCCATCGACCTCAAGCGCCAGGGACGCGCCGAGGAGCACCTCGCGCTCTTCTACCCGGAGACGGAAGCGGAGCGGGAGGAGCTCTTCCGGGTGATGCAGAAGAAGACGGGCCTGAAGCTGGACGTACCCTCGGTGAGCGAGCTGATTCCGACGGGGACGCGCCAGCTGAGCGGCGCGGACATGGAGGCGGTGCTGGTGCGCACCCGCTTCCGCGCGCTGGCCCAGGGGCGCGAGCAGGCCACGGTGGAGGATCTCAAGGCCGTCTTCGAGGACTTCGTGCCGCCCAGCTACCCGCTGGAGATCGAGCTGCAGAACCTGGTGGCGGTGCAGGAGTGCACCAGCCGCGAGCTGCTGCCCGAGAGCTTCCGCCGGTTGGACCGCGACCACATCACCCGCCGCGTCCGCGAGCTGAAGCTGCTGCTGGAGCAGGGGTGAGGGGGTTGAAGGGTGGGGGAGCCGCTCCCCCACCTGTTGCTTGGTTGTCCAGGTGACCTTCGGGCTGGTGCTCCTTCGAGTGCTCGCGGAAAGACGCTTTTCCCGTGTTACGGGAGGAGTGCGCGCCACCCATCCAAGGATTTCTTCTCCCCATGAAGGCACGTCTCTGGCAGGGCTCGCGTGGTCACTTCTCAACCGTAGCGAGCACTCATGATGGACGACAGCAACCGGCGGCAGTGCCTGGAGACCGGTATCCCGAGCTTCGATGTGCTGCTGGGCGGCGGTATTCCCCGTCGGCAGACACTCATCGTCGCGGGCAACCCTGGCTGCGGCAAGACGATCCTCTGCAGCCAGGTGGCCTTCCTCGCCGCCGCACGTGGGTTGCCCGTGGTGATCTCCACCGTCACCTCCGAGCCCCACGACAAGCTGGTGGATGCGCTCTCCGGCTTCTCCTTCTTCCGCCGCGAGCTGCTGGGCGAGAAGCTCTTCCTCATGAGCACCTACGCCTCGCTGAAGAAGGGGGCCAAGGAGGCGCGTGACCTGCTGGTGCACACCGTCCGCGAGCGCGGCGCGAAGCTGCTCTTCATCGACGGGCTGCGCGCCATCCGCGACCTGTGGCAGGACGAGGCGAAGCTGCGCGAGTTCCTGTACGAGCTGGGCATCGGGCTGTCCGCGACGGACTGCGTCGGGCTCTTCACCACCGAGTACCCCCTCGAGAAGCTGATGGCGCTGCCGGAAGCGACGACGGTGGATGGCATCGTCTCGCTGTCGGTGAACACGCGGGGCGCGCGCCGCCAGCGCCGGGTGGAGGTGGTCAAGCTGCGCGGCCGGCCCCACCTGCCCGGCGAGCACCTCATGCGCATCGGTACCGAGGGCGTGGAGATCTTCCCTCGCATCGAGACCCAGGTCCCCTCCGAACAGGACTTCGTCCCGAAGCGCCACCGGGCCGGCTTCGGTCTGCCCGAGCTCGACGGGCTGATGGACGGCGGGCTGCCCGTCCAGAGCACCACCCTGCTCGCGGGCAGCATGGGCATTGGCAAGACGCTGCTCGCCGCGCACTTCGCGGCGGAGGGGGCCCGCCGGGGGGAGAAGACGCTCTTCGTCTCCTTCTTCGAGCCTCCCGCCGCATTGCTCGCCCGGGCGAAGCGGATCGGGTTGGACGTGCAGGAGGAGTTGACGAGTGGAGCACTGACATTGGTCCACCAGCCTCCGGCCGAGGTGGAAGCGGATGTCCTCGTCG